>DATIOC010000001.1:0-11430 GCA_035473555.1 Solirubrobacterales bacterium
GTCGCCATCGTTCTCCTTTCGCGTCAGTGAAAAAAGAGTACGCCTCGGGTATTACGAGCCTGTGACGCGCAGGGGAAAGATTGCGGCTCTGGTTCCGATCGCCCTGGTGCTGGCGTGCCTCGGCGGAGCGTCCTCCGCCAGCGCCGCCTGCCCGGGCCAGGGCGACGCCGGTGCCGCCGCGGGCGCCCAGGAGCGCGCCGTGCTCTGCCTCGTCAACCAGGCCCGCGCCAGCCGGGGCCTCGCCGCCCTCGCTGCCCCGGCCTCGCTCGCCAGGGCCGCGGACCGCAAGTCAGGCGACATCCTGCGCTGCGACGAATTCAGCCACGAAGCCTGCGGGCGCCAGTTCACCTACTGGTTCGACCAGGTCGGCTACCACGGCTGTAGCGAGGGCGAGAACATCGCCTACGCCGGCGGCAGCTACGCGACGCCGCGAACGATATTCAAGCTCTGGATGCACTCCTCCGGCCACCGCGAAAACATCCTCGGCGAGTACCGCGACATCGGCATCGGCCTCCGCATCGGCACCCTCGACGGCGTCCGCGACGCCCACGTCTGGACCCAGGAGTTCGGCAGCCGCTGCTAGCCGCCTAGGATGCGGGCGTGTTCGACGCCTTCTATGAGCGGGATGGGGATCTCTTTCGCGCCACTGAGCTGACGCGGGGGCCCTGGGACCCCGGCGCCCAGCACGCCGGTCCGCCGTCGGCGCTGCTCGGCTGGGCGGTCGAGCAGTTGCCCGAGGCTGACGAGTTCCAGGTCGGGCGGATGACCTTCGAGATCCTCCGCTCGGTGCCGATCGCGCCGGTGCAGTTGCAGGCCCGAGTGGCGCGACCCGGCCGGCGGGTGCAGATGGTCGAGGCCGAGCTGTGCGACATCGACGGCGAAGTGCTGATGCTCGCCCGCGGCTGGCGGATCCGCACCGCCAGGCTCGACCTGCCGGGAGAGGCGCTCCTCGCCAGCCAGCCGCCGGCGCCGCCGGAGGACGGCACCGACGCCGAGTTCTTCCCGACCGAGCAGGAGCACGGCTACCACTCGGCGATGGAGATCCGCTTCGTCGCCGGCGGCTTCCTCGAGCCGGGGCCGGCGACCGCCTGGCTGCGGATGCGCCAGCCGCTGGTGGCCGGCGAGGAGCCGACGCCGCTGCAGCGCACCCTCGTTGCCGCCGACGTCGGCAACGGGATCAGCGCCGCGCTGGACTTCCGCCGCTTCCTCTTCATCAACGTCGACCTCACCGTCCACCTCGAGCGGATGCCGAAGGGCGAGTGGATCGGGGTCGACGCGGCGACGCTGCCGCGGCCGAAGGGAGTCGGGACCGCCGAGTCGACCCTCTTCGACGGCAACGGCCGCGTCGGCCGCGCCCTGCAGACCCTGCTGATCAGCGAGCGGTAAAACGCCGGCCGGCGGGGCCGGGCTAGCTGGGAGGCGTGGCCCGCGCCGGGTGCAGCCGGGCGAGGATCATCAGTGCCGAGGCGAGGCAGACCCCGGCGGCGAAGATGAAGGCGCCCTCGTAGCTGGTCAGGGCGGCGACCACGCCGGCGATCGGCGCCCCCAGCCCGACCCCGGCATCGAAGAAGGCGGTGTAGGTGCCCATCGCCGCGCCGCGCGCCTGCTGGGAGACGCGGCCGAGGGCGATCAGCATCAGCGAGGGATTGAGCAGGGCAAAGGCGGCGCCCATCGCGACACCGCCGACCAGGGCGACGGGGAGGCTGTGGGCGACGGCGATCAGCAGCAGGCCGCAGGCCTCGCCGATCGTCGCTGCGATCGCCACCGGCGCCGCCCCCATCCGGTCGGGCAGGTCGCCGAAGACCAGACGGGTGAGGACGATCATCGCCGCGAAGGCGGCGAAGACCGTGGCGCCGTGGCCGACCCCGCGCGATTCGAGGTGCAGGACGATGAAGGTGGCGACCGCCGCATAGCCGAACGAGGCGAGGCCGACCGCGAAGCCCGGCCCGACCGCCTCCGGGGCGATGAGCGGGTGGGGCTCGGCGTGGGGGAGAGGGACGAACGGGTCGCTGGCGGCGAGCGCGATCAGGGCGCCGAGCACCGGCAGCGCCGCGGCGACGATCCAGACCATGTCGTAGCTGCCCGCGTTCAACAGCACCTCGCCGAGCAGCGGCCCGACGCTGAGGCCGCCCCAGACGGCGAGGCCGTAGAGGCCGAGGACGCGGCCGCGCCGTTCCTCCGGCGCCAGGTCGACGATCCAGGCCGAGCCGGCGGTGTAGACGGCACCCTCGCCGGCGCCGAGGATCAGGCGGGCGACGATCAGCCCGGCGATCCCCAGGGCAGGCAGGTAGAGCAGGGCGCTGAGCGCGACCAGCATCGCCCCGACCAGGACCGTCGGCTTGCGGCCGCGGGTGTCGGCAAGGCGGCCGGCAACAGGTCGCAGCAGCAAGCCGGTCACCGCGTAGGCGCCGATCACCACCCCGACCGCGACGTCGCCGGCGCCGATCGGGCCGTGGATGTAGCGGGGCAGGATCGGCAGTACCGAGCCGACTCCGACCAGGCCGCAGAAGGTGCCCGCGAAGACCCCGGCGAAGTTGAGCCCCGGCCGGTGCCCGGCCGGAGGGCCGGTCTCCGTCGCCGCGCTCACGCCAGCAGGCCGCTGAGGCTCTCGAGCACGAAGTCGGGCGCCGGGTCGGCCGCGGCCGCCTCCTCGCGCGAGGTCGTGCCGCTGAGGACGAGGATCGTCTCCAGTCCCGCCGCCTTGCCGCCGGCGATGTCGGAGGAGATCCGGTCGCCGATCATCGCCACTCGTCGATTCGCCTGTTCCTTTTCGTTGCTATCGGCCGAAAAGGAACAGCCGAGCGCCTCGCGGGCGATATCGAACAGGTGGCGCTCGGGCTTGCCGGCGATCTCGGCCCGCCGGCCCGAGGCGGTCTCGACCGCGGCCAGGATCGCGCCGGTGCCGGGCAGCTCGCCGCCGGGGTAGGGCATCGTCGGGTCGTGGCTGGTGGCGAAGAGGGCGGCGCCGCGTTCGAGCGCGCGCTTCGCCGTCACCAGCTCCTCGTAGTCGAAGCCGCGGTGGCCGGAGACGACGACCGCCTTCGCCTCCCAGGCCGCCTCGCCCTCCAACAGCCGCGCCCCGGTCGCCGCCACCATCTCCTTCAGCGGCGCGGCGCCGATCACGAAGACGCCGCCGCCCTCGCCCACCGCCTCGCGGGCCAGGCGCGCGACGACGATCCCGGCGGTGACGATCTGCTCCTCGCCGACCTCGACCCCCATCTCGCGCAGCCGCTCGGCGTAGGCAGCCGGCAGTTTGCCCGGATTGTTGGTGACGAAGACGATCCGCTTGCCCGCCTCGACCAGCGCCCGCAGCGTCTCCGCCGACCCCGGCACCGGCTCATGGCCGATCCAGACGACCCCGTCGAGGTCGATCAAAAGTCCGTCGAAGCGATCCGCCAGGGCCACGACCGCACCCTATTCGCGGGATCGGTAGCGTGCCGATCAGTGAGCGCCAACGGACCAGTCGTCGTCGCCACCGACATCCACCGCCGCTACGGCGAGGGGGACACCGCCGTCGATGCCCTCGACGGTGTCAGCACTTCCTTCGAGCGCGACCGCTTCACCGCGATCATGGGCCCCTCGGGCTCGGGCAAGTCGACCCTGATGCACATCCTCGCCGGGCTCGACAAGCCGACCTCGGGCACGGTCGAGCTGGACGGGATCGACATCACCAAGCTCGACGACGGCGAGCTGACCAAGCTGCGCCGCGACAAGCTCGGCTTCGTCTTCCAGTTCTTCAACCTGCTGCCCGTCCTCACCGCCGAGGAGAACCTCGTCCTGCCGCTCTCGATCGCCGGCCGCAAGCCGGACGAGGCCTGGGTCGACCAGCTGGTCGCCACCGTCGGCCTCGAGGACCGCCGCACCCACCGGCCCTCAGAGCTTTCCGGCGGCCAGCAGCAGCGCGTCGCCGTCGCCCGCGCCCTGGTCAGCAAGCCGGCCGTCGTCTTCGCCGACGAGCCGACCGGCAACCTCGACTCGAAGTCGAGCGCGGACGTGATGCGGCTGCTGCGCCAGGCGGTCGACGAGTTCGGCCAGACGGTGGTGATGGTCACCCACGACCCGGTCGCCGCGGCCCACGCCGACCGGCTGATCACGCTCCAGGACGGGAAGATCGTCAGCGACGCGGCTCCCGGCTCGGCGGACGACGTGATCGAGCTGCAGAAGCAGCTTGACTAGCCTCGGCCTCAAGAGCCTCTGGGCTCGCAAGGTCCGGGCCCTGCTGACGGCCTTCGCCGTCTTCCTCGGAGTCGCCTTCGTCGCCGGCTCCTTCGTCCTCACCGACACGATCTTCGCCGCCTTCGACGAAATCTTCAACGAGTCGCTGAAGGGGACCAGCGTCGTGATCAGCGCCGAGAACCCGGTCGAACAGGAAAGCGGCGAAATCCCGACGATCAGCGCCTCGCTGCTGCCGCGGGTGGTGCGGACGCCGGGCGTGCGCGAAGCGGCCGGGGCGATTTTCACCCCCGGCGCCTTCTTCGACGCGAAGAACGAAAAGATCGGCAACAAATTCGCGCCGAAGTTCATCTCCTCGACCCTGCGCGGACAGCTGGAGTCGCTCAACTACGTCGAGGGGCACCAGCCGCGCGGACCGACCGAAGCTTCGCTCGACAAGGCCGCGGCCGAATCCGCCGACCTGAAGATCGGCGAAAAGATCAAGCTGATCGGCCAGGGGAACCTGGAGACCTTCCGCCTGGTCGGCCTGACCCAGCTCGGCAGCGCCTCCTTCGGCGGCGCCTCGATCGCCCAGGTGACGCTGCCGGTGGCCCAGCGCCTGACTCATAAGCGCGGCCGCTTCGACCAGATCTCGGTCGCAGCCGACGACGGCGTCTCGGCAGAGGCGCTGAAACGCAGGATCGCGAGAAAGATGCCGGCCGGCGTCCGGGTCGAGACCGCCCAGGAAAATGCCGACCGCGCCTCCGAACAGATCCGCGACGGGCTCGGCTTCCTGCGCATCTTCCTGCTGGTCTTCGGCTTCATCGCCGTCTTTGTCGGCTCCTTCCTGATCTTCAACACCTTCTCGATCACCGTCGCCCAACGGATAAGCGAGTTCGGGATGCTGCGCACGCTCGGTGCCTCGCGAGGGCAGATCCTCACCACGGTGATGGTCGAGGCGTTTGCGATTGGCCTCGTCGGAGCGGTGCTCGGGATCGGCGGCGGCTTCGTGATCGCAAAGGCGATCAACGCGCTCTTCGAAGCCTTCGGGATCGACCTGCCGACGACGAGCCTGGTGCTGGAGTCGCGGACCGTGGTCGTCGCCCTGCTGGTCGGGGTCCTGGTCACCCTCGTCTCCTCGCTGGTGCCGGCCCTGCGCTCGACCCGGGTTCCCCCGATCGCCGCCCTGCACTCCTTCCAGCCGACGCCCACCCGTCGTCGTCGCCTCGTCTACCTCGCGCTCTCCGTCCTGCTCGGCCTCGCCGGCCTCGGGGCGGTGCTGTTCGGCCTCTTCGGCAGCGGCAGCGCCGGAGCCCGCGCCGGCCTGATGGGAGGCGGGGCGGTCGCCGTCGTCTTCGCCGTCTCGCTGTTCAGCCCCCGACTGGTGCCGCCGCTTGCCTCGGTCGCCGGCTGGCCGCTGGAGCGGCTGCGGCACCTCACCGGCCGCCTCTCCCGCGAGAACGCGCAGCGCAACCCGAGCCGCACCGCGGTCACCGCGGCGGCGCTGATGATCGGCGTCACCCTGGTCGCCTTCGTCACCGTCTTCGCCGCCGGCCTGAAGAGCACCGTCGCCCAGGTGGTCGACGAAAACTTCGCCGGCGGCCTGGTGATCCAGAACACCGACGGCTTCTCGCCGATCCCGAACGCGACCGCGAAAGCCGCCGCCCGGATCCCCGGCGTCGAGCTGGTCTCGACGATCCGCGGCGCCGAAGCGAAGGTGCTCGAAGGCGGCCAGCCGGGAGCCAAGACCCGGGTCAACGCCCCGACGCCCGAGATCGGCGAGACGGTCAACATCGAATGGAAGCAGGGGGGGCCGGAGACGCTACGCAACCTCACCGACAGCGAGGCGATCGTCTCCGACGACTTCGCCAGCTCGCACGGCCTCGCGGTCGGCGACCGCTTCCAGTTGCTGACCCAGACCCGGGCGCGGCCGGTCTTCCGCGTCGTCGGCGAATTCGACTCCAAGCTCGGCGTCCTCGGCAATGTCCTCGTCACTCAGCGGGTGATGGCGCGGGCGTTCCGCCAGACCCAGGACCTAACCGACTTCGTCAAGCTCGAAGCGGGGGCGAACGCCGAAGGGGTGCAGGCGCTCTTGACCGCCGGGGTCGAAAGTGCGTTCCCGGTGGCCGAAGTTCTCAACCAGCAGGAACTGAAGGAAAGCCGCGAAGAACAGATCAACGGCTTGGTCAGCCTGGTCTACGCTCTGCTCGCCTTCGCCGTCCTGATCTCGCTCTTCGGGATCGCCAACACGCTGGCGCTCTCGATCCACGAACGCACCCGCGAGCTGGGGATGCTGCGGGCGATCGGAATGTCCCGCCGCCAGGTGCGGACGATGATCCGCTACGAGGCGGTGATCACCGCCCTGATCGGCGGCATCCTCGGGCTGATCCTCGGTTTGATCTTCGCCACCCTGATCGCCCAGCCGCTGAAGGACGAAGGCTTCACCCTCTCCTATCCGGTCGGGTCCCTGGTCGTGCTGCTGATCGCCGCCGCCCTGGCGGGCGTGCTCGCGGCGATCCAGCCCGCGCGGCGGGCGTCAAGGCTCGACGTGCTCGAGTCCCTTCAGTACGAGTGATCTAGGCGAGGCCCATCCGCAGGGCGCCGCAGGCTTCGAGTACCGCCGCCCGCGACGTCGGGCAGATCGCGGTCAGGTTGATGAAGGTGTGGACGAGGCCGGGATGGCGGTGCAGCGCCACCGGCACGCCCGCCTCGCGCAGCCGCTGCGCGTAGGCCTCGCCCTCGTCGCGCAGCGGGTCGAAGCCGGCAGTGGCGACGTAGGCGGGAGGCAGGCCGCTGAGGTCCTCGGCCTGCAGGACGGCGACCCGCGGGTCGCCGCGGTCGGTCCCCGGCGGCAGGTAGCGGTCCTCGTAGTAGGCCATGTCCCGCCGGGTGAGGAGGAATCCCTCGCGGAAGGTCTGGCGCGAGGGCAGCTCGCGGCCGGTCTCGGTCACCGGGTAGATCAGCAGCTGCATCGCCGGCGGGGTCAGGCCCGCGTCCCGGGCCAGCAGGCAGACGACCGCGGCCAGGTTGCCGCCAGCGCTGTCGCCGCCGACCGCGATCCGGGCCGGCTCGACGCCGAAGCGGGCGGCGTTGGCGCTGACCCAGGCGTAGGCGGCGAAGGCGTCTTCGGCGGCGGCTGGGAAGGGATGCTCGGGGGCGAGGCGGTAGTCAACCGCCAGCACCTGCGCGCCGGAGTGGGCGGCGAGGAAGCGGCAGGGGCTGTCGTGGGTCTCGAGGTCGCCGATCACCCAGCCGCCGCCGTGGAAGTAGACGAGCAGCGGCCGGGGACCGTCGGCGGGCGTGGTCCTGGGGACGTAGAGGCGGGCCGGGATCGTCCCCGCCGGGCCGGGGATCTCGGCCGCCTCGACCCGCGCCATCTCGATCGCCGGCCGCTCGGCGACGACCGCCGCTTCGGCGCGACGCTGCACCCGCGCCTCGACCGGGTCGGCGCCCTCGGCGAGGCTGTCGTGGCGAGCCCGGGCGGCGATCCAGATCAGGGCGTGGATGTCGGGGGCGAGCGTCTGGCCGTCGAGTTGCGGCGGAGGGCCGAAGAGGCGGCGTTGGGCCCGGGGTGGGAGGTGACAGACGAACTTCAGGATTCGGTGCTCGATGGCGGGTGGGAGGCGCGGGATTGCCGGCATTGGCCGGAGGTTATGCCGTACCAACGTCACACATTGGCGGGAGAGCCCCGGCGTAGGGTGGACAGATGGAGGCGGCGGCGAAAGTTCGGGCTTCGACGAGCGGGCTCGGTCCGGTGAAAGGTCTACCGCCGGGGCCGCGGATGCCGCGGGCGCTGCAGACGGCGATCTGGTCGCGCGAGGCGCAGTGGTTCCTCGAGCAGGGCCGGGCGCGGTTCGGCCCGATGTTCTCGATCAAGATCGCCTATGAGGGCGACTGGGTCGTGCTCGCCGATCCGGAGCTGGTGAAACAGGTCTTCACCGGCGATCCGAAGGTCTTCCACGCTGGCGAGGGCAACCAGATCCTGCGCCCGATCCTCGGCGACAACAGCGTCCTCGTCCTCGACGAGAAGCCCCACATGAGCCAGCGCAAGCTGCTGCTGCCGCCCTTCCACGGCGAGCGGATGCAGGCCTACGGCGAGAAGATGACCGAGATCGCCGCCCGCGAGATCGACGGCTGGCCGACCGGGATCCCCTACAAGCTGCGGCCGCGGATGCAGGCGATCACGCTGGAGATCATCATCGAGACCGTCTTCGGGGTCCATGACGGCGCCCGGATGGAGCCGCTGCGCGAGGCCCTGCGCGACTTCCTCGACCTGACCACCAACCCGATGCTGCTGCTGCCGGTGCTGCTGGTCGGGCCCGACCGGGTCAAGTCGATCCCCGCCTTCCGTCGCCGGGTGCAGCGGGTCGACGAGCTGATCGCGCGCGAGATCGGCGAGCGGCGCCAGGCCGAGGACCTGGCCGAGCGCGACGACGTCCTCTCGCTGATGCTCCAGGCCCGCCACGAGGACGGCAGCCAGATGAGCGACGCCGAGATCCGCGACGAGCTCCTCACCCTCCTGGTCGCCGGCCACGAGACCACCGCCACCGCGCTCTCCTGGGCGATGGAGCGGCTGACCCGCCACCCCGAGAAGCTGGAGCGCCTGCGGGCCGAGGTTCTCGACGGCGAAGACGAGTACCTGACGGCGACGATCCAGGAGACGCTGCGCCTGCGGCCGGTGATCTCGATCGTCGTCCGCCGCCTGACCGAGGCGGTCGAGATCGGCGGCTACGAGCTGCCGGCGGGGGCCGGCGTCACCCCCTGCATCCACCTGATCCACCGCGATCCCGGCATCTACCCCGACCCGGATCGCTTCCTCCCCGAGCGCTTCATCGACAACCCGCCCGGCACCTACACCTGGATCCCCTTCGGCGGCGGCGTCCGCCGCTGCCTAGGCGCCGCCTTCGCCCAGTTCGAGATGGCCGTAGTCCTCCGCGAGCTCGTCCGCCGCCACCAGATAGAGCCGGCCAACCCCGCCTCAGAGCGCAACTACCGCCGCGCCATCACCGAGACCCCCCGGCACGACGCCGAGGTTGTGTTGAGCTGACCACGAGGCTCGGCTGTTGCGGTTAGGAATCCTCGGCCAGTGGGAGAAGGCGGAGGATGAGGAGAACGGCGGTGGCGGCGACGTAGACGGTCGCGAGGATCGCGTAGACCCGGGGGCCGATTTCTACGTCGTGAACGAGGATCTGGAGGATCGCCAGGGCGATAAGGAGCGCCAGGGAGCCGATCGCGGCGACCCGGATCAGTCTGGTGCCGCCGTCCTCGCCGGTCCGCACCGTCGCCAGCAGCACGCAGATCGCCGAGGTGGAGATAGCGAGGAGGTCGGTGATCCCGGCGACGGTCCCGGCGTCCCCACCGAATCCAAGTCCAAACAGGAATGCGCCCCTGTCCCAGGTGAGGACGGCGGTGGCGCCAAAGGCGAGCAGCGCGAGGGTCGCGGTCGTAGTCCCAAGCAGGGCAAAGCGCGGTTGCCAGTAGGCGAGCGCGACCCCGGCGAATCCGAAGGCGGTGAACAGCAGCATCTCCAGGGCGATGCCTCCCACCTGAGAAGCGTGCTCGTCGATGTCGGACCCGGTCAGGTCAATCAGGATGAAGAGGAGCGCGGCGACCGTCCCCGCCACGATCACCGCGTCCCGCGCACTCCAATTCCTGCTCTGCCCAACGTCCACAGCTGCCTCCCCTGACTAGCCCGAACCGGTCTGTGCGGTCGGGGAGGCTATCGGTTTGGTCGAGAGGCTCAGCCGCAGCCGGTGTTGTTGCCACAGGAGGAGCACGTGTAGCAGCTGCCCGTCCGCTGCATCATGCCGCCGCACTGCTCGCAGGCCGGGCCCAGTTCGAGGCCCTGCATCTTCGCCGGGCGGACCGGGGGGGTTTCGGTCAGCGCCGAGGCGGCCGGGACCGGGGCGCTTGCCTTCGCCTCGCCGTTGCCACCGTTCGTGTGGCCGTTGCCGTTGGCGGGGCCGGCGGTGTCGGTCGGGACGCCGAGGCCCAGCTGGGCGGTCTCGGCTTCCTTTTTGCTCCGCACCTCCTGGGTCAGGATCCCCAGTTCCTCGAGGGCTTCGGTGTCCTCGAGGAAGCGGCTCGCGACCCAGCGCATGATGTAGTCCGGCAGCGATTTGGCGAACGGGATCTCCGGGTTCTGGGTCATCCCCTCCGGCTCGAAGCGCATGTAGCTGAACTTCTGCACGAAGGTCTCGAGCGGCACCCCGTACTGGAGCCCGAGGGAGATCGCGGTGGCGAAGGCGTTGAGCAGCCCGCGCATCGTCGAGCCCTCCTTGCCGATGTCGGTGAGGAAGATCTCGCCGACCGTGCCGTCCTCGTATTTGCCGGCGGTGATGTAGCCCTCGTGGCCGCCGATCGAGAACTTGTGGGTGATCGATTCGCGCTCGCGCGGCATCTTCTTGCGCACCGGCTGCGCCATCTCCACCTCGACCTCGGCCTCCTCGGTCTTCTGCGCGTCGGTGCGCAGAGCCTGGGCGGTCTTGGAGCCGTCGCGGTAGATCGCCAGCGCCTTGAGGCCGCCCTTCCAGCCGCGCGTGTAGGCGTCGGCGATGTCGGCGACCGTCGCCGACTGCGGCAGGTTGACCGTCTTCGAGATCGCCCCGGAGATGAACGGCTGGGTCGCGGCCATCATGTCGATGTGGCCGGTGTGTGAGATCGCCCGCTCGCCAACCGCGACGTCGAAGACCGGCAGGTGCTCGTCCTTCAGGCCGGGCGCGCCGACGATCGTGTTGTTCTCGGTGATGTAGGCGTTGATCTGGTCGATCTCGGCCTCGGTGTAGCCCATCGCCTCGAGCGCCATCGGCACCGAGCGGTTGACGATCGTCATCGAGCCGCCGCCGACCAGCTCCTTGAACTTGACCAGCGAGAAGTCGGGCTCGATCCCGGTCGTGTCGCAGTCCATCAGGAAGCTGATCGTCCCGGTCGGGGCCAGCACCGTCGCCTGCGCGTTGCGGTAGCCGTGCTCCTCGCCGAGCTCGACCGCTTCGTCCCAGGCCCGCTGCGCGGCCTCGAGCAGCTCGCCTTTGATCCCGGTTCCGTCGACGTCGTAGGAGGCGTCGCGATGCATCCGCATGACGCCGATGTGCGGCTCGCGGTTGCGCTCGTACTCCTCGTAGGGGCCGGTCGCGCCGGCGGCGATCAGCGCCGACTGGCGGTAGGCGCGGCCGGTCATCAGCGCCGTGATCGCGGCGGCGACGTTGCGGCCCTCGTCGGAGTCGTAGGGGAGGCCGTCGCTCATCAGCAGGGCGCCGAGATTGGCGTAGCCGAGCCCGA
>DATIOC010000002.1:0-213347 GCA_035473555.1 Solirubrobacterales bacterium
CCGTATCCGTCCCACCCGTCCTACCCGTCCACCCGTCTAACTCTCACTCCGTCTAACTGTCACTCCGCCGATACGGAAACAACCCCTTCTGAAACCAGAACAACAACCTATCGATCCCGTACGCCAGTCCGCCGATGACGAAGCCGAGCGCGGTTTTCCAGTCCTGCAGAACCAGCAGCAGCACCGCGATCGGCACCGCGACGGCGGCGATGATCGTGTACTGGCGGTTCAGATAGGCCTGGGCCCCTTCCTGGACGGCGCCCGAGATTTCGCGCATCCGGTCGTTGCCCGCGGGCTTCGCGAGCAGGCGCTGAGTGACGATAAGTCCATAGACGACGGCGGCGAAAGCGCAGACGAGCGCGACGACCACTCCGTAATCAGTAAGAAATTCGGTCAAGTTCCTATTCCTCCGGTGGTTTTAGCGGCGCGGGAGTCTATAGACGAAGGCGGCGACACCGCGCCTCGACCCGCTCTGGAAGGTGATTTGACGGCCTTCGGCGTCGCTCAGGCGGGCTCGGAGGCGTGCGCCCCGGCGTAGGTGCGCCGCGTCTCCGCCACCGCGTCGCGGTAGATGTCCTCGATCGCGACCCCGGCGTCGAGCGCCTCGCGCGCCCGCTGGGCGCCGTTTCGCTCCGGCAGGCGCAGATCCAGCCCCAGCTGCGCCCGCGCCGGCTCGCTCCAGACCAGCACCTGCTCGAGCAGCGACCGGGTCGGCAGCTCCTCGTCGCGCCGGAAGTCGATCATCCGGCCGCCGGCGCCGTGGCGGATCGCCCGCCAGAGGTTCTCCTCGATCTCGCGGTCGGCCAGCGGCACCCCCCGCCCTTCGTAGCCGTACTCGTCGAAATCGAGCGCGGTCTGGGCGATGCAGGCGGCGATCAGCCCCGCCATCGCAAACGACTCCTCACCCCGGGTCTGGGCGTCGCAGATCCGCACCTCGACGGTTCCGAAGCTGTGATGCGGCCGCACGCTCCACCACAGCTGCGTCGGCTCGACCACCGAGCCGAGCCGCTCCAGGGTGCCGACGAACTCGGCGTAGGTCGCCCAGTCGCGGAACGGCGAGGGCACCCCGCAGCGCGGGAAGGTGCGGGTGAAGATCTCGGTGCGAACGCTGTGCAGGCCGCTGTCACGGCGGTCGAGGAAGGGCGAGTTGGCCGAGACCGCCAGCAGCAGCGGCAGCAGCTCGCGCAGCCAGTCGCAGACGGCGATCGCCCGGTCGGCCCCGCGGATGCCCATGTGCAGGTGCAGGCTCCAGGTGTTGTTGCGCTGCGCTACCCAGCCGAGTTCGTGCCGCAGGCGGTTGTAGTGCGGGGTGTCGATGATCCGCTGGTCGAGGTAGTTAGCCCAGGGATGGGTCCCCATCGCTCCCAGGGTCAGCCCCATCCCGCCGACGACGTCGAAGAGCCGCGCCCGCCGCTCGCGCTGCCGCTCGACTGCCTCGGCGAAGGTCTCGGAGCGCCCGGAGCGGATCTCGATCTCGGAGGCGATCAGCTCCCCCGCCGCCGACTCCGCAAGCACCTCGTCGCGCTGGCAGGCGGCCATCACGTCCTCGAAGCGGTGCTCGAGCTCCAGCGTCTGCGGGTCGAGGATCGCGAACTCCTCCTCGAGGCCGATCGTGAAGTCCTGCGAGGACTCGAACTTCTCGCGGGCGAGATCGAGGTCCAGTGACAAGGTCAGACGGCCCTAGGCCAGGTAGAAGTAGAGCGCGTAGAGCAGGTCCACGGCGGGGCTGGAGGTATGGACCGTCACCTCCGGCGGCACCTGCAGCAGCTGCTCGGAGTAGTTGAAGATGATCTTCACCCCGGCTTTGACGAGGCGGTCGGCGACGTCCTGGGCGGCCTCGGGGGGCACCGCGAGGACGCCGACGACGATCTCCTCCTCGGCGACGACGCTTGGCAGGTCGCCGATGTCACGCACGGTCATCTCGCCGATCGGGCTGCCGACGACGCCCGGATCGCTGTCGAAGACGGCGACGACCTGGAAGCCGTGGTCGGCGAAGATCGAGGAGGTGGCGATCGCCTGACCGAGGTTGCCGGCGCCGAAGAGGGCGATGTTGTGCTGGCCGGAGGTGCGGAGGATCTTGCGGATCTCCGAGACCAGCGACTCGACGTTGTAGCCGACCCCGCGCTTGCCGAACTTGCCGAAGCCGGAGAGGTCGCGGCGGATCTGGGTCGGGTTGATGTGGGTGTACTCGGAGAGCTCCTGCGAGGAGATCGTCTCCCGCCCCATCTTGCGCGCCTGGGTCAGCACCTGCAGGTAGCGCGAGAGGCGGGCGGCGACGCCCAGCGAGAGGCGCTCGCCTTCGACTGGGAACGCCCCTGCGGCATCGAACTCCTCGATCACCTCGACCATGCCCCCACAGTATCGAGCCTGGCGACGAGGGCATCGCGGTCGAGGAGCAGCTCGGAGACCTCGATCCCGTCGACCTCGACGACCGGGATGCGCTCGAGGTGGCGGCGCAGCAGCAGGTCGTGGCTCTCGATGTCGACCTCGTGCAGGTCGAAGCGATAGCCCTGCTCGTGCAGGGCGACGATCTGCGCCATCGCCTCCTCGCAGAGATGGCAGCCCGGACGGGAGTAGACGACGATGGTGGCCATCGCTCAGTGCGGGACCGCGGCGGAGGTCTCGCCGCTGGCGAAGGCGTCGTAGCCAAGGTAATCGGGATACGGGATCGGCTCGACGTAGCGCGCGGCCGACCCAATCATCGCCGCGTTGTCGGTGCAGAGCGCGATCGGGACCAGCTTCAGCCGGACCCCCATCTGCTCGCAGAGCTCCCCCACCGCCTCGCGCAGCGGCCCGTTGGCGGCGACGCCGCCACCGAGGGCGACGGCCTCCCACTCCCCCTTCTTCAGCGCCCGCTTCAGCTTCGCGGTCAGCTGGCCGACGACGGCGGCCTGGAAGGAGGCAGCGAGGTCGGCGCGGCGCTCCTGCACGCCCTCGGGGCCGAGCTCGCGGCAGCGGTAGAGGACCGACGTCTTGAGGCCGCTGAAGCTGAAGTCGAGGCCGGGGTTGCGGGTCATCGCCACCGGCATCTCGAAGGCCTCGGGGTCGCCGCCCTCGGCCTCGCGCTGGATCAGCGGGCCGCCGGGGTACCCCAGCCCCAGCAGCCGCGCCGACTTGTCGAAGGCCTCCCCGGCCGCGTCGTCGAGGGTCTGGCCGAGCAGGTCGTATCCCTCGTGGTCGCGGACGCCGGTCAGCATCGTGTGGCCGCCGCTGGCGATCAGGCAGAGGAAGGGCGGCTCCAGCGGCTCGGGCTCGAGGAAGTTGGCGGCGACGTGGCCCTGCAGGTGGTCGACCGGGATGAACGGCAGCCGCCGGGCGGCGGCGATCCCCTTGGCGGTGCTGATCCCGACCAGCAGCGCCCCGATCAGGCCGGGGCCGACGGTGGCGGCGACGGCCTCGATCTCGTCCAGGGTCACTCCCGCCTCCTTCAGCGCCGCCTCGACCACCGGCTCGACCAGCTCGAGGTGGTGACGCGCCGCGACCTCCGGCACGACGCCGCCGAAGCCCTCGTGGGCTTTGGCCTGGGAGGAGATCACGTTGCTGAGGATCCGCGCGCCGTCGAGGACGGCGGCGCAGGTGTCGTCGCAGGAGGTCTCGATCGCCAGCAGCATGGTCAGCCCTTCAGTCCAGCCACGTCAGTCGAGCCACTCAATCCAGCCACATGATCAGCGCGTCCTCGCCGTTGTCGTGGTAATAGCGAGGACGGACGCCGGCGGAGCGGAAGCCGAAGCGCTCGTACATGCCGATCGCGCGGTGGTTGGTGACCCGGACCTCGAGCGTGAACGGGAGCTTGCCCTGCGCCTCGGCGATCAGGCGGCGCATCAGCTGGCCGGCGACGCCGCTGCCGCGGCGCTCGGGGGCGACGGCGATGTTCATCAGGTGCCAGACCTGGTCGTAGCGGGAGCAGACCACGTAGCCGAGCAGCTCGTCGCCGGCGCTGGCGGCGAGGCAGATCCCGGAGGGCTTGGAGAGCTCGAGGACGAACATCGCCAGCGACCAGGGGGTCGGGAAGGAGCGCCGCTCGATCGAGATCACCGCCGGCAGGTCGCTGTAGGCGAGCCTGCGGATCTGGACCTCCTGGGTCAGCTCATCTTGCTCTTTGTGAAGCGTCTCGCTCACGCCACCGCTCCGCATCCGGGGGTCTCAGGTAGATCGGGGCGAGCCCGTCGGCTTCCTCCCCCGCCACCGCCGCCAGCGCGCAAACGTGTCGCGCGGCGACCCGGTGGACGGGATCGGAGTCGTCCGGTATCAGGACGCCGTCTCGGGCCAGCTCGTGACGAAATCGTACCGCCCCCGAACCGGCCACCGACGGGGGCGCCTCTAGACCGGCGATCTGGGCGGCCAGCTCCTCGGGCCGGTAGACGGCCGGCTGCCAGATCCGTTCGCCGCCGGGCGCGTAGAGCGCGGCGAAGACCTCGCCCCGCCAGCCGTCGAGAACGGGCAGCACCATTCGACTGTTCCTTTCCGTTGCCTGGGACGGATAAGGCACAGACGAATCGCTTGCCTCGGCGATTCCCGCCGCCAGCGCGTCCAGCGTGCAGACCCCGCGCACCGGCAGGCCGCGGCTGGTGCCCAGCCCGCGGGCGGTCGCGATCCCGACCCGCAGCCCGGTGAAGGTCCCCGGGCCGAGCCCGACGGCGATCAGCTCGACCGCCTCCCAGCCCCCGGCCGCCGCGACCGCGGCCTCGACCTCGGCCAGCAGACCGGTCGCGTGCCGGGGCCTCCCTTGCGGGGACAGCCCCAGCTGCGACTCGTGAAGGACCTCGCCGTCGCGCCAGGCGCAGGCGACGGTGTCAACCGTCGCGGTGTCGAACCCGACGACGATCAGGGTTTCGCTACCCCGTGACCGTGAAAGCCCAGGAACCGACTTTCTTGCCTTTGACGAACCAGCTGACAACGTGTTTGCCGGGGATCGTCGAGGTGATCTTGTTCACGTAGAGGGTCCCCTGTTCGGCTTCCTGAGCCTGGGCGCAGAGGTTTTTCCCGCTCGGGAACTTGACGCAGACGCTGTAGGCGACGTTGCCGTTGAGGCTTTTGAAGAAGGCGCCCTTCTTAGCTTTCTTCGGACAGGAGTGCGCGGGTTTGGCGTTACGGGAGACCCCGCAGCCCACGTAGTGCTTGTAGGCCGCCGCGCTGGCCGAAGCGGGCACCGCCGTGATCATCAATCCGCTCACGAGCATGACCGCTGCAAGTGCCTTGAGTCCCTTCATCCCGTCCTTGCCTTTCTCATCGAGTTTCGAGCGCCGATGCTACAAGCTGGGCGCGCTCCCTCCTGAACACGCCGAAGCCGCGAACGCTGCGCTTTCCCTGCGTCCCTACCCCTGGGGCTCGACTTCTATCCGCCGCCGCTCCTCGCTGACGTGGGCGAGGCGGATTTCGAGCGCAGGACGGCCGAATTCGCCGGCACCGGCGGCCGGCCACTCGACGAAGGCGACGCCGTCGGGCCCGAGGTAGTCCTCGAGCAGGCCGGGATCCTCGCCCTCGAGGGTCTGCAGCCGGTAGAGGTCGAGGTGGGAGACGGGCAGCCGGCCGCCGCCGTAGCGCTGGCCGATCGTGAAGGTCGGCGAGGTGACCGGGTCGGTGACGCCGAGCGCCCGGCAGGCGCCGCGGACCAGGGTCGTCTTCCCGGTCCCCATCTCGCCGGAGAGGAGGACGACGTCGCCGGGCGCCAGGCACGGGGCGATGCGGGCGCCGAGGGCCTCGGTCTCGGCAGCGCTGCTGGTCTCGACGACTTCCACGAGCGGTTTGCCTGGCGCTAGCCGAAGAAGCCGAGTTGGTCGGCGGGCGGTGGCGGGGCGGGGTCGTCCCCCGCTTCGGCCTCGGCGATTTCCTCGGCGCTCGGGGCTGGGCCGGGGAGCGGGCGCCCCAGCAGCTCGGGGATCGTCGCGAAGTCGCCCCGCAGCGTCTCCTTCACCGCGGGGGTGCGGAGCGCGGCGGCGGGATGGAAGAGCGGCAGCAGGAAGACGGTGCGGCCGCCGAGCTCATGGACCTGCGGCGTGCCGCGCACCTTGGTGATCCCGGTCGGGCTGCCGCTCAGCAGCTTGGTCGCGAAGTTGCCGAGGGTGCAGACGACGCGCGGCTCGATCAGCCGCACCTGCTCCCAGAGGTAGGGCTCGCAGGCCCCGATCTCGTCGGGGTGCGGGTCGCGGTTGCCCGGCGGGCGGGACTTGAGGACGTTGGCGATGAAGACGTCGTCGCGAGCGAGCCCGATCTCCTCCAGCATCTGGTTCAGCAGCTGGCCGGCGCGGCCGACGAAGGGCAGCCCCGAACGGTCCTCTTCGGCGCCCGGCGCCTCGCCGACGAACATCAAATCCGCGTCGGCGTTACCCGCCCCGAAGACCGCCTTCGTTCGGGTCTCATACAACGGGCATTTGGTGCAGTCCTTGACTTCGTTGAAGAGCGCAACCAGCCTCTCCCGCCGCTCCTCGGCACTCGCGCTCACGGCTTCTCCCCCGCCGCCCGCCGCTTCTGCGCCTCGCCGATCCGCTCCTGCCGCGCCGATTCCCGCTCCCGCCGCCGCGATTCGTCCGACCGCACCCCGGCGCCGCGCGGCTGACGCCCGGGGGGCGAGACCGGGGAGAGCAGACGCCTCACCCGCTTGGAGCCACAGCTAGGGCAGGCGACAGCGCCATCGGCCGCGACCAGCTCCTCGAACCGAGCCTCGCACTCCTCGCACTCGAACTCGTAAATCGGCATCTGGGCCATCGTAATCGCCGGCAACCCGGTGCCCGACGTTCGAATACTCTGCGCCGATGAAGGCATGGGGAAGGCTGGTGGTTCTCGTCTGCGCGCTGGCGGCGCTGGCAATCCCTGCCTTGGCGGCGGCCCAACCCGGCTACTACGTGAGCAAGCCCTCGATTCTCGACGTGATCGACCTCCGCGGCAGCCACGGATATGGGGTTCACGTTTTCGGCGTGAGCCGGAACCAGGTCTGGGTCGTGGTCACGAAGGGATCGGCCTCCGCCGCATACCTGGGGCGTGGAACGGTCTCCGAGGACGGGATCGAGGGCGAGTTCGGAAACCTTGGGCGAATCTCGGTCCGGCTCGAGTCTGACTCGCACACGGAGATGGAAGAGCCCGAACCCGGCTGTAAAGGGAGGGCTTCCGTCACCCGCACGGGCCGCTTCACCGGCCTGATCCGCTTCCGCGGCGAGAACGGCTTCACGAACGTCCACGTCAAGAGTGCAGGCGGGTTCGCCCACCGCAGATATCGAACTGTCTGCAAACGACCCCCCGAACACAGGAGTCAGGCACGGAAACAGCCGCCGACCGTCAGCCTCAGCGCCGTCTCGCGCCGCTACGCCCGCGCTCCCTGGTTCTCGGTCTTCAAGCAGATGCCATCCAAGCGCTCGAAGTTCTTCTCGAGTCTGGAGGAAGCCAACTACACGGCCCGCATGATCGAAAGACGGCCAAACCTGGGGATTTACCGGACGGCCAGCGCCACGTCAGCGCCAGAGACCTTCGCCGTCACCCCACTCGACACCAGCCCGGTCACCGCCACCGTGGCGCCGCCGGCGCCGTTCAGCGGCAGCGCGACCTATGAGAAGAACGGCGGCGGAGGCGGGACCTGGTCGGGAGATCTGGCCGTCGAACTGCCGGGGCGCGGCAAGCTGTCGCTGACCGACTCCACCTACCACGCAAAGCTATGCCGCAGCTTCGCCTGCGCCTGCCCGATCGGCGAATGCTTCTTTGTCTCCGTGGGCGTCGTGCAAGGCAGAGTGGAGCGAGTGCGGCGGCTGGCCGCCCGGGTGCGACCGTGATCCGCGTACGCCTCGTCTTCGCCATCGGCGTGGTTGCAGCGCTCGCGTTGCCGGCGACCTCCGCGGCCAAGCCCGCCTACACGGTCAAGCCGAAGAGCCTGCACCTGAAGATCCCCCTTCCGGCGAGCAACGGCTACAGCGCCTCGATTCGGACCAGCGGACACCGGCAGGTGGTCCTCACCTTTTTCCAGGGCAGCTACCAGATCACCTACACGACCCTGGGCGAGGTGACGCGCAAGGGGATCTCCGCAGACTTCGGAAAGCTCGGGCACGTCTCGCTTCGGTTTCGCGCCAAGCGCCCCCCCGAGGCGCTCCCCCTCCCGTTTCTCATGCGCGAGTGCAAGGGGCGCAAGTCGATCGAGGAACGGGGTGTCTTCCTCGGCAGTGTGAGGTTTCGAGGCGAGCGCGGGTTCACCCGCATTCGATCGCACCGCGTGAAGGGCCAAGTGCAGCGCTTCTACCGGCGGGTTTGCAAGGGCCCGTCCTGGCTTCGGGCCAGCGCGAGCCGCGCCAGCGAGCCCGAAAGCTCCGTCGTCTCCGCGGAGGCCGGCAGCGACGGCATAAAGCGAACCTTCGGTTCGGTGGAAAGCGGCGCGATCGGCCTAGCGGTAGACGTGGCAACCCTCGAGAGCAAGGTCGACGGCGTGGCGATCGTCAAGACGGCCTTCACCCTGGACGAAGCCGTCTTCCACCTCAGCCCTCTCGGCAAAAGCCCGGTCAAGAGCAGAATGACTCCCGCCTGGCCGTTCCTCGGCTCGGCCACCTACCTCGCCGAAGCGGACCGGCCGGCCACCTGGATGGGATCGCTCAGCGTCCGTTTCCCCGGCAGCGGCCAGGTACCCCTAGCCGGACCCGAGTTCGACGCCGATCTCTGCCGGTCCAGCTCAACCAATGAGTTCATCCGCTGCCAAGAAGAGTCAGAGCTAGTGCGTCTCCTCACTCACGACAGCGGCTCCCACTCCCACTCCTCCGCGCCCACCACGCTCAACTCCCTCCCTCTGCCATGAAGACATGGGGAGCTCTCACCGCCTTTGTCTGCGCCGCGGCCATGGCCGTTCCCGCGCCCGCGGTGGCCGAGCCCGGCTACGGGGTCTCCATGCCTTACCGATCGTTCTCCGCGACGCTCCCTAGGAGCAATGGCTACAAGGTCTACTTGCGGACGTTTCGCAACTCAGTCGAAGTGGAGTTCTACCGGCGCGGGCAACTCGCCATCTATCTCGCCAAGGGAAAGGTCACTCGCAACGAAATAGCTGCCGATTTCGGCCGCTTCGGACGGATCCACGTCCACTTCAGTTACCGCCTGAAGAAGAGGGAACACCTGTTTCCCGGTTGCAAAGGACGGCAACCGATCAAGGCTCGCGGCCGGCTCGACGGGAAGATGAACTTCCACGGCGAGCGAAACTTCGCCACGATCTCAAGTGAACGAACCCAGACCTCCTACGAAGAGGGATTCAAGGAAGTCTGTTACTACGGGCCCGACAGAAACAACGGCCACAACGAACTGATCGAGGCGTTGGAAGCAATAGGACGGACGACCGGAAATCAGTGGGTGATTCTCCGAGCGGTCAACTGGGAAGGAATCGGCCATCCAGTGATCACTGCAAGTACTTGGGACCGCGTCGGCCCTGTGATTGCTTTCAAGACGAGCTCGACGTTCGAGGAAGGCTCGCTCCTGGAATTCAGCCCGCCGGAAGGGCGCCCGCAGTCGGTGTCGATGAGGCCCACCGTTCCCTTCCGCGGCGGCGCCTCACTCGCCGTCCAGCCCGACGGTCCCGCTGAATGGACCGGGGATCTCCGGGTCCCATTTCCCGGCTTGGGTGTGGTGACGCTGACCGGCGACGGATTCCACGCCTACGCCTGCCGCTATCGACTCTCTGAGCAGGGCCGGTCCTGCAGGGAGCGGGATCGCGCCAGAGCCGCTACGGCAGCGGCTCCCACTCCCAGCCCTTGGCGCTGGCGAGGCTTTCCTCGCTGAGGTAGCGGCGGAACTCGTCCAGCTCGGCCGGTTCGACGCTGTAGACGTGGTCGGGCTCGGGGAACTGGTGGCGGCGGACCTCGTCGCCGTAGCTCTTGACCGCGGCGACCATCGTCTCGTGGACGTCGGCGTAGCGCTTGACGAATTTGGCCATGTGGCCGGTGGTGATGCCGAGCAGGTCGTGGAAGACGAGGACCTGGCCTGAGGTGCCGGGGCCGGCGCCAATGCCGATCGTGGGCACCTCGAGCCTGGCGACGATCTCGTCGGTGATCGCCGAGGGGACGGCCTCGATCACAATCGCGAAGCAGCCGACTGACTGCAGGGCGAGGGCGTCCTCGAGCTGCTTGATCGCGCTCTTGGCGGACTTGCCCTGGGCTTTGTAGCCGCCGAGGGCGGTCGCGGTCTGCGGCGTGAGGCCAACGTGTCCCATCACCGGGATGCCGGAGTTGACGATCGCCCGGGCGCGCTCGACGACGACGCCGCCGGCCTCGAGCTTGACCGCCTGGCAGCCGGTCTCCTTGATCAGCCGCTGGGCGCTGCGGATCGCTTCCTCGTTCGACGCCTCGTAGCTGCCCATCGGCATGTCGCCGACCATCAGCGGCGTCTTCAAGCCACGGCGCACGGCCTTGCCGAGCATCACCATCTCGTCCATCGAGACCATCTCGGTGCCGGGGTAGCCGAGGACGACGTTGGCGGCGGAGTCGCCGACGAGGACGATGTCGACGCCGGCCGCCTCGGCGACGGTCGCCGAGGGGAAGTCGTAGGCGGTGACCATCACGATCGGTTCGCCGTTGGCCTTCATCTCCGCCAGGCGCGGCAGGCCGACCGGTTTGCGGTCACCGGTCGGGGCGGTGTGGGAGCGGCCGCCGGAGCTCATTTGAGCAGCACCTCCGGGTGGCTGTCGATCGCGATCGCCTTGTTGTCGTCGTCGACGTGGACGACGACCGGGTCGTAGCGCTCGAGATCGGACTCGTCGTAGGCGCCGAAGGAGGCGACGATGATCTTGTGGCCGGGCTCCACCAGGTGGGCGGCGGCGCCGTTGACCTGCATCGTCCCCGAGCCTGGCTCGCCGTCGATCACGTAGGTGACGAAGCGGGAGCCGTTGTCGACGTCCCAGACGTGGACCTGCTCGTTGGTGATCAAGTCGGCACCGGCCATCAGCTCGGTGTCGATCGTGATGCTGCCGATGTAGTCGACGTCGCAGTCGGTCACCGTCGCCCGGTGAATCTTCGACTTCAGCATCTGCCTTTGCACAGGGTCCCCTTTCGCGGGCTAGGTGTCGGAGTTGGTTGGGTGAATCAAGACGTTGTCGATCAGGCGCGCGGCGCCGACGCGGGCGGCGACGGCGACGAGCACGGGACGCCCGCCGAGCCGGTCGACCGGCTCCAGGGTCTCGGCGTCGCGGGCCTCGAGGTACTCGGGCTCGACCCCGGCGGCGGCGAGCCCGGCGCGGGCGGCGGCGAGGCCCTCGGCGAGCGAGCCGTCGCGGGCGCCGCGCTCGGCGGCGGCGAGGGCGCGCGAGAGCGCCGTCGCCCGCTCGCGGTCGGCCGGCTGGAGGTAGGCGTTGCGGCTGCTCATCGCCAGGCCGTCGGCCTCGCGCACCGTTGGCATCACCTCTACCCGCACCGGGAAGTCGAGGTCGCGGACCATGCGGCGGATGACGACCGCCTGCTGGGCGTCCTTCTGGCCGAAGTAGGCGACGTCGGGGCCGACGAGGTTGAAGAGCTTGGCGACGACGGTGGTGACGCCGCGGAAGTGCTCGGGGCCGCGGCGGCCGGCATCGCCGTCGAGGACGCCGGTCAGTGGGCCGCCGACCTCGACCGCGGTCGAGGCGTCGGCGGCGTAGACCTCGTCGACCGGCGGCGCGAAGACCAGGTCGGCGCCGGCCTCGGCGGCGAGCCGCAGGTCGCGCTCCTCGTCACGCGGGTAGCGGTCGAGGTCGTCGTTGGGGCCGAACTGGGTCGGGTTGACGAAGAGGCTCATCACCACCAGGTCGCACTCGGCGCGGGCGGCGCGGATCAGCGAGAGGTGCCCCTCGTGCAGGAAGCCCATCGTCGGCACCAGCCCGATCGTCTGACCGGCGCGGCGCGCCGGCTCCAGCGCAGAGCGGAGCTCGGCCTTCGTGCGCAGTGCGTGAGCGGCCACGGTGGGACGAGGGGTATCGGTGAGGAGAGTGGAAGTCATAGGTCCATGCCCTAGGGGTCACGGCCGTGCAGAGCCAAATTATAGGCACGCTTCGTGGCGGTTCTGTGACATTCGCCGGAAAGTCTTTTCGATCTGGTGATCCGTCCGCGATCCCTGCCCGCAAGGTGGAGAAAGAGACTTCGACGCGGAAGGAATCATGAGCCCAGAGATCGACGCAGTTATGCAGGAGGCGGCGCACGATGCGACCGAGGCCCTCGAGGGCGACACCCGGCTCGGCTTCCTAAAGAAGGCCGGACTGGCCGGAGGCGGCCTGGTCGGCGGCGGCGCACTGCTCAGCGCGCTCACCCCGGCGGCGGCGATGGCCGCGGGCAAGGGACGCCCGCCGGCGAAATTCGGCAAGGGCGACATCGGCATCCTCAACTACGCCCTCACCCTCGAGTACCTGGAGGCGGCCTTCTACAACGAGGCGACCGCCAACAACAAGAAGAAAACCTTCCTCAAGGGCGCCCAGGAGCAGGTGTTCCTCAAGCGGGTGACCGCCGACGAGAACGCCCACGTCGCCTTCCTCAAGAAGGCGCTCGGCAGCAAGGCAATTGCGGCGCCGAAAGTGGACTTCGGTGCGACGACCGCGAGCGAGTCGGCCTTCATCAAGACTGCGGTGGCGCTGGAGAACACCGGCGTCGGCGCCTACTCGGGCCAGGCCCTCAACATCGCCGATCCGGCTTACGCGGCGGCGGCGCTCTCGATCTGGTCGGTCGAGGCCCGCCACGCATCGGTCGCCGGCCTGCTGCTGAAGCCGACCTCGGCGAACCTCTCCCCCAACGGCGCCTTTGACAAGCCGAAAACGGCCGCGCAGGTTCTCAAGGCCGTCGAAGCAACGGGTTTCCTCCAGTAGTCACCCCCCGGGAGCGGCGAAGTCGATCTTCTTGATCGGCTTCGCCGGTGCCCCGGCCGCGATCGTCCCCTCCTCGACGTCGCGGGTGACGACCGAGTTGGCGCCGACGACGCAGCGCTCCCCCACGCTGACCCCGCTGGTCACCGCGCAGCTGATCCCGAACCAGCAGTTGGCGCCGATCTTCACCGGCCCCTTGGTCGTGAACCCCTGCCAGGTGATCGGCAGGCCCGGATCGTCGTAGCGGTGCTCGGCGTCGCCGACAAAGCAGCCGTTGGCGAACATCGTGTGGTCGCCGATCACGACGCTCTCCTGGGCGGCGATCATCACGCCCCGGTTGAGGAAGCAGCCGGCGCCAATCTCGATCCGCGCCCCCGGCGCCAGGGTCAGCCAGCAGCCGGGCTCGAGCAGCGTCCCCTCGCCGATCACGAGCCGCCCCTCATTGAGCGCCTCCAAGACCTCCCCCTCGACCGGGTGGCGGATGAAGAAGCCGCCGCGCGCCGCGTGGCGGTCGATCCGCCAGCGCCGCAGCAGGCGATGGTTGCGCTCGTACCAGCGCCGCTTCCGCCACCAGAGTCGCCAGCCGCTCGTCGCCATCGAGTGCACGTTATGCCACCGGCGTTCGTCCTTTATTCGCTGTGCGATGAATAAAGGACGAACGCCGCATAGACTGCGCGCGTGGCTGACCTACGCGGCGGTATCGATCTCGGCGGGACGAAGATCCAGGCGGCGATCGTCGACGGGCGCGGCGAGGTGGTCGGGCAGGCGCGGCAGCCGACGCCGACCAGCGGCGGCCCCGAGGACGTCGCCGCGGCGATGGCCGAGGCGCTGCGGGCGGCGGCCAAGGAGGCCGGCGTCGAGAGCGGCGACCTGGCCGGTGTCGGGGTCGGCTCCCCCGGGGACGCCGACGAGAAGACCGGCGTCGTCTCCTCGGCGAAGAACCTCCCCGGCTGGGAGGGCAGCTTTCCGCTCGCCAAGAACCTGAAGGAGGCGCTCGGGACCGAGGTCAAGGTCGGCAACGACGTCCAGGTCGCGACCGAAGCCGAGTTTCACCTCGGGGCCGGGCAGGAGTTCGAGAGCCTGATCGGCGTCTTCTGGGGGACCGGCGTCGGCGGCGGCCTCGTCCTCGGCGGCAAGCCGTGGCTCGGCCGCGGCGCCGCCGGCGAGATCGGCCACGTGGTCGTCAAGCGCGGCGGCGCCAAGTGCCCCTGCGGCCGGCGCGGCTGCATGGAGGCCTACGCCGGGCGCTCGGCGATGGAAGCCGAGGCGCGGCGCCAGCACGAAGAGGGCCACAAGACCGACCTCTTCAAGCTGATGGAGAAGCACGAGAAACCGCGCCTCACCAGCGGCATCTGGGAGCGGGCGCTGGACCACGGCGACCACCTCGCCGAGAAGCTGATCGAGCGGGCGATCGAGGCGCTCGGAACCGGCGTCGCCTCCGCCGTCAACCTGATCGACCCCGAAGCGGTGATCATCGGCGGCGGCCTCGGCGTCCGCTTCGGCGAACGGCTGATGGACCCGCTGATGGAAGAGATGAGCAAGCACCTCTTCCTCGACGAGCGCCCGCCGGCCGTCCGCGTCGCCTCGCTCGGCGACCTCGGCGGCGCAATCGGCGCCTCGCTGCTCGTCTCGCGCTAGACGCGCCCTGAGGTCTGCCGCTGGTTGCGCGCCACCGCGTCGACCAGGACCGCCAGCAGGAGGACGCCGCCGGTGACCATGAACTTGACCGCCGAAGAGAGGGCGAGCAGGTCCATGCCGTTGGAGATCGAGCCGATCACCAGGGCGCCGAGCAGCGCGGTCCAGACCGAGCCGCGGCCGCCGAAGAGGCTGGTCCCGGCGATCACCGGGCCGGCGATCGCCAGCAGCAGGAGTTCGTTGCCGCCCGAGTTCTGATTGACGGCGAGCAGCCGCGAGGCGGCCATGATGCCGCCGATCGCCGCCATCGAGCCGGCGATCGCGAAGACCGCGATGCGGACGCCGTTGACCTTGATCCCCGCCCGCCGCGCCGCCTCGGCGTTGCCGCCGACCGCGAAGACATGGCGGCCGAAGCCGGTCATCTTCACCACGTACTCCATCCCGACGACGAAGCCGACCAGGATCAGCACCGCCAGCGGCAGGCCGCGGTCGGAGTTGAAGACCATGATCGCGGCGATGACGACGACCGCGACGAGGACGAAGCGGACGATCAGCGAGGTCGGGTTCTCGGCCGCGAGGCCGGCGTCCCGCCGGCGTTTGTAGCCGAGTAGCAGCACCGCCCCGTAGCCGGCGATCGCGATCGCGGCGAAGATCCACCCCACCGCGTCCGAGTAGAAGGTGTTGGCCAGGCCGGTGATCTTCGGGTCGGTGATGTTGATCGACCCGGTCGATCCCAGCACCTCCAGCAGCGCTCCCTGCCACGCGAGCAGTCCCGCCAGGGTGACGACGAAGGACGGCACTCCGAAACGGCTGAAGAGGAAGCCCTGGAGCAGGCCGATCGCGGTCCCGACCAGGACCGCGGCGAGGATCGCCAGGTAGGGGTTCCAGCCGTGTTTGACGTTGAGGACGGCCATCACCGCCGCGGCGAGGCCGCTGACGGCGCCGACCGAGAGGTCGATCTCGCCGAGCAGCAGCACGTAGACGATGCCGACCGAGATCAGCCCGACGGCCGTGATCTGCAGCCCGAGGTTGGTCAGGTTCTCGGAGGAGAGGAAGCGGTCGTTCTGGGACTGGAAGATGATCCAGATCAGGGCCAGGCCGATGACGACGCGCAGCGAGGCGAGGTCGCCCTGGACAATCCGCCGGACCGTTTCGCGGCGGACGCTGCGCCCGCCTTCGCCTGCTTCGGCGCTCTCGACCGTCTCGCTCATTTCTCCCCCTCCTCCTCTTTCTCCGCCTCGATCTCGGCTTGCTCGGCCTGCTCGGCGCTTTTTGCGCCGCCGAGCCCGGTGATCGCGCCGATCACGTGCTCCTCGGTCGTCTGCTGGGCGTCGAACTCTCCACCGGCCCGGCCCAGCCGCAGGACGAAGATCCGGTCGGCGACCTCGAAGACGTCGGCGAGGTTGTGGCTGATCACGACGACACCGAGCTCGCGCTCGCGCAGGCGCCGGATCAGTTTCAGGACCTGCGCGGTCTGGGAGACGCCGAGGGCCGCGGTCGGCTCGTCGAGGAGCACGACCTTCGGCTCGCCGAGCAGCGAGCGCGCCACCGCGACCTGCTGGCGCTGGCCACCGGACAGAGTGCCGACCTCGCTGCGCAGGCTGGGGATCGTCACCGCCAGGTTCGAGAGCAGCTCGCTGGTCTCGTGCTCCATCCGCGCCTCGTCGAGCTGGCGCGAGGCCCGGCCGAGGCCGGGCGAGACCTCCTCGTGGCCGAGGAAGAGGTTGGCGACGACGTCGAGGTTGTCGCAGAGGGCGAGGTCTTGGTAGACGGTCGCGATCCCCAGTTCGGTCGCGTCCTGGGGGCCTTTGATCCTCACTTCCTCGCCGTCGAAGCGGATCGTCCCCTCGTCGGCGGTGTGGATGCCGGCGATCGTCTTCACCATCGTCGACTTGCCGGCGCCGTTGTCGCCGACCAAGCCGACGACCTCGCCGGCGTGGACGGCGAAGTCGACCCGGTCCAGAGCCTGGACCGGGCCGAATCGCTTGCTGACTTTCTCCAGCTCCAGGAGTGGAGCGCCAGTCGCCATCTCTAGATCACCCGGAGATCCCTACTTCTTCGCAGTTGGCCTTGTAGGGGCCGGTGCAGAGTTCCGAGGCGCTGACGAAGCCGTCGGCGACGACCGTCGACTTGACGTTGTCCTTCAGCACCGCAACCGGTTCGAGGATCGCCGACGGCACGTCGGTCTTCCCGTTGTTGATTTCTTCGGTGATCAGGTCCTTCGGCGCTTCTTCCCCTTCGGCCAGGGCGATCGCGAGTTCGGCGGCGATCTTGGCCTGGGGCGGGATTTCCTTGTAGATGGTCAGGTACTGCTGGCCGGCGAGAATCCGCTGCAGGCCCGCGACCGTCGCGTCCTGGCCGGTGACCGGCTTTTCTTCGGGGTTGATGCCAGCGCCTTTCAGCGCCGCGATCGCGCCACCGCCGGTGTCGTCGTTGGCCGCGTAGACCCCGGCGAAGCCGTCCTTGCCGAGGGCGGTGATCGCCTGCTGTGCCTCGCGCTGGGCGTTTTCGGCGGACCAGCCGGGCGTGTCGTACTCCTTGGCGATGTCCACCCCGGCGGCTTCGAATCCCTTGTGCGCGCCTTTTTTGAACAGGGCGGCGTTGGGGTCGGCCGGGTCGCCGTTGATCATGATGATCGGGCCGCTGGCGCTGCCGTCTTCTTTCAGTTTTTCAGCCAGCGTTTCGGCCTGGAGTTCGCCGACTTTTTCGTTGTCGAAGGAGACGTAGGCGTCGACTTCGCCGTTTTCGATCAACCGGTCGTAGCTGACCACCGGGACGTTCTGGGCTTTCGCCTGTTCGGCGATCGCCGCGGCCGATTTCGAGTCCATCGGGTCGACGACCAGGACTTCGGCACCCTGGGTCAGCGCCGCTTCGGCCTGGCTCTGCTGCTTGGAGGCGTCACCGCCGGCGTTGCTGTAGAGGACTTCGCAGTCTTCGCACTGTTCTTCGACTGACTTTTCGAAGTCCGGCTTGTCGTTCGATTCGTAACGCGGCGTTTCGTTTTCGGGGAGCAGGAGGGCGATCTTCGTCCCGCCTCCTCCACTGCTGCCGCCGCAGCCGGCCACCAACAGGCCTACTGCCAGCAGCGCACATCCGACAACTGCGAGACGCCGCAACAACGCTGGGTTGGACATAACCCTCCTCCTCGGGGATTTGGCATTGGACCATTACCCCTTTGCGGACATTTCATTCACCACTCCACGGCGGAAGGGGCAAAGACGGGCCGCCTCGCAGCAGAGAGGCGCGCGGCGTTGGCCTAGGCGGCCACAGGCTCACGCCTGCGACGCTTGGCTTTCGCCGGCGTTACGAGCTCGGCGAGGAAGCGGCCGGTGTAGGAACCGGCGACCGCGGCGACCTCCTCGGGGGTGCCGGTGGCGACGATCTCGCCGCCGCCTTCGCCCCCCTCGGGGCCGAGGTCGACGAGCCGGTCGGCGGTCTTGATCACGTCGAGGTTGTGCTCGATCACGACCACGCTGTTGCCGGCGTCGACGAGGCGGCCGAGCACCTCGAGCAGGCGCTGGACGTCGGCGAAGTGGAGGCCGGTAGTCGGCTCGTCGAGGATGTAGAGGGTGTCGCCGGTGGCGACTTTGGAGAGCTCGGTGGCGAGCTTGACCCGCTGCGCCTCGCCGCCGGAGAGCGTCGTCGCCGGCTGCCCGAGGCGGATGTAACCCAGGCCGACGTCGTTCAGCGTCCGCAGCCGGCGGGCGATCTTCGGCACGTTCTCGAAGAACTCGACCGCGTCGGCGACCGACATCTCCAGCACGTCGGCGATGTTCTTGCCCTTGAAGCGGACCTCGAGCGTCTCGCGGTTGTAGCGCTTGCCGTGGCACTGCTCGCAGGGGACGTAGACGTCGGGCAGGAAGTGCATCTCGATCTTGATCTGGCCGTCGCCTTTGCAGACCTCGCAGCGGCCGCCCTTGACGTTGAAGCTGAACCGCCCCGGCTTATAGCCGCGCGCCCGCGACTCCTGCGTCTGGGTGAAGATCTGGCGGATGTGGTCGAAGAGGCCGGTGTAGGTGGCCGGGTTGGAGCGCGGCGTGCGCCCGATCGGCGACTGGTCGATGTTGATGATCTTGTCGATCTGGCCGAGGCCGTCGATGCCGTCGTGCGCGCCCGGCCGCAGTTTGGCCTGGTGCAGCCGGTTGGCTACCGAGTGGTGCAGGGTCTCGTTGACCAGCGTCGACTTGCCCGAGCCGGAGACGCCGGTGACGCAGCAGAAGACCCCGAGCGGGATCTCGACGTCGACGTTCTTGAGGTTGTGTTCGCGGGCGCCGCGAACGACGAGCTCACCGGTCGGCCGGCGGCGCTCGGCCGGGACCTCGATCATTTTCTTCCCGGAGAGGTACTGGCCGGTCAGCGAGGACGGGTTCTTGGCGACTTCCTTCGGGGTGCCGGCGGCGATCACGTGGCCGCCGTGCTCGCCCGCGCCGGGGCCGAGGTCGACGAGGTGGTCGGCGGCCATCATCGTCCCCTCGTCGTGCTCGACGACGATCACCGTGTTGCCGAGGTCGCGGAGCCGGTCGAGGGTCGCGATCAGCTTCTCGTTGTCGCGCTGGTGGAGGCCGATCGAAGGCTCGTCCAGCACATACATCACCCCGACCAGGTGCGAGCCGATCTGGGTCGCCAGCCGGATCCGCTGCGCCTCGCCGCCGGAGAGCGAGCGGGCCGAGCGGGCCAGCGAGAGGTAGCCGATGCCGACGTTCTCGAGAAAGGAGAGCCGCTCGGTGATCTCGCGCACGATCAGCCGCGCGATCGCCCGCTCGGTCTCGGTCATCTCCAGGCCGCGGATCCACTCGGCGGCGCTGTGGGCGGAGAGGTCGCTGTACTCGGCGATGCTGAGGCCGCCGACCTTGACCGCGAGGCTCTCCGGCCGCAGCCGGGCGCCCTTGCAGGCGGGGCATGGCTGCTCGGCCATGTAGCCCTCGATCCGCTCGCGGTTGGACTCCGAGTCGGTCTCCTCGTAGCGCCGCTGCAGGTTGTTGACGATCCCCTCGAAGCGCACCTTGTAGGAGCGGCGGCGGCCGAAGCGGTTGGTGTAGGAGACGTGGTGGCGTTCGTCGCCGGTGCCGTAGAGGAAGATTTCCTTCTCTTTTTTCGTCAGCTGCGACCAGGGCACTTCGGTGTCGATCCCGTAGGTCTCGGCGACCGAGGCGATCAGCCGCCGCCAGTAGGCGGTGATCCCGCGGTTCCAGGGCTGCAGAGCGCCCTCGGAGAGCGAGAGCGTCGGGTCGGGGACGACCAGTTCGGGGTCGATCACCCGCTGGAAGCCGAGCCCGTGGCAGCGGTCGCAGGCGCCGTGGGGCGAGTTGAAGGAGAAGATCCGCGGCTCCAGCTCGGGGATCGAGGTGCCGCAGTTGAGGCAGGCGAACTGCTCGGAGAAGAGCAGGACTTCGCCGGCGTTCCCGGTGGCTCCCTTGCCGCTGCCTTTGGGCGCGTCGATGATCTCGACTTCGATCAGCCCGGCGGCGAGGCCGGCGGCGGCTTCGACCGACTCCGAGAGGCGCCTCCGAAGATCCGTCTTCATCACCAGACGGTCGACGACTATCGAGATGTCGTGTTTGTACTTCTTGTCGAGCACGATCTCCTCGTCGAGCCGGCGCAGCTCGCCGTTGATCTTCGCCCGCGAGTAGCCCTCGAGCCGCATCTGCTCGAGCAATTTCCCGTACTCGCCTTTGCGACCGCGGACGACCGGCGCCATGACCATGAATTTGGTCCCCTCGTCGAGGGTCATCAGCCGGTCGACGATCTGCTCCTGGGTCTGGCCGGTGATCTCCTCGCCGCACTCGGGGCAGTACGGGGTGCCGATCCGGGCCCAGAGCAGGCGCAGGTAGTCGTAGATCTCGGTCACCGTGCCGACCGTCGAGCGCGGGTTGCGCGAAGTCGTCTTCTGGTCGATCGAGATCGCCGGCGAGAGCCCCTCGATCGAGTCGACGTCGGGCTTCTCCATCAGGCCGAGGAACTGCCGCGCGTAGGAGGAGAGCGACTCGACGTAGCGGCGCTGTCCCTCGGCGTAGATCGTGTCGAAGGCAAGGCTCGACTTGCCGGACCCGGAAAGGCCGGTGATCACGATCAGCGCGTCCCGGGGCAGCTCGACGTCGATGTCCTTGAGGTTGTGCTCCCGGGCGCCCGAGATGACGATTCGCTCAGAGGCAGCCACTCACGTCGATTCTAGACAGGCGAACAGATGTTCCCTCAACGCAAAACACAGCGGTGCGCCTTTTCCCCCGCATAGGGTGGAAAAGGCGCACCGCTGAGAGGACTGCCGGCTACGCCGCCTCGGGCTCCGGCTCCCGCATCCGCGGCAGCCAGGAGAGGAAGCGGGGCAGGTACCAGTTGCGCTCGCCGAGCAGCTTCATCGCCGCCGGCAGCATGATCGCCCGCACGATCGTCGCGTCGATCAGGACCGCGACGGCGAGGCCGATTCCCATCTCCTTCATGTCGAGGATGCTGAGGGTGGCGAAGATCGAGAACACCGCCACCATCACCACCGCGGCGCTGGTCACCGTGCCGGCGGTCGCGGTGATCCCGCGCTTGACCGCCTCGTCCGTTCCCATCCCCCCGTCGACGTACTCGCGGACCCGGCTGAGGATCAGCACGTGGTAGTCCATCGAGAGCCCGAAGAGGATGACGAAGAGGAACATCGGCACCCAGGAGCTGACGCCGCCGTTGGCGTGGAAGCCGAGCAGCGACTCCCCCGCCCCGTTCTGGAAGACCAGGACGAGGACGCCGTAGGCCGCGCCGACCGAGAGCAGGTTCAGCAGGATCGCCTTGATCGGGACGACGATCGAGCGGAAGGTGACCAGCATCAGCAGGAAGGCGAGGCCGAGGACGAAGGCGAAGACGATCGGCAGCCGCTCGGCCAGCCGGTCGTTGTAGTCCTTCGATTCGGCCGCCGCTCCGGCAACGTTCACCTCGGCGCCGTCGACGCCGTCAAACGCTGCCGGCACCAGCTGCTCGCGGACCGTTTCCATCGCCCGCGTCGCGGTCGCGTCGCTGCTGCTGCCGATGGTCGGGACCGCGACCGCGGCGACGGTCCCGTCCTTGCTGGTTTCGACCTTGACCGGCCCAACGACCTGCGGGTCGGCTTCGGCCTCGCGGACGAGCTTGTCGACTGCCCCAGCGACCGGGCCGGCGGAGACGTCGTCGGCCTCGACCACCACGGTCGCCCCGGCGGCTTCGCCCGGGAAGGCGGCGGTCAGGCGGTCATAGGTCTGCACGACCGGGATGTCCCGCGGCAGGTCCTTCGCCCCGCTGACCTTCGTCTGCAGGGAGAGCGCCGGGATCGCCAAGGCGATCAGGAAGGCGGCCGAGACGGCCAGCGAGAGCGCCGGGCGGCGCATCACCCGCTCGACCACGACCGCCCAGAACGAGCGCCCCTGGCGGCGGCGGCCGATCCGGTTGAGGAACGGGATCCGGCCGCGTTCGACCTTGTCGCCGAGCTTGGAGAGCACCGCCGGCAGGACCGAGATCGAGGCGAACATCGCCACCGCGACGACGGTCATCGTCCCGACCGCGAACGAGGTGAAGGTCGGGTCGCCGCTGAGCAGCATCCCGCTCATCGCGGCGATCACGGTCAGGCCGGAGACCAGCACCGCCCGGCCGGAGGTCGCAGCCGCGGCCTCCAGGGCCGCCGAGGCCGAACGCCCGGCCCGTCGCTCCTCGCGCTCGCGGCGCATGTAGAAGAGCGAGTAGTCGACGCCGACGGCGAGGCCGACGAGGACGACGACGGAGGCGACGTTCGAGTCCATCGGCACCAGCTGGCTCGGCAGCGCCAGCAGGCTGACGGTGGCGATCACCGAGGAGAAGCCGATCAGCAGCGGCACCAGGGCCGCGACCAGGGCGCCGAAGGCCAGCAACAGGATCAGCAGGGTGATCGGCAGCGAGGTGGTCTCGGCCTTCGAGAGGTCCTCGCTGAAGACCTTTTCCAGCGCCTTGCTGGCGCTGGCGCCGCCGAACTGCTCGACGCGGACGTCGGGGTTGGCCTTCTGCACCGCCGCGGTCGCGGCGAGGCTGGCGTCGACCCGTTCTTCAGCCTGTTCGGCGTCGCCCGGAATCTGGAATTCGACCAACGCCGTATGGCGGTCGGACGAGACCTGGCCGCCTCCGTCGGCCGGGGAGCTGACGTGCGTCGCCGACGGCAGCGCCCTCAGCTTCCGGGTCGCTTCGTCGACCGCGCGGTCGAAGGCCGGGTCGCCGGCTTCGAAGCGGTTGCTCTGGACCAGGACCATCTCGTCGTTCGGGGTGAGGTTGGCCTCTTCCATCGCCAGCGCGGCGCGGCCGGAGTCGCCGGCGCCGGCTTCGGCGGTGGTCAGGGTCTTGGTCCCGACCGCGCCGCCGACGACGACCGAGGCCACCACGAAGGCGATCCAGCCGAAGATGGCGATCTTGCGGTGCGCCGCGCTCCAGCGGGCGGCTCGGGCGGCGATGTTGAGCTTGGGATGCATGGGGTTCCTTTCGGTGGGAGTTGCGATGGGGCCAGCCTCCCAACGCAGCGGCCGCCCTCCCATGGGGTTGGCAGGCGTCTGCCGGTGCGGTTCGCCGCGGCCGATGGTGCGGTTGTCCGTACTGTCCGGCGGCCCGGTTTGCAGGACAATCGAGGCCATGCCCACCTCGGTCCTGATCGTCGACGACCACCCCGGCTTCCGGGCCAGCGCCCGGCGGATGCTGGAGGCGAGCGGCTACGCGGTCGTCGGCGAGGCGGCCGACGGCGCCGCCGCGATCGCCGCGGTCGGCGAGCTCGGCCCCGACCTGGTCCTGCTCGACGTGCAGCTGCCCGACCTCGACGGCTTCGAAGTCGCGGCGCGGCTGCGGGCGCTCGGCACCGACGCCGAGATCGTCCTCACCTCGAGCCGCGAACGCTGCGACTTCGGCAGCGCGATCGACGAGAGCCCAGCCCGCGGCTTCATCGCCAAGTCGGACCTCAGCGGCCCCGCCCTGGCGGAGCTGGTCGGATGATCGGTCTGCGGCGCGCCCTCGTCGCGCTCGGGGTCCTCGCCTTCCTGCTCGGCCTCGGCTCGGCGGCGCTGGTGACGACCAGCGACCACGCCAGCCCCCGCGGCCTGCTGCTCGCGGTGGTCCTGATCGCCGGCTGGAGCTTCGCCTTCACCGGCCTCTACGCCTGGGGCCGGCGCCCGGGCAACAACATCGGCCCGCTGATGACCGCGGTCGGCTTCACCTGGTTCTTCCAGGCCTTCTCGACCGCCAACAACCCATGGCTCTTCGCCCTCGGATTCCTCGGCCAGACCCTGCCCTTCGCGATCCTCGTCCACCTCCTGGTCAGCTTCCCCTCCGGCCGCCTGCAGACCCGGTTGCAGAAAGTCGCCGTCGGCTTGGCCTACCTCGCGACCGGGCCGCTGCAGATCGTCTGGGCCCTGTTCATCGACCCGTCGCAGCAGAGCGACTGCGGCGGCTGTCCCGAAAACCCGATCCTGATCGACGGCGCCGAAGGGATCTCGGAAATCGTCAACGTCTTCCAGGTGCTCGGCGGCGTCACCGCGATCGCGATCGCGATCGGCCTGCTGTACCGCAACTGGCGGCGCAGCACCGAGACCGAGCGGCGGGTGCTGACCCCTGTGCTCGCCACCGGCGGCCTCGCCTTCTCGATCCTGCTGGTGCAGCTGACCGTCGGCGAACTCGGGGCCTCGAACACCTTCCAGAGCGTTACCTTCGTCGCCTCGATCACGGTCTTCTCCTGCCTCCCCTTCGCCTTCCTCTTCGGGCTGCTGCGCTCGCGGATCGGCCGCGCCGAGGAAGTGACCACCGCCCTCAGCGCGGAGAACGAGCAGCTGACCGCCGAGCTGGAGGCGAAGGTCGAGGAGCTGCGCGCCTCGCGGCACCGGATCGTCGAAGCCGGCTACGCCGAACGGCGGCGGGTCGAGCGCGACCTCCACGACGGCGCCCAGCAGCGGCTGATGGCGCTGACGATGACCCTGCGGCTGGCGCGCGAAAAGATGGATGCCGACCCCGCGGCGAGCGCCGAGCTGCTCGACGAGGCGATGGAGGAGCTTTCGGCGGCGACCGCCGAGCTGCGCGAATTCGCCCGCGGCATCCACCCGGTCGTGCTCAGCGACCGCGGCCTCGGTGCGGCCCTCGACGGTCTCGCCGAACGCTCGCCGGTGCCGGTCGAGATCGCCGCCGCCCCCGCGGAGCGGCTGCCGACGCCGGTCGAGTCGGCCGCCTACTTCGTCGTCGCCGAGAGCCTGACCAACGTCGCCCGATACGCCGATGCGGAGCTGGCGACGGTGCGGGTCGAGCGTCGCAACGGCAGCCTCGAGGTCGAAATCAGCGACGACGGCTCCGGCGGCGCCGACCCCGATGCGGGCTCCGGCCTGCGCGGCCTCGCCGACCGCGTCGCGGCGCTCGACGGCAGCTTCACGGTCCGCAGCGAGGCCGGCGAGGGAACGACCGTGGAGGCGCGGATCCCGTGCGCGTAGTCGTCGCCGACGACTCGACCCTGCTGCGCGAGGGCGTGGTGCGGCTGCTCGAGGAGGCGGGGCTGGAGGTCGTCGGCCAGGCCGCAGACGCCGAGGACCTGCTGCGGAAGGTCCGCGCCCACAAGCCAGACGTCGCGATCGTCGACGTGCGGATGCCGCCGACCCACACCGACGAGGGGCTGCGGGCGGCCCGCGAGATCCGCGCCGAGCTGCCCGAGGTCTCGGTCCTCGTCCTCTCCCAGTACGTCGAGGTCACCTACGCCCGCGAGCTGCTGGCAGACAGCGCCGAGGGGCTCGGCTACCTGCTCAAGGACCGGGTCGCCGACGTCGGCGCCCTGACCGACGCGGTGCGACGGGTCGGCGAGGGCGGCTCGGCGCTCGACCCCGAGGTGGTCTCGCAGATGCTCGGCCGCCGCCGCAACGACGACCCGCTCGAGCAGCTGACGCCGCGCGAGCGCGAGGTCCTCGGCCTGATGGCGGAGGGCCGCTCCAACGCTTCGATCGCCGGCGAGCTGGTGGTGACCGAACGCGCGGTCGAGAAGCACGTCACCGGGATCTTCTCCAAGCTCGGCCTCGAAGCCGGCGGCGAGGACCACCGCCGCGTCGTCGCCGTGCTGCGTTTCCTGGACGCCTAGCCGGGCGCGGCAGAGGTTAGGGCCCTCATAGGGCACCTAACCTCTGCCGCGACTAGCCGAGAGCGGTCGCGAGTCGGCGGCGGTAGGCGCGGGCGGTCGGGTCGGCCGGGTCGAGGTCGCTGAGGATTCCGACTATCGCCCGGCGCAGGTCGTCGCGGGTCGCATCTTCGGCGTCGGCCAGCTCGCTGAGCAGCGCGTCGAGCGCCGCCTCGCGCTCGCCACGGTCCAAGGCGGCGAACGCCTCATCGCCGACGCCGGCCTCGGCGAGCCGGACCCGGGCGCCGATCCCGGCGGCGGCGAAATCGCCCTCGTGGCTCTCGACCGCCTCCAGCGCCTCCGCGTCGGCGCCGCGCTCGAGGCGGGCCTTGGCCAGGGCGACGGCGACGTCGGCGCGGCCCGGCTCCAGTTCGGCCGCCTCGCGCAGAGAGAGCTCGTCGCCGGCCGCGAGCAGGTCGTCGGCGCGGGACGGTGCCAGCCCGTCGAAGAAGGCCTCGACTTTCGCCGGCGGCAGGGCGCCGACGAACTCGTCGACGACTTTCCCGTCGCGGAAGGCCTTGACCGCCGGGATCCCCTGCACCTGGAAGGCCGCGGCGAGGCGCTGGTTGGAGTCGACGTCGACCTTGGCGAGAACGACTTTGCCGCCCCGCGCCGCCTCGGCTTTCTCCAGCGCCGGGGTCAGCTGCTTGCACGGCCCGCACCAATCGGCCCAGAAGTCGACCACGACCGGGACCTGGCGCGAGCGCTCGACCACATCCGCCTCGAAGGTCGCCTCGGTGACGTCGACGGGCATCCGCTCAGGTCCCCGCCGTCATTCCATCTAAATCCCGGCGCAGCTCCTTCAGCTCGTCGCGGATCCGGCCCGCCTCCTCGAAGCGGAGGTCGTCGGCGGCCGCCAGCATCTCCTCCTCGAGCGCCACGATCGTCTTCTCCAGCTCCTCCGGCGTCTCGAAGTCGTCGCCGCGCCGGCGCCGCCGTTTGCGCGGCGCCCGGTCCTCCATCGCCAGGAACTCGGACATCTCGGAGATCCCTTTGCGGACCGTCTCCGGCGTGATCCCGTGCTCTTCGTTGTAGGCGACCTGGATCGCCCGGCGGCGGTCGGTCTCGCGCATCGCCGCCCGCATCGCCTCGGTCTCCTTGTCGGCGTACATCACGACCCGCCCGTTGACGTTTCGCGCCGCGCGGCCGATCGTCTGCACGAGGCTGGTCTCGCCGCGCAGGAAGCCCTCCTTGTCGGCGTCGAGGATCGCCACCAGCGAGACCTCGGGCAGGTCGAGCCCCTCGCGCAGGAGGTTGACGCCGACCAGCACGTCGTACTCGCCGAGCCGCAGGTCGCGGACGATCTGGATCCGTTCCAGGGTGTCGACCTCGGAGTGCAGGTAGCGGACCTTGACCCCGTACTCGAGCAGATAGGCGGTCAGGTCCTCGGCCATCTTCTTGGTCAGGGTCGTGACCAGGGTGCGGTCGCCCTGCTCGGCCACCTTCTTGACCTCGTTCATCAGGTCGTCGATCTGGTTGCGCGTCTCGCGCAGCTCGATGTAGGGGTCGACGATCCCGGTCGGGCGGACGATCTGCTCGACCGTGCGGGTCGATTCGGCTTTCTCGAACGGGCCCGGCGTCGCTGAGACCATCACCAGCTGCTTGACCCGTTCGAGGAACTCGTCGAACTTCAGCGGCCGGTTGTCGATCGCCGAGGGCAGCCGAAAGCCGTAGTCGACCAGCGTCGTCTTCCGCGAGCGGTCGCCCTCGTACATGCCGCCGATCTGCGGCACCGTCTGGTGGGACTCGTCGACGAAGACGACGAAGTCGTCAGGGAAGTAGTCGATCAGCGTGTGCGGCGGGCTGCCGGCGGGGCGGCCGTCGAGGATCCGCGAGTAGTTCTCGATCCCGGAGGTGAAGCCGAGCTCTTTGATCATCTCCAGGTCGTACATCGTCCGCTGCCGCAGCCGGTGGGCCTCGAGCTGCTTGCCCTCCTCCTCCAGCTCGGCGGTGCGCTTTTCCAGTTCGGCCCGGATTTCTTCGACCGCGCGGTCGACAGTCTCGTCTTTGGTCACGTAGTGCGAGGCCGGCCAGACCGAGACGTGGTCGATCACGTCGAGAACCTCGCCGGTCAGCGGGTCGAAGTGCTGGATCCCCTCGATCTCGTCGCCGAAGAGGGCGATCCGGTAGGCCGACTCGGCGTAAGAGGGCATGATCTCCAGCACCTCGCCGCGGACCCGGAAGGCGCCGCGGCCGAGCACCTGGTCGTTGCGCTGGTACTGCATCTTCACCAGCTTGCGCAGGACGTCGTCGCGGTCGATCTCCTCGCCGACTTTGAAGAGCTGCATTTTTTCGTTGTAGACCTGCGGCGAGCCGATCCCGTAGATGCAGGAGACCGAGGCGACGATGATCACGTCGCGGCGGGCAAAGAGGGCGGCCGTCGCCGCGTGGCGGAGGCGGTCGATCTCGTCGTTGATCGAGGAGTCCTTCTCGATGTAGAGGTCCTGAGCCGGGACGTAGGCCTCCGGCTGGTAGTAGTCGTAGTAGGAGACGAAGTACTCGACCGCGTTGTCGGGGAAGAACTCGCGGAACTCGTTGCAAAGCTGCGCGGCAAGCGTCTTGTTGTGCGCGATCACCAGGCTCGGGCGCTGCACCTCGGCGATCGTCGCCGCCATCGTGAAGGTCTTGCCGGTGCCGGTCGCGCCCAGCAGGGTCTGGAAGCGTTCGCCCTCGCGGAGGCCCTCGGCCAGCCCGGCGATCGCCTTCGGTTGGTCCGCCGTCGGGGTGTAGGCGGGGTTCAGCTTGAAATCGGGCACATCCAGAACATAGCTGGCGCATATGCTGCGCCTTCGATGAAGCTTTCTCGCACGGGGGTCGCCGCCCTATTCACCTTCACCGGGACGATGCACTTCGTCCGGCCGCGCTTTTTCGAAGCGATCGTGCCGCCGGCGATCGAGTCGCAGAAACGGGAGGCCGTGGCAGTAAGCGGCGTCGCCGAGATCGCCGGCGCGGCCTTCGTCCTCCACCCCGCCTCACGCCGGCTCGGCCGCTGGTGGCTGCTGGGCCTGCTGGTGGCGGTCTTCCCGGCCAACATCCACATGGCGGTCAACCCCGAGCAGATCCGGGGATTGGACATGCGCAAGATCCCGCGCTGGGCCCTCTGGGCCCGACTGCCGCTGCAGCCGCTTGCAATGCTCTGGGTCTGGCACGTGACCCGGCCGAAGTAATAGAATGTTTTGTCTGAAATGAACCACCGCGACCGATTCTCAGCCAACCTCCGCCACGCCCGCCAAGCGGCCGGGATCTCTCAGGAAGAGCTCGCCGAGCGCTGCGAAATCCACCGCACCGAGGTCTCCCTGCTCGAGCGAGGCGGCCGCGAACCCCGGCTCGGCACGATGGTCAAGCTCGCCACCGCCCTCGGCACCACCCCGGAAGCGCTCTGCTCAGGCATCACCTGGGACACCAAGAAGCGCGACTACCAAGTCAAAGACCCGAGCTGACCCCGGCGAGGTTCGGGTCGTCAGCCCAAGACCTCGACTTCGCAGCGCACTCCTGAGGCCCGGCCCATCGGCCCGTCGGCGGTGAGGAGCAAAGCACCGAGCGCCTCGGCCAAAGCCACGTAGGCCGCGTCGTAGGCGGTGAGGTTGTCGCGCAACTCCCAGACTCGCGGCAAGAGAGGCAGATGCGAAACCCGGCGCAGCGGCAGCGCCGCCAGATCGGTCAAGACCTGGCTGGATCGCCGATCGTCGAGCCTCCCGGCGCGAGCTGCACGCCGAACGGTGGAGACGACCTCGAGGTCGATCAGCTCGGGCGCAGTGAGCTGTTCTCCACGCAGCCGCTCACGCACCCGATCGCCGTCGGCGCCGTCGTCTGCGAGAGCCGGCGCGAGAACCGAAGCATCGACGACGATCACGCGGTGCGCTGGCGCTCGGCTCGCAGCGTCTTCGCGGCAAACGAAAGCCCCAACGAGCCGCCGGCCCGATTGCCGGCGCGGTCGAGGACCTCGTCAAGCGTCTCTTCGTTCGCCTGCCGCTTGAGGCTGGCGAGCAGGTACTCCTGCAAGGACTGCCCAGCCGTCGCCGCCCGCCGGCGCAGGACTCGATGGACATCAGGGGGCACGTTCTTGACCTGGACACTGGGCATGGCCGCAATTATAGCGCCATACTGGCGCCATTACATGAGTATTGGCGTTACCCGGAGCGCTACGGCAGGAACTGTTCGAGGAGGTCCTGGGCTGGGCCGAGGAAGCCTTCGGAGCCGCCGAGGAAGCTTTCGGCGTCGTTGACGATTTCGATCGCCTGTTCGAGGGGGATGTTCCGGACGGCGTCGCGCAGGGGGCCGGCGAGCAGGGATGGGAGCGCTCCCGCTTCTTCGGCGTCGTCGACGGCGCGGACGAGGCCGGCGCGGATCGCCTTGGCGAGCTTTTCGTCGTCGATCCCATAGCGCTGCTTGAAGCGTTCGCGGCCCTCGGGGGTCGCCAGCGCCCGGGCCAGCGCCTCGCGCGTCACCCCGAGCTGGCAGGCGGCGCCGTCGAGGGCCGAGATCGTGAACTGGTTGGCGATCTGGCCGAGGTTCTGGGGGTTGCTCCAGGGCCGCGGCTGGCAGGGGTCCTGCACCTTCTCGGGCTCGTATGAGGAACCGCCGGCGGCGAGGTAGGCGCCGACCAGGGCCAGCGAGGCCACGATCGAGACGATCACCAGCACTCCCCCGCTCCAGCGCTTCTCCCCGCTCACAGGTCGACCCTCCGCGAGAGCCCTATCGGGAACAGCGCGATCAGGCCGAGCAGCGCCGCGAGGAGGAAGGAGGTGCTGAAGGCGTGGGTGGCGCCGCGGTCGAGCTGGTCCTGGAGTTCGCCCTGCAGCTGCTCGACTTCGGCCCGTTCGCCCGGGTCGGTCGGCTTCGGTTCGAAGGCCGGCTCGATCGTCGGCACCTTGCCCTTCTCCGTTTCGAGCTGGTCGCTGACCTTCTGCGCCAGGTCGATCTTCAGCAGCGGGTTGATCGGCGAGTCGAGGATCACCGCGGTGCCGGCATTGATTGCGTCATGGCGCTGCTGGTCGATTTCGGCGGTGAAGATCGGGGTCAGCGCCAGCAGCCCGATCACGACCCCGGCGTGGCGCGAGGAGATCGTCCAGCCGCCGTGGATCGCCTGCGGCGATCGCCCGTGCAGGGCGGTCTCGGTCAGCGCCGAGAGCACCAGCGAGAGCCCGATCCCGACCAGGATCTGCGGCGGGATCGTCAGCGCGATCGTCGCCTTCGGCAGGAAGGCGAGCCCAGCGAGGCCGCCGGAGACGAGGATCGCCCCCGCCGCGGCCCGCGAGCGGCTGTCGCCGACCCGCTCGGCCATGCGGCTGCCGAGGATCGCCGCCAGCGGCATCACCGAGACGACGATCGCTGCCCCGATCGGGCTCAGGCGCCAGCCTTCGATCAGCAGCAGGACCAGCAGGAAGAGAGCCGCCGCGATCGCCGCCGAGACCATCGCCAGGGCGAGGTTCGCCCAGAGGTGCGGTTTGCCGGTGCGGCGCACCACCTCTTCTTCGAGGACCCCGGTCGCCGCCTCGTGCCTGGCGACCGAGAGGATCGGCACCGCGGCGGCGAGCGCCACCGGCACCTGGATGAAGAAGATCGACTGCCAGGAGACCAGCTCGGTGAGGATGCCGCCGACCGCCGGCCCGAGCGCGGCGCCGGTCGCCCCCGCCGCCGCCCAGACGGTCGCCGCCCGGCGCTCGGAGCCGACCGTCGCCGGCAGCAGCTCCAGCGCCGCGGTGACCGCGGCGGCGCCGCCGATCGCCTGGATGCAGCGGGCGACGATCAGGGTCGAGAGATTGTCGGCCAGCCCGCAGGCGAGGCCGGCGCCGGCGAAGATCGCCAGACCGACGGCGGCTGCCCTCGCCGGACCGACCCGTCGCGCGACGAGCGCCGCCGGCACCGCCGCCAGGGCGATCACCAGGTTGAAGGAGATCAGCACCCAGGTGACGCCGGCGATGCTGGTGTCCAGTTCGCGGTAGATCTCCGGCAGCGCCAGGACGACGATCGAGGAGTCGGCGAGGACGACGCCGACCGCCAGCGCCAAGGCGGCGACGCGGGGCCTAGCGGAGGTTTCCATAGCCCAGCTCCGAGGCATACTCGTGGCGGTACTCGTCGCGTTTCTCCAGCACCTCTTCGACGTAGGCGCGGGTTTCCGGGAAGGGGATCGCCGTCACGGTCAGGTCCGCCCCGCCCCACTTGTCGGCGTTGCCCGGGCCGGCGTTGTAGGCGGCCAGCGCCGCCGCCTCGTCGCCGTCGTAGCGGTCGAGGAATTCGGCCAGCAGGAAGGTGCCGTAGCGGATGTTGATTTCAGGGTCGCCGAGATCCTTCAGTTCGAAGGTGGTGGCATTGCTGTTCCTGGCGATCGTTTCGGCCGCTTCCGGAGTGATCTGCATCAAACCTCGCGCTCCCGCACTCGACGTCTGGTCCCTGAACTTCGACTCGGAGTAGATCACGGCGGCGATCAGCGCAGCGTCGACCCCCTTTTCGTCGGCCTGCTGTCGGATCACGTCCTCGTGCTGCAGCGGCAGCGTCAACTCCTTCAGGGCGTGATCGAAGAGACCGCTGAGAACCAGTGCGGCTACCAGCACCCCGACCAGGGCAGCGACGGTGCCGAGGGCGACGATGCGGCGGCGGCGCTGCTTCCGCTTCATCGACGCAGCTTTTCGAGCAAGGCGGACAGCGCCCCCTCGAGCTCCTCTACCGAGCCGTCGTTGACGATCACGTGCTCGGCCCGTTCGGCCTTCTCCGGCTGGGTCAGCTGCCGCGCCTCGCGCTCGTCGACCAGCGCGTGCCCGCGCGCCGCGGCGCGCTCGCGGCGCACCTCGTCGGCGGTGACGACCGCGACCGTGGTGTCGAAGGCGCCGTGGTTGCCGGCCTCGAACAGCAGCGGCACCTCGACCACGGCGACCTCGGTATCCGCCGGCAGGCCGAGCAGCCACTCGGCGGTCCGCTGCTGCACCAGCGGGTGGATCTGGGACTCCAGCCAGGTCAGCTGCTCGGGGTCGGCGAAGACGATCTCGCCGATCTTCGCCCGCTCGACCTTGCCGTCAGGGGCGACCTCCGGCCCCCAGCGCTCGACCAGCCGCCGGCGCAGCTCGTCGCTTTCCAGCAGTTCGTGGACGACCGCGTCGCTGGAGAGCGTCGCCGCCCCGAGGCGCGCGAAAGCCTTCAGCGCCTCCGACTTCCCGGCGGCGATACCGCCGGTGAGGCCGATCTTGAGCGGCGCCATCGGCGCCTGCTCAGCTCTGGTCCGTCTCGCCCGTCTGCGCGTCGTCGTCCGAGGACTCGTCGCCAGACGCCTCGTCGACGTCGTCAGGGGAGTCCGGCCGCTCCTGCACCGATTCCCCCTCCTGCTGCTCGGCCTGCTCCTCCTCGGAAGCGCCGCTCTCCTCGGTGGTGCCGTTCCCCTCGGCTACGGGAGCCGGCTCGGCGTCCTCGGAAGCCTCGACCTCGGCCGGCAGCTCGCCGGGGGCCTCTTCGGAAGGCTGCTCCTCGACGGCGGCGTCCTGGGCCAGGGCCTCCTCGGCGGGAGCCTCGGGCTCGGCGACCGGAGCGGCGGCCTCGGCGACCGTGGTCGCATCCGCAAACGCGTCTGCCATCTGGCCGGTGGGCGCATCCGCCTGAACCTGATCCTCCTCGGCCGGTGCCTCTGCCTCGCCCTCGGCGCCCTGCCCTTCGGCCTGGGCGATCTGCTCGCCGAGGCCGGCCATCGCCATGTTCTGCCCCTCGACCCGCTTGATGCTGAGCGAGAGGCGGCGACGCTCTTCGTCGATCTCGAGGATCTTGACGTTCAGCTTCGACCCCGGCTCGACCACTTCGCTGGGGTTCTCGACGTGGTGGTCGGCAAGCTCGGAGATGTGGACCAGGCCCTCGACCCCGGGGAGGATTTCGACGAAGGCGCCGAAGGCGACGACCTTCGTCACGGTGCCCTCGAGGACGTCGCCGGAGCGGTGGGTGCTGATCACCCGCTGCCACGGGTCCTCCTGGGTCTGCTTCAGACCGAGGGAGATGCGCTGGCGGTCGCGGTCGATGTCGAGGACTTTGATCCGCACCGTGTCGCCGATCGCGACGACTTCGGAGGGATGGTTGACGTGGCTCCAGGAAAGCTCGGAGATGTGGATCAGGCCGTCGATCCCGTCGAGGTCGACGAAAGCGCCGAAGTCGACGATGTTGGAGATCTTGCCTTCGACGATCAGACCCGGCTCGAGCTTGCCGAGGATCTGCTCGCGGACCTCCTTGCGCTCCTCCTCGAGGACCGCGCGGCGCGAGAGGACGACGTTGTTGCGGCTGCGGTTGAGCTCGATCACTTTGCACTCGAGCGTCTGGCCCATGAACTCGTCGAGGTTGTGGACGCGGCGGATGTCGACCAGCGAGGCCGGCAGGAAGCCACGGACGCCGAGGTCGAGGATGAGACCGCCCTTGACGACCTCGATGACGCTGCCTTCGACCGGTTCGCCCGAGTCGGCGGCGACCTCGATGCGGCGCCAGGCCTTCTCGAAGCGGGCGCGCTTCTTGGAGAGGATCAGGCGGCCCTCGGCGTCCTCCTTGGTGAGGACCAGGGCGTCGATCTCCTCGCCCAGCTCGACCTCTTCGTGCGGGTCGACCGACTTGCGGATCGAAAGCTCGTTGGAGGGAATAACCCCCTCGGCCTTGTAGCCGATGTCGACGAGAACCTCGTCTTTGTCGATCCGGACGACCTTGCCTTTGACGACGTCGCCCTCCTCGAAGGACACCATCGTCGCCGCGTAGTTGGGGACGATCTTGCCGTCGATCTCGAGGAGAAGGCCGCCGGAACCCTCGACGGGGGTGGCGCTCGGCGCAGGCGTCATGGTCTCGGTCGCGGACACGGCGGCGAATGATGGCAGAATCCGGCTCGATGCCGATCCGAGCCACCAAGCGGGGCGATGAACGCACGCCCCTGAGCGGCGAGCGCGACGTGCTGATCTGCGGCGCCAGCTTCGCCGGACTGACCGTAGCGCGCGAGTTGGCGGGCTCCGGCGCCGACGTGCTGATCGTCGACCGCTACGAGATCGGCGAGCGCCAGACCTCCGCCTGCGGAATTCCGACTGACTGGCTGCGGCGCCTCGACCTGATGGACGCCGAGCGCCAGCGCTTCGACACGCTGGTCATGCACACCCCCCACGGGACCAGCCGCTACCGGCTCCCCTGGACCTTCTCGACCTTCGACTACCGCGAGATCTGCCAGCTGCTCTGGCGCGACTGCGACGCCAGGTTCGAGACCGCCAAGGTCAACGGGCGCGCGGGTGTCGAGTTGCTCTCGGATAGCGAGAGCAGCTCGACACGAGATTCGATCGCGATCGAGACCGACCGCGGCACGATGTCCGCCCCGCTGGTCGTCGACGCGCTCGGCTGGCGGCGGATGCTGGCCGCAGGCGACGGCTACCAGCCGCCCGACGCGCCGCTCTCGCGCGGCCTCGAGGTCCACCCCGCCGGCACCTCGGATGACCTTGCGATCTGGATCGACCGCAAGTACGTCCCGGCGGGCTACGGCTGGTCATTCCCCGCCCGCGACGAGCTGCGGATCGGGATCGGCTCCTTCGACCCGCGCTTCCACGTCAAGGACACCACCGTGCTGCTGACCGAGGACCTCGGCAAGGAGCCGAACGAGTACCAGGGCAACTGGATCCCCCACAAGCTGCGGACGGCGACCGAGGGCGGCGTCTTCTTCGTCGGCGACTCGGCCGGCCACTGCCTGCCGCTCAGCGCCGAGGGCATTCGCACCGCGCTCTACTTCGGGATCGCCCTCGGCCGCGAGCTGCGCGGGGTGGTCGAGGAGCGGCAGAGCCGCGAGGAGGCGGCGGCGAGCTACGCCGAGTTCCACGACTCCCACGAGCGAAAGTTCAAGTGGATGCTGCGGGTCCAGAAGCTGATCCCGCGGGTGCCGCCGCGGATCCTCGCGCCGGCGATCAAGCTGATGAGCACGAAGCGCTTCGTCGACTGGTCCTTCAACCACTACCTGCGGATCGCGTCGCCGGAGTTCGCCGGCGCCGGCCGCCCGGGTGGCTCAGCGGACGACCAGAACGGTGCCGGCGAGCAGCATCACGACGCCGACGATTCGCTCGGGGCTGAGCGGGACCTCGTCAAGGCCGAACAGGCCTAGCTTGTCGATCACCACCGAGGCGGTGAGCTGGCCGAAGACGGTCGCCGCGGCGACCCCGCCGGCGCCGATAACCGAGACGGCGATCAGGGCGTTGAGCACGTAGAGCGCGCCGAGGAAGCCGCCGAGCAGGTAGTACCAGCTGACGTCGAAGGTGCTGCTGAGGCCGCCCGCCTTGCCGCTGAGGACGACGACCGCGGCCAGCGCCAGGGTGCCGACCGAGAAGGAGACGAGCGCCGCCGGCATGCTCCCGGTCGACTTGCCGAGCCCGGCGTTGATCGGCGCCTGGGCGGCGATCAGGCCGCCGGCGACGGCGGTGAGGAGGACGGCGAGGCCCCTATCCATGGGTTTCCTCCCGGCCGCGCGTGATCTTTGGGCTGGACATGTGTTGGCAGATTAGAGCGGGGATTGAACCTTCCCGCCCTGCCGCCGGTAAGGCAGAAGAGACGACTAGTCGATGTACGAGGACAGACCACGATGACTCCGCCGCCCGCAGAGCAGTTCGCAGCCCGCGTTTTCCTCGGCCCGACCCTGCGCGCGCAGCCCGACCGGCGGCTGGTGAACCTCGTCCGCGACGGCTACGACGCCGCTTTCGAGGAGATCGTCCGGCGATACCGGCGACCGCTCGACCGCTTCGCGGCGGCGATCGTCGGCGGCCGCTCCGAGGACGTCACCCAGGACGCCTTCTCCAAGGCCCTGCTGGCGCTGCGCGGCACCGAGGCCGAGATCGAGCTGCGGCCCTGGCTCTACCGGATCGTCCGCAACACGGCGCTGAACGACCTGCGCGACCGCGGCCCGGCAGTCGAGGAGCTGCCCGAGGGGATGCCGGGCGGGCGCAGCGTCGCCGCCGAGGCGGAGTCCCGGCAGGAGCTGCGCGACCTGATGGACCGGCTGCAGGCGCTGCCGGAGCCGCAGCGGGCGGCGCTGGTGATGCGCGAGCTGGAAGGACTGAGCCACGAGGAGATCGCGGCCGCGCTCGGCGTCAGCGGCGGCGCCGCGCGGCAGGCGATCTTCCGGGCCCGGGCGGCGCTGCGCGACGGCCTCGGCCTGCTGGTCCCGATGCCGGTGCTGCGGATGCTGGCCGAGCACGCCGACGACGCCGCCCGGGCGGGCGGCGCGATCGCCGCCGGGGCCGGAGCCTCCACGGCGGGCGGCGCGGCGCTGGGCGGGATCGGCGGCGGCGCGATCAAAGTCGGGATGGCGACGGTGCTGATCGCCGGCACGGTCGGCGCCGGGGTGGCGATCGACCACCATCGCGGCGGCCGTCCCGACCCCGAAGCGGCCGAGGCGGCGCCGCTGGAGACCGGGCGCCAGGGCAGCCGGCAGCCGAGTGGCGCGGGCGGCAGCGGCACCGAAACTTCATCCCACTCAGGTCGCGGCGGAAGCGACGGCGGCGGAGCCGACGACGGCCATCGCGGCTCGCACTCCGGCGAGGGCGGCGGCTCGCTCGCTGACAGCGACCGCAGCGGTTCCAGTAGCGGCTCTGGCACCCCGGGCGGGCGCTCCAGTCATTCCGGAGGCGACGACGGCGACCACCATGGTTCCGGTGACAACTCCGGCCCCGGATCGATCTCCGGCGGCCACCACGGCAGGGACGACGGCGGTATCGAGGACCACGGCGGCTCGGGTTCGGGCTCCGACGACTCGGGATCCGGCGACCACAGCGGCTCCTCGGGCTCCGGCTCGGGCGACGACGGCTCGCAGATCAGCGGCGGAGACGGCGGCGGCAGCTCCGGTCCCGGCGGCGGCGAGGTCGAGAGCGAGCCGGTCCCCACCACCCCCGAACCGGGGATCGAGGACGGGGGCGGTTCAGGCTCCTCTGGGTCTGGCTCCGGCTCGGGCAGCGAGGGCTCCGGCGGCGGCGAGCTCAGCGGCGGCGATACGGGCGCAGTGGACGGAAGTCCATAGCCGCGTGATCTTCGCTCCGCCTCCGGGTTGTAGCCCCAACCAGTTGTTCACACCAACCCAGGAGGAATGGCATGACCCCGACCAAAGCACGGCGACCCCAAAGCGGCATGACCTTGTTCGCGCTGTTGCTGGGAGCGCTCGCGCTCCTGGCCATGCCCGCCCTGGCCGCCGCCAAGGACCGCAACCACGACCGCATCCCGGATCGCTGGGAGAAGCGCCACAAGCTCTCGCTCACGGTCAACCAGGCGCGCCACGACCAGGACGGCGACCACCTGCGCAACCGGGGCGAGTTCCTCGCCGGCGACAACCCGCGCGACGCCGACAGCGACGACGACGGGGTGACGGACGGCAGCGAGCAGGCCGGCACGATCGCCTCCTTCGACGCCACCACCGGACGCCTGACGATCAACCTGTTCGGCGGCGACACGATCTCCGGCCTCGTCACCGGCGACACCGAGATCAAGTGCGACGACGACAGCTCCAGCGCCTCGGTCAGCAGCGAGGGCTCAGGCAGCGGCGAGAGCGAGCCGGGCGACGACCACGGCGAAGGCGAAGAGGCCGGCGACGACAACGGCGACCACGGCGAAGAGCCGGGCGACGACAACGGCGGCGATCAGGGCGGCGACAACTCGGGCCCGGGCAGCGAAAACTCCGGCCCCGGCCACGAGGGCGACGACGACCAGGGCGACCGGCTCTGCACCACCGCGGAGCTGGTTCCCGGCGCCGTCGTCGAGGAGGCCGAGCTGAAGCTCGAAAACGGCCAGGCGACCTTCCACGAGGTCGAGCTCTCCGGCAAGGAAGTCACCGCGACGAACTAGTCAGGGAGGGCCGGCGTCACTTGGCATCGAGCCAGTCCTGGCCGATGCCGACGTCGACCTCGAGCGGCGGATCGAGCTGGTAGGCGGCGCACATCTCGCGCTCCACCAGCTCGGCCGCCGCTTTCATCTCCGCGGGCGGGCCCTCGAAGAGGAGCTCGTCGTGGATCTGGAGGACGAGGCGGGTCTCCCCCCCGGCCTCCTTCAGCGCCCGCTGACAGCGGACCATCGCCACCTTGATGATGTCGGCGGCGGTGCCCTGGATCACGGTGTTGACCGCGAGGCGCTCACCGAGGCGACGGGTGTTGGGGTTGCCGGAGCGCAGCTCGGGGATCGCCCGGCGGCGGCCCATCAGGGTGGTGACGAACCCCTCCTCCTGGGCGCGCTCGATCACCTGCTCGCGGAAGGCGCGGACCGCGGGGAAGCGTTCGAGGTAGCGGGAGACGAATTCCTCGCCCTCCTTGCGGGGGATGTTGAGACGATCGGCGAGGCCGAAGCCGGTCAGCCCGTAGACGATCCCGAAGTTGACCATCTTCGCCTTCGAGCGCTGGCCGACGTCGACTTCGTCGCGCTCGATCTCGAAGACCTCGGCGGCGGTCGCGGCGTGGACGTCTTCGCCCTTGCGGAAGACCTCTTTCAGCACCTCCTCGTCGGCGACGTGGGCGAGGACCCGGAGCTCGACCTGGCTGTAGTCGGCGGAGAGCAGCTGGTTGCCCTCCTCGGCGACGAAACAGGCGCGGACGGGGCGGCCGATCTCGGTCCGGATGGGGATGTTCTGCAGGTTCGGGTTGGTGCTGGAGAGGCGGCCGGTGGTGGTCGAGGCCTGGTTGAAGGTGGTGTGGACACGGCCGGTCTCGGGGTCGATCAGCTCCGGCAGCGAGTCGAGGTAGGTGTTCTTCAGCTTGGTCAGCTCACGCCACTGCTCGATCTTCTCGACGATCGGGTGCTCGTCGCGGATCTGGGCGAGGACGCGGGCGTCGGTCGAGAACCCGGTTTTGCCGCGCCGCTTGCGGGTCAGGCCGAGCTTCTCGAAGAGGATGCGGCCGACCTGCTGCGGCGAGCCGATCGTGAACTCCTCCTCGGCGAGTTCGAAGATTTCCCGCTCCAGCGTCTCGATTCGCTCGCCGAAGCCGGCGCCGACCTCGGCCAGGCGCTTGGCGTCGAGCTTCAGCCCCTCGCGCTCCATCGCTGCCAGCACCGCGACCAGGGGCAGCTCGACCTCGTGCAGCAGCTCCGCCAGCCCAAGCTCCTCGATCCGCGGCCCCTGCACGGCGGCGAGAGCGGCGACGAGGCGGGCTTCCTCGGCCGGGTCGAGGCCGGCCTCCAGCTCCTCCCCCAGGGCCATCTGCCCGTCCTCCTCCTCGGCCTTCTCAGCCGCGGCGCCCTCGGCGAGGCCGATGCCGGCGTCGGCGGCGAGCTCGACCAGGTCGTAGGTGCGGCGCTGCGGCTCCAGCAGGTAGGCGGCGACCATCGTGTCGTGGTCGAGGTTCGGCTCGACACCCTCGCGGGCGGCAGCGGCGAGCAGGCCGTGGCGGCCGCCGCCGAGCGACTTGGCGTCGTGGGCGGCGAAGGGCTTGGTGCCGAGGGCGACGGCGAGCTCGTCGAGGCTGTTGTTCCCGGTGAGGACGCGCTCGGCTTCGGCCGCCGCCCAGCGGTCGCCGTCGATCGCCAGCGCCAGCGGCCCGGCGCCGAGGTCCTGCGGCGTGCCCTCCTCGGCAGCGACCTCGAGCTCGGTTTCGACCTTGCGGCCGGGGACCGCGTCGCCCTCGGGCAGCGCCTCTTCCAGCCGCTCGAGAACCGCCCGCAGCTCGAACTCGCGCATGAACTCGCGCAGGGCGCCGCGGTCGGGCTCGGAGTCCATCGCCGCGGCGAGGTCGACCCCCGTCTCGATGTCGTACTGGAGCGTCGCCAGCTGCTTCGACATCCGCGCGTCGTCGGCGTGCTCGGTCAGGTTCTCCTTGCGTTTTTTGCCGGAGATCTCCTCGACGCTGGCCAGCACCTCATCCAGCGAGCCGAACTGCTGCAGCAGCTGGGTCGCGGTTTTCTCGCCGATCCCGGGGACGCCGGGGATGTTGTCGGAGGTGTCGCCGCGCAGACCCATCAGGTCGGTGATCAGCTCCGGGGGCACGCCGTAGCGCTCCTCGACCGCGGCGCGGTCGTAGATCTTGGTCTCGGTGATCCCGCGCGAGGTGCTCATCACCCGCACGCCCTCGTCGACCAGCTGGTAGGCGTCGCGGTCGCCGGTGACGACCATCACCTCGATCCCCTCTTCGCGCGCCTGGCGGACGAGGGAGGCGATCACGTCGTCGGCCTCGTAGCCGTCGACCTTGACGTTGGTGTATCCGAAGGCCTCGACCAGCGGCATCAGGTGCGGCCACTGCTCGCGGAGGAGGTCGGGGCGCGGTTTGCGCTGGGCCTTGTAGAGGTCGTAGGTGACCTCGCGGCCGGACATGCCGGCGTCCCAGGCGACGACGACGCCCTGCGGATGGTGCTCGTCGATGATTTTCACCAGCATCGAGGCGAGGCCGTAGATCGCGTTGGTCGGGCGGCCGTCGCTGGTCCCGATCGACTCGGGCAGGGCGAAGAAGGCGCGGTAGGCGAGGCTGTTGCCGTCGATCAGGAAGAGCTGCGGAGCGGCGGCGGCGTCTGGCACGGACGCGACTCTAGCCGCGCGGGAGCCTGACCCGGCGGACCGTCGTCTCGGAGGCGCCGCCGGCGTCGGTCAAGCGCAGGACCACGCGCATCCGCAAGCCGTGATGGCGCAGGCGCCGGCGCACGGAGCTGGAGAAGCGGCAGGGCAGCACGACGACGCCGGCCGTGTCGGTTGAGACGTCGGGGGCGCAGACGCGGCGGCGGCCGTCCTTGGTCTGGAACGAGACCCAGGCCCGGACGCGGCCGGGGGCTGCGAGGCGAACCCGAAGGCGCAGCTGGCCGGGATGCTTGACGATGCCGTCCACGCGCAGGTCCGGCGGCGCAGAACCGCTGCCTCCGGGGCCCGGCGCAGGCCCGCCACCCGTCCCCGGCGCTTCGGCGGGCGGTTTGTTGGCGGCCAGCCATTTCGTGAGTTCGCCGGGGCGGGCGGCGATGTACTGGCGGACTTTGGCGACGGCCGTTTCGATTTCCGCGACGCTGTGCTCGCCGCGGGTCGATTCGTCTTCTTCCAGTTCCTGCCACGGCTTCAGCAGCGCGGCGGTCGAGGCGGCGAGAGCGTCGGGGTCGAGGGTCGCCACCTGCCCTTCCAGCGCCTGCAGGGCGGCGTAGTAGCTGCGGAAGCAGTGGTCGTCGCCGAGGCAGCCGTGGAAGAGCAAGCCGGCGTGCCCGTCGAAGCCGATCCGGCGTTCGACCTGCCAGGTGTTGTCGGTGCCCCAGGGGAGCATCTGGAAGAGGCCGGCGAGGTCGCTGTGCAGGTAGTAGTTGTTCGGCTTGTTCGAGGCTTCTTCGCCGGAGTAGCCGTCCCAGTGGGAGATGTACTTCTCGACCCCCCACATCCGCGTCATCTCGGTCAGGTCAGCGAGGCCGGCGAGGCGGGCCGAGAAGCTCGGTGAGCTGCCGGCGACCCCGCTGGCCAGCGCTTCGAGGTCGGTCGGTTCGCCTTCACCTTCGTCCATTTCGAACTTCGGCTGGCCTTCCGGAGGTTCGGTGCCGAGGGTGGCGATGCCCGCAGCGTCGACGTCGGCCCCGTATTCGCCCTCGTAGAGGTGGAGCGTGTTGCCGACGCCGTAGAGGCGGGCGAGGGCGGTTTCGTCGAGGTTCTCGAGGTCGAGGTAGACGCCGAAGTCGTCGCCGTTGACCCGCAGATAGGCGAACCCGGTCCGCGAGGCGGGGACTCCCGCCGCCCGGAAGAGGCCGTACGCGAGGGTCTCGTGGATCATCGAGGGGTCCTCGACCATGTTGTTCAGAGTCATCTTCCGCAGGCCGAGGAAACGTTCCGTTTTCTTGAACTTGAGCTTGAAGGCCGCCTTGCCGGTGAGTTTGCGGAAGGAGCCGGTTTTGTGGCCCTTGAGGTGGACTTCAACCGGGTGGTTGGTGGTCAGCGGAGTAGTCGAGCCACCCGGCGTCCCGTCGGTCAGCCGCGCGGTGAAGGTGCCTTTGACGTCTTCGTCGGGTTCGGCTTCGAGTTTGGCTTCGTCTTCCGCCGAGATGTCGAGGTCGATTTCGAGCACCGCCCCCGGCTGGTAGATCAGTTCGGCTTCGTCCGCGCTCGCAGTAGCGGGCACGGATAGAAGACACACGAAAACCAGCAAAAGACGCCTCACCCAGCTAACGGTAGGGGTTCAAGGGCCCCGACTACGTCAGCAACCACCCGATCCGGCTCTTTTTCAACCTGCCAGCCCGCATCGAACGTGTCGCTTTTGTACGGCATATCCGAACAAAGTCGACAGGGCCTCGAACTCTCCCCCCTTACCCAGCCTTTTTCGCTTTTGAGAGCGTCCGGACCGAGCCCGCGAGCTGAATCTGATTCGATAGCCGCTCATGGCTGTCAGCGCCCAGTACAGCGTCACGATCCGCGTCGAGCTTGATGCGCGGCAGGAGCCCTTGGGGCGCCTTACCGCGGCGATCGCCGAGGCGGGTGGGCAGCTGCAGGGGGTCGACCTGGTGCCGGGTGCCGGGCCGGAGGGCAAACGGGTCCGCGAGTTCACGATCGACGCGGCCGACCGCGAGCACTGGGAGAAGATCCTGCGGGCGATCGGCTCGACCCGGGGGGCGCGGGTGCTCGATTACGTCGACCGGACGATGCAGATGCACCGCGGCGGCAAGATCGCGCAGCGCAACAAGTACCCGCTGAAGACGCGCGACGACCTCTCGATGGCCTACACGCCCGGTGTCGCCCGCGTCTGCATGGACATCCACCACGACCGCAGCAAAGCCTTCGAGTACACGATCAAGAAGAACACGGTCGCGGTCGTCTCCGACGGCAGCGCCGTCCTCGGCCTCGGCAACATCGGCCCCGAGGCGGCGATGCCGGTGATGGAGGGCAAGTGCATGCTGTTCAAAGAGTTCGCCGGGGTCGACGCCTTCCCGATCTGCCTCGACACCCAGGACGCCGACGAGATCGTCCGCGCGGTCGAGCTGATGGCCCCGACTTTCGGCGGCGTCAACCTCGAGGACATCTCCGCCCCGCGCTGCTTCGAGATCGAGGACCGGCTGAAGGAGTCGATCGACATCCCCGTCTTCCACGACGACCAGCACGGCACCGCAGTGGTGACGATGGCGGCGCTGTTCAACGCGCTGAAGATCACCGGCAAACCGATCGAGCAGCTGCGGGTGCTGGTGGTGGGCCTCGGCGCCGCCGGGGTGGCGGTGACGAAGATGATGCTCGCCTCGGGAATCACCCAGATCGTCGGCTGCGACCGCAAGGGCGCCCTCTCGACCGCCCGCGAGGACTACGAATCGGGCGAGATGAACGCGGCCAAGCGCTGGTACGCCGAGGCGACGAACCCGGAGCTGATCCAGGGCCAGCCCGACGACGTAATCGAGGGCATGGACATCTTCGTCGGCCTCTCCGGCCCCGGGATCATCCAGCCCGAGTCGCTCGGGAAGATGAACGACGACGCGATCGTCTTCGCGATGGCCAACCCGACCCCCGAGGTGATGCCCGAGGAGGCTGCGCCCTACGTGCGGATCATGGCCACCGGGCGATCGGACTACCCGAACCAGATCAACAACGTGCTCGCCTTCCCCGGCATCTTCCGCGGCGCCCTCGACGCCGGCGCCCCCAGCATCACCGAGGAGATGAAGCTCGCCGCCGCCCAGGGGATCGCGATGGCGGTCTCCGAGGAGGACCTGGCCGAGGACTACATCATCCCCAGCGTCTTCAACCGCGAAGTCGCGCCGAAGGTCGCCGAAGCGGTGGTCGAGGAGGCCAAACGCGACGGGATCGCCCGCATCGACGAAGAGACCGGCACCTTCGCCACCGTGGAGGCTGACTAACCAGTGCGGGTCCTCGTCACCGGCGCCAGCGGCACGATCGGCCGGGCGCTCTGTGACGCGCTGTTCGCCCGCGGCGACGACGTCGTCGGCCTGACCCGCGAGCCGGGACGCGCCCGCGGCGCCAACCCGCGCGTCACCTGGCACAAGTGGGACCCGACCCTGGAACGACCCGATCCGGCCGCCTTCGAGGGCGTCGACGGGGTCGTCCACCTGCTCGGCGAGCGGATCGACCAGCGCTGGACCGACGAGGCGAAAGAGCGAATCATGGAGAGCCGCCGCATGGGTACCCACAACCTCGTGCAGGCGATCATCGGCCTCGAGAGCCCGCCGAAGGTGCTGGTCAGCCAGTCGGCGGTCGGCTTCTACGGCGACCGCGGCGACGAGGAGGTCGACGAGAGCGACGGACCGGGGACCAGCTTCGACGCCGAGGTCGTGCAGGCCTGGGAGGCGGCCGCCCACGAGCTCGACCCCACAGGAGTCCGCCTGGTGATCGCCCGCACCGGCCAGGTGCTCAGCACCGAGGGCGGGATGCTGAAGGAGATGCTGCCGCCGTTCAAACTGGGAGTCGGCGGTCCGCTCGCCGGCGGCAACCAGTACCTCGCCTGGATCCACATCGACGACGAGATCGGAATCCTCCTCTGGGCGCTCGACGACGAGAACGTCAGCGGCACGGTCAACGCCAGCTCGCCGCACCCGGCGACGAACAAGGAGTTCTCCAAGGCCCTCGGCCGAGCCCTGAACCGCCCCGCGGTAATGCCGGTCCCGGGCCTCGTCCTAGACCTCAAATTCGGCAAAGAGTTCGGCCAGGTCCTCCGCGGCGGCGCCCGAGTCATCCCGAAACGAACCCAAGAACTCGGCTACGAGTTCAAGTACCCCGGCCTCGATGAGGCCCTGGGCGACCTGCTCTAGCCGTCGCGGGCCAGCACGTCGGCGGGCCCCTCGATCCAGATGCTGACCCGGTCCCCCGGGTGCCAGGCCGGGAAGCCGAGTCGGCGCACCTTGACGACGCTGCCCGAGGGGAGCTCGAGTTCGACCAGCTGGTCGTGGCCGAAGAAGCTGCGGGAGACGACGGTTGCCTTCTGGCTCGGCCGGTCGGGCGGCGAGCCCGTCCCGATCGCCAGCGACTCGGGCCGGACCAGGACGTCGACCTCGCCGGTGTGGCCCTCGCGGTTGGGCAGCTGTCCCAGCTCGCACTCGATCGTCCCGTTCGTCGCCTTGCCCGGCAGCACCTCGATCTCCCCGAGGAAGCCGGCGACCCAGCGGGTCGCGGGGCGCGAGTAGACGTCCTCGGGCGTGCCGACCTGCTCGACCCTGCCCTCGTTGACGACGGCGACGACGTCGGCGACGCTCAGCGCCTCCTCCTGGTCGTGGGTGACGAAGACCGAGGTCAGCTTCTGCTCGGTGAGGATCTCGCGCACCTCTTCGCGGACCCGCACCCGCAGGCCGGCGTCGAGGTTGGAGAAGGGCTCGTCGAGGAGCAGCGCCCGCGGCTCGGCGACCAGCGCCCGCGCCAGCGCCACCCGCTGCTGCTGCCCGCCGGAGAGCTCGTGCGGGTTGCGCTTGCCGAGGCCGCCGAGCCCGACCGTCTCCAGCGCCCGCTCGACCTTCGCCTTGTCGGGGCGCCGGCCGAGTGCGTAGCCGACGTTGGCGGCGACGTCCATGTGCGGGAAGAGCGCGTAGTCCTGGAAGACCATCCCGATCCGCCGCCGCTCGGCGGCGACCGAGGCGCCCGGCCCCTCGACCTCCTTGCCGCCGATCTCGACCGTGCCCGCGTCGGAGCGCTCGAGGCCGGCGATCAGCCGCAGCGTCGTCGTCTTGCCGCAGCCGCTGGGGCCGAGCAGGGCGCAGATCGCCCCCTCGGGGACGTCGAGGTCGAGGCCATCGACGGCGACGACGTCGCCGAACGATTTGCACAGGCCGCGCAGGCGCAGCCCAGGGGTCAGGTTGGACTCTTCGAGCTCCATAGAGAGAGGAATCCATAAGATTAGGGCAACCTAACTGTCCTCTCCATGATCCACCCCACCTCGCAACAGAAGCGGCTGTTCGCAGCCCTGCTCGTCCTCGCCGCCGCGGTCCTCGCCGGCTGCGGCTTCAGCACCGAAGACAGCGGCGGCGGCTCGAACGATTCCGGGCCGGAAGGCATCACCCTCTACTCGGGCCGGATCCCGGCCGCGATCGGCCCCGCTGTCGACAGCTACGAGGCCGAAGCCAACCGGGACGTCAAGGTCCGCTTCGCCGAAACCGCCGACCTCGCCGCGACCCTGGTCGAGGAGGGCGACGCCTCCCCCGCCGACGTCTTCTTCGCCCAGGAGCCGGGGGCGATCGCCGCCGTCGCCGAAGCCGGCCTGCTCGCCAAGCTGCCGCGGGACATCCTCGACCGGGTGCCGGCGCGCTACCGCGACCCCGAAGGCCGCTGGGTCGGCGTCACCGGCCGCGCCCGGGTGATCGCCTACAACAAGAACGTCGTCTCCGAATCGGAACTGCCCCCTTCGCCGTTCGGGCTGACGGCGCCGAAGTGGAAGGACCGGGTCGGCTGGAGCCCCGCCTCCTCGAGCATGCAGGAGTACGTGACCGCGCTGCGGGCCAAGTATGGGGACGACCGGACCAAGCAGTGGCTGGAAGAAATGGTCGACAACGGCGCCGTCTCCTTCCCCGACAACGTGACGATCCGCGACGCGATCGCCAAAGGCGAAATCGACGTCGGCCTGATCAACCACTACTACGTCGCCCAGGCGATCGGCGAAGAAGGCCCCGACTATCCCGTCGCGGTCTACTTCCCGCCCGGCGGCCTCGGCTCGCTGATGCTGCTGACCAGCGTCGGCGTGCTCGAATCGAGCGACCGCAAGCCGGAAGCGTTCGCCTTCGTCCGCTCGCTGCTATCGGACAAGTCGCAGGCGTTCTTCACCTCGAGCTCGAAGGAGTACCCGCTCGCCAAGGGCGCCAAGCCCGACCCCTCGCTGAGCGTGCCGGTCAACAAGATCCCCGTCTCCGACGCCAGCCTGGTCGACCTGAAGGAGATCCAGGGGACGATCGAACTGATGCAGGAGAGCGGGGCCCTGTAGTGGCCCGGTCGCGCCCCGCCCCGGTCTGGCTGCTGGCCGCCGGGGCGCTCGTCGGTGCCGCCGCGGTGCTGCCGGCGGCCTACCTCGCCGTGGTGATCTTCGGCGACTTCTCGGCGGCGATGGAAACGGCGCTCTCCTCGCGGGCGCTGGAAACGCTGCTGCGCACCGCGGCGCTGACCGCCGCCGTGGTCGTCGCCTCGGTCGCGCTGGCGCTGCCGATCGGCTGGCTGACGGTCCGCACCGACCTGCCGGGGCGGCGCCTCTGGGCGGTCCTCTGCACGCTGCCGCTGGTGATCCCCAGCTACGTCGGCGCCTACCTGCTGGTCGCGGCGCTGGGACCGAAGGGGATGGTGCACGACGCGCTCGGGATCGATCCGCCCTCGATCTACGGCTTCTTCGGCGCCTGGCTGGTGCTGACGCTGTTCACCTACCCGCTGGTCCTGATCCCACTGCGGGCGACCCTGCGGCGGATAGACCCGCAGCTGGAGGACGCGGCGCGGGCGATGGGCCGCGGCCCGCTGGAGGTCTTCCGCACCGTCGTCCTGCCCCAGCTCTGGCCGGTGCTCGCCGCCGGCTCGCTGCTCGTCGCCCTGTTTACGATCAGCGACTTCGGCGCCGTCTCGATCCTCCGCTTCGACTCCTTCACCGCCGAGATCTACATCGCCTACCAGTCGAGCTTCGACCGGGTCGCCGCCGCCGCCCTCGGCGCCGTCCTCGTCGTCGCGATGCTGCTCCTGCTCTTCGCCAGCTCGCGGGTGCGCGGCTCGCGCCGCATCCACCGGCTCGGCCCGGGCACCCTGCGCCCGGCCCGGCCCTACCGCCTCGGCCGCTGGCGCTGGCCGGCGCTCGGCTTCTGCTCGCTGGTCGTGCTGGTCGCCTTCGTCCTCCCGGTCGGCGTCCTCGTCTACTGGGCGAGCAAAGGGATCTCGACCGGCAGCACCTCGTGGAACACGATCGCCGCGCTGGGCGGCAACTCGCTGCTGATCGCCGTCTGGGCGGCGGCGGCGGGAGCGATCGCGGCGCTGGTCGTGGCGGCGCTGGTGGTGCGCTATCCGTCGCGGATGACGCGGGCGATCGAGCGCCTCTCCCACGCCGGCTACGCGCTGCCCGGGATCCTCGTCGCCCTCGGGCTCGTCTTCTTCGCCACGCGGGCGGTGCCGGCGCTCTACCAGACGATCGCGCTGCTGGTCTTCGCGATGTCGATCCACTACCTGCCGCTGGCGATCGGCCCGACCGCGAGCGCCCTGGTCCAGCTCTCGCCGCGGATCGAAGAGGCGGCGCGCGGAATGGGCCGCGGCCCGGCCGAAGTCTTCCGCACGATCACGATCCCGCTCGCCCGCGGCGGCGTCATGGCCGGCGCCGCGCTCGTCTTCCTGCACGCGATGAAGGAGCTGACGGTGACCCTGATCCTCTCGCCGATCGGGTTCAAAACCCTGGCGACCGACATCTGGACGCAGACCACCTTCGGCTTCTACGAGGCGAGCGCGATCCCGGCCCTGGTCCTGCTGGCGGTCGCCGCGGTCCCCGTCTACCTGTTGAGCGAGCAGGGTGCGGCGCCGCCGTGATCGGGTGAGAGCCGAGCGGGACGGCTGGTCCCGGGCGCTCTGGCTGGGCGTAGGGGTGGCGTCGGCGCTCGCCGTCCTCTCCCTCGCCCTCCCCTACTTCCCGGTCTACGACCCCTGGGCCTGGCTGGTCTGGGGACGGGAGCTGATGCACGGCGGGCTGGAGACGGCATCGGGGCCGTCGTGGAAGCCGCTCCCGGTCCTGATCGACGCGCCGCTCTCGCTGCTCGGCGAGGCGGGGCCGAAGGCCTGGCTGCTCGTCGCCCGCAGCGGCTGGCTCTGCGCGCCGCTGCTGGCGGGGCTGCTGACGACGCGGCTGGCGGGCGAGGAGAGCGGCCGCTGGCGCTGGGCCGGGGCGGCGCTGGCCGCCGGCTCGGTCGCGCTCACCGCGGACTCGTTCACGCCGCCGCTGCGCCAGTTCACCGGCGGGCTCTCGGAGCCGCTGCTGGTGGCACTGGCCCTGGGAGCGATCTGGGCCGCGCTCGACGAGCGGCGCGAGCTGGCGCTTGGGCTGGGAACGGCGGCAGCGCTGCTGCGGCCCGAAGTCTGGCCCTTCCTCGCGCTCTACGGCCTCAGCGTGCGAGGCCACCACCCGCGCCTGCGCATCGCCACGATCGCCGTCGCCATCCTGATCCCAATCGCCTGGTTCGTCCCCGACATCTTCGGCGCCGGCAACCCACTGGAGGGAGGAGAGACCGCCCGCGCCGGCGGCATCGAGCCACTGGACGGCCTCGAAGTCCTGGGACGAGCCCTAGCCGGCCCCCTGGCCGCCGCCTGGCTCGGCCTCGCGTTACTGCTCTGGCAAGGCGCCTTAGTCAACCACTGGTTCACTAAGGAGCCTGACGCCGATCCCGATCGCATCTTGGCGATCCTCTTCGCAGGCGCGCTCGCCTGGATCCTCCTCGTAGCGCTGATGGCAATCGCCGGCTTCGCCGGCCTCCCCCGCTTCCTCGCCCCAGCCACCGCGATCATCGCCGTCCTCGGAGGAGTCGGCCTAGCCCGCACCGGAGCTGAAGGAGCCTTGCGACCCCTGGTCGCCGCCACCCTCTTCATCGCAGTCGCAGGCTTCGCCTGGCGCGCGGCGCAGATCCCAGGAGACCTAAACGTGGTCCAACGCCAGACGACCTCGATCGAAGACCTCTTCGACCTCGTGGACCAGACGGGTCCGACCGCCCTCCTCAGCTGCCACAACAAGGTCTCGATCACCCAGGTTCGCCAGCAAACCGCCCTCGCCTGGAAACTCGAGGAACCAATCTCAGCAACCCCCATCTGGCGCCACCCAAAACACGGCGTAGTCCTCTCCACCAAGCCTCTCCCCAGCGGCCAAGTAATCGCCCACGCCGGAACCTGGAGAGCCATCCAGCTCCCCTGTCCCGCCGGCGACTAGTCCAGCTCCGCCAGCGGCCGACCCATAGCCGGCGTCTCCGGAGCCACCCGATACGGCTGCTCGGCCGGCTCTTCCCGCTCGTGGTAGACGCCGTCGGCGTTCACGGCCCACACGTCGTGATTCGCCCCATCACAGAGATTCTCGACCGCCCGCATAGCCGTCAGCATCGAGTGATCCGAGTTGTTGTAGCGATGCAGCCCGTTGCGCCCGATCTGCTGCAGGTTCGAGATCCCGTCGAGCCACCTCCGGATCGTCTCGACCCGCCCCGCGTACTCGGAGTCGTAGACCGGATACGCCTTCGGAACCCGCACCACGTGCCCGCCCGCGACCCGCTCGGGATCGACCAACCCCAGCTCGGCAACCTCCCGCCGACCCAGATCCACCAGCTCCTCGTCGCTGCTGTCCCAGAGATCGTCGCCTTCGAAGCAGAAGTACTCCAGCCCCAGGCACGAACGCCGCGGGTCAGGGGTCATCCACGGGCTCCAAGCGCGGAAGTTCTGGATCCGGCCGACCCGCGCCCTCGGGTCGTGGACGTAGACCCAGTTGTCGGGGAAGGGTGGCTCACCGTCGATCTGCAGCGCCACGGTGAGGAAGTCGCGGTAGCGCAGCCCCGCGGCCGCGTCGGTGACCTCGGGCGGGGGGGCGGGCTCGGCGACGCCGGCGGTCGTCCGCAGCGGGATCGAGGAGATCGCCGCCGAGACCGCGACCCGCTCGCCGCCGGCGCGGACAGCCGTCAGCCGCCCGTCCTCGTGCTCGAGGCCTTCGACCGGCGCCCCGAGGCGGATCTCGCCGCCCCCGCCCTCAACCCGCCGCGCCAGCTCCTCCCACATCTGCCCGGGGCCGAGCCGCGGGTAGCGGAACTCCTCGATCAGGCTCTTCGGCGTCTCGCCGCCGCCCGGCAGCGCCGCCCGCAGGGCAGAGGCGACCGAGAGGTCGGCGATCCGCTGCGCCGCCCACTCGGCCCGCAGCTCGTCGGTCGGCACCCCCCAGACCTTTTCCGTATAGGTCTTGAAGAAGAGCCCGAAGAGGCGGCGGCCGAAGCGGGCGCTGACCCACTCCTCGTAGGTCTCTGCCTCGGCCCGGCGACGGAGGCGGGCGCGCGCGTAGGAAGCGAGGCTGCGGGCCAGCTCCAGCGGGCCGACCTTGGCGAAGACGTCGGCGGGGCGCAGCGGGTACTCGATGAAGCGGCCGCGCCAGTAAATGCGCGAGAGCCGCGGCCGGACCAGCAGCTCGGGGCCGAGCAGGTCCTCCCAGAGTGCCTCGACCTCGGCGCTCTTGGTGAAGAAGCGGTGGCCGCCGAGGTCGAACCGGTAGCCGTCGCGGACGACCGTCCGCGCCAGGCCGCCGACCTCCTCGCCGGCCTCGAAGACGACGACCGGGACGCCGCGCCGGACCAGCCGGTAGGCGGCGGTGAGGCCGGCCGGGCCGGCGCCGAGCACGGCGACGGGGGCGGAATCGGGGCTGTGGGCGGGCGGCGGCACCGGGGCCCGAGATGCTATTAGGTATCCCTAATGCCGGCCTCGTCCCAGGATCCGCGCCACCCCCGCGGCTCCGCTCCCAGCCTCGCGGTCGTCGTCCCGGCGACCGACGATCCGGCCAGCCTGGAGCGCTGCCTGGCGGCGCTGGAGGCCGGCAGCCGAGCCCCCGACGAGCTGATCGTGCAGCTCGAGCCGGCCGGTGCCGGCCCGGCCGAGGCGCGCAACCTCGGCGCCGCCGCCGCCGAGGCGGAGGTCCTCGTCTTCGTCGACTCCGACGTCGAGGCCCACCCCGACGCGCTGGCCCGGCTGGCGGCACGGTTCGCGGACGATCCCGACCTCGCCGCCGTCTTCGGCGCCTACGACGATGATCCCGCCGACCCAGGCCTCACCTCGCGCTACCGCAACCTCCTCCACCACCACGTCCACGCCGGCGCTGCGGGAGAGGCGGAGACCTTCTGGGCCGGGCTGGGGGCGATCCGGCGCGAGACCTTCGAGGCCACGGGCGGGTTCGACGCCGAGGGCTATCCCGCACCGAGCGTCGAGGACATCGAGCTCGGCATGCGGCTGCGGCGGCGCGGCGCGAGGATCGTCCTCGATCCGGAGATCCGCGGCCGTCACCTCAAGGCCTGGACCCCCCGCAGCATGATCGCGACCGACTTCGGCCGCCGCGGGGTGCCGTGGGCCCGACTGCTGCTGCGCAGCGGTGGCGACAACACCGCACTCAACCTCGGCTGGCGCCGCCGCGCCAGCGCCGCCGCCTCGGTCGCGCTGCTCGGCTCGCTGCTGGCGCGCCGCCCCCGCCTGGCCGCGGCGGCGCTCCTTGCCAACCTCTTCCTCGACCGCGACCTCTACGCGCTGCTCGCCCGCCGCGGCGGGCCACGACTGCTGCTCGCCGGCATCGGCCTGCACCAGCTGCACCAGCTCGCGGCCGCCGCCTCTGTCCCGACCGCGCTCGTCCTGCACGTACGCGAGGAGCGCTCGTGAGGCTGGGGGTCGCCGGCTGCGGCCGGATCGCCGAGCGCGGCTACGTGCCTGCGGCGCTCGCCGCCGAGGGCGTGAGGATCGCCGCCTTCGCCGACCCCGATGCGGGACGGCTGCGGCAGTGCGCCGAGCTCTGGGAGCGCGAGGGTGGCGAAGCGGCTGGGACCTTCGCCAGCGTCTCCGAGCTCCTAGGGGCGGAGCCAATCGACCTGCTGGTCATCGCCGCCCCCGCCGCCCACCACCTCGCCCTGGCCGAGGAAGCCGCCGCGGCCGGGGTCCCCTCCCTGGTCGAGAAGCCACCGGCCCCGGACCTCGCCTCGGCCGAACGCCTCGCGGCGCTGGACCCACAGCCCTTCCTCGCCTTCAACCGCCGCTTCCTCCAGGGCATCGAGCTCCGCGACCGGATCCCCGCAGAGGGCTGGCTGGAGCTCGACCTCGAGCTCCGCTTCCGCCGGAGCGACTGGGGCGCCCATGAGGCGGAGGACGAGGCGCTCCTCGACGCCGGCATTCATTTGATCGACCTGGCTTGCTACCTGACGGCAAGCAACCCGATCGCCGTCCGGCAGGCAGAGATCACACCGCAGCGCGCCACCCTCGAGCTGGAGCTGAGCCGAGCCCGAGCCCGCATCTCCTGCGCGACCGACCGCAGCCACCGCGAGGCGATCACCGTCCGCGACCGCTCGGGCAAAGAGCTGGCCAGCACGACCTGGGGAGGCATCGGCGCCCGCCTCGGCCCCCTGCTCGGCCGCCCCGACCCACTGGTCCTATCGCTCCAGCGACAACTGGAAGCGCTGCGCGACCAAGCCCAGCGCGGCACGCACCTCGCCAGTGCCGCCGATGGGATCGCCGCGATGTCCATCGTCGAAGCCGCCCGCCGCTCAGCCGCGCTGGACGGGGCCGAGGTAACCGTCGCGTGATCGCCGTCATCCAGTTCGACGCCGCCAGCGCCTCGCTGCTGGAGCAGCTGGGCAGAGAAGGACGGCTGCCCAACCTCGCCCGCCTGCGCAGTGAGGGAACCGAAGTCGAGCTCGAGACCCCTGCTGCCCACTTCCCCGCCAGCGCCTACCAGGACCTCTACCGCGGAGTGGAGGTCGGCGACCACGGGCTCTTCTATCCCTTCCAGTGGGCCGCGACCGACCAGCGGATACGGCTCGCGGCGCAGTTCCTCGCGCCGCCGCCGATCTGGGACCGCCTCGGCCGCGCCAGGCGGACCGCGCTGGCCATCGACCCGTACGAGTGCCACCGCCCCGTCGCGGCAGCCGGCGAGCTCTACTGCGGCTGGGGAATGCGGGAGCGGGTGGTGCTCGAGCGCTGGGCGGTGCCCGACGGCGGCGACCGTAGACCGCGGCGGCGCCATGGCCGCCCGCCGGACGTGACCGAGGTCTTCGGCGAGCAGAGCCAGCGGGAAAAGCGACGCCTGCGCGAGCGTTTCCTGCGGGCCCCGGCCCGGGTCGCCGACCTGGCGGTCGAGCGCCTGCGCGCGGGGAAGTTCGACCTCGCCTGGATCGTCTTCGCCGCCCCCCACCTGGCCGGCCACCGCCTCTGGGGCGACCCGGCCCTGGCCGAGATCTACGAGGAGGTCGACGCCCAGCTCGGCCGCGTCCTCGCCGCGCTGCCCGACGAGTGCGACGTGATCGCCTGCTCCGTGCTGGGGATGGACCAGAACACCAGCCGCGCCGACCTGCTGCCAGGCATGCTCGCCGCGGTCCTCGCCGGCGAGAAGCCATCCCGTGGTTCCTTTGTCCGCGATACGAGGACAAAGGAACCACGGGATGGCGAGGACTCCGATTCCGGCGCGATTTGGCGCCTGCGCGGCCTCGTCTCCGGCCGCGCCCGCGCGGCCGTCGCCGCGGCGATGCCGGACCGGCTGGCGCTGGAGCTGACGGCGCGGTTGGAGCTGCGCGGTGTCGACTGGTCCACGACCCGCGCCTTCGCCCACCCGGCCGACAACCAGGGCTACATCAGCCTCAATCGCGCCGGCCGCGAGCGCGAGGGGATCGTCGGCGAGGGCGAGGCAACCGAGCTCGTCGCGCAGATCCGCGAGGGCCTGCTCGACTTCCGCGACCCCGACGGCGAGCCGGCGGTCGTTGCGGTCGAGGAGGTGACCGAGCAGGGCGACGCCGCCGAGCGCCTGCCCGACCTCGTGGTCCGCTGGCGCCCCACCTCCTCGGTCGACCTCGCCGGCCTCCACTCCCCCCGCTTCGGCAGCGTCCAACGCCAAGGAGCCGGCAGCGGCCGCACCGGCAACCACACCGACGGCGACGCCTGGGCCATCCTCGCCCCCCGCACCAGCCGCCTCCGCAACCTCACCCGCCCAGCCCGCGTAACCGACATCTCCGCCACCGTCGCCGCAATAGCGGACGCCCCGCTCGAAGGCCTCAGCGGCGAACCCCTCCTCGAGCGCTAACGCCGAGTCCGCGAAAACCATCCCTCAAGGAGGTTTTTTGCGGACTCGGCGAGGATTCCGGCCAGGGTCGCGGCTTGGGCTGCGCAGACGAGGAGGCCGGGACCGAGGCCGGCACGGAATCCGGCGCGCAGGAGGCCCGCGTAGAACGCGATCGAGCCTCGACGCCGGTTGGCATCACCGGCGCGGTAGCGGGCCGCGCCCCGGCCATAGCGGTATTGCTGGCGGAGAAAGTCCCTAACGTCCATTCCGCTCTGGTGGACAACCGCCGCGGCCGGGACGAACACGGGCGCCGCCCCGCTCCGCGCCGCGCGCTCTCCCCAGTCCCGATCCTCGCCCGCGGCCGAGGGAAACGACTCGTCGAAGGGCAGCCGCTCGAGCAATGCCCGCCGCACGGCCAAGTTGGCAGTGACGGCAAATCCCGGCGAGGCAGTCCCGGGCGCCGCCGCCCTCACCTGCAGGTAGTTGACGATCGCCTCCCAAGCGCGGTCGGCGGCAGTCGCATCCGCTCCGATCACAACCGGACCCGTCGCCACTTCACTGTCTCCAGCCAAGATCGGCGCCACCAGCACTTCCACCCACCCCGCCTCCGGCTCGCAGTCGTCATCGGTGAAACAGACCACCTCCCCCCGCGCCCGGTGCACGCCCTCGTTCCGAGCCCAAGCCGGCCCCCGTCCCTCGACGTCCTCGACCACCACGACCTCCACCGCCACCGTCTGCGCCTCCAAAGCCGCAACGCACCGCGCCAGCGCCGCCGGCCGCCCCCGCGTCGCCACAACCACAGAAACCCGCTCAAGGCCCATCAACCCTCCGCCTGGAAGACCGCGTCCCGGGGCTTGCTCGCGTCGCCTTCGCGGATCGCCGCGACCACTGCGGCCACCGCTTCCTCGCCGGATACGTCGCCGAGCTCGGCGATTTCGGCCGCGTCGACGATCGGGCGCGACTGCTCTCGCGCCCGCGGGTCCGGCTCGCCGACGTAGGCCACCGTGGTCGAGTCCTCCGTCGCCCGCCGCGCGTTGGCGCCGACCTGCGCCAGCGTCCAGCGTCCCCCATCTCCGGCGGCATCGAGGCAGACGACCTCCAGCCTCAGATCTCCGACCTTGCCCCCCGACCGCGCCGCCTCGTCCCGCGCCCCCGCGCAGAGCTTCCGCCCCGCCGCCGCTTCGTCCCCGCGCAGCGGCGCGCTGACGTAGATCCGCACCGTCGCCCCCGCCGCCGCGCCTTCTTCGCCGCAGCCGGCGAGCAGTGCCGCGCCCAGCAGGCAGGCGAGGAGGACCGGGGGCAGGCGGGGCATCGCGGTCGATCTTAGAAGGATTGGCCGCCCCTCTTAAACTCGCCGAATGCGAATCGGAGTCCTGACCGCCGGCGGCGACTGCCCCGGCCTCAACGCGGCGATCCGCGCCGTCGCCCGCTCGGCGATGCAGCGCGGCGACGAGGCGGTCGGGATCCGCCGCGGCTACCGCGGCCTGGCGGAGGGCGACTACGTCCCCCTCGACATGCTCCGCGTCTCGGGGATCCTCCACCAGGGCGGGACGATCCTCAGCACCTCGAGCTTCGAGCCGATCCGCGAGGGCGCGGTCGACAAGGTCGCCGCGGCCTTCGCCGAGCAGCGCCTCGACGCCGTCGTCGCGATCGGCGGCGAGCACACGATGGAGATCACCCGCCAGCTGCACGCCGACCGCAGCCTGCCGCTGGTCGGGGTCCCGAAGACGATCGACAACGACGTCGGCGGCACCGACTTCACCTTCGGCTTCGACACCGCGGTGCAGATCGTCACCGACGCGATCGACCGCCTCCACACCACCGCCCAGTCGCACGACCGGATCATGGTCGTCGAGGTGATGGGCCGCACCACCGGCTGGATCGCCGCCTACGCGGGGCTAGCCGGCGGCGCCGACTGCATCGTCATCCCCGAGCAGACGACCACCGTCGAGGAAGTCTGCCGCGACGTCACCCGCCGCCACGACCGCGGCAAGGACTTCTCGATCATCGTCGTCGCCGAGGGCGCGAAGCTCGCCTTCGAGAGCGGCGAGGAACGGCTGATCCAGCCGGTCAAGGACAGCGACGAATATGGCTACCCGCGGCTGGGCGGGATCGGCGCCGCGCTGGCAAGTGAGCTGGAGGACCGCACCGGCTACGAGACCCGGGTCACCGTCCTCGGCCACGTCCAGCGCGGCGGCACGCCGACCTCGACCGACCGCGTCCTCGCCTCCCGCTTCGGCGCCCACGCCTACGAGATGGCGAAAGCCGGCGAATTCGGCAAGATGGCGGCGATCCACGGCACCGAGATGGTGGGCGTGCCGCTGGAGGAGGCGGTCAAGGTCAAGCACGTCGACCTCGACCTTTTGGAGATAGCCAAACGGTTCTTCACGTGAGAGGGTGATTCGAATGAACGACGCACCGGACCTCAAAGCAGTCACCCAGGTACAGCAGGGAATCTGGTCGAAAGGCGACTTCGCGATGGTCGCCTCGCTCGTTTACCCCGTCGCCGAGTACCTCGCCGACGCGCTCGACATCGTCCCCGACGAGAAGGTGCTCGACGTCGCCTGCGGCAGCGGCAACGGCGCGATCGCCGCGGCCCGGCGCAGCTGGGGCGGGGTCGTCGGCGCCGACTACGTGCCGGCGCTGCTGGAGCGTGGCCGCGAGCGCGCCGCAGCCGAGCGGCTCGGCATCGAGTTCGTCGAGGCCGACGCCCAGGACCTTCCCTTCGACGACGGCCAGTTCGACGTGACGATGTCGATCTTCGGGGCGATGTTCGCCCCCGACCAGCCGCAGACCGCCGCCGAGCTGCTGCGGGTGACGAAGCCCGGCGGCCGGATCGGGATGGCCAACTGGACCCCGGTGGGCGCTGTCGGGACGATGTTCCAGACGATCGCCAAGCACGCGCCCCCGCCTCCGGGAGTCGAATCGCCCCTGCGCTGGGGGACCGAGGACCGGGTCCGCGAGCTGTTCGGCGATGGCGTCACCGACATCCGCATGGAACCGCGGATCTCGCGCCAGCCATTCCGCTCCGCCGACCACTACATCGAGTTCTTCCGCAAATACTTCGGCCCCACTCAGATGGCCTACGAACGGGTCGGCACCGAGGGCGAGCAGGCCCTGACCGACGACCTGCGGGCGTTCCTCAACGACGCGAACACCGCCGGCGACCGCGCGATGGTCCTGGAGGCCGAGTACCTCCAGCTAGTTGCAACGCGCGCCTGAGCGCAACGGCTAAGAGCTCTGAACCTGTTTCAGGGTGCGGATCGCGGCGCCGATGATCAGCACGCTGAAGAAGATCAGCCCGGCGACGCCGCCGCCCTGTCCGAACGCGGCGTAGCCGACCACCATCGCGGCGATCGCCAGGAAGAGGGTTACGACCATTCCCATAACGCGCGGAATCCTATCCAGCGAGAGCGACGCGCGTCTCGCTGAGGAATGAGGCGACGGCATCGGCGGCGCCTTGCGGCGAACCACCCCCGCCGGCAGCGCGGACGAGACGGCTGCCGATGATCACCCCGTCAGCGATCTCTCCCACCTGCGCAGCCTGCTCGGGGGTGCCGATCCCGAAGCCGACGGCGACCGGCGTCGAGGCATCGGCCTTGGTCGCCGCGACCAGCTCGGTCACGGCAGGGGGAATCTCCGCCCGCTCGCCGGTGGTGCCGACGGTGGAGACGACGTAGACGAAGCCAAGAGCCGACTCGCAGATCCGCTTTCGCCGCTCGGCCGGCGTCGTCGGCGCCAGCAGCGGCACCAGCGCCAAGCCCTCGGCGGCAAAAGCCTCACGAACCTCTCCGGCCTCATCCAGCGGCAGATCAGGAACGATCACCCCGGCAGCCCCGGCAGCCCGCGCCATCTCCGCGAACTTCCCCGCCCCACCCTGCGCAAGAACCATGTTCGCGTAGGCCATGAAGACGACCGGAACCTTGTCTCCAACCGAGCGACAGACCTCCAGAGCCGTCGATAGGGTCGCTCCCGCTTCCAAAGCTTTCGTGGCAGCCGCATGAATCGTCGGCCCATCCGCCAGCGGATCGGAGAACGGCACCCCGAGCTCAATCAGGTCGGCCCCAGCATCGACGTAAGCAGCAGCCACCGCCAACCCGGTCTCGCGATCCGGATAGCCAGCCATCATGTAAGGCATCAGCGCCGCGCGCCCTTCAGCTTTCGCCGCCTCGAAGGCCGCCGCAATCCGCTCCTCGCCGCTCATAGAAGCTCGTTGGGGGGCTTCAGCCGAGCAGTCGCCTCGGCCATGTCCTTATCGCCGCGCCCGGAGAGACAAAGCACGTCAAACCCGTCCCCCTCCAGAGCGTTCTCGAGCAGCCAGGCGATCGCGTGCGAGGACTCCAGCGCCGGGATGATCCCCTCCAGCCGCGACAGCTCCTGGAACGCCCCCAGCGCCTGCTCGTCGGTAACCGCCACATAGCTCGCCCGGCCGCTGTCGCGCAGTTGCGCGTGCTCGGGACCGACACCTGGGTAGTCGAGCCCGGCGGAGATCGAGTGGGCCTCGAGAATCTGGCCCTCCTCGTCGGCGATCACCGAGGAGAGCGAGCCGTGCAGGACCCCCTTGACGCCGCCCTGCAGCGAAGCCCCGTGCCGCTGCGTATCGAGCCCCTCGCCGGCCGCCTCGACGCCGACCAGCGCCACCTCGGCGTCCTCGACGAACGGGGCGAAGATGCCGATCGCGTTGGAGCCGCCGCCGACGCAGGCGATCACCCGGGCCGGCAACGAGCCCTCGGCGGCGAGCGCCTGCTCGCGCGCCTCGGAGCCGATCACCCGCTGCAGGTCGCGGACCAGCGCCGGATAGGGCGCCGGCCCGACCGCGGAGCCGATCACGTAGTGGGTGGTGGCGACGTTGGCGACCCAGTCGCGGATCGCGGCGCTGACCGCCTCCTTCAGGGTCCGCGCGCCGGCCTCGACCGGCGCCACCTCGGCCCCCAGCAGCTTCATCCGCTCGACGTTAGGCGCCTGGCGGCGGATGTCCTCGGTCCCCATGTAGACGACGCATTCGAGCCCGAGCAGGGCGCAGGCGGTGGCGGTGGCGACGCCGTGCTGGCCGGCGCCGGTCTCGGCGATCACCCGCGGCTTGCCCATCCGCGCCGCCAGCAGCGACTGGCCGATCGCGTTGTTGATCTTGTGGGAGCCGGTGTGGGCGAGGTCCTCGCGCTTCAGGTAGACCCGCGATCCGACCCGCTCGGAGAGCCGCTCGGCCGGGTAGAGCGGCGTCGGCCGGCCGATGAAGTCGCGGCGCAGCTGTTCGAGCCGCGCCATGAACTCCGCGTCGGCGCGCGCCTCCGCCCAGGCGGCGGCCAGCTCGTCCAAGGCCGGGATCAGGGTCTCCGGCACGTAGCGGCCCCCGTAGGGCCCGAACCGCTCCTCGATCGCGCTCATGCGCTGGCGCCGACCGAGTTCGCGGCCTCGAAGAAGGCCTCCATCGCAGCGTGGTCCTTGCGGCCGGGCTCCAGCTCGACGCCGCTGGCGACGTCGACCGCGTAGGGGTGCGTCACCGCGATCGCATCGGCGACGTTGTCGGGCCGCAGGCCGCCGGCGAGGATCGCCGGCACTTCGGAGCGGTGGCCGCGCAGCAGCTCCCAGTCGAAGCTCTCACCGGTCCCGCCCCACATCCCCTTGCCGCGGCGGTCGAAGAGGTGGAAGTCGGTCCGGTAGGCCTCGGCGCCGTGCACGTCGGCAGCGCTGGCGACGTGAATCGCCTTCGCCACCTTCAACCCCGTCCGCCGCTGCACCTCGGCGCAGAACGAAGCCCCCTCGGCCCCGTTCAGCTGCACCATCGTCAACCCCTCATCCTCAACCGCCTTCGCGACCTCGTCCAGCGTGGGATTCACAAACACCCCAACCACCTCACACTTCCGCCGAAAAGCAGCAGCAACTTCAGCTGCAACTGCTGAATCGACGTTCCTAGGACTGCCGTGGAAGTGGATCAGCCCAACAGCCCAGGCACCCAGCCGCACGGCCTCCGCCGCGTCATCGAGATTGGTTATGCCACAGAACTTCACCCGCATAACCAGAGCGTACGTGAAGGCCGGGTCTGACCCTCTCCGGAACGGCTTGTACTTCTCGGCCGAGGGAATCTCGGACGGCCGACCCCCGCCCCACCCGAGCAAGTTGAGTGAGGAGAGGGTCAGACCCGGCCTAGAGAAACACCCCTATTCGCCAGTCGGAGATTTTTCGGGCTGGGTGCCCAGGGTGACGTCAGCGGTCTTTTCGTCCCCGTCGCGAATGATCGTCAGTTCGATTTCATCGCCAGGCTTCGACCCCTGGATGATTTCGACGAGTTCGTTCATGCTCTTCAGCTTCTTGCCGTCGATTTCGGTGATGATGTCGCCGCCGAGGCGGACTTCTTCGCCTTCGATCGTCGCCGAGGTGCCGCCGGCTTCGATCCCGGCTTTGTCGGCCGGCCCGTCCTTGACCACGGACTGGACGATCACCCCTTGGTCGACCGGCAGGTTGACCGCCTTGGCCAGTTCGGGAGTCACCGTGCCGCCGCTGATCCCGATGAAGGCGTGTTCGACTTCGCCCTTGGTCTTCAGCGCCTCGATCTCGGCCCGGACCGTGTCGATCGGGATCGCGAAACCGATGCCGACGTTGCCGTTGCCGCCGCCGCCGGTGGCGATTTGGGCGTTGATGCCGATCACCTCGCCGGCCGCGTTGATCAGCGGGCCGCCGGAGTTGCCGGGGTTGATCGCCGCGTCGGTCTGGATCACGTGGGAGATCGAGAACCCGTTGGGGGCTTCGATCTGCCGCTGCAGGGCGGAGACGATGCCGCTGGTGACGGTGCGGTCGAGGCCGAACGGGTTGCCGATCGCGACCACCGGGTCGCCGACTTCGGCTTCGGAGGACTTGCCCAGGGTCAGCGGGTGTACTTCGTCCGCCGGCGCGTCGACCTGGAGGAGGGCGATGTCGGTGCCGGGGTCGGCGCCGACGACTTCGGCGTCGTAGGTCTTTTCCGAATCGCCGAGTTTGACCGTGACCTTGCTCGCCCCTTCGACCACGTGGTTGTTGGTGAGGATGTGGCCTTCGTCGTCGATCACGAAACCCGAGCCGGTCGCGGTGCCACCGCCCGATTCGGGTTCGACTTCGCCGAACGGGCTGAAGCCTTCGGCTTCTTGCGGTTCGATCTGGGATTCGATGAAGGCGACGCCCTGCCCGTCGGTCTTGTAGATCTGGTTGACGACGTTGGCGCTGCCGTCTTCGGACTTGGCGTCGACCGGCGCCGTCAGCGGCGCGGCGACGGTGGTCGTCGAGCCGCCGTCCGACTGGATCGCGCCTGCGGCGATCGCGATCCAGCCGGCGACGGCGACGACCAGGCCCCCAAGGAGAGCGGAGCCAAAGGGAGTGCGAAGTTTTTGCTTGAGCTTGGTCATGGGCAGCAGGTTGGCGGGGAGAGGTGACCCTCGCCTAAATGCTCTTCAAAGTTTTTCTAAATTAGCGCGCGGGCGAGCGATGGCGCTAGACGAGGTGTTCCCGGGTGCCCTCGTCGGGCCCGGTCAGCTCGCGCAGCTTGGCTTCGGGGTCGGAAGCCTCCATCAGCGCCCCGCCGATCAGGACCGCGTCGACCCCGACCCGGTCAAGCTCCTCGAGCTCTGCCCGACCGGAGATCCCGCTCTCGGCGACCACGGTCTTGCCGGCCGGGACGTCGGGCATCAGCTCGAAGGTGGTGGCGATGTCGACGCTCATGTCGTCGAGGTTGCGGTTGTTGATCCCGATCACCTCGGCCCCGGCCTCCAGCGCCCGCTCCAGCTCGCCCTCGTCATGGACCTCGACCAAACAGTCGAGGTCGATCGCCCGCGCCTCCTGGTGCAGGGCGCGCAGGTCCTCGTCGTCCAGGGCGGCGACGATCAGCAGCACCGCATCGGCGCCGTGAACCGCCGCCTCGTAGAGCTGGTAGGGCTCGACGATGAAGTCCTTGCGGATGATCGGCAGGTCGCAGGCCGCACGCGCGGCGCGCAGGTCGGCGAGCGAGCCACCGAAATGGGGTTCGTCGGTGAGGACCGAGAGCGCGGCCGCCCCGCCCCGCTCGTAGGCGGACACGTGGGCCGCGAGATCGATCTCCTCCCGGGCGAGCTGGCCGGCGCTGGGCGAGCGGCGCTTGAACTCGGCGATCACCGAGAGCCCGGGACGGACCAGCGCCTCGTTGAACGGGCGGTCTTCGCCTCGAGCCGAGAGGCGAGATTCGAGATCGGCCTGAGAGAGGTCGCGGCGACGCGCCTCCACCCCCTCCCGGGCCCCGGCGATGAGCTGGTCCATCATTCCCACTTGAACGTCAGAAGCCTAGACGGCGGGGAGGGCCGTTGCCGCGATCAGCCGCTCCAGCACGTTCGCTGCCGCGCCGGAGTCGATCGCCTCGGCGGCTTTGGCGACGCCGGTCTCGAGGTCGGCGGCGAGACCGCCGACGTAGAGGGCCGCGGCGGCGTTGAGGAGGACGAGATCGCGGTGCGGCCCGGCCTCGCCAGCCAGGACCCGGCGGGTGGCGTCGGCGTTCTCCTCCGGGGTGCCGCCGGCAACGCGCTCCAACTCGACCGGCGCGAGGCCGAACTGTCCCGGCTCGACGAACCACTCGGAGGTGCCGCCGTCGACGACCTCGATCACCCTGGTGCGGGAGGAGAGCGAGAGCTCGTCGAGCCCGTCCTCGGCGGAGACGACCAGCGCCCGCTCGCTGCCGAGCCCGAGCAGCGCCTCGGCGATCGTCTCCTGGTAGTGGCGATCGGCGACGCCAAGCAGCTGCCGGCTGGCACCGGCCGGGTTGGTCAGCGGGCCGAGGAAGTTGAAGATCGTCCGCACGCCGAGCGCTTTGCGGGCGGGGACGACGTGCGCCATCGCCGCGTGGTGCTTGGGGGCGAACATGAATCCGAAGCCGATCTCGTCGATGCAGCGGCCGACCTGGGCGGGCTCGATCTCGACGTTGACGCCGAGCGCCTCGAGCAGGTCCGCCGAGCCGCACTTGCTCGTGTTCGAGCGGTTGCCGTGCTTGGCGACGGCGCTCCCGGCGCCGGCGGCGACCAGCGCCGCGGTGGTCGAGACGTTGAAGGTCGAAGGACCGCCGCCGGTGCCGCAGGTGTCGACCAGGTCCCCGCGCTGGGTCGGGACCGGCGCCGCCAGGCTGCGCATCGTCCGCGCCAGGCCGACCAGCTCGGGCACCGTCTCCCCCTTGGCTCGCAGGGCGATCAGGAAAGCGCCGGTCTGGACCGGGTCGGAGCGCCCCTCCATGATCTCGCTGAGCACCGCCGAGGCGTGGTCGGCGGTGAGGTGGTCGCCGGCGCAGACCGCGTCGATCGCCCGGCTGACGACGTCGTTAGGCATTGGCGGCCCCCTCGGCGATGAAGTTGGCGAGCAGGTGTTTGCCCTGCGGGGTCAGGACCGACTCGGGGTGGAACTGGACCCCCTCGACCGGCAGCTCGCGGTGGCGGGCGCCCATCACCACCTCGCCGAGGCTGGCGGTCAGCTCCAGCGCCTCCGGCAGGTCGGGGTCGGCGACGAGCGAGTGGTAGCGGCCGGCGACCATCGGGCTCGGCAGGCCGGCGTAGATCGCCTTGCCGTCGTGCTCGACTTCGCCGTCCTTGCCGTGGACCGGCTCACCCTGGACGACGCGGCCGCCGAAGACCTCGACCATCGCCTGGTGGCCGAGGCAGACCCCGAGCACCGGCGTCCCCGCCTCGCCGAAGGCCTTGATCGCCTCACCGGAGATGCCCGCCTCGGCCGGCGTGCAGGGCCCGGGTGAGACGACCAGGCGGTCCGGCTGGCGCTCGAGCAGCTCGGCGACGGTCGCCTTGTCGTTGCGGACGACTTCGACCTCGGCCCCGAGCTCGCCCAGGTACTGGACGAGGTTGTAGGTGAAGGAGTCGTAGTTGTCGATCACGAGCACGCGCATCGGCTTCACGCCCAGTCCGGCTGTTCGCAGGCGACCTCGACCGCGCGGAAGACGGCCCGGGCCTTGTTCACCGACTCGTTGTACTCGTAGGCGGGCTTGGCGTCGGCGACGGTGCCGCCGCCGGCCTGCACGTGCAGCTGCCCGTCCTTGACGACGACGGTGCGGATGTGGATCGCGGTGTCGAGGTCGCCGTTCCAGGAGAGATAGCCGACGGCGCCGCCGTAGCCGCCCCGCTTGACCGGCTCGAGCTCGTCGATGATCTGCATCGCCCGCACCTTCGGCGCGCCCGACAGCGTGCCCACCGGCAGACACGAGCGCATCACGTCCATCGCGCTGACCCCCTCTTTCAGCCTGCCGGAGACCTGGCTGACGATGTGGAGGACGTGCGAGTAGGTCTCGACCACCATCAGCTCGTCCACCTTGACGCTGCCGTACTCGCAGACGCGGCCGAGGTCGTTGCGGCCGAGGTCGACCAGCATCACGTGCTCGGCCCGCTCCTTGGGGTCGCTGATCAGCCGCTCGGCGAGCCTGCGGTCCTCGTCCTCGCTGCCGCCGCGCGGCGAGGTGCCGGCGATCGGCCGGCTCGAAACCTGGCGTCCCTCGACCTTGACCAGCGGCTCCGGCGAAGCGCCGGCGATCTGGAAATCGCCGAACTCGAGGAAGTACATGTACGGCGAGGGATTGACCGCGCGCAGGCCGCGGTAGACCGAGAAGGCCTCGACCGGGGCGGGAGCGGAGAAACGCTGCGAGGGGACGACCTGGAAGGCGTCGCCGGCGTGGACATACTCGATGATCCGGGAGACCATCGCTTCGAACTCCTCGCGCTTCATGTTGGAGACGAACTCGGGCGGCTTGGAGACCTTCGGGTGCGCGGGCACCGGCACCGCACCGCGCAGGCGGTCGCGCATCTCGGCGATTGTCGCCGCCGCGCGCTCGTAGGCGGCCTCGACGCTGCCGTCCTCCTCGACGAAGGCGCAGGCGAGGATCGTCAGCTCGTGCTGGAGGTGGTCGAAGATCAGCATCGCGTCGGTCACCATCAGCGCCATGTCGGGCAGGCCGAGCGGATCGGGGTTCGGCTCGCCCAGCGGCTCGACCGTCCGCACCAGGTCGTAGGCGAAGAAGCCAACCGCGCCGCCGGCAAAGGGCGGCAGCCCCGGTACTGGCGCCGGCTGGTAGCGCTGCAGGCGCGCAGCGACCGCCGCGTAGGGGTCGGGCGCCGGCTCGCTCTGGCTCGGCTCGTCCGCGACGTTGAGGTTGGTTCCGCTCCACTCCGAAAGCACGCCCTCGCTCCAGCGCAACAGCGCCCGCGGGCGCAGGCCGACGAACGAGTAGCGTCCGACCTGGCCCTGCTCGGCCGACTCGAGCAGGAAGCAGGCCGCGCCCTCCGGCTCGCCCGCGCGCAGCTTGAGGAAGGCGGAGACCGGCGTCTCGCAGTCGTCGACCAGCCGCGCCCGAACCGGGATCACGTTCCCCTCCCGGGCCAGCTCGCGGGCCTCTTCGAGGCTCGGCTCGAGGCGGAGGTCGGACTCAGCCACTACGGCCATTCAGGACTTCCATCACCTTCGCCTGCGAGACACCGCGCGAAGCCAGCAGCACACTCAGGTGGTAGAGCAGGTCGGCGGCCTCTTCGGCGACCCGCTCGTCGGTCTCCTCGCGGGCGGCACGGGCCACCTCCTCGGCCTCCTCCTCGACCTTCTCGCCGATCAGGGCGCGGTCGTCGAGCAATTTCACCGTGTAGGAGCCGTCGGGCCGCTGCAGGGCGCGGTGGCGGATCGTCCGCTCCAGCGCCGCCAGCGCTTCGAAGGTCACCGGGTTCGGCTCGCCCTCTGCCTTGGGGGCGTCCTTGCGCGGCGAGGCGGAGCCCAGCACCTCGCGGTAGAAGCAGCTGCGCTCGCCGGTGTGGCAGGCCGGCCCGGCGGGATCGACCAGCGCCACCAGGGCATCGCCGTCGCAGTCGTAGCGAAGCTGGCGCAGGTGCATGAGGTTGCCCGAGGTTTCGCCTTTCTTCCACAGTTCGTCGCGCGAGCGGCTGTAGAAATGGAGGTCGCCCGTCTCCAGCGTCATTTCCAGCGACTGGCCGCTCATGTAGGCGAGCATCAGCACCTCGCCGGAGGCAAAGTCCTGGACGACGCACGGCACCAGGCCCTGCTGGTCGAATTCGATTTCGGCGAACATTCGGACGAATCGTAAACGTCGCGTCGCTACTCGATGCCGAGGCGGTCGAGCAGGTCCTCGTCGCGGCGCCAGTGACGACGCACCCGGACGGTCAGATCGAGGTGGACCTTGGCGCCCAGCTCGCCTTCCAGCGAGCGGCGGGCGGCGGCGCCGATCTCGCCGATCTTGACCCCGGAGCGGCCGATCAGGATCCCCTTCTGGGACTCGGTCTCGGCCCAGATCTCGGCCCGCACGGTGACGAGGCCGTCCTCGCGGGGCTCGACCTCGAGCACCGAGACCTCGACCGAGTGGGGAATCTCCTGGCGGGTCCGGTTGAGGACCTGCTCGCGGATCAGCTCGGCGAGCAGCAGCTCGCTCGACTGGTCGCTGCTGTCCTCCGGCGGGTACATGTAGGGGCCCTCGGGCATCAGCTCCCCGAGGCGCTCGAGCAGCGGCGCCAGCCCCTCGCCGGTGCGGGCGCTGATCGGGAAGACCTCGTCGACACCCTCCAGCTCCGCCGCCGCGGCGAGGACCGGGACCAGCTCGTTGGGGCCGAGCCGGTCGGCCTTGTTGACGGCGCAGATCACCGGCAGCTTGGTGCCGGCGCCGAGCAGCGCCCGGACGATGAAGCGGTCTCCCGGCCCGACTCCCTCCTCGCCGTTCAGCACGAGGAGGACGACGTCGGAGTCGGCCAGCTCGCGCTCGACCCGCCCCTGCATCCGCTCGGTGAGCACGTCGCGCGGCCGCTGTACGCCGGGCAGGTCGACGAGAATCAGCTGCCGGCCGGCCTCGAGATCGGTGGCGACGCCGCGGATCGCCCGGCGCGTCGTCTGCGGCCGGTTGGAGACGATCGCGACGTGGGAGCCGACCAGCCCGTTGACCAGGGTCGACTTGCCGACGTTGGGGCGCCCAGCCAGCCCGACGAATCCAGAGCGCGTCATCGCAGCCCCTCCATCACACGGGCCTGCAGAGCCAGCATCTCGCCCTCGTCGGTCTCGTGGTCGTGGCCGCAGAGGTGAAGGACGCCGTGGACCGCGGCCTCGGTGACGTCGGAGCAGTGGTCGGGGCAGATCGCGACGTCGCCGAGCTCGCGCGGGCCGGCGACCGGGTCGAGTTCGTCGATGGGAAAGGCGAGGACGTCGGTCGGCGCGTCCTTGCCGCGGTGGTCGCGATTCAGCTCCTGGATCCGCCCGGCGTCGACGAGCTCGACCGCGAGGTGGCCGTCATCGACCCCGGCGGCCACCAGCGCGGCGGCGACGGCGCTGCGCAACTCGGCGGGAACGTCGGTCAGGTCGGCGCTCACGAACGCGGCGTCGGCCCGTGTTCGGCGCGCGCTCCCTGCTCGCGGCTGCCGTGGGCGTCGTAGGCGGCGACGATCCGCTGGACCAGCTTGTGGCGGACCACGTCCTCGCCGCCGAAGCGGACGAAGGAGATGTCCTGGACGTTCTCGAGGATGTCGGCGACCGCGATCAGCCCGGAGCGCTGGTCGGTCGGCAGGTCGATCTGGGTGACGTCGCCGGTGACCACCATCCGCGAGTTGAAGCCCAGCCGGGTGAGGAACATCTTCATCTGCTCCGGGCTGGTGTTCTGCGCCTCGTCGAGGATTACAAAAGAATCATTAAGCGTGCGGCCCCTCATGAATGCCAGGGGCGCGACCTCGATTACGTTGCGCTCGAAGTAACCGTTGACCCGGTCGGGGTCGAGCATGTCGAAGAGGGCGTCGAAGAGCGGCCGCAGGTAGGGGTCGACCTTGGCCTGGATGTCGCCCGGCAGGAAGCCGAGTCGCTCGCCGGCCTCGACCGCGGGCCGGGTGAGGATGATCCGCTGCACCTTGCGTTCGGTCAGGGCGGCGGCGGCCATCGCCACCGCGAGGAAGGTCTTGCCGGTGCCCGCCGGGCCGATCCCGAAGGTGATCGTGTGGCGGCGGATCGAGTCGACGTAGCGCTTCTGGTTGACGGTCTTCGGCGCGACTTTGGTGTTGCGGTGGCGCCAGACGACGTCGTCGAGGATCTCGGCCGGGCTCTCTTCGGCCTCGAGCGCCCCGGTCACCGCTTCGATCGTCCCGGGGGCGACGTCGTGCCCTTGCTCGATCAGCTCGACCATCTCGTCGACAACCGTTGCCGCGGCGGCGACGTCATCGGGCTCGCCCTCGAGGGTGAGGACGTTGCCGCGCAGGTGGAGATCGGCCTCGAGTTTGCCGCGCAGAGCTCGCAGGACGGTGTCCTCGGAGCCGGCCAGCTCGGCGGCGACGCTGTTGTCGAGGGTCAGCTGCCTGCGCGCCACTAGGAACCGAGCTTCTCCCGCACCGCGGCACTGACCCGCTTGCCGTCGGCGCGGCCGCCGACCTTCGGCATCACGGCCGACATCACTTCACCCATCTGCCGCTGCTCGCTGGCGCCGGTCTCGGCGACCGCCGCCGCGACGATCTCCCCCAGCTCCTCGTCGGAGAGCTGCTGGGGAAGGTAGCCCTCGATCAGCTCCGCCTCGAAGCGCTCGGCCGCTGCCTGCTCGGCACGGCCGGCGTTCTCGTAGGCCTGGGCGGCCTCGACCCGCTTCTTGCGCTCGCGCTGCAGCACTGCGATCTCGTCGCCCTTGCCGAGCTTCGCGTCCTGCTGGAGGACGTCGACGATCAGCCGCAGGGCCGAGGCACGCTCTTTGTCGCGGGCTTTCATCGCGGTCCGCACGTCGTTCTGCACCTGCTCGAGGACGCTCATTCGACTAAGGGTAAACGGCGGCGTCGGGAGCTACGGCGAGCCCCTTGGATACGAGGTCGGCGATGTCGGCACTGACCAGGGTCCAGCCGTTGCGCTTCGCGGCGGCGACGTACGCCGCGTCGTATGCGGTGAGGCCGTGCTCGGCGGCAAGGCGGAGTGCGGACTCGAGCAGCTCGCCGTCGATCGCGAGGAGGCGGTCCCGGCAGCATCTGAGCAGGAGACGGACGATCCTGCTCGCCTCGGTCGCATCGCCCTGCTTGACGCCGACGGCGTTGCCGATCTCGTAGAGGGTGAGGTCGAGCGCCGCGAGCCCGCCGTTGCGGACCAGGCTCGCGGCCGCCTCCCGATGGGGGCTGTCGCGCTCGACCAGGCTGACCCAGACACTGGCGTCGACGAGGTACACGTTCAGCGCGATGCCCGGTCTTCGCGAATGAGCTGGGCGGCGGTAACACCACCGAAGTCGAAGGGCTGAATGTCATTCAGCAACCGCTCGATCTCTTCGCGATCGCGGCCCTCGGCGCGCTCCAGCTCCCGCTCGGTGAGGCGCTGCAGGAAACCGCTGCGGGTCTCCCGCAGAGCATTCGCCCGGGAGTCGAGACGCTCCAGGAGAGCGTCGGGTATGGAGATCATCACCTTGGCCACAGGGTGAGTATATACGGTATGGCTCGGCGTCAAAGTTGGCATGCCCGGAAGCGTGGCGGGCCTCGGCGCACGTGTGGCGCGCAGATTGGAGAAATTCAGCGCCGACTTTGCCGCGAAACTCAGATTTCGACCTGCTCGACGTCCCCCAGGGGCATCTGCAGGAAGCGGGTGCCGATCGCGTGGAAGGCGTCGCAGTCGCCAGTGCAGAGGAAGTCGTAGGTCCCCTCGCCTCGTGGCTCGCGAGCCAGGCCGGAGCTCTCCAGCGTCCGCTGAACGGCCGCGGCGACGGCATGGCCGCCGCTGACGAGGCGCACGTCGCGGCCGAGGATCCGCTGCAGCATCGGCGCCACCAGCGGGTAATGAGTACAGCCGAGGATCAGGGTGTCGACGTTCGCCTCGCTGAGCGGGCGGCAGTAGGAACGGGCCATCGCCATCGTCTCCTCGTCGAACAGCGCGCCCTCCTGGATGAAGGAAGCGAGATCGGGGGCGGCGACCTCGATCACGTCGAGACCCCTCCCCTCCGCTTCGAGGGCACGCCGGTAGGCGCCGCTCTCGACCGTGTTCGGCGTTGCCAGTACCCCGACCCGGGCGCTGGCGGTGATAGCCGCCGCGATCTCGGCCTGGGGCTCGACCACCGGCACCACCTCCACCCCGCGCTCGGCGGCGACTTCGCGCGCCACCTCCTCGCCGACCGAGGTGGCCGTGTTGCAGGCGATCACCAGCAGCTTGGCGCCGCGGTCGAGCAGCAGGCCGGCAATGCGACGGATGCGCTCGCGCAGCTCGTCGGGGTCCTTGTCCCCGTAGGGGAACATCGCCGTGTCGCCAAGGTAGAGGAAGTCCTCCTGCGGCAGCGAGACCAGACACTCGTGGAGGACGGTGAGCCCGCCGACCCCCGAGTCGAACATCGCGACCGGAAGGTCGCTCACATGAACGGCTTGTACGACATGAAGAAGATCGTGATGACCACGATCAAACCGGCGAGGGTGCCGACTTTGCCCACCTGATCGCCGATCGATTCGAACTCGGCGCTGAGCGTGTCGCCCTTCTCGAGGTCGCGCTCGGCGATCTCCTTCAGCTGGCGCACCTTGGGCTGGAAGTAGGCGTGCTGGAGGCCGAAGAGAACGATGATCGCGATGAAGCCAACCGTGACGAACGCATCGCTGCCACTCCAGGCATCGTCGCTCGCGATCAAAAGGTAGATACCCGCGAGGAGCAAGACGATCATTCCCGGGTTGACCAAAAAGCGATCGACCTTCTGAATCCCGCTGAGAATTGCCGGTGCGGACCGCGGGTACTTGGGGACGACTGAGAAGAAGAACCCGTAGCCAAAGGTCGGGCCGAAGGCGAGGACGACGGCGACGATATGCAGGAACAGCGCGAACTTGTAGTCGCCGCTGACGATTGAGGCGAATGGCATGTTCGGAACCCTATATCTCAGCCCCGACGCAGCAGCAGAGCCGCCCAGTCGCCGTCTTGGCGGCGGTCTTCCTCTTTCAGGCCGACTGCAGCAAACGCGGCAGCTACCGCGTCTACCTCGCCAGGCAGCAACCCCGAGCAGACGACCGTTTCGGGAGCCGGGGGAGGGGTCGCCGGACCCTCCCCGCTGTTGTCCGCCGACCCCTCCCCCGGCTCCCCCCAGCGCTTCCGCATCAGTTCAGCCACGGCAAGCAGGATCGGCGCGGTCATGTTCGCCACGACGGTGGGCGCCAGCGCGGGCAGCTGTTCCCGCAAGTTGACGCGGTCCAGAGAGATGTCGACCTCGTTGGCTGCTGCATTGGCTCTTGAGGCTTCAATCGCGGCGGGCTCGTGGTCATATGCTCGGATGGGAACCCAGCCGAGCTTTGCGGCCGCAATCGCCAGGACGCCGGAGCCGGTTCCGAGGTCGACCAGCTCTCCCCCGGGCTCAAGCTCACAGAGGTACCCCAGGCAGAGGCGGGTGGTTGGGTGGGCGCCGGTCCCGAAGGCCTGGCCGGGGTCGACGACGACGTCGATCGCTCCCTCCCGCGGCGGCTCCCAGGAGGGGCGCAGCCAGAGGCGGTCTGCCACCAGCAGCGGCTTGTGGAAGTCTCGCCAGCGGTCGGCCCAGTCGTCGGGGATCTCGGTGGCGCTGACCTCGACCCGGCCGCCGGCGATCGCGGCGTCGAGGTCGCCGAGCTCCGGCAGCTCCCCCTCGCCGCCGTAGATCGCGTACTCAACGTAGCCCGGCCCGCGCTCCTCCTCGACCCCGTTCGGCGCCAGGACCGTCAGCTCGGCGAGGACCAGGTCCGCCTGCTCGGGCGTACAGCGGACCGCGAGGCGGATCAACCGAAGGCTCGCCGCACGCGGCCGAAGAGGCCGCCGCCGTGCCGGGGCTCGAGGTTGCCCTCTTCGATCGTCTCGTCGAGGCGCTCGGCGATCTCCCGCTGCTCGTCGCTGAGGTTGGTCGGGACGAAGACGTCGAGGATCACCCGCTGGTTGCCGCGCCGGCGGCTGTTGAGGCGGGGCAGACCGAGCCCGCGGAGGACCCTTTCGGTGTTCGGCTGGGTGCCCGGCTCGACCTCGACCTCCTCGCTGCCGTCGAGGGTCTGCACCGTCACCGTCGTCCCCAGCATCGCCTCGGTGGCCGGGATCGAGACCGTGCTGATCAGGTCGCTGCCCTCGCGCTCGAAGCGCTCGTCCTCGGCGACCCGGACCTCGACGTAGAGGTCTCCCGCCGGCGCCCCGGCTTCGCCGGCATGGCCGGAGCCGGTGATCCGCATCCGCTGGCCGTCTTCGATCCCGGCGGGCACCTCGATCGCGCTGGTCCGGCTCTGGCGGGTGCGGCCGCTGCCGCCGCAGGTCCCGCAGGGGGTCTCGGGGATTTTCCCGGCGCCGCCGCAGGCGTCGCAGGGGGCCGCCCGGACCATCTGGCCGAACGGCGTCCGCGTCACCTGGCGCAGCTCGCCGGCGCCGCCGCAGCGCTCGCAGGTGGAGATCGGGGTGCCCGGCTCGGCGCCGTTGCCGTGGCAGTGCTCGCAGCTGCCGACGACGTCGTAGGTGACCTCGCGGCGGGCGCCGGTCGCAACGTCGGCCAGCTCGACCTCCACCGCGACCGCGATGTCGCCCCCCGCCGCGGGGCTGCGGCGACCGCCGAACCCGCCACCGCCGCCGAAGAAGGCCTGGAAGATGTCGTCGATCGAGCCGAAGCCGGCGCCCGGGTCGAACCCGCCGGAGCGCAAGCCCTCGTGGCCGTAGGCGTCGTAGGTGCGGCGGCGCTCGGCGTCGGAGAGGACCTCGTAGGCCGCGGCGGCCTCCTTGAACTTCTCCTCAGCCTCGGGGTCGTGGTCGTTGACGTCGGGGTGCAGCTCCCGCGCCAGGCCGCGGAAGGCCTTCTTGATCTCGGTCTCGCTCGCCTCCCGGGAGACCCCGAGAACCTCGTAGTAGTCGCGCGGCATCGGTTAGTCGGAGTAAACAGTCTCGAAGTAACGGGAGAGCTCGTGGGCAGCGTGGCGGACCGAGGCGATCGCGGTCGCGTAGTCCATCCGCAGCGGCCCGACGACCCCGACGGCGCCGAGGTTGCGGTGCCCGAGCCCGTAGTTGGCGCCGATCACGCTGACCGAGCGCATCTCCGGCTGCGGGTTCTCGCCGCCGATCCAGAAGTAGACCGAGCGCTCCTCGAGCGAGGAACGCAGCATCCGCAGCACGTCGGCGCGCCGCTCCAGCGCCGTCATCAGCTGGTCGGCGCGGGGCAGGTCGGGGAGGTGGGCGTCGGAGAGGAGCCGCGAGGCGCCCTCGAGGTAGAGCTCCCCCCCGTCCTCGGAGACGAAGTCGGTGAAGGTGCTGCCGAGGGTGGCGATGAACTCGGCCTCGACCGGCGAGAGCTCCGGGTCGGCGAGCCGGTGGGCGATCATCCGCGCCCCGACCCCGAGCCCGGAGAGGGACTCGTTCAGGTAGCTCGAGGCCCAGGCGACCAGGCCGGCGTCGAGCGGCCGGTCGAATTCGAAGATGCGGCGGGTGACGTCGCCGGTCGAGGCGATCGCGATCACCACGACCTTGTTCGGCTGCAGGGGCAGCACCTCGACCCGGTGGATCGTCGCCGTCAGGCTCCGCTGCGGCGCGGTCGCCATCGCCACCAGGTCGGTCACCTGGGCGAGGGCGGTGGTCGTCTCCCGCATCGCCTCGTCGACCTCGCGCCGCAGCCGCGAGATCTGCAGCTCGGCGCTCGACTGCGCCGGCACCTGGCCGGAGGCGAGCATCGAGTCGACGTAGTCGCGGTAGCCGACGTCGGTCGGGACCCGCCCCGCCGAGGTGTGGGGATGGGTGAGGTAGCCGGCCGCCTCCAGCGCCGCCAGCTCGGCGCGCACGGTCGAGGGGCCCCACTCGACCTCGGGCCGCTCGGCGACCTCCTTCGAGGGCACGGGCCGGCCGGAGTCGAGGTAGGCCTCGACCACCAGACGAAGGATCAGCTCTTGCCGCGCACTCAGCATGAGCTTGATTCTAGGAGGGGCGACGTACGCCCCTCTCGTTACAGCTCGAGCTCGGCCTCGGCGTTCTTGATCAGCGCGTTGTCGCCCTGGGCGGCGACGGTGTCGATCACGACCCGGTTGCCGTCGGCCGATTTGACCGTGCCGGTGACGACGATCTCCTGCTCGGGCACGCCCATCCCGCGCATCTGCACCGAGAGGCGCTTCAGCGCCCGCGGGTCGCCGTCGGCGAGCGCCGCGTTGGCTTTCGCCACCAGGCCCATCGAGTAGAGGCCGTGGAGGATGTTGCGCGGCAGGCCGACGGCTTTCGCCAGCTCGTCGTCGATGTGGATCGGGTTGAAGTCGCCCGAGGCACCGGCGTAGCGGTGCGGCAGGTATTTGTCCGGGGTGACCCGCAGATCCGGGATCTGGTCCCTAACGTTCAAGTCAGCCATCTCAAACCCCCCTGACGATCAGCGTCCAGGTTCCGCGCGCGACCTGGGCGCCGTCCTGGTTCACGGAGTTGGTCTCGAACACGTAGAAGCCCTTGCCGTCCCTCTCTTCGATCGAGAGGCATTTGGAGGACGTCGTGATCTCGTCGCCAGAGCAGGCGGGCTCGTCCCAGACGAACTCCTGGCCGCCGTGGACCATCGCCGCGAAGTTCAGCTCCACCTCGGGGTCGAGGATCGCCGGCGCGACCGCCGGGCTGCTGTAGACGACGGCGAACATCGGCGGTGCGACCACGTCGCGGAAGCCGGCCGCGCGGGCGGCCTCGACGTCGTGGTGGACCGGGTTGTCGATCCCCAGCGCGTTCGCGTACTCCTTGATCTTCTCCCGCCCCACCTGGTAGGTGCTGCCGGGCCATTCCTTGCCTACCGCATCGGTCTTGATTGCCATGGGCGGGGACAATACTGGCCGGGTAGCCAGGAGGGCGAGTGGCTACTCGTCGATCTGCAGCACCGCCAGGAACGCCTCCTGCGGCACTTCGACCCGGCCCACGGACTTCATCCGCTTCTTGCCCGCTTTCTGCTTCTTCAGCAGCTTCTGCTTGCGGGTGACGTCGCCGCCGTAGAGCTTCGCGGTGACGTCCTTGCGCACCGCCTTCACCGTCTCGCGGGCGAGGATGTTGGAGCCGATCGCGGCCTGCACCGGGACGTCGAACTGCTGGCGCGGGATCGTCTTCTTCAGCCGCTCGACGAGGCGCTTGCCCTGCTCGTAGGAGAAGTCGCGGTGGACGATGATCGAGAGCGCGTCGACCTTCTCGCCGGCGAGCAGGATGTCGACTTTGACCAGGTCGGAGGGACGGTTGCCGATCGGCTCGTAGTCGAGCGAGGCGTAGCCGCGGGTCGAGGACTTGAGCAGGTCGAAGAAGTCGAGGACGATCTCGGCCAGCGGCATGTCGTAGCGGATCTGCACCCGCGCCGGGCTCAGATAGTGCATGTCGACGTGGGTGCCGCGGCGCCCCTGGCAGAGCTCCATCACCGCTCCCACCTGCTCCGAGGGGCAGATGATCGTGGCGCGGATGTAGGGCTCTTCCACCGACTCGATCGAGCCGGGATCGGGCAGGTCGGTGGGGCTGCGGACCTCCGCCGTCTCGCCGTTGGTCCTGTGCACCACGTAGCGCACGTTGGGGGTCGTCGAGAGCAGATCGAGGCCGTACTCGCGCTCCAGCCGCTCGCGCACGATCTCCATGTGGAGCAGTCCGAGGAAGCCGCAGCGGAAGCCGAACCCGAGCGCCTCCGAGGTCTCCGGTTCCCAGGACAGCGCGGCGTCGTTCAGCGCCAGCTTCTCGAGCGCGTCGCGGAGGTCTTCATAGCGGTCGGTGTCGATCGGGAAGAGCCCGCAGAAGACCATCGGCCGCACCTCGCGGTAGCCCTCCAGCGGCTCGGCGGCGGGCTGCTCCTTGGCGGTCAGCGTGTCCCCGACCCGCAGCTTGGCGACGTCCTTGATGCCGGTGATCAGGTATCCGACGTCGCCGGCCTCCATCCCCTGCACCGCGGTCATCGCCGGCCGGAAGAAGCCGATGTCGTCGATCTCGGCCTCGGTCCCGTTCTGCATCGCCAGGATCGAGCCGTGCTTGCGGAAGGACCCGTCGACCACCCGCACGTAGGCGATCACGCCGCGGTACTGGTCGAACTCGGAGTCGAAGATCAGGGCGCGTGGCGGCGCCTCGGGCGCGCCTTTGGGAGCCGGGATCCGCTCGACGATCGCCTCCAGAACCTCGGCGACCCCGACCCCGGTCTTGGCCGAGATCTGCAGCGCTTCGCCGGGGTCGCCGCCGGTCAGGTCGGCGATTTCCTGGGCGACCCGCTCCGGTTCGGCTCCCGGCAGGTCGACCTTGTTGATCACCGGGATCAGCTCCAGCCCGGCCTCGATCGCCAGGTAGGTGTTGGCGACGGTCTGCGCCTCGACCCCCTGGGCGGCATCGACGACCAGCAGGGCGCCCTCGCAGGCGGCGAGGCTGCGCGAGACCTCGTAGGAGAAGTCGACGTGGCCGGGAGTGTCGATCAGGTGCAGGTGGTAGGTCTCGCCGCTGTTTGCGGCGTACTCGACGCGGACCGCCTGGGCCTTGATCGTGATCCCGCGCTCGCGCTCGAGGTCCATCGAGTCGAGCATCTGGGCCTGCATTTTCTTTGGGTCGACGGCGCCGGTGAGCTCGAGGATGCGGTCGGCCAGCGTCGACTTGCCGTGGTCTATGTGGGCGATTATCGAGAAGTTGCGGATGTGGTCCATGGGCGCGGGGCGGAGTATGAGGGACGAGGCGCTTGGGCCGGCGGGTCCTATCGGGGGCCACCAACCGGCAGGGGCGTTGGTCAGCTACACGCGGAGGGATGGACCGGTTTGGTGAGCTCGAAGACCACGGTGGGGGGCTTTTTCAGGATGGTCTTGGCTCCGGCGGCTTTGGTCCAGGCTGCTTGGGGTGGGTAGGTCGGCTTGCCGGGTTCTAGGCGGTCCTTGGTGGCTACTACGTAGTCGTAGTTGCCCTCATTGAGGAGTTGGAGGTATTGGCGGCAGTCGGTGGGGGGCTCGAAGCCTCCGTGGGGTTGTTCGGTGCCTAGGTATTGGACGTGGTTGGAGAGGTCGGTGCCGAAGAGGGGGTACTGGCGGGTGCTGGTGGTGGCTATGCGGGCGTCCGAGATGTCGCGCGCCCAGGCGAAGGCGGCGTTCAGGCCGGGGGTGGTGAAGGTCGGGTCCTTGTAGCGGGACTCCAGGTAGTGGCGCTGGACGGGATAACCCGCGATAACGACCAGGATGAGTGCCGCAATCCCGCCCACGACCCCCCACGCGGTGCCATCTCGACGGGTGCCCCGGTCATTTGTGCCGCTATGCGCAACAAATGACCGGGACCCTCCGAAGCGAGAGAGGAGAGAGCGGACACGAGGGGCCGTCGGCAGCAGCGCGAGGCCGAGGACGAGAGCTGGGGCGAGGTAGCGGAGCCCGGACTCGAACCCGCGCGGCATCCCTTGGGGGCCGGAGGCTGACGTAGGCGCGATCAGCCACGCGACTGCGGTCGCCAACCCGACGAGTCCCGCGATCCCCAGCGCAACATCACCCCGAGGCGCTTTTCCGTCCTCCTGGGACGCAAAAGCGCCCCGCACCCGCACTGCGGCGAGGGTGAGGCCCACGAAGGATGCGAGCAGGAGCAAGGGCCAGAGGAGCCATAGGCCGCTGTGGAGGCCGGGGAGGAACCAGTCGGACCAGACGGTGCCGTCGGTGAGGTAGCCGAGGACGGAGTGGGCTTCGCGGCCTCCTAGGGCCTGGTCGGGGGCCGGGAGGTCGATCGGGCCGAGGTGGTGGATCCAGGGCAGCGGGTTGCCGCTGTGGACGAGGTTGCGTAGGTACCAGTAGCCGCCACCGGCTAGAGCGGCGATGGCTGCGGTTCCAACCGCGCGGCCTCTTAAGCCGCGCGGTGCGACCAGCCCCAAACCGAGGACCAGAACCACCGCCGGGAGCAAGAAGTTGAGCTTCGTCCCGGCCGCCAGGCCCGCAGCCAGACCCACTACGAGGTACGCGCCGACGCCGGCGCCACCCTCCTCCCCACCCAGCTTCTTTTCCGTCCCGCCATCTCCGCCATCCCCACCCCAGGCATTCACCATCACCGCCACGCCGGCCAGCAGGAAGAAGATCCCGACGATGTCGTTCCTCGCCTCCCCCGCCTGATCCGCCAGCGCCGGCACGCTCAACGCGATCGCCCCGAGAGCCAGCGACCATGGCCCAACCCGATACGGCCGCCCGATGCACCAGCACGCCACCAGGCACCCGGCGAACCACCCGAGGTTCAGCAGCGGCGAGAGCACGTCCCGCCCGAAAGCCAGCATCCCGGCCGCGTGGAAGATTTCTCCGTTCGCCGGGTAGAACCAGGCCAGGAACTGCGGCGCGATGAAGTGCAGGTCCCAGGTATCGCCGCTCTGGAAGAACTCCGCCGCGAACGGCCCGTGGTACCAGGTGCTGTCGAACCCGGTCATTCCCGTCGAGAGCTTCGCCTTGGCTTCCACAGCGAAGTGGATGAACGCGATCGCGGCAATCACCAGCGCAATTGCGGCCGGGAGGGGGGTCGCTCCCACCCTTACTTGCTGGGGAGGGTGGGAGCGACCCCCCTCCCCCTCGGACGGGCGGGGAAGGAGCCCGAAGAGCCCTATTCCCACGGCAAGCATGAGCAGCCGGTAGCCCGAACGATCCCACCATCCGATGCTCCCCAGCAGCTCCGCCGCCCAGATCAGCAGCGCCAGGCCGATGACCGCGGTTGCCAAGTGCGCCGGCGCTCCCTCGAAGCTCGGCAGCAGCCGTCTCCGCACCGCCGAGCCGCCGATCCACGCGAATATCAGAAGCAGTACGACCTCCCAGGCGCCCCACAGGTACCGCCCCAGATCCAACATCCGGCGCTAGCGGCCCCGCCGCAGCAGCAGGCGGCTCATCTGCTCCAGCTCCGCCACCCGCAGCAGCTTCGCGACCGCCACGTAGACGAGGCCACCGGCCGCAAGGGCCGTGCCGAGGGAGACGATCTGGCCCACCAGCCCGCGCCCGAGGACCTGGTCGAGCACGTCCCAGACGACCCAGCCGACCCCGGCCAGCGCGGCGGCGGCGACGGTGATCCGCAGCCCCGTCGAGAACAGGCGCTTCAGCTCGAGGCCGCCGAACTCGCGGCGGAGGATCACCGCCTGGGCGATCACCGCGACCGTGGTCCCGATCCCCGTACCGGCGACGATGCCGCCGACCCCGAAGGGCTCGTAGAGCGCCAGCGCCGCCAGGGCCGAGACGACGAGGTCGATCGTCGCCAGCGCCGTCGCCTGCCAGGGGCGCTGCAAGCTGAAGAAGGTCCGCGTCTGCAGCAGGTAGAGGCCGTTGGTCGGCAGCGAGAAGGCGAACCAGAAGAGCGCCGTCGCCACCACCGCCGTCTCCGCGGGGTTGAACGCCCCGCGCTGGTAGATGAGCCGGATCATCGGGTCCGAGAGGGCGAGGATCGCCGCCGCCGCTGGAACGAGGACGAAGAGGATCTGCCGCATCCCGTTGGCCATCGTCGCCCGCAGGTTGTCCATCTCCCCCGCGTTCGCGAACCGCGCCAGGGTCGGGAACAGGACCGTCGCGATCGCCACCGAGAAGATCCCCTGCGGCAGCTGGTAGATGCGGAACGCTTTGTCGATCGCCGCCGGCGCCTCGTCGGAGACGAGGCTGCCGAAGAAGCTGTTGATCAGCAGGTTGAAGTTGATCAGCCCGAGGCTGATCGTCACCGGCAGCATCAGCACCAGCACCCGCCGCACTTTCGGGTTGCGCCAGTCGAAGCTCCAGGTGAAGCGGAAGGGCGTGTGGCGCAGATCCCAGGCGGGGATCAGCAGCTGCACCAGAGTGCCGACCAGGATCCCGATCGCGTAGGCGTAGATCTTGTTCTGGCCGTGGAACATCGGCTCGAGGACGACGAGGACGAGGATGATCGTCAGGTTCCAGAACAGCGGCGAGATCGCGAAGGCGCCGAAGCGGTCGTAGCTGTTGAGGATGCCGACGACGATGCCGCTGATCCCGAGCAGGACGAGGATCGGGAAGAGGACCTGAGAGAGGGAGACGGTGAGGTCGAGGATCTCCCCTTCGAAGCCGGGCGCGAAGATCGGCATCACCACCGGCGCGAGGAGGACGAAGAGGGCGGTGATCGCCCCCAGCACCATCGTCACCAGCAGCAGCATCGTCGAGGCGAGGCGGAACGCCTCTTTGTAGGCCTTCTTGCCGAGCAGTTCGGTGAAGACCGGGACGAAGGCCGGCTGCAGCGCCGCGTCGGCAAACAGGGCGCGGATCAGGTTCGGGACCTGGAAGGCGATCGTGAAGGCCGACATCGGGCCGCTGATCCCGTAGTAGCCGGCGGCGACGACTTCGCGGGCGAGGCCGGCGACGCGCGAGGCGGCGGTGGCGATCGAGAAGAAGGCGGTCGAGCGGGCGAGGCGGCCGGCCTGTTTCCCGGGCGCCGGCTCGGCGCCGAATTCCTCGCCCGGATCGAACCCCTCCGCCTCGCGGACGCCGACGTCGGAGGCGAACGCGTCCTCCTCGGCCTTGTTCGGCCGCTCGGGATCGGGGGTGTCAGGTGCCCTGGGGGTCTCCAAGCTCGGTGTCGATTCGGTTCGGGGGCGACTGAGGCTGCGTCAGTCGCTATAGTCGGCGGCCGCCCGGAGCCGGCAAACGGCCTGCTCGGGTACTTGACATGGCCAACATAGCCTCACAGAAGAAGCGGATACTGCGCAGCGAGCGCGAGCGGACCGAGAACCGCCTGCTCACCAGTACCGTGAAGACCCACTTCCGCCGCCTCGAAAGCGCGGTTGAGTCAGGCAACGCCGAGACGGTCGCCGCCGAGCAGCGCGATCTCGTCTCGAAAATCGACAAGGCCGTGCAGAAGGGCGCCCTCCATAAGAACACCGGCGCCCGGAAGAAGTCGAAAGCGGCTCGTATGGCCGCCGGCACCGCTTCCTAAACCGCTCCGGCCGCCGCTTTCCGCAACGCCAGGGTGAACGCGAGCTCGTCGCCGTAATCGGCGCCGCCGCGGCACCAGCGCTCGAGGTCGGCCAGCGTCTCCATCGCCGTGCGCAGGCTGGCCAGGTCGGTGCCCTGCAGGCGCCTGACCAGCTGCTTCGCCGCGTAGGGATGCATTTTCAGCGACGACTCGACCTGCCCGGGCGGGATGCCCTCCTCCAGCTGCGCCGCGGCGACACAGGCGCTGCGCAGGCGCGAGGCGAGGCCGTAGATCAGCCCGGTGACGTTCTCCCCCTGGCCGATCAGCCGCTCGCCGATCCTCATCGCCGCCGCGGCGTCGCCTTCGATCAGCGCGTCGGAGAGCGACCAGACGGCGGCTTCGGAGGTGTCGCGGATCATCTCCGCCATGGCGGCGGCGTCGACCTCGCCGCCTGGGCCCGCCCAGAGCGCCAGGCGATCGAGCTCGTTGCTCAGCCGCACCGGGTTGGCGCCCATCCGCTCGACCAGCATCCGCGCCGCCGCGGGGTCGAGCCGGAAGCCGAGCCGCTGGGCTTCTCCGACCAGCACCCTCGGCATATCGCGCGCCTTGGGCGCCTCGAACTCGTGCACCTCTCCTCCGGCGGCCTTCACCGCTTTGACCAGTTTCGCCGCCGGCTTGTCGCGGCAGATCAGGACCAGCGTCAAGTCCGGCGGCAGCTCTCCCAGCGCCTCCAGCACCGGCCCCAGCTGTTTCTCGCGCCAGCGCTCGATCCCGTCGGCGAGGAGGTAGCGCCGGGAGTCCATCAGCGACATCGCCGGGATCGCCGCAAGCAGGGCATCGTGGTCCGGCATCCCTTTCCCCTCGCCGGGCTCGAAGACCTCTAGCGCCGCCGACCCGCCCTCGCGCTCGGCTCGCGCCCGCAGCCGCGAGCGGGTGGCGTCGATCTTCGCCCCATCGCTGCCGGCGATCAGGTAGAGCGGCTGCATCGAGTCGGCCATCGGGCCGAGTCTAGATATCGCCCCGGCTTGGCAGCGGCGCTACTTGTAGTGCCCGTAGGCGTGGCCGTGGCCGCCGCTCCAACCATGACCGTGGCCCTCGTCTTCTTCCGGCGAGCCTTCGGGTTCTTCTACCGGAGCTTCCGGTTCGGTGGGTTCGGGCGTCGCTTCGGGTTCGGTCGGCTTCGGCGTGCTCGTCACCGGCCCCGGACTGGGCGAGGTGGGAGCCGGATTGGCGACGGGCGCCGGCGCAGCTTCGGCGCCCGCGGCCTGCTCCCCGCTCGGCGCAGATGAGGAAGGTGGCGCGGTCGGCGACGATTCAGGCGACTCGCCATCGCCTGATCCGGCTCCGTTCCCGGACACGCCGACGGAGCCGGTAGAGGCCAGGTCGCCGAGCGAGGCATCGTCCCGCAGCGCGGCGCCGGCGACCGTGCCGTCTCTGCTCGCGCCCGCCGCAGGCTGAGCGGCCGCGAGAGACGGACGTTGCGGGCCACCGTCCCCCCGCCCTTGGCCCAGCGCCAGGGACGCAGACAGGCCGCTATGGCCTGCCGGACCCGCCGGGGGCGGTGCGGGCGCCAGCACCGGGAAGCTGAGCTGGGCGAAGATCGCCACCAGCGCCAGGCCGAGAGCGGCGGTCAGCCCGAGAAACGCGAAGGCGGTGCTGCGCATCCGTTCCGGCAGGCCGGTGCCGGCGAAGCTGGGCCGGCGCAGCGATTTCGGTCGCCTGATGTTGAAGTTGGAGAGCACCACGTCATGCATCGGCGCGGCCGAGCACGACCGTAGTGATTGGATGGGTTTCCTCAAGTATCGATTCGATCATCCGTCCACGGTCATCGCCCCGGCGGTCACGTCGATGACCACCGCCCCGTCCTCGTCCGTGCGCAGAGTCGGGATGCGATGCCGCGCGAGCGCCGCCAGCGTGGCGGGCGTCGGGTGCCCGTAGGGATTCCCCTCTCCGACCGAGATCACCGCCAGCCGCGGCCGCGTCCGCTCCAGCAAGGCGCCGAGCCCGGCGTCGTCGCTGCCGTGGTGGGCGACCTTGAGGACGTCCACCGGCCCCGGTTCGAGCGGCACCGCCTCGGCCTCGGCATCGGCCGTCAGCAGCATGCTGAAGTCGCGCCAGCGGGCCTCCATCACCAGCGCCAGCTGATTCGGATCCTGGCCCGCGGCGGGAGCGGCCAACAGCTCCGCGGGCGGCCAGAGGACTCGCAGCCGCAGTGCGCCTGAGCGAAGCACCTGTCCGGCGGCGATCCGCTGCGGATCCGCGCCCGCCCCGGCCGCCGCCGCGATCAGCCCCCGGTGCAGGCGCCCGAAGAGCAGACGTTCCACCGGCAGGTCGCCGACCAGCTCTTCGATGCCGCCCACGTGGTCGGACTGGTCGTGGGTGACGACGACGGCGCCGAGCCCGTCCACCCCGGCCTGGTCGAGCTTGCGCGCCAGGCCGTCGCCCGGAGGACCTCCATCGACGAGGACGGCGGGAGCGTGCGCGGGCTGGAGCAGGATCGCGTCGCCCTGGCCGACGTCCAGGACCACCACCCGCAGCCCGCGAGGCGGCTCCGTCGCGGCTCCGCCCAGCGAGGGCAGCGGTAGCCAGCAGGCGACCGCGACGCCGGCGATCGCGAATACCCGTCCAGGCCACCGCCAGCAGACGAGCAACCCCAGGCCGAGTCCGAGGTAGGCGAGGACCAGCCCGCGCCCGCCGAGGTGGACCTGCAGCTCGGCCCAGCTCGGCGCCGCGCACCACTCGGCCACCTGGGCGATGTAGGCGAGCAGGAGCGCGTCGAGGCCATTAAGCGGCTCCAGCGGCACGCCGGGCAGCTGCGCCAGCCCGGCGCTGCACATGCCGAGCCACATCGCCGGCGCCACCGCCGGCAGCGCCAGCACGTTGGCGGCAAGGGTCGTGGTCGAAAGGGTTTCGAAGTGGTAGGCGATCAGCGGCGCGGTTGCCAGGGTCGCGGCAACGGTCACCGCCAGGCCCTCGGCCAGTGCCCGGCGCCAGAGGCCGTCGCCGAGCCGTGCGGAGATCCGCTCGCGCAGCGGCCCGGCCAGCAGCAGGATCCCGAGCACGGCGGCGAAGCTGAGCTGCCAGCCGACGTCGGCGGCGATGCCGGGATCGATCGCCAGCGTCACCAGCGCCGCCACCGCAAGCGCGTAGAGACGCGAGCCGCGGCGCCCGCCCAGAGTCGCCAGCAGGCCCAGCGCGCCCATCACCCCCGCCCGCTGGATCGAGGGCCCGGCGCCTGCCACCGGGACGTAGACGGCAATCAGCGCCAGCACCCAGAACAGGCGCTCGCGCAGCGGGATTCCAAAGGCCCCCAGCAGCGGCATCGCCAGCAGCGCCAAGAGGGTGACGTTCTGGCCGGAGACGGCGAGCAGGTGGCTGAGTCCGGCGCGGCGGAACTCTTCCTCGGTCCGCGCGTCGACCTCGTCGTCTTCGCCGAGCACGAAGCCTCGCGCCAGCGCCGCCTCGCGCCCAGGCATCCCGCGCCCCAGCCCGTCGGCGGCCCGATCGCGGATCTCGCCGCTGTTGGCCAGCGCGACCACGACCAGCAGCACGATGCCGAGCAGGACCGGCAGCGAGGGCCGTGGCGATCGCATGGCCGCTCAGGGCTGCAGGCGCGCCCGCAGCGACTCCATCGTCGCCGGTCCGATCCCGGGGACCTGGTCGAGCTGGTCGACCGAGGAGAGGCCGCCGTGTTCGTCGCGGAAGGCGATGATGTCGCCGGCGGTGACCGGGCCGATTCCCTCGATCTCTTCCAGTTGCTCGGCGGTGGCCGTGCCGAGGCTGATCGGGCCTTCTTCGCCACCCGCTGCGACGGCGGCTCCCCCGCCGGGTGCCGTCTTCGGCACCACCACCTGCTGGCCGTCGGCGAGCCGCGCCGCCCGGTTGATCGCTTCCAGCGCCGCCCCGGGCCCGGCGCCGCCGGCGCGGGCGATGGCGTCCTCGACGCGGCTGCCGGCCGGCAGCCGGTAGACGCCCGGCCGCCGAACCGCGCCGGTGACGTCGACCACCACCTCCCCGCCCGCGCCCGTGACCGAGAAGCTCGAGCCGCCCGACCCGCCGCCGCCCCCGGCCGCGAACGAGGTCTCCGCTCCCCCCTCGCCGCGGATCGCCCGCGCCCCGACCAGCAGTAGGGCGACAGCCACCGCCGCATAGACGACCACTTGACTGCGACTCATCTCCGGCATCGCCAGCGATGCTGCCGCGATCGAACGCACGCGTGGCGCGCTCAGTGCAAATTCTCAGGAGCCGAAAACGCGCGGAACTGCGACTACGGGCTAGTAGTCATCCTCATCGTCGTAACCCGACACCTCTGCGAGTTGGTCGCTGTAGAGCTCGGCGGCGGCGACCGGGGGCGACTGGATCGAGACGCAGGCCAGCTCGCTGTCGCCGTCGTTGCCGATCGAGTGCTCGGTGGCGGGCGGGACGAGGATCAGGTCCCCCTCGCCTACCTCCTGTGTATCGCCGGCGACCGACATCGTGCCGTTGCCGCGGACGACGACGTAAGCCTGCTCGGCCTCCTCGGAGGAGTGCAGGGTCTGTTTGGTGCCGCCCGGGACCGTGACCCAGGTGACCGAGAGATTGCGGGAGCCGAGTTCGCCCGCGTCCATCAGGACGTGGGCGCGGAGACGGTGCCACTCCTCGACCGCGGCTTCGTTGAGGCGCCTGACCAGCATTCGGCGGCTTTCTAGCAGAACGGTCGGGGCCCGCGGCGGCCCCTACCGGACCACCAGGTTGACCAGCTTGCCTGGAACTACAATTTCCTTGACTATTTTTTGGCCGTCGAGATGCTTGGCGACCTTCTCGCTTTCGCGGGCGAGGCGCAGCAACTCCTCCTTCGGCGCCTCCGCCGGCGCCTCGATCCGGTCGCGCAGCTTGCCGTTGACCTGGACGACGAGCGTGACCGTGTCGCTGGTGAGCAGATCGGGGTCGGCCTGCGGCCACGGCTGCTCCCAGACCCGGCCGCCGGCAAGGCGCTCGTAGACCTCGCTGCCGAGGTGAGGGGCGAAGGGGAAGATCAGCGAGGCCGCGGTCGCGGTCGCGAAGCGGACCGCCGTGCCGCCCTCGTCCGTCTCGTAGAGGCCGTCCTTCAAGCGGTAGGCGTCGTTGACGAGCTCCATCACCGCCGAGATCACGGTGTTGAACTGGAAGCCGCGCTGGAAGTCCCGCGTCGCCTTGTCGATCGCCCAGTGGGCCTTGGCGACCAGCTCCCGCGCCTCGCCCCCGGTCGCCGCGTCCGGCTCTCCCGGCTCCGTCCGGCTCTCTGCCTCCTCGCAGAGCCGCCAGAGCCGCGAGAGGAAGCGGTTGACGCCCTCGACCCCCTCGTCGGTCCAGTCGCCGCCGCGCTCCGGCGGTCCCATGAAGCAGACGTACGTGCGGGCCGTGTCGACGCCGTAGCGCTCGACGTAGTCGCCGGGGCTGACGGTGTTGCCCTTCGACTTCGACATCTTCGCCCCGTCGCGGGTGATCATCCCCTGGGTGAAGAGGTTGGCGAACGGCTCCTGGACGCCGAGGTGGCCGAGATCGGCCAGCGCCTTGGTGAAGAAGCGCGCGTACATCAGGTGCAGGATCGCGTGCTCGACGCCGCCGATGTACTGGTCGACCGGCATCCAGAAATCCGCCGCCTCGCGGTCCCAGGCCGCCTCGCTGTTCTGCGCGTCGAGGTAGCGGAGGAAGTACCAGGAGGAGTCGACGAAGGTGTCCATCGTGTCGGTCTCCCGGCGGGCGGCGCCGCCGCAGCGCGGGCACTCGGTTGCGACCCACTCCTCGGCCGCCGCCAGCGGGCTCTTGCCCTGCGGGGCGTAGTCCTCGATCTCGGGCAGCTCGACCGGCAGCTGGTCCTCGGGCACCGGCACGATCCCGCACTCCTCGCAGTAGACGACCGGGATCGGCGCCCCCCAGTAGCGCTGGCGCGAGACCAGCCAGTCGCGCAGGCGGTAGTTGACGGCCGGCTTGCCGCGGCCCTCGGACTCGAGCCAGGCGACGATCTCGTCGTAGGCCTCGCGGTTGTTTTTCCCGTCGAAGCGGCCGGAGTTGGTCATCTGCCCGTCGCCCGGATAGGGCAGGCCGCGGCCGTTGCGGGCGACCTCCGGATCTTCGCCCTCGATCACCCGCTTCACCGGCAAATCGAAGCGCTCGGCGAATTCGTAGTCGCGGATGTCGTGGCCCGGCACCGCCATGATCGCCCCGGTGCCGTACTCCATCAGCACGTAGTCGGCGACGAACATCGGGATCTCCTCGCCGTTGACCGGGTTGACGACCGAGCGCCCGAGCGGCACCCCGGTCTTCTCCCGATCCTCCGCCCCGCGTTCCTCAGCCGACTCGCGGCCGACGCGGTTGACGTACTCGCGCACCGCCTCCTCGGCCGGGGTGCCGGCGACGAGGCGCTCCAGCTCGGGGTGCTCGGGGGCGAGGACGAAGAAGGTGGCGCCGAAGAGGGTGTCGGGACGGGTGGTGAAGACCGGGAAGTCGAGGTCGACCTCCTCGCAGCGGAAGACGACCTCTGCCCCCTCGGAGCGGCCGATCCAGTTGCGCTGCATCGTGATCACGTGCTCGGGCCAGGACTCGAGCGCGTCGAAGTCCTCCAGCAGGCGGTCGGCGTACTCGGTGGTGCGGAAGAACCACTGCTCGAGGCTGCGCTGGACCACCTCGGTGCCGCAGCGCTCGCAGCGGCCGTCGACGACCTGCTCGTTGGCCAGCACCGTCGCGTCTTTCGGGCACCACTGGACCGGCGCCTCGGTCCGGTAGGCCAGCCCCTTCTCGAACAGCTGCAGGAAGATCCACTGGGTCCAGCGGTAGTACTCGGGGGTGTGGGTCGCCAGTTCGCGCGACCAGTCGATCGAGATCCCCCACTCGCGGAACTGGCGGCGGAAGGATTCGATCGAGCGCTCGGTCGCGACCCGCGGCGGCTCGCCGGTTTTGATCGCGTTGTTCTCCGCCGGCAGGCCGAAGGAGTCGTAGCCCATCGGGTGGATCACCTCGAAGCCGTGGCGGCGGCGGAAGTGGGCGATCGCGTCGCCGACCGCGTAGCACTTGAGATGGCCGACGTGGGGCTCGCCCGAGGGGTAGGGCAGCATCTCCAACACGTAGGACTTCGGCTTCGAGTCGTCGTGGCCGGGCTGACCGGGATTGGCGACCTCCCAGGTCTTCTCCTCGGCCCAGACCGCCTGCCACTTGCGCTCGATCTCTTTCGGCTCGTAGCCCGCCATCGCGGCAGCGATCTTACGAGGCAGGCGTACGGCGGGGCGTCGGGCACCCCGCGAGCAGCGAGCTAGAAGGGCAGGACGCGGAGCCCCGGCGAGAGCTGCTCGAGGATCTGGGGCCAGACGTAGACCTCGATCGCGGCGGCGAGGACGAGGGTCGGGACCGCCAGCATCACCGTGATCAGGGTGGCGGCGAGCAGCTGATTCCACTCGCCGCGGCGGCTGGCGATCAGCCAGGCGGCAAGCGGCAGGAAGAGCGCCGTCAGCTCGGGGATCGCGTGCGGGAGGACGCTGAGGATCAGTTCGAGGCGGGAGATCTGCAGCTGGTAGGCGAGGGTCGAGCCCTGGAAGCCGAGGTAGAGCGCCTGGGTGGAGAGTGAGAAGAGGGTGACGGCGCAGACGAAGAGGATCGCCAGCTCGCCGGCCTTGACGTGGATCCAGCGGCTCAGCCCGGTTCGCTCCGCGGCGGCGATCGGCATCGAGGCGCCGGCGATGAAGCCGGCGATACAGGCGGTGGCGTGCAGCGCCAGGACCAGGGAGTTGCGGTAGAGGATCGGCAGCATGTCGTCGGGCGCGGAGGGGTAGGTGAGGCCGGCGATGTGGACCGGGGTCAGATCCGGGGTGAGCAGACCGGCGACGACCCAGGTGGCGCCGAGCAGCGCGAAGGCGATCGCCAGGCTGAGCGCAACCCAGGCGCGCAGCACCTGCCCCGGCCGTTCGCTCCAGGACTCGAGCGTGGCGCGCGTATCGCGCATGCCGTGGCTGAAGACATGCTGGTTGGCGGTGGCCATCGCCTAGGCATCGGCAGGATCAGGCGTCCTTTTGAGCCGTGAGACCCGAGTCAGGCTTCGCCGAGCGCGCGCTCGAACTCCTCGGCCAGCGCCGCCAGCTGCTCGAGCGGGACTTTCAGGCCGATCGCGATCCGCCGCACGTTGCCCCAGGTCGGGTTGATCCGCCCGGACTCGATGTGGGAGATCCAGGTGGGATGGATCTCGGCCCGGTTGCCGAGGGCCTCCTGGCTCAGCTTCCTCTCCTGGCGGAGCTGGCGGATGGCCTTCCCGAGGCCAATCTGGGGGTCGTCGCGCCGGGGCATCTAGCGCAGGGAATTGGGCAACCGCGCCCACGTCCATAGAGATGAACTCAACCGCCGCGGAGGAACCCCCGATATGCGCTTTCCGGTACGTCCGGAGGCGGCTAGGGCTGCGAGAGAAGCCGGCGCCGCCGAGCTGGTGGGCCGAAATCGAAAGTGGAGCTGAGGGGGCTCGAACCCCTGACCTCATCGCTGCCAGCGATGCGCTCTTCCAGCTGAGCTACAGCCCCATTCATCGGGGTGAGTTTAGCGACGCTAGGCGGCGCGTTGCTCTGGGCCCTGGTCCTCGTCCACGTCGAGGATCAGGTTGTCCGAAGCGGTGTGGCGAACTTTGAACTCGACGTTCGAGAGCTCCTCCAGTTCGCGCAGCAGGTCGACCGGCTGGTCGAGGTTCATCGAGAACGTGGCCCGGCCCTCCGAGAAGCGCTCGACCGAGATTTCCGAGGCGCCGATCTGGCCGACCGCGTCCTCGAAGCCGACCAGCTGGGAGAAGTCGCCGAGCGGGCCGATCTCGAGCTTGACCCTGCCCGCGTAGAGGCCCTCGTCGGCCTCAGCAGGCTCGATCGCGCTGCCGTTGGCAGCCGCGTCGGCTTCGGCGTCGGTCAGCGCCTTCACCTTCTTGCTCACCTCGACCGCCTCGCGCAGAGCTTTCATCCGGATCCTGGTCGCCTGCCCGCGCGCTTGGGCCTCGAGCTCCTCGAGCCGGGCGGTGATCGCGTCGAGCGAGGCGATGCTGCGGTCGTGGCACTCGTTGGCCTCGCGCAGACGCTGATCGAGGACTCGGATCTCGCGCTCGCGCTCGATCACCATCCCGGAGAGCGTCGTGGTCTCAGCTTCGAGCTCGTCGATCGCCTCGCGCTGGGTACCGGACTTCAGCTCGAGCCCGAGGATGCGGGCGTCGCGGAGGGACATTGCGTCGTCCACATCCGTGCGGCGGTACCCCAGCAGCGAACGCCTGAACCGTTTCATTGCGCGGCACCGTAAGGGGACCTTCGGACGGTAATTTCGTCACATAGCGGCCGAGGAGGCTTCCGGGGCATCGAAGTCGAGCTCCAGCCGCGGCGCGTCGCGCCACAGATCCTCGAGCGCGTAGCGCTCGCGTGCCTCGGGCGTGAAGACATGAAGGACGCAGTCGAGGTAGTCGAAGATCGTCCAGCCGGCGTCCCCACCGGCGTCGACGCCGCCCGGCAGCAGGCCGGCCTCGCGCTTGACCTGGACCCGCACCTCGTCGACGATCGCCCGCGCCTGGCGCTCGTTGCGGGCGGTGCAGATGACCAGAAAGTCGGTGTAGGCGACCAACTCCCTCATGTCGAGGACGATCAGGTCCTCGGCTTTTTTCGAGTCGGCGATCGCCGCCAGCTGGCGCGCCAACTGCTCTGAGGGCGCCTGGCTCACCGGTAGATCCCCTCCGCTTCGATGTAGTCGGCGACCGGCTGCGGCACCAGATAGCGCAGCGGCCGGCCCTGCTTTGCACGTTCCCGCACGGCCGAGGAGGAAACTCCGAACTGGGGCATCTCCAGCATCGTCGCCCCGCCCTCGCAGCCGAGGCTGCGCATCACCGTAGCCACCTCGGCGTCGGCGACGCCTTCGCGGCGCGTCACCGCCAGGCTCGCCAGCTCGACCACGCGCTCGGGCTCGCGCCAGCTCTCCAGGCCGACCGCAGCGTCCGCCCCCATCACGAACACCAGCTTCCTGTCGGCCCGTTCCTCTGCAAGTGCCTCCAAGGTCTCATACGTGTAGGACGGCCCCTCGCGGTCGACCTCCAGCGAGGAGACAGAGAAGCGATCGTCGTCGGCCGCCGCCAGCCGGGTCATCTCCATCCGCGCCTCCCGCCCCGGGTCCTCGGCGATCCGCTTGTGCGGCGCGTTGCCGGTCGGGACGAGGATGACCTCGTCGAGGCCGAGCTGCCAGAGCGCCTCCTGGGCGAGCGCCAGGTGACCGAGGTGCGGAGGGTTGAAGGCCGACCCCAGCACGCCGATCGCGGCGCCGTCGGCCTCACTCACGTATCTGGCCGTCGCCGCGCGCCACGTACTTGAAGGTCGTCAGCTCGCGCATCCCGATCGGCCCGCGGGCGTGCAACTTCTGGGTCGAGTTGCCGATCTCGGCCCCCATCCCGTACTCGAAGCCGTCGGTGAAACGGGTCGAGGCGTTGACGTAGACGGCGGCGGCATCGACACCCGCGGCGAACTCCTCGGCCGCCTCCTCGGAGGCGGTGACGATCGCCTCGGAGTGGCCGGTGCCGTGGCTGTTGACGTGTTCGACCGCGTCCTCGACCGAGTCGACGACGGCGACCGCAATCTTCAGGCAGAGGTACTCGTTGTCCCAGTCGGTGTCCGTCGCCGGGCCGACCTCGACGTCCCCGGCGGCGGCGCGGATGCGCTCGTCGCCGACCAGCTCGACCCCGGCGGCGGCGAGGTCGGCGAGCACGGCGGGGGCGAAGCGCTCGGCGATCGCGGCGTCGATCAGGAGCGTCTCGGCGGCGTTGCAGACGCCCGGCCGCTGGACCTTGGCGTTGACCGCGATCCGCCGCGCCATCTCGGGGTCGGCTTCGGCGTGGACGTAGACGTGGCAGTTGCCCGCCGCCGCATACATCACCGGCACCGTCGCGACCTTCTTGATCGCCGCCTTCAGGCCTTCGCCGCCGCGCGGGATCAGCAGGTCGACCAGCCCCTCCTGGGTCGCCAGCTCGGCCAGCTCCTCGTGGCCGCCGCCGCCCAACGAGAGCACCGCGTCCTGCGGCAGCCCCGCCTCGGCGAGCGCCTCGCGGACGACCGCCGCCAGGGCGGCGTTGGAGCGCTCGGCGTAGCTGGAACCGCGGAGGACGATCGCGTTGCCGCTCTTGATCGTCAGCGCCGCGCAGTCGATCGTCACGTTCGGGCGCGCCTCGTAGACGACTGCGACGACCCCCAGCGGCACCCGGACCTTGCGCAGGTCGAGGCCGCTGTCCAAAGATTTCCGTTCCAGCTCCTCACCGACCGGGTCCCCGAGCGCGGCGACGACGCGCACCCCCTCGGCCATCGCGGTCACCCGCTCGGGCGTCAGCCGCAGGCGGTCGCGCAGCGCATCGGTGAGGCCGGCGGCCCGCTCGTCGGCGAGGTCGCCGGCGTTCGCCTCGAGGATCTCCGCCGAGCGTCCCTCGAGCAGCCGTGCGGTCGCCTCGAGGGCGGCGTTCTTCGCCTCGGTCGAGGCGGTCGCCAGGGCGCGCGCAGCCCGCTTCGCGGCGGCGCAGCTCTCGGCGACGGTGGTCTCGGTCACGGCCATCGGAACAGGGTACCCAGCCACATGTTCGTCTGTTCCTTTTCGTTGTAGAGCACGGAAAAGGAACAGACGAGCTAGAGGAGGACGAAGCGGTCGCGGTGCACGACCTCGTCGGCGGCATGCGGCAGCAGCTCGCGGACCTGGGCGCTCTGCATCCCGATCACCCGCTGCAGCTCCCGCGAGGAGTACTCGCTTATGCCTTTGCCGATCGTCTCGCCGTCGCTGGCGACGTCGATGGCGTCGCCCGGCTCGAAGCTGCCCTCGACAGCGGCGATCCCGACCGGCAGCAGGCTGGAGCCGCTCTCGCGCAGGACCCGGGCGGCGCCGGCGTCGACGACGAGCCGTCCGCGGGCCGGCTTCGCGTACTTGAGCCAGAGCTTGAAGCTCGAGGTTTTGCCCATGCCCGCGGCGAAGCGGGTACCGATGGCCTCGCCAGCTGCGGCGGCCAGCAGGGTTCCGGCGCTGGTCCCGTTGCAGATCACGGCCGGAATTCCGGCCTCGCTCGCCATCTCCGCCGCCCCCACCTTGCTCCGCATCCCGCCGGAGCCGAAGACCGAGGTGCGATCGTTGATCTGCAGCTCGCCGAGCTGGGCGAAGTCGGTGACCTCGCCGATCAGCTCCGCCTCCGGCCGCAGGCGGGGATCGCCGGAGAGCAGGCCGTCGACGTTGGTGAGAAGGACCAGGAGGCGCGCCTCCAGCAGCAGCGCCACCTGTGCCGCGAGGAAGTCGTTGTCGCCGAAGCTGATCTCGTCGGTGGCGGTGGTGTCGTTCTCGTTGACGATCGGGACCACCCCCCACTCGATCAGCCGGCCCAGGGTCTGGCGCGCGTTCAGGTAGTTGGTGCGGGCGGCGATGTCGGCCGCGGTGAGCAGGACCTGGGCGGCCCGCGTGCCGTGGGCGGCGAGGCGGCTCTCGTAGGCCCGGAAGAGGTCGCCCTGGCCGACGGCGGAGGCGGCCTGCAGCTCGTCCATCGTCCGCGGCCGCACCGGCAGCTCCATCAACCGCATCCCGCGGGCGATCGCGCCGGAGGTGACCATCACCACCCGCTCGCCGCCCCGCTCCAGCTCGGCGACCTGCGCGCAGACGGAATCGAGTACGTCCGTACGCAACTCGCCGTCGTCGGCGGCGACGATCGAGGATCCGAGCTTGACGACCAGGGTCATGGCGGGGAAAGTAGCCGAGATGGGCTCTGCAATCGGCTGGGGCGCGCTCGCCGCAAGCTCCCTCGTCATCGGCGCGGCGCTCAGCTTCGCGCGCAAGTGGCCGGAGCGGCAGGTCGGCTACGTCCTCTCCTTCGGCGCCGGGGCGTTGATCAGCGCGGTCAGTTTCGAGCTCGCCGCCGAGGGGATCGCGATCAGCGGCGCCGGCTACACCGGCGTCGGCCTCGCGGTGGGCGCTCTCACCTACTACTTCCTCGACGGCCTGATCTCGCGGCGGATGGCGACCGGCCGCGGGCGCCAGGGCCGGGCCGAAGGAAGCGGCAGCGGCACCGCCCTCGCCCTCGGCGCCTTTCTCGACGGCATCCCCGAGCAGCTGGTGCTGGGGATCGGAATCGCCGGCGGCGCCGGTGTCGGCGTCTCGCTGCTGGTCGCGATCTTCGTCTCCAACCTGCCCGAGTCGCTCGGCTCGGCGACCGACATGCGCGAAGCCGGCCGCTCACGGGAGGCGATCCTGCGGCTCTGGGTGCTGGTGGCGGCGATCTGTGCCCTCGCCTCGGTGGTGGGATACCTCGCCGCCGACGCGGTCAGCGCCGACATGCGCGCGGCGATCGACGGCTTCGCCGCCGGCGCCCTGCTGGTGATGCTGATCGACTCAATGATCCCCGACGCCCGCGAAGACGCCGGCCGCGGCGCCGGCCTCGTAACCGTCCTCGGTTTCGCAGTAGCCGCCGGCCTCTCCAGCGTCAGCTAGCCCTCAGATATGTAATTCGAACTCGTGCTCGCCTATGCGGACGTCGTCGCCGGGCTCGAAGCCGGCGCGGTCGAGGGCGGCGATCACGCCCATCTCCTTCAGCCGCTGCTCGAGGTAGCCGAGTGCTTCCTCGTTTTTCGTGTCGTGGCGTTCGAAGAGCATCTCGACGCCGCGGCCGAGGACGCGGAAGGCGCCGTCCTCCTCGCGCTCGACCCAGTAGCCGCCCTCGCCGGCCGGGCGGTAGACCCGGTGCTCGGCCTCGAATTCGTCGCCGGGGGCGGCGGCGGGGGTCGCCACGACCGGGGCAAGCTCGGGCAGCTCGGTGAGGATTCGCTGGCGCAGCTCGTCGAGACCTTCGCCGGTCGCCGAGGAGACCGCAAGAACGCCGAGGGCCCGATCGCCGAGGCGCTCGCTCCACGCCGCCTCCTCCTCCTCCACCCGCTCGGCGGGCAGCAGGTCGCGCTTGCTCAGCACCACCAGCTCGGGCAGCCGCTCGAGCCCGGCGCCGTGCGCTGACAGCTCTCCCCGCACCGTCTCGTAATCGGCGACCGGGTCGCCGTCCATCGGCGCCAGGTCGACGAGGTGGACCAGCATCGAGCAGCGCTCGACGTGGGCGAGGAACTCGTGGCCGAGGCCGGCCCCCTCCGCCGCCCCCTCGATCAGGCCGGGAATGTCGGCGATCACGGCCTGGCGGTCCTCGCCCTCGATCGTCCCCAGGATCGGCGAGAGGGTCGTGAACGGGTAGTCGGCGACCTTCGGCGTGGCGCGGGTCAGCCGGCTCAGCAGCGAGGACTTGCCGGCGTTCGGCAGCCCCACCAGCCCGACGTCGGCCAGCAGCTTCAGCTGCAGCTCGATCCAGTCGGCTTCGCCGCTGCTCCCCTTCTCGGCGAAGCGCGGCGCCTGCCGGGTCGAGTTGGCGAAGCGCTTGTTCCCGTGCCCGCCGCGACCGCCGCGGGCGACGATCGCGCGCTGGCCGCCGGCGACGAGGTCGATCGAGCTGCCGTCGACGGCGCTCGCCTGCGTCCCCGGCGGCACCGGAATCTCCCGGTCCTCCCCCTGGGCGCCGTGCCGGTTCGAACCTTCCCCGTGCCGCCCCCGCTGCGCCCTGAAGTGCTTGCTCCCCTTCAGCGCCCCCAGATCACGCCGCGAGGGATCGCAGACCAGCACCACGTCCCCGCCGTGCCCGCCATCCCCCCCATCGGGCCCGCCACGAGGCACATGAGCCTCACGCCGAAAGCTGCGACTCCCATCGCCGCCAGCCCCGCCCTCGACCCAGATCTTCGCCTTGTCGTACACGACGAGAAGGTTTTCAGGTCTCAGGGCTAGGTGAGTAGCTCGGACTGAGCTGACCTCTCCACGAACCAGCTGAGATTCGTTTTCACCTGGCCGTGGCGCGCCCGGCCACTTTCACCCGGCACTTAGCGAGACCGGAAACGCCCAGACCCTCGGGCGACAGAAAAGGTCACCCCGGCCATATGGCCGGGGTGACGACAGCAATCGGGAGAGCCAGCCTTAAGGGCCAGCGCAACCCTCCACGACCTGATCAATGAGTGCTCAACAGAACGCACCAAATTCCGCCGCGACGAAGACTTCATTGAAGGCGCCTGGATTAGGCCTGTCTCCCCCGGGATTCATACAAGCAATAGTGGTTCCATTATTCCTGAGCCAGTTCGTTTTATTGCCACATCGATTCCGGGCCGAAAATCTGGTCTGGAAGGTGGTAACGGCTCCACTTGCGCTGCACAGAACAGACGAGGCAGCCTTGGATCCGAATGTTTCTTGGTTGTAATAACAAATGACGTTTGCTGAGCATCCTTCGTGGAACGCAGCCACCGCAGAGCTCGGCACCGCAACCGCACCCAGTGCGAGGGCGACGACCAAAGCACCGAGAACCTTCTCTTTGATGTGAATCATTGATTCCTCGACTTCCTGGGCGGGCACGCGCCAACGAGACCACCCGCGTTTTGTTTCCTCGGGGTGCTCCCTTCGTGAACACTCCGTTCCTGCTGCCATCAGGTACAAGCCCAGCCGGACCTTCGCTGCGGCCCCAATCGGACAGCGGGCACGCCTGGCCGGCACCGAGATGATGTCCGCCTTGGCACTCCCCGCCTTGGTCGGGTACTCTCATTTTGTAACACATATTTTTATTTAATCAAGAGTAATTAAACAATAATCGTAAAGCCCCGAACGACTGGCCCTGTTCGTCTGCCGCCAATGCCCGCATGACCCCTAGCTAGGTACTGGCCAGTAGTCACCAGTGTGCTACCTGGGCGAATGGGCTCCCCGATGGCCCTTGTTCTGTTCAGAGCCCCACTGCTAGTCGGCCCGCACCCTTGCGGGACTGCTTGAAGTCGACAACTCCTTCACGGGTGCGAGATCGTGCGGGTCGTGGCAATGCCGACGCCCAGGGCGGGCCAGCAGCGGGTGTCGCTCCAGCGGATGATGATCTCGCCGCCGTTGATCTGCTGCCAGCGAAGACCTTGTCCCCGAATCAGCGGCTCAAAAAGAAGAGCGAGAGGGGCTCTGGGCCCCTCTCGCTCTGAACTGCAGCGATGTTCTCGTGCCTACTCGACGACGATCTTCGCCTTCGCCGCCTTGCCGGCAGCGCCCTTGACCTTGAAGGTCAGCTTGTCGGTGCCGATGTCGGCTCCGCCCTTGACCTTGACCTTGATCGTGAAGGTCTTCTTGGCCTGGCCTTGAAGCGCGGCCTTCTTGCACTTCGGCGCCTTCAGGTCGTCTTTGGCGTTCTTCGGCAGCGTCACGCAGAGCTTCGCGTTCTTCGGCTTCAGGTCGCCCTGGTTGACGGCCTTGACCTTGAACTTGACCAGGTCGCCGGCCTCGGCTTTGGCCTTCTTCTTGGTCGTCAGCTTGATCTTCGCCGCTTTGACGCTGATTGCGGCGCTGGTCTGGGCACCGGTCCCGGCCTGGTTGGTTGCCGTCACCGTACAGGTGTAGGTGCCGGGGGATTTGGCCGTGAACGTGGTTGCCGTGGCGCCGCCGATCGGCGCACCGTTGCGCAGCCACTGGTAGACGAACGTACGCGGCGCCTGGTAGACGAACGAGCCGGGGTAGTCGGCGCCCCAGGTCCCATTTGAACAACTGAGTTCAGACCGAACTTTGGCGTTGCGGGCGATCGTCGGCGCTCCGGTTCCGGTCGGGCTCTTGATGATCACCGGGTCCTGCGGGTTGGCCAGCGGCGCAGTTGCGATGCTGATGCCGCCACCGGCCCCGGCGCGGCTGACGAAACCGAAGGCATTGGGCCTTTCTTCGTTATTGCCTTCATTACCCCAGTAGAGGCGACTGAGCGCTGGATCGAGCGCCAGACCCCAGCTTGCTTTCATCGGCGCGCCTCCGAGCGATACATCGCCGCCACCGGTGTTATTCAGGTTCGCAAAACCAATGCCTTCAACCGGTCCTTTTGCCCCTAGGTAGTAAAGGCGACCTCCCGCCGGATCGACGACGATGCCTTCGCCGCCGGGTTCGATGCTCGCACCCGTGAGATTCAGTTCGCCCCCGCCGGTGTTGTTGAGGTTCACGTAGCCAATCGCGCCTCCGTTATCGAAGTACAAGCGCCCACCCACCGGGTCGACCGCAATTCTGCAGCAAGCGTTGCTGACCGTGATCCCGTTCGTGCTGAGAAGGCCACCAGCGCTGCCGTCGAGTTTCGCCCATGCAAGCGATCCTCCGCCTTTGGTGTTCTCCCAGTAGATGGTCCGGCTTGCCGGGTCGACCGCAACGCCTTCCGGTTCTTCTACCGGAGCTCCGGGGGCGGTAAAGCGACTGGCTCCGCTCCCGTCAAGATTGATGGCGAGGATATGCCGATCGACCCCCGACCCAGTCGTCAGAAAGAGGCGGTTCGTGACGGTGTCGTATGCCTGGCCTTCCGGAGAGTCGATTGCCTCACCGCCGGTATTCAGCACTCCACCGCCACTGCCATCGATATTGGCGAATGCGGCATTGTCGGGATCCGCTCCGTAGTTGTCCCAGTAGAGAAGTTCAGTCGCCTGCGCACGCGCAGAAAGCGCGACGAGGGCGATCAGGGCAAGGGCAATCGACGCGGAGACCGTAGAGATTCGGCCCCTGCGCTCAGAAGCGAGCAACAAAAGGAGTTCCTTTCTTAGTCCTGCAGGACGCTGATGGTCCGACCCTTGCGGGAAGGCTTGAACTCCACCGTCCCTTCGCGGGTCGCGAAGATCGTGTGGTCGCGGCCGATGCCGACGCCCTCGCCGGGCCAGAAGCGGGTGCCGCGCTGGCGGACGATGATCTCGCCGCCGCTGACCTGCTGGCCGGCGAAGACCTTGACCCCGAGCATGTTCGGGTTGGATTCGCGGCCGTTGCGGCTGGAGCCGAGGCCTTTCTTATGCGCCATGCCTAGCCTTTCCCTTTCAGCGTCGTTACCTCGAGCCGGGTCAGCTCGGAGCGGTGCCCGGCACGACGGCGGTAGCCCTTCTTCGCCTTGTATTTGAAGACTTTGATCTTCGGCCCGCGCAGGTGCTCGGTGACTTTGGCCTCGACTTTGACTTTGGCCAGGTCTTTGGCCCCGGCGACGACCGAGTCGCCGCGGAACATGACCGGGCGGAGGCTGACTTTGTCGCCCTCCTTGGCATCGAGACGGTCGACGAGCAGAGACGTGCCCTCCTCGACCTTGTACTGCTTGCCACCGGTTTCGACTACTGCATACGTGCTCATCAGTCTTCCTTGCTGCCTTGATTGGCGCGCGAACGCCCCCGACCGCCCCTGCGGCCGCGACTGCGTTTGCGCGAAGCGGCGGCGGATTCTAGCTCGGAGCCGTTTTCGCTGTCTCCTCCGCCGGAGCCGTTGGGCGAATCGCCGCCCAGCAGCGAGGCGATCGCCGCCGAGCGCGCTACCTCGTCGATCCGCACCATCTTGCGCTCGCCGACGAAACGACCGCCGCCGGTGACGCTGACGATGTAGGAGTCGATCCGGGCCACGGCGTCGTCGGCGTTGTACATGTGCGGCTCGTCGATCTTGACCAGCACCTCCTCGCCGACCTTGAACGGCAGCGCCCGCTCCTCGATCTCCTCGCGGCTGCCCTGCTCGACCACCTTGAAGGTGTCGATCGCCAGCGCGTCGCCGCCCTCGAAGTGGAACCGCTTGCCGGTCTCCTCCTCGAGCTCGGGCAGGCCGCTGTCGGGATCGGTCAGCTCGTGGGCGACCTTCGGGTTGACGCGGATCAGGAAGGCCTCGACGTCGGCGTTGTCGGCGGCGATTTCCTTCATCTTCCGCAGGCCCTCCAGGGCCACGGTCTCGGCCGAGAGGACGACGCCCTCGCCGTCGCAGGTCGGACAGGGCGCGGTGAGGATCTCGCGCACCCCGTCGGTGACGTTCTGGCGGGTCATCTCGACCAGGCCCAGCGGCGAGACCTCGACCACGTAGCTCTTCGACTTGTCGGCGTCGAGCGCTTTGCGCATCGTCTTCAGGACTTTGTCGCGGTTGCTGGCGCGGGCCATGTCGATGAAGTCGATGACGATGATGCCGCCGATGTCGCGCAAGCGCAGCTGCCGCACCGCCTCCTCGGCCGCCTCGGTGTTGACTTTGGTGATCGTCTCCTCGAGCCCGCCTTTGCCACGGCCGGTGAAGGAGCCGCTGTTGACGTCGATCACGGTCAGCGCCTCGGTGTAGTCGATGATCAGGTAACCGCCGGAGGGCAGATCCACCCGCCGGTTCAGGGTCGACTCGATCTCCTTGTCGATCTTCCATTTCTCCAGCAGCGGCTTCTTGCCCTCGTAGAGCTCGACGCCGTCGACCAGCTCGGGGGCGGTCCGCTGGAAGAAGTTGGTCACCCGCTCGAACTGCTTGGGCGAGTCGATGATCGCCTTTTCGAACTCGCTGAGGAAGACGTCGCGGAGGACGCGGATCGAGAGGTCGGCCTCCTGGAAGACCAGCGCCGGCGCCTTGGTCGACGCCGAGCGCCGCTCCAGCACCTCGCTCAGCTTCTGCAGGTAGCTGATCTCCCGCACGAAGTCGGATTTCCTCGCGCCGTGGGCGGCGGTGCGGACGATCAGCCCGCCCGGCCCCTTGTAGGTTCGGTCGACCATCTTCCGCAGCCGGTCGCGCTCTTTGTCGGTCAGCCTGCGGCTGACGCCGACGCCGCTGCCGTGCGGGGCGAAGACCAGGTAGCGGCCGGCGATCGAGACGTTCATCGAGAGCCGGGCGCCCTTCGTCTTCAGCGGGTCCTTGACCACCTGGACGAGGATCTCCTGGCCGGGCTTGATCAGCTCGTTGATGCGCCGGCCGCTGCCGCGACCGCGCTTGGGGGCCTGCTCGCCCCCCGGCAGGACGATCTCGTCGACGTGGAGGAAGCCGTTGCGCTCGAGGCCGATGTCGACGAAGGCGGCCTCCATCCCGGGCAGGACGTTGTCGACCTTGCCCTTGTAGATGTTGCCGACGATCGAACGCCGGCCGCGGCGCTCGATGTAGAGCTCCGCAACGTCGGTTTTGCCGCCTTTCTGCTTTGCCTCGAGGACGGCTACACGGGTCTCGCCGCGCTCGGCGGAGACCAAAATCGTTTTTTTCATTTCTGTTTCAGCTCAGTTCGAGTAGGTACGCAATGCCGGACCTCTTTCAAGAGATCACCAGGCGAACCTTCCCTTCTGGCTGAGATGCGCTTGGACGTTGATGCTCTGAAGAACGCCGACCGACAACAAGGTAGCGACGACGGAGGACCCTCCGTAACTCATCAGCGGCAGGGGAATTCCGGTGATCGGCATGATCCCGAGATTCATCCCCACGTTGACGAAGGTCTGGAACAGCAGCGTGACGGCGATGCCGCCCGCCACCAGGGTCCCGTAGGAGTTCTTCGAAAGCGTCGTAATCCGCAGCGCCCGCCAGAAGAGGAGGGCGTAAAGGGATAGGACGAACGCGGCGCCCATGAACCCGTAGCGCTCACCGATCACCGCGAAGATGAAGTCGGTGTGCCGCTCGGGAACGAAGTCGAGCCGCGTCTGGGTGGCTTTGTCGCCGCGGCCGGTCAACTGACCGGAGCCGATGGCGACCTTCGATTGGTTCTGCTGATAGCCCGCGCCGTCCGAATGTTCGTCAGGGCTGGCGAAGGACGTCAGACGTTCCTTCTGGTAGCCCTTGAGCACCGGCACCCCGGCCGCCGGAGCGGCGACGAGGACCAGCGCGACGAGGGCGACGAGGGCGGCGCCGATCACCGCGAAGTGCGTCCAGGGGACGCCTCCGAAGTACATGACGCCAAGGGTGGCGGCCCCGAACACCAGGGAGGTGCCGAGGTCGGGCTGCAGGAAGACGAGCGCAGCCGGCGCCAGGCCGAGGCAGAGGTAGCGCACCGTGCGCTGAACCTCCGAGCCGCGTCTGGCTCCATCGATCACGAACCCGGCAAGCGCAAGCACTAACAAGAGCTTGCCGAGCTCCGATGGCTGGAAGGAGAAGAAGGGAAGTTCGAACGATCGCCGTGAGCCGCGGGCGGCGAAGCCGAAGACGAAGACGAGCGAGACGCTGGCGCAGAGGAAGGTGTAGATCCCGACCCGCAGCTCGCGAAAGCGCGAGTAGTCGATCCGGGTCAGGACCACCATCCCGGCGATCCCGAGCAGGGCGTAGATCGCCTGCCGCTCGAGGTAGTAGTTGGGCTGGCCAGGGACGTCGGTCTGGGTCGCCTCGCCGAGGACGAAGACGCTGAAGGCGATCAGCGAGACGGCGGCGATCGTCAGCGGCCAGTCCATGTGCGCCAGCCCGAGCCGCTCGCCGATGCCGACGTGGACCGTGAACGGCTCCGGCCGGGCGTTTCTGGTTCGGGTTGCGTACATCGTCATTCGGCTCCACCGGCGCTCGAGACTGCAGAGGCCTGTTTGTCGTAGATCGCTTCGAGGATGTCCAAGACGACGGGGGCCGCGGATTCGGCTCCGAAGCCGCCTTCCTCGACGGTGGCAATCGTCACGATACGCGGGTTGGGGTACGGGGAGAGCGCCGCGAACCAGGATTGGTCGGCGTGAGGGAGTCGTTCGGCGGTTCCGGTCTTGCCCGCGATCTGGATCGGGAAGCCGCCGAAAACGCCGACGGCGGTGCCGCCGCTTTCCTGCGCGGCGCCGTGCAGTCCTTCCAGAATCGCGGTGCGGTAGGCGGGGTTGATGTGGAACTTGCGCTGGATCTTCGGCTCGAACTCCTGCAGCGCCCGGCCGGCGGCGTCCTCGACTTCCATGCCCACGTGGGGCGTGACGATCTTGCCGCCGTTGCCGAGCGCGGCGTAGGCGATCGCCATCTGCAGCGGATTCGTCTGCAGGTCGCCCTGGCCGGTCGCCAGCTGGATGTTGTCGCCGGCCGACCAGGGCCGGTCGGTCAGTTCTTCTTCGAACAGCTGGTTGCGCCACTGTTTGTCCGGCAGCAGGGTTTCGCCTTCCTCGGGGATGTCGAGCCCGGAGGGCCGGCCGATGCCCATTTTGTGCGCCCATTCCTGCAGGTCGTTGTTCTTCCACATGTCGAGGCCGAGCAGGTAGAAGTAGACGTCGGAGGAGACCCGCAGGGCGCTGCGCAGTTCGACCGGCCCGTGGGCTTCGCCGCCGGCGTTTTCGAAGGTGTCGGTGCCGACTTCGATCTGGCCGTTGTCCTGGACCACCGTGTCCGGGCTGATGACGCCGTTTTCCAGTGCCGCCAGGGCGGTGATGATCTTGAAGATCGAGCCCGTCGGATAGGCGCCTTCCGAGGCCCGGTTGACCAGCGGCGCCAGCACCGGGTCTCTATACAGTTCGTTCACCTGCGCCTGGGTCATGTCTTCGGTCAGGACGGTCGGGTCGAAGGTGGGATTCGACCCCATCGCCAGGATCTGGCCGTTGTCGATGTTCATCGAGATGAACCCGCCCGGCAGTCCCCGCGCCGAGAGTCCCGCTTCCCCCGCGCTCTGGACCTTGCTGTCGATCGTCAGCTTGAGGCTGTCGCCGGGGGTCGGCGGCATCGAGTCCAGCTGGCCGCCGGGGGTCGGCTGGCCGAGCGCGTTGACCTGGATCCGGGTCAGCCCGGGATCGCCCCGCAGGTACTTGTCGTAGGCGTCCTCGACCCCCGCTTTGCCGATTTCGTCGCCGGGTTCGAGCTGCTTGTAGCGCGCTTCCTTCAGCTCTTCGCCGTCGATCTCGCCGACGCTGCCGAGCACTTGGGCGGCGAGGGGCCCGCCCGGGTAGTGGCGGACGAAGACCCGCTGCACAGTCACACCGGGGAAATCGCGCTGGTTCTCTTCGATATAGGCGATCAGCTCATAGCCGACGTCCTGGCGCAGCGTCACCGGCGCCCCCGCGGCGACTTCTTCCCCTTTGGCGATCTCGTGGCGGACCTGGTGCAGGGACATGTGCGCCAGCTCCCCCAGGCGAGTCAGCTCGGCCCGTTCTTCGGCCGGGTCTTCGGGCAGTTTCTGCGTGTTCAGCTGCAGCGCCAGGCTGGTGCGATTGTCGACCAGGACTTCGCCGTTGCGGTCGAGGATGTCCCCGCGCGGGGCGATGACTTTGAACTCGCGGGTGCGGTTGTTCTTCGCCTCGGCGAGGTACTTGTCGCCGGAGAGGACCTGCAGGTTCCAGAGCCGAAAGAAGAGGACGGCGAAGAGGGCGATGGCGATGCCGCCCATCACCGCAACCCGCAGTGCGAGCCGGCTTCCCTGGGGTCGTGAGTCATTGCGCAGGTACACGGTCTTAGGTTCCCAACACCGACGGCCGCCTGCCGCTGCGCCGCAGCGAGCGCTCGTCGACCAGGGCCGGTCGCAGCGCCCGGCTCAACCCGACGTAGATGACCCAGCCGCCGAAGAAGGCGAAGATGCTCTTCAGCAGGATGTCGCGGACGATCATCGAGCTGACCGGCGCGTCGAAGCCGAGCATCATCTCGACCGCGCCGAAGCCGAGCTCGGCGAACAGGGTCAGGCCCATGCAGAGCAGAGGCGGCACCAGCGGGCTGTGGATCTCGAAGCGCTCGCGGAAGGCGCCGGCCAGGTAGCCGACCGCGAGCAGGACCAGCGAGCCGCCGCCGAGCGGCGCGATCAGCAGGCAGTCGAGCAGGAACCCGACCCAGAAGCCGCAGACGGCGCCGGTCAGCGAGCCCCCGAGCAGGCCGAGCACGACGACCAGCGCCGGCAGCATGTCGGGGCTGACGTGGAAGAGGTAGACCTGGGAGAAGAAGGAGAGCTGCAGGATCACGCCGGCGACGACGATCGCGACCAGGCGGGCGAGGATGTTCGGGGTGAGGATCACCCGCGCGAGCCCCCGGTCAGGACCTGGACCAGGTCGAGGTTGCGGAGGTCGGCGAAGGGCCGGATGTGGACCTGCTGCTGGGCCTCCTGCGCGAGCAGCGAGGCATCGACGACTTCGCCGATCGGCAGGTTGGGCGGATAGTCGGAGCCGATCACCTGATTGCGCCAGCCAGCGGTGACCACGTCCTGCCCCTTGCCGACCCGCTTTTCGGAATCGAGGAAGTCGAGGATCAGGTCTTCGGGGTCTCCGACCAGGGGTTTCATCACGCCCTGGATGCCGCTCGGGACGATCTTGGCCGAGACGGCGCTTTCGTGGTCGGCGATCAGGGTGACCCGGGCCGAGCCGCCGGTGACGGCAGAGACTTTTCCGACCAGGCCGTCGCCGTTGACGACCGGGTCGTCGACCTCCACCCCGTCCCCGGAGCCGGCGTCGATCGTGATGTCGGCAAACCAGACGGTGGGCGAGCGGCTGATCACCCGGCCGGTGACCGGCGTATAGCCGGACGGGATCGCGCCGCTTTTGTCGAGGCCGACCAGTTTCCGCAGCTGTTCGTTTTCCGACAGCGCCGCCTTTGCCCCGACCGACTCTTTGCGGGCGGCCTCCAGTTCGCGGTGCAGGCGCTCGTTGCGGCCCTTCGCGTCGAAGGTCTCGTCGAACCAGTTGACCAGGTCGCGGGCGGGCTTCAGCGCCCGGTCGGCAACCGACTGGATCGGGCTGAAGACTGCGCTGACACCGCGCTGCATCCCGTTGGAGCCCTGGCCGTAGGTGACGGTGAGCAGGGCAAACGAGCCCACGATCAGCAGTGCGAGCACCGCCCGGCGGCGGCGTACTTGCTTTCGATACACGTTGGGGACCTAAGTTCTTGGGTGGTTCGCATGAGCAGGGCCCTGGCTAGCGCCGAGGCCGGGCTCCGTTGTTCTTGCCGGCGCGGTGGATCGTCTCGACCTCCTCGAGAGAGATGCCCGAGCCGACCGCCACACACGTCAACGGCGACTCTGCCAGTTGACAGGGCATCTGGCACTCATCGCGCAGGCGTTGCTCCAGTCCTTGCAGAAGCGCGCCGCCTCCGGCCAAAGTGATGCCGCGGTCCATGATGTCACCTGCCAGCTCGGGGGGAGTGCGGTCGAGGGTCTCCTTGACGGCGGCGACGATGTGGCTGACCGGCTCTTCCAGCGCCCCGCGCACCTCCTCTGAGGTCAGCTCGATCGTCTTCGGCAGCCCCGAGACCAGGTCGCGGCCGCGGATCTCGGTCCGCACCTCTTCTGGCAGCGGCGAGGCGGAACCCGCCTCGAGCTTGACCTCCTCCGCGGTCTGGGTGCCGATCGCCAGTTTGTAGCGCTGCTTGCAGTGGGCGACGATCGCCTCGTCGAGCTCGTCGCCGCCGACCCGGATCGACTGCGAGACGACGATCCCGCCGAGGCTGATCACCGCCACCTCGGTGGTGCCCCCGCCGATGTCGACGATCATCGAACCGGTCGGCTCGGCGACCGGCAGCCCGGCGCCGATCGCGGCCGCCATCGGCTCCTCGATCAGGTAGGCCTGGCGGGCGCCGGCCGAGAGGCAGGCCTCCTCGACCGCCCGCTTCTCGACCCCGGTGACCCCCGAGGGGACGCAGACGACGACCCGCGGATGGGCGAAGCGGTTGGAGTGAACCGCGGCGATGAAGTGCCGCAGCATCTGCTCGGTGACGTCGAAGTCGGCGATCACCCCGTCCTTCAGCGGCCGGATCGCAGTGATCGTCCCGGGCGTGCGCCCGAGCATCCGCTTGGCTTCGACCCCGACCGCGTGGACCTGGCCGCTGAGCGAGTCGATCGCGACCACGGATGGCTCCGAGAGGACGATTCCCCGTCCCCGGACGTAGACGAGCGTGTTGGCGGTTCCGAGATCGACGGCCATGTCGCGGCCGCCGAAGCGGATCAGACGACTGAACAAGCCCAATTCGTTGCCCTTTGCGGATAAACGCGATTTTCCAGAGACCGAATGATCGCAGAGCCGCAAAATCCGGCCTTTGAAGGCAAGGCGGCGTGGCGCGATCGCGGCGCTCGACTATCGGCCCTGGCCGAAAACGCAAGGTTTCTTGCTTGTTAAGTCAAGGGATTCCTGAGTACCTTTAGCGAACGATTCTGTACTTAGGTGTTTGACGTGGTGCCGCCACCGCTCCATCCATCCGGCAGCGAAGAGAGCAGCTCGACCTTCGAGCAGTTCCTGGACTTCGTTCCCGACGCGATCCTCGGCGTCGACCGCGACGGCGAGATCGTGCTCGTCAACCGCGAGGCCGAGAAGCTCTTCGGCTTCAGCCGCGAGCAGCTGGTCGGGGAACCGCTGGAGCTGCTGGTCCCCCACCGCTTTCGCGACCGCCACCCCGATCACCGCGCTGCCTACTTCCGCGAGCCGCAAACGAGGCCGATGGGTGCCGGGGTCGAGCTCTATGCGCGCCGACGCGACGGAACCGAGTTCCCCGCCGAGATCAGCCTCTCGTCGCTCTCCCTCAACGGCGAGACGATCGCCACCGCGGCGATCCGGGACCTCAGCGACCGAGCTGAAAGCGAGCGCGAGAAAGCGCTCCAGCGGCAGCTGGACCGGGCGCGGCGACTTGAGAGCGTCGGGCAGCTGGCCGGGGGGATCGCCCACGACTTCAACAACATCCTCGGGGTGATCATGAACTACGCCGAGTTCGTCGCCGATGAGCTCGAGGCGTCCTCGCAGGCCCATGAGGACGTCGAAGAGATTCGCCGTGCGGCCGAGCGGGCCGCGTCGCTGACCAGGCAGCTGCTGATCTTCAGCCGGCGCGAGATCGCCAACCCGGAAATCCTCTACCTGCGCGACGTGATCAAGGAGGTCCAGAACCTCCTCCACCGCGCCCTGGGCGAGCGGATCGACCTGAGGACGCGCTATTCGGAGGAGAAGATCCCGGTCGAGATCGACTCCGGACAGCTCGAGCAGGTCCTGGTCAACCTCGCTGTCAACGCCCGTGACGCGATGCCCGAAGGCGGGCGCCTGCTGATCGAGGTCGACCAGGTCGAGCTCGACGAGGAGTACACCTACATGCATCCCGACACCGAACCGGGCGACTACGCGCGCCTGAAGGTGAGCGACACCGGCACCGGCATGGATGCTGAAACGGTCGAGCGGGTCTTCGAGCCCTTCTTCACCACCAAGGAGGAGGGGACCGGCCTCGGCCTGGCGACCGTCTACGGGATCGTCACCGGCGCCGGTGGCCGGATCGACGTCTACTCCGAGCCGGGAATCGGGACGACGATGAAGGTCCACCTGCCGATCTCCGAGACGGACCCCGAAGGAGAGAGCGGGAAGCGCGCCGCCCGTCCGCATGGACATGGCGAGGTGGTGCTGGTGGTCGAGGACGAGCCGGAGGTGCGACGAATGGCCGAGCGGATCCTGACCAAGGCCGGGTATTCGGTGATAGGCACCTCCAAAGGAGCCGAGGCCGTGCAGATCTGCGAGAACGAGGCGCAGCCGATCGACCTCCTCCTCACCGACGTGATCATGCCGGGGATGCTGGGCACCGAGCTGGTCGAGGCGATGCGCGAGCAGCGACCAGAACTGCGGGTCGTCTACATGTCCGGTTACAGCCACGAGGTCCTGGCGCCGCAGACGGCACTCGGCAACGGCGAGAGCTCATTCCTGGAGAAGCCGTTCAGCGCCGAAGCCCTGCTGCGCACGATCGACGACCTGATCGGGGAAGGGTGAGCGACCGAGCGAAGATCCTGATCACCGACGACCGGCCGGAGGCGCGACGGTTGATCGAGCGCAGCCTCGGGGAGCGATTCGACTGCCAGCTGACGGGGAGCGTCGCCGAAGCGCGCAAGAGGCTGGCGGAGACCGAGTACGAGCTCGCCCTCTGCGACATCGAGATGCCCGGCGAGTCCGGCCTGAACCTCGTCGAGGAGATCGTCGCCGAGCACCCGTCGACGGCGGTGGTCCTGGTGACCGGGGTCGACGACCCTGCGATCGCGGACCGAGCCCTCGAGCTGGGCGCCCACGGCTACCTGGTGAAGCCGTTCTGGCCGGGGCAGCTGCTGATCACGACGATGACCGCGCTGCGCCGGCGCGAGCTGGAACTGGCTCAGCGGGCGCACAGCCGCACGCTCGAGGAGCGCCTGCAGGCGCTGATGGACCGGGCCCCGGTGCCGGCCTACATCAAGGACCGCGACTACCGTTACGTGATCGCCAACCGCGTCGCCCACGACGTGGTCGGGCAACCTCCGAACACGCTGATCGGACTCCGCGACGAGGACTTCATGCCCCCCGAGTCCGCCCGGGCGGTGCGCCGCAGCGACGCGCGCGTGATCGAGGCCGGAGAAGCCCTCGAGATCGAGGAGACGATCTCCGTCAAGGGACGGAATCGCATCTTCCTCAGCGTCAAGTTCCCCTACGTGGACGATCTCGGCCAGACGGTCGGAGTCTCCGGTGTGTCCGCCGACATCACCGACGGGCGGGAAGCGAGGCGCCTCGCGGAGGAGCTGGCGACCGCGCAGTCGCGGGCGATCCAGGAGCTTCGCTCCTCACGTCAGGAAACCGTCGAACGCCTGGCCCGCGCGATCGAGCAGCATGACGCCGCGACCGGCGCTCACGTCACCAGGATGGCGCGGATCGCCGCCTACCTCGGGGAGCTGCTCGGGCTCGGCGAGGAGCAGGTGCTGCTCCTGCGGGCCGCGGCGCCGATGCACGACGTCGGCAAGATCGCCACCCCGGACGAGATCCTTCGCAAGCCGGGCAGCTTGACGCCGGAAGAGCGGGCGGAGATGGAGCGGCACACGGTGGTCGGGCACGAGATCCTCGCCGGATCGGAGAGCGAGCTGCTGCAGATGGCGGCGCGGATCGCCCTCACCCATCACGAGAAGTTCGACGGCAGCGGCTATCCGCGAGGGCGGACAGGCGAGGAAATCCCGATCGAAGGGCGGATCGTCGCCGTCGCCGACGTCTTCGACGCCCTGCTCAGCGACCGCCCCTACCGGGCGGGGATGAGCGTCGAGCAGGCCGCCGCGATCATCCGCGGGGGGCGCGGCACCCATTTCGACCCGGAAGTCGCCGACGCCCTCCTCGACCACCTCGACGAGGCGCTCCGCGAGCGGGGCTGACTCAGCTCCGTTCGAACAAGGCGGGCGCCAGCTCGGCCAGCAGCCCGACCGGCAGGCCGACCACGTTGGAGACGCTCCCCTCGAGGCGCTCCACCAGCGAGGACCCGAGCGTCTGGATCGCGTAGCCGCCCGAGCGGCCCTCCCACTCGCCGAAGCGCACGTAGCGATCCTTTTCCTCGTCGGAGAGGTGCTTGAAGACGACGGTGGTCTGCTCGACCCCCGCGCGCTCCTCGCCGTCCTCGACCACGACCAGCCCGCTCATCACCGTGTGCGCTCTGCCGCTCATCCGGTCGAGGTACTCGCGCGCCTCCCCGACATCGGCGGGCTTGCCCAGCACCTCGCCGTCGAGAACGACGTCCGTGTCGCAGGCGATGACGAGATCGCCCTCCACGGCGCCGGCCTTCCGCCGCGCGTTCTCGACCACCAGACGCTCGGGGTCCCCCGCCGTCAGCTCCTCGACGCCGGGCACGACGACCTCGAAATCGATTCCCAGCTTCTGCAGGATCTCCCGCCGCTGCGGAGACCCGGATGCGAGGACCACCTTCAGGGGCAGCCCGTCAAGAGAGCTCGGGGAACCAGATGCCGATCTCGCGCTCGGCCGACTCGTCGGAGTCGGAGCCGTGGACCATGTTGAAGGTCACCTCGAGGGCGAAATCGCCGCGGATCGAGCCGGGTGCCGCCTCGACCGGGTTGGTCGCGCCGATCAGCTGCCGGGCCGCCTTGACCGCTTCGGGGCCCTCGAGCACCATCGCGACCAGGGTGCCGCCGGTGATGAAGGAGACGAGCTCGCCGAAGAAGGGCTTGTCGGTGTGCTCGGCGTAGTGCTGGTTGGCGATCGACTCGTCGGCGCGCAGCGACTTCAGGGCGGCGATGCGCAGCCCCTTACGCTCGAAGCGGGCGATCACCTCGCCGGTGAGGGCGCGTTCGAAGGCGTCAGGCTTTACGAGGATCAGGGTCCGGCTCACGACGGGGGCTCCTTTGCTCTTGGGTTGGTTGTGCCCCTTCGTCGGCCTGCGGCGGCGCTTGTTTGCGCCGCGGCGGTGCCTGGCGTTGCTGCTGCGGTGCCTGGCGCTCCTCGGGGTCCCTACGTTTGCGGCGCGGCCTCTCGCCACCGCCGCCAAGTTTGGTCTCGCAATAAGGGCAGAGTCCCCAGCGGGGATCGACCGGCTTTTTGCAGGTCGGGCAGGGGTCCTTCAGCCGGCGCTGACAGTTGGGGCAGCGCAGGTAGTTGCGCTCGACCGGGTACTCGCAGTTCGGACAGCTCTGCTCGCTCAGCTGCTTCACCCGCAGCTCGGCGGCTTTGATCTCCAGCTCGCGCTCGTGCGCGTCCTCGAGGAACTCCGGCGGGCGCACGATCGCGTAGACGGCGGTGCCGATGAAGGGGAAGAAGGAGGCGACGGTGGCGCAGGCGACCAGGAACGGGTCGGCGATCCGGCGGCGGGCGTCGAGGTAGGTGTAGACGATCAGCGCCAGCCAGAGGACGACCAGCATCAGCAGGAAGAGGGTGGCGACCAGATTGAGGCCGTCGTTGGTGATGCCGAAGATCGCTAGGGGCATAAAGAAAGGGAGTTGATGGGTAATGGGGCCGCGCGGGGGCGGCAGTCTACTTCGCCGCTGCCGACGCCAACCCTGTTTCTAAAGGAACAGCCTTCCGAACAGGTAGCCGACGCCAAAGAAGACGAGGATCACGATCGCGACCACGGCGGCTACCAGCGCCATCATCGAGAGGAGTTCGGAACCGGCGCTACGAGGACGATCCATGCGCGAATCCTCGCACAGTCAGGCGCCAACCAGAGCCCGTGCCGGGGCGATTGCATAGTGGGACCCGGCCACCAGCACCACCCCAGGCGTCAGTTCGGAGGCGGCGAGGCCGTCCGCCCGCAAAAGCGCCGAGCCGAAGTCGGAAACGACCTCCGCCGGCAGCCCGATGGCGTCGCACAGCAGGGCCAGCTCCCGCGCGGGTCGAGAGCGCGCACCGGGGCGACCATGGCCTTCGAGGGCAGCCGCGGGCAGCTCGGTGCAGATGGCGCGGTCGAGGACCGAGGCAAGCGCCCGAATCATCGCCTCCGCGTCCTTGTCGGCGAGGATCGCCAGGCAGGCGATAACCGGACGGTCTCCCGCCAGGCCCGGCAGCGACTCCGCCAGCGCCGCCGCCCCCGCCGGATTATGGGCGGCGTCGACGTAGATCGGCGGATGCTCGGCGATCAGCTCCAGGCGCCCCGGGACCGTGACCGCGCTGCCTACCTCAGTGGTACGGCCGGGGTCGAGGGGGCGACCGAGGAATGCCTCGGCGGCAGCGCAGGCGAGCGCGAAGTTGCGGCGCTGGAACTCCCCGGCGGCCAGCAGGTGGACCTCGGGCCCCGGGTCGGCGGCGGCCCGGATCAGCTTCGCGCCGCGCTCGCGCGCAGTCTCTTCGGCGAGCCGCGCCACCTCATCAGATACCTCGCCCAGCACCAGCGTCGTCTGGTCCCGCAGCACCGCCAGCTTCTCCGCGGCGATCTCAACCTCGCTCTCCCCCAGCCACTCGGTGTGGTCGAGGCCGATCGAGGTGAGGACGGTGACCTTGGAGGGAATCGTGTTGGTCGCGTCGAGCCGCCCCCCCAGCCCCGCCTCGATCACCGCCACCTCGACCCTGGCGCTGGCCAGCGCCACGAAGCTGGCGGCGGTCGCCGCCTCGAACTGGGTCACCGCCTCGCCCTCCTCGAGGGTGCGGTTCACCCCCTCTGCCGCCCGCATCACCTGCTCGACCGCGCGCGCCCAGGCCGCCTCCTCGATCTCCTCGCCCCCGACCAGGGTGCGCTGCAACCAGCGGTCGGTGTGGGGAGAGACGCAGGCGCCGGCCCTCAGCCCGTGCGCTTCCAGCAGCGCCGCGGTCATCCGCGTCACCGAGGACTTGCCGTTGGTGCCGACGACGTGGATCGAGGCGAAGCGGTGCTGCGGCAGCCCCAGCGCCGTGGTCAGCTTGTACATCCGGTCGAGGCCGAGTCGCCAGCCGACCGGCTCCAGAGAGTCCAGATATGCGTCCGGGTCGGTCAGCTCAGCTCGGCGAGTTCGTTGCGGTAGCGCTCCAGCTTCCCCCGCTCCTCCTCGACCACCTCGGCCGGCGCCTTGGCGACGAAGCCCTCGTTGCCGAGTTTGCGCTCGCCGCGCTCGACCTCGGCCCGCAGCTCCTCGCGGCGCTTCTCGAGTCGCTCGGCGACGGCGGCGCCGTCGAGCTGGTCGGAGTCGAGGACCCGCACCGGGCCGACCGAGGCCACCGGCTCGGCGCCGACGCCGTCGAACTCGAAGCGCGAGAGGCGGGAGACGAAGCCCGGTGGCTCGACGCCGTCGATCACCGCCGGCAGGGTCGCGCCGGCCGGCACCCCGGCGAGGTCGCGCCAGGCGCGCAGCCGCTGGGTGAGACGGATCCCACTCTCGACGTCCTCCTCGGCGGCGGAGTCGAACAGCGACTCGTCCGCCTGCGGGAAGGCGTGCACCGCCAGGTGACCGCGCTGCGCCGGGTGGTAGCTCCAGATCTCCTCGCTGACGAACGGCATCGTCGGGTGCAGCAGCCCCAGCACCCGCTCCAGCGCGTAGAGCAGCGTCGCCGAGACCTCCTCCTCGCCGTCGTAGAGCCGCGGCTTGACCATCTCCAGGTACCAGTCGCAGAGGTCGCGCCAGAAGAACGAGTAGGCCTCCTGGACGGCGTGGGCGAAGTCGTAGGTCTCGAGCTTCTCGGTCACCGAGGCGATCGTCCGCTCCAGCCGCGAGAGGATCCAGCGGTCCTCGACGCAGGTAGGCCGCGGGGCCGGCTCGACCTCGGCGGCGTTCAGCAGGATCAGGCGGCTGGCGTTCCAGAGCTTGTTGGCGAGGTCGCGGCCCTGCTCCACCTTGGCGTCGGAGAAGCGCACGTCCTGGGTCGAGGACATCGCCAGCAGCCCGAAGCGCAGCGCGTCGGCGCCGTGGACGTCGATTTCCTCCAGCGGGTCGATCCCGGTCCCGAGGCTCTTCGACATCCGCCGGCCGTCGCGGGCCTGGATCACCGAGTGGACGTAGACGTCGCGGAAGGGGATCGCACCGGGGAACTCGAGCCCGGTCATGATCATCCGCGCCACCCAGAGGAAGAGGATCTCGCGCGCCGTGGTCAGGAAGCTGGTCGGGTAGAAGGCGCGCAGCTCCGGGGTGTCGTCGGGCCAGCCGAGCGTGGCGAAGGGCCAGATCGCCGAGCTGAACCAGGTGTCGAGGACGTCCTCCTCCTGGCGCAGCTCGCCGCCGCAGGTGCCGCAGCGCTCGGGGGCGGCCTCGGCGACGATCGTCTCGTTGCAGGCGTCGCAGTACCAGACGGGGATCCGGTGCCCCCACCAGAGCTGGCGGGAGATGCACCAGGGGCGGATCTCCTCCATCCAGTCGAGGTAGACGCGCTTCCACTGCGGCGGGGTGATGTGGACCTCGTCGCGTTCGACGACCTCGATCGCCGGCCGCGCCAGCTCGTCCATGCGGCAGAACCACTGCAGCGAGATCAGCGGCTCGATCCGCTCGCCGGAGCGGTGCGAGAAGGGGACGGAGTGGACGTAGGGCTCTTCGGCGCGGAGGCGTCCCTCGGCCCGCAGCGCCTCGACGACCGCCTTCTGCGCCTCGGCGGCGGTCAGCCCGGCGAACTCGCCGGCGTCGGAGGTCATCCGCCCGTCGGGGCCGATCACGCCGATCTCCTGCAGGCCGTGCTTGCGGCCGATCTCGAAGTCGTTGGGGTCGTGGCCGGGGGTGATCTTCAGCGCCCCGGTGCCGAACTCGACGTCGACGTGGTCGTCGGCGATGATCGGAATGCGGCGGCCGACCAGCGGCAGCACCACGTGCTTGCCGACCAGCTCGGCGTAGCGCTCGTCGCCGGGGTTCACGGCGACGGCGGTGTCGGCCAGCATCGTCTCCGGCCGCACCGTGGCGACGGTCAGCACCTGGTCGGAATCCTCGACCGGGTAGTCGATCGAGTAGAGGGCGTCCTCGACCTCGCGGTTCTCGACCTCGAGATCGGAGATCGCCGAGTGCGAGCCCGGGTCCCAGTTGACCATGTAGTGGTCGCGGTAGATGTAGCCCTTGTCGAAGAGCTGCTTGAAGACCCGGTAGACCGCCTTCACGTAGCCCTCGTCGAGGGTGAAGCGCTCGCGCTCGTAGTCGCAGGAGGCGCCGAGCCGCTTGTACTGCTCGACGATCCGCGAGCCGTACTCGGCTTTCCATTCCCAGACCCGCTCGACGAAGGCCTCGCGGCCGAGGTCCTGGCGGCTCTTGCCTTCTTTCTTCAGCTCTTTCTCGACCACTGCCTGGGTTGCGATCCCCGCATGGTCAGTCCCCAGGATCCAGAGCGAGTTCTTCCCCCGCATCCGGTTCATCCGCACCAGCGCGTCCTGCATCGACCCATTGAGCGCATGCCCCATATGCAGCGCCCCGGTCACGTTCGGCGGCGGAATCGCCACCGAAAAGTTCTCCTCCGGCGTCCCCGTCGCCTCGGGATGAAAGTACCCCCCCTCCATCCACTCAGCAAAGATCCGCCCCTCTACCTCCGAAGGGTCATACCGCGTAGTCGCCTCAAGCTTTTTCCGCTGCCCCGCATCCACGCGGGCGAGTCTAGATAAGCGCTCCCGACAGGAGGGCGTCGGTGGGGGTCCCTGGGTACTCAGCATGGAGCCGGGTCAACCACGCCCGAGGCGTCAGCCAAATCCGACTCACCCGGCGGAGGTGCTCCCAGGGACCCCCACCGACGCCCTCCCTACCCCAGGCGCTACGCAGTTTCTTCAGTCAGTCCCGTGTCCGCAGGCCCGATGTCCTGCTGGACGGCCTCGGTGACGAGCGTTGGGCGGCGGCCCTCGGTGATCGTCTCCTTGGTGACGACGCACTTGGTGACGTCGCGGCGGGAGGGCAGCTCGAACTGGACGTCGAGCAAGGTCTCCTCGAGGATCGAGCGCAGGCCGCGGGCGCCGGTCTCGCGCTCCAGTGCCTTGTCGGCGATCGCCTCGAGGCTGTCGTCGGCGAAGACCAGCTCGATGTCGTCGAACTCGAAGAAGCGCTGGAACTGGCGGGTGAGCGCGTGGCGCGGCTCGGTCAGGATCGTGATCAGGTCATCGCGGCTGAGCTGGTGGATCGCGGCGACAACCGGCAGGCGGCCGATGAACTCGGGGATCAGGCCGTATTCGATCAGGTCCTCGGGCAGCACCTGCTCGAACCACTCACCGGCGTCCTTCTTGACGCGCGAGGAGATCTCGGCGCCGAAGCCGATGCCGCGGTCGCCGACCCGCCGCTCGATCACCTTGTCGAGCTCGGCGAAGGAGCCGCCGCAGACGAAGAGGATGTTCGTCGTGTCGATCGTCAGGAACTCCTGGTGGGGGTGCTTGCGCCCGCCCTGCGGCGGCACCGAGGCGGTGGTCCCCTCGAGGATCTTCAGCAGCGCCTGCTGGACGCCTTCGCCGGAGACGTCACGGGTGATCGACGGGTTGTCGGCTTTGCGCGCGATCTTGTCGATCTCGTCGATGTAGATGATCCCCGTTTCGGCCTTTTTGACGTCGAAGTCGGCGGCCTGGATCAGCTTCAGGAGGATGTTCTCGACGTCCTCGCCGACGTAGCCGGCCTCGGTCAGCGCGGTCGCGTCGGCGATCGCGAAGGGGACGTTGAGGATCCGGGCCAGCGTCTGGGCGAGAAGCGTCTTGCCGCAGCCGGTCGGCCCCAGCATCATGATGTTCGACTTCTGCAGCTCGACCTCGGTCTCGTCGGACTGGGCGATCTGGACCCGCTTGTAGTGGTTGTAGACAGCGACCGACAGCGAGCGCTTGGCGGCGTCCTGGCCGACCACGTACTCCTGCAGGACGTCGAAGATTTCCTGCGGTTTCGGCAGGTTCTCCAGCTCGAAGGCAGGCGGCGCCGTCAGCTCCTCGTCGATGATCTCGTTGCAGAGGTCGATGCACTCGTCGCAGATGTAGACGCCCGGGCCAGCGATCAACTTCTTGACCTGGCGCTGCGACTTGCCGCAGAAGCTGCAGAGGAGCTGCTCGTTCGAGTCTGAAGGACGTGCCAGCGGAATCCCCTCCTAACGGGATGATCTCTTGCCTCCGGCGGCGGTCCCAAAGCTTAGACAGGGACCTGCACCGGTTCGTGAGGGTCGTTTACGGCATCGACCCGGCGGTCCCTTCACGTGAGCGCTGCCTTGCGTGGGCTACCGTGAGGCTGTGGCCGCCGAGTTGGAGATCGCGCCGATCGCTCCCGAGCAGTTCGAGGAGCTGCTGCCGCTGATCGCCGCCTACCAGCGCTTCTACGAAGTCGAGAAGGTCGACGACGACCGCAACCGTGCCTTCTTCCGTCGCTTCCTCGCCCCCAGCGAGGACGGCCTCCTGCTCGGCGCCCGCAGCGAGGGGCGCCTGGTCGGCTACGCCTGCCTCTACTGGCACTTCAGCTCCCTGGAGGCCTGCGAGAGCGTGCTGATGAACGACCTCTTCGTCGACGAGTCCGCCCGCGGACAGGGCGTCGGCCGGGCACTGATCGAAGCGGCCGCCGCGGTCGCCCGCGAACGCGAGGTCCCCTTCGTCGAGTGGTCGACCGCCCCGGACAACGAGACCGCCCAGCGCCTCTACGACTCCACCGGCGCCGAGCGCACGGAGTGGTTCAGTTACGAACTGCGGGTCTAGCCAACGCGTTAGCGTCGTCTTGGTGACTTTCTCCCTCGAGCCGATCGATCGCGACGATCCGCGGGTCCGGCCCCTCTACGCCGACTTCATCCGCGAGGCCGACGGGCCGCTCGTCTACGACCGCGAGGGCGCGGGGATCGACCTCGACGCGGAGATCGCGGCGGGTCCGCCGGCGGACCTCGTCCCGCCCAACGGCGTTCTCCTCCTGGTCCTCGCCGACGGCGAGCCGGCGGGGCTCGGCGGCGTCCGCCACCTCGATACCGACGTGGCCGAGGTGAAGAGCATGTACGTGGCGCCGGCATTCCGCGGCACCGGCCTCGGCCGCCACATCCTCGCCCGCCTCGACGAGATCGCGCTCGAACACGGCTGCAGCGCCGTCCGCCTCGACACCAGCGACTACCTCACTCCCGCCGTCGGCCTCTACCGCGCCGCCGGCTACCGCGAAGTGCCCGCCTACAACGAGAACCCGAAAGCCGACCTCTGGTTCGAACGAAGCCTTCAGGAGTAGAGGTCCCAGCGCCGCAGCGACGGCTCCGGGTCGACCGGGACGCCGCGGACGTGGATCTCGAAGTGCAGGTGGCAGCCGGTGCCGGCCGCGTTGCCGGTTTCGCCGACCAGCCCGACCGGCTCCCCCTCCCACACCCGCTCGCCCTTCTCGACGACGGCCGGGCGCGGCATGTGGGCGTAGAAGTAGCTGCGGCGCTCGCCTTCGCCGTGGAGCAGCAGGTACCAGCCGTAGAGAACCGGGTCGAAGCCGCTGCGCAGGACCCGGCCATTGCGCACCGCCACCAGCTGCGTCCCGCAGGCGGCGGTGACGTCGAAGCCTTCGTGGATCCGGCCGCCGCTGCGCGGCGCGTGGAACTCGCCGATCGCCCCCCGCACCCCGTGCGCCCCCTGCACCGGGAAGACGTGCCCGAAGTACGGGACGCCGCCGTCGCGGCTGGCGATCTGGGCAGAGGCCGGCGCAGCGAAGACCGCCAAGAACAGCGCGAAGAGGAGGAAGAGGAGGGAGCGGCGGCTCAGTGGTGTTCGATCACGCGGTCGACGATGTTGTACTCCTTCGCCTCCTCCGCGCTCATGAAGTAGTCGCGTTCGGTGTCTTTCGTGACCTTCTCGAAAGACTGGCCGGTGTGGTGGGCGATGATCTCGTCGAGGCGGCGTCGGACTTCGATGATCTCTTTGGCATGGATCTCGATGTCGGTTGCCTGGCCCTGGAAGCCGGCGGAGACCTGGTGGATGAGGATCTTCGAGTTCGGCAGCGCCATCCGCTTGCCGGCGGCGCCACCGCTCAGCAGCAGGGCGCCCATGCTCATCGCCACGCCGACGCAGATCGTCTGCACGTCGGGCTTGATGAACTGCATCGTGTCGTAGATCGCCAGCCCGGCATAGACCGAACCGCCGGGCGAGTTGACGTAGAGGCTGACGTCCTTGTCGGGATCCTCCGACTCCAGGTGCAGCAACTGGGCGACGATCAGGTTGGCGATGTCGTCGGTGACCGGGGTGCCGAGGAAGATGATCCGCTCGCCGAGCAGGCGCGAGTAGATGTCGAACGCACGCTCGCCGCGCGACGTCTGCTCGACCACCATCGGGACCAGGGGACTCATCGCAGAGGACTCTATAGAAGGCGCCAGCCGTGCCTGGAGCGCTACTCGCCGCCGGGGGTCCAGAGCTCGCCGGATTTCGCTTTGCCCTCGTCCGGCGCCAGCAGCTTCTCGCGGGCCTCGGCTTTCTCCTGGCGCGCGTCGGCGTCCTCTTTGGGGATCGGCTTGGCCGACTCGGCGACCAGGTCGAGTGCCTTCTGCGCTCGCAGGTCTTCGCGGACCATCGCGTCGCGGCCGCTCTGCCGCAGCCGCTCGAGCAGTTTCTCGGGGGTCGTGCGCTCGTGTTCGGCGCTGTGCGCCAGCGCCTCGACCATCTCCTCCTCGCTGACCTCGATTCCCTCGGCCTCGGCGATCGCCGTCACCACCGCCTCGCGGCGCAGCTCTTTTTCGGCGTCGGACTTGGTCTCCTCGATCAGCTCCTCGCGGGTTTTGCCCTGCATCTGCAGGAACTGGTTCGGGTCCATGCCGCGCCCGGCCAGCTGCCGTTCCATCCGCTCCCAGCGTTCGGTCGCCCGCGCCGTCGCCAGCTCCTCGGGGACCTCGACGGTGGCCTCGGCGACGGCGGCGTCGATCGCCGCCACGCGGAAGTCTTCCTCGGCCCGGCTGCCGAGCGCGGTGCCGACTTTCTCGCGGATGTCGGCCCGCAGCTCCTCCAGCGTGTCGAACTCCGAAGCGTCGGAGGCGAACTCGTCGTCGAGCTCGGGCAGGACTTTCTCCCGCACCTCTTTGACCTTGACTTTGAAGACCGCCTCTTCGCCGGCCAGGTGCTCGGCCTGGTAGTCGGCCGGGAAGGTGACGTTCACCTCGCGCTCGTCGCCGCCCTTGGAGCCGACGAGCTGCTCCTCGAAGCCCTCGATCAGCTGCCCCGAGCCAAGCCCGAGCAGGTAGTCCTCGGCAGCACCTCCCTGGAAGGCCGAGCCGTCGAGGAAGCCCTCGAAGTCGATCAGCAGCGAGTCGCCCTCGGCAGCCTCGCGATCGACCTGCTCGAGCCGCGCGAATCCCTCGCGGATCCGCTCCACCTCGGTGTCGACGATTTCGTCGGGGACCTCTTTTTCCTCCTTGCCGACCTCGAGGCCAATGTAGGTGCCCAGCTTCGCCTCGGGGCGCACCCCGACCTCGAATTTGAACTCGAGCGGCTCGCCTTCGTCCTCCGGCGTCGAGACCATCTCGATGCTGGGATCGCCGATCGGGCTGACGCCGGCGTCGAACAGCGCCAGTTCGTACCACTCGGGCAGCGCGTCGCGGATCGCCTCCTGCAGCACCGGGCCGAAGCCGAGCCGCTGGATCACCAGCGACGGCGGCGCCTTGCCGGCGCGGAAGCCGGGCATCCGCATCTCCTTGGCCATCGCGCGGGCAGCGCGGGAAGTCGCTTTCTCGACGTCGGCGGCGGGGACCTCAACCGCGACCTCGACACGTGAGTTGGGGAGCTCTTTAAGCGTGGTCTGCATGGACGGGTGACCCTAGCGACGTTGCGCCAGCATCGTCCGCAGCGCGACGGCGAAATCGATCACGAAGGACAGCCCCCTCCCCACCGTCCCGGTCACCAGCCAGGCACGCAGCCGCTCCCCGGCGTCGCTCACTCGTCCCGCTCCCCGCCGGCGCCGATCAGCTGCCGCTCGAGCCGCTCCGCCTGCCCGGCAGCGACCGCCCGCTGCGCCCGCGCCTCGTCGAGCTCGACTCCCCGCTCCGTGGCGAGGTCGAGCAGGCGCTGCTTCTCGATCCCTTCGCGGGAGACCTCGAAGAAGACCCAGGCCAGCAGGCCCAGCCCGAGGAAGGTGCCCTCGACCATCATCACCACGCCGGCGGTGCTCTGGTCGGCCAGCGGCGAGATCTTCCAGTAGGCCTCGCCGGCGGCGTACTTCGGGTAGAGGACCGACCCCGACCACATCAGGACGTTGCCGAGGATCGCCCCGGCGAAGCGGACCGCGATCACGTAGGCGACCTTCCAGCCGGCGTTGAACCAGCTCGGCTTCGGCAGTGGGCCGAAGATCGGCATCCACATCAGGCAGCCGAAGAAGATGAAGCTGGCGTGCTCGACGAGGTGCGCCGCCGCCCCGCCGTAGGCGGCGTCGTAGAGCGCCGGGATATGCCAGAAGTAGAAGTTGAGCGCCCAGAGCGGGAAGGCGACGAGCGGGTGGGCGAGGATCCGCAGCTTGTCGAAGACGGGGATCGCGAGGATCGGCTGCAGCAGCGGACCGGTCAGGCCGAGGACCAGGAGCAGGGTCGCGAGGTCGCCCAGCATCAGGTGCTCGACCATGTGGGCGATCACCAGCTCCTCGCCGATGTGGGCTACCGGCGAGACGAGGGCGACCGCGATCGTCAGCAGCCCCCCCGCGAAGCAAAGCTGCCGCCAGAGCGGCACCGGCCGGCCGCGGTCGGCCAGGGTCAGCGAGCGCCTGGCGTAGAGGACCGCCGCCACCAGAAGCGGGAGGACCTCGAGCGGGGCAAAAGTCCCGCTGACGTGGGCCAATGGGAGGTTCATGAAAAGTCAGCGTAGCCCGCTGGTAGCTTGGCTTCGCCCGTGAGCTCCCAGAACCACCGATTCCCCCCGATCGGGAGCTACGGCTTCCTCTCCGACTGTCACACCTCCGCCCTGGTCTCCTTCGGCGGCAGCGTCGAGTGGCTCTGCTTCCCGCGCTTCGACTCCCCCAGCGCCTTCGCGGCGCTGCTCGACCGCGGCGCCGGCCACATGCTGCTGCGACCCAAGGGCGTGATCGTCCCGATCAGCCGCCGCTACGTCCCCGGCACGCTGGTGATCGAGACGACCTGGGTGACCGAGACCGGCTGGGTGGTGGTCAAGGACGCGCTGACGATCGCCGACTGGGCCGCCGGCGGGGGCGATGACGACGGTCGACCCGGCCGCCCCGAGACCGCGCACCAGAACGACTGCTCGCTGCTGCGGACGATGACCTGCATCGACGGCGAGGTCGAGATGGAGATGGAGTGCCTGCCGCGCTTCGGCTACGGCACCGAAGGGGCCGAGTGGAGCGGCGGCGAGCTCGGCGAAGCGCGGGCCACGGCCAGCGACGGGACCGAGCTGCTGCTGACCAGCGACCTGCACCTCCAGCTCGGCGAGGGCGCCGCCCGCGGCCACGTCACCCTGCGCGAAGACCAGAGCGGCTTCTGCGCCGTGACCTGGAGCGACGGCGACCTCGGCGGCCCGCGCAGCGCCCCGGAGGCGCTGGAGCGGATCGACTCGACCGAGGAGTTCTGGCGCGAGTGGCTGCGCGACGGCGAATTCCCCGACCACCCGTGGCGGATCCACCTGCAGCGCTCCGCCCTCGTCCTCAAGGGCCTCACCTACACCCCCACCGGGGCGATCGTCGCCGCCCCCACCACCTCGCTGCCGGAGACGCCGGGGGGCGAACGCAACTGGGACTACCGCTTCAGCTGGATCCGCGACTCGACCTTCAGCCTCTGGGCCCTGCACACGCTCGGTTTCGACGACGAGGCGCGTGACTTCATGCGCTTCATCGTCGACGTCTGCCAGGACCACCCGGACCTGCAGATCATGTACGGGATCGGCCACGAGCGGGACCTGACCGAGCAGACGCTCGACCATCTCGAGGGCTACGGCGGGGCGAAGCCGGTGCGGATCGGCAACGGCGCCTACGACCAGCGCCAGAACGACGTCTGGGGCTCCCTGCTCGACTCCGTCTACCTGCACGAAAAGGCGCTCCGCGGGCGCGGCACGCCGGACAAACGTCAGCTGATCCGCTACCAGGTGGAGGCCGCAATCGCAGCCTGGCCGCACCCCGACCAGGGCATCTGGGAGTCGCGCGGCGAGCCGCAGCACTACGTCTCCTCGAAGCTGATGATCTGGGTCGCGGTCGACCGCGGCGCCCGCCTCGCCCGGATCGGTGGATTCGAGGAGCTGGCCGAGGAGTGGCAGGCCAAAGCCGACGAGTTCAAGGCCGAGATCCTCGAGCGCGGGGTCCGCGACGGCGTCTTCCGCCAGCACTACGACACCGACGCCCTCGACGCCTCGCTGCTGCTGATCCCTCTCTTCCGCTTCCTCCGGCCCGACGACCCGCGGGTGTGCGCGACCGTCAACGCGATCGCCGACGACCTGACCGAGCACGGCCTCGTCCTCCGCTACAAGGTCGAGGAGACCGACGACGGCCTGCAGGGCAGGGAGGGAACCTTCCTGATCTGCTCCTTCTGGCTGGACTCGGCGCTCTCGGAGATCGGCGAGCGGCGCCGCGCCCGCGACCTCTGCGAACGCCTGCTCGAGGCGGCGGGCTGGCTCGACCTCTTCGCCGAGGAGCTCGACGCCGAGTCCGGGCAGCACCTCGGCAACTACCCCCAGGCCTTCACCCACCTGGCGCTGATCAACGCCGTCTCCCACGTGATCGCCGACGAGAAGCGCGAGGACGGCGGCGTCACCGCGGTCTTCACCGAAATGGGCGGCGTCCGCGAGGACGGCTAAATTTTCCCTCGTTCGGATTTTCGTAGACAAAAGATCTACAGACAGAAGATTTCAGTTTTGCCTATAGTGCCTGCGCCAAAATTAATCGGCAGGCACGAGGAACAGGGGAAAGGCAAGGGGGACGCGATGAACGAGATCATCGAGACGGGGACGAACAGGGGCGAAGACGAGGCGGTCGAGTCCGCGGTGCTGCACCAGCTGCTCGACCTGCATCCGGCGCGGCTGACGCTCGAGGAGCTGAAACGGGAACTGGGGGTCGACCGCGAAGGCTTCGCCGACCGCGACGCGCTCGAGCGCGCGGTGAGGGACCTCGCCGCCGCGGGGCTGCTTTACCGGGAGACGGAGTTCGTCGAGCCGACGCGGGCCGCGGTCCGCTTCAGTGAGCTGCTGGACCGGTAACCAGCCAGCGGAAATCAGCCCGCAACCGCGTCCGCAGCTCATCGGCAGCTGCGGCCGCGGCCCCGCCCTCCTCGTCGCTGGCGGTGACCAGAACCACCTCGGTGGCCGGGAAGGTGCCTATCTGGTCTTCGACCGCCTGCACCAAGTCCTCGTCACCGACCCGAGCCTCGGCCTCGATCCCGGCGGCGGCCAGGGCGGCGACGCTGATCACCAGGCGCCGCTGCGCGTCGCGGCGCGCGCCCTCGACGTCGGAGGCCCAGCGATCGAGGAAGCCGATCCGCGCAGGCGAGAGCACCATCACCGTCGCGGCGTCCTCGCCTTTCACCGCATCGGCCACCTGCTCCACCGCGGCCGGATCCTCGAGCGGATCGCCGAGGACGATCAGGACCCAGCGCCTCCCCGGCTCCGATTCGGCCGAGCCGATCGCCCCCCGCGGGCGCTGGCGCACCGCGGCGTAGACGATCGCAACCGCCACCAGTGCCCCGGCGGCGACCCCGACGGCGGGGCCGCCGAAGTAGAAGGCGAAAGCAATCGGGACGGCGATCGCCGCCACAAGCAGAGGCAGCTTCCATGGAGTCACCCCCCAAGCCTCTCAAGCGACCATCGCCGTCCCCGAAAAACGTGCTTCCTAGTAGCCCTTGCTGATCCCCTCGATGGGCACCACACGCGTGTCCTGTCCAATCTTCACGAGTCCACCTCCCCTCTCCCTCGAATTCCCCCGAAAACCGCCGTCGGCGGCATCACTCGAAAGTGACTGAGCGATTAATACTCGAAATGATTCCAGCAATCAAGGTGGGAGCAGCAAAACTCGTCAATAATCGGAAAACGCGGGACCGTTGTGAAAATCCTGATTGACGAGGTGTAAAGTCTTCGTATCGGCCACAAACCCCTGGAACCGAACCGAGAAAAGGCCATGCCGAAGACCAAGAACAAAAAAGAGGGCGTCGAACAAGTTGTTGCGAAAGCCTTCGCGCACCCCCTGAGGGTGCAGATCCTGATCATTTTGAATGAAAAGGTCGCGAGCCCAAACATGCTCGCCAACCAGCTGGACCAGAGCCTCAACCTGGTCGCCTACCACGTCCGCGTGCTGGAGAAATACGACTGCATCGAGCTGGTTGACACCAAGCAGCGACGCGGCGCCACCGAGCACTTCTACCGAGCCACCCGCCGGCAGTTCCTCACCGACAGCGAATGGGCGCGTCTGCCGAAAAGCCTCCGCCCCGGTCTGTCGGGAGCGATGCTGAAATCCGCCTTCGACGACGTCGAGGAGGCGCTCGACAAAGGCACCTTCGACGAGCTCGAGGACCGTCATCTGAGCCGGACTCCGATGGTCGTCGACAAACAGGGCTGGGATGACGCGGCCAAGCTCCTCGGCGGCACGCTCGAGCGTCTGATCGAGATTCAGAGCGAAGCCACCACCCGCCTCGGCGAAAGCGACGAAGAGGGCATCCACTCCAAGGTGCTGATCCTTCATTTCAAGTCGCCGAGCCCTGAGACCGAGGCCGACTCGACCGCCTCTTGATCTCCTGCGACGCCGGGTCCGGCGCGGCTCCACCACTTGAGCCGCACCACCAGTCGGACCCGGCTAGCACTCTCGCTATGGTTGATCTGACGGCGACCTCGCCGTCGCGCTGCACGGCTTCGGACTGACGCCCTCAGGGCAGCGACGTTTGGGAAAGATGGACGCCGCCGATGATCGAACCGATGCCGTGAACAGCGAAGAGACGCGGAAAAACTCAGACCAGGAAAGCCCAGGCCCCGGCGAGGGCTTGACCAACGAGCGGGCGCTCTGGGCGCGGTTCATGCAGGACCGCGACCCCGCGATCCGCGAGGAGCTCGTCCGCCGCTACCTGCCCTTCGCGAAAAACCTCGCCCTGCGCTACCGCGGCGCCAGCGAGTCCTTCGACGACCTTCTGCAGGTTGCGAGCCTCGGCCTCGTCAACGCGATCGACCGCTTCGATCCCGAGCGCGGCGCGCCCTTCACGGCTTTCGCCTCGCCGACGATCCTCGGCGAGCTGAAGCGCCACTTCCGCGACCGGGTCTGGACCGTGCGGGTCCCTCGCGGCCTCCACGACCGGATGGCCGAAGTCGAGAAGGCGATCACCGAGCTGACGGTTCAGCTGCAGCGCTCCCCGTCGGTCGGGGAGATCGCCGAGCGGCTCGGGGTCGACCCGACCGACGTGCTCGAGGTGCTCGAGGCAAACCACAATCGCCGACCCCTCTCGCTGGACCGCCCGGTCGGCGGCGACGACTCCGAAGAATCGCCGGCCTCCGAGTGGGTCGGCGACGAAGACGCCGGCTTCGAGCTGGTCGAGGACCGGTTGGCCCTCGAGGGGGCCCTCCCCCACCTCGACGAGCGCGAGCGCCTGGTCCTGCAGCTGCGCTTCGTCGAGGACCTGACCCAGTCGCAGATCGCCGAGCGCATCGGTCACTCCCAGATGCACGTCTCCCGCATCCTGCGGCGCACCCTGGAGCGAATCAGGGCCGAGGTCGCCGAGCAGAGCCGGGCGGCCAGCGAGTCCGAGTAGCGCCCGGCGCTTTTAGTTCTTCGAAAGCGAGGAGATGCCGACTACGAGGTACTCGCCTTCGTCGCCCTCCTCGACCCGCAGCTCGTCGGTCAGTTTCTCCAGCGAACCGCCGACCTCGGGCAGCTCGAAGCTCTCCCGCAGGCGCTCGGCGCCGCCGTGGGTCATCGGGCCGACCTTGAGTTCGATCCCCTCGGGGTGCTCGGCGATGCTGAGCGAGACGTGACCGTCGGTGAAGCCCTGCGGGGCCCGGGCGGAGATCGCGTCGCTGAGCAGCATCGTGTCGGAGAGCCGGTCGACGCTGATGTCCTGGCGCGCGGCCAGCGCCGAGAGGGCGCGGCTGAGGACCGGGCCGACGATCTCGGGCGGGCCAACCCGGATCCGGGTCTGCTCGTCGGCCGTGACCGTGAAGGTGGAGCCGGCGCCGTCGGCGTCGTCGCGGGAGACGAGCGGCAGGTGCATGCGGATTTCGGTTCCTTTGTCGGCGCCCCCCTTGATCTCGAAGCTGCTGGAGAGGGCGGCGATCAAGGTCAGGCCGATCCTCAGGCTCGGCCGCTCGATGTCGGGGCGCGGCCTGATGCCGCTGCCGTGGTCGCGGATAACCACCGTCAGCCCTTCGAGGTCGGTTTCGGCCTCGACCTCGAGCGGCCCCGGGTCGCTGCCGGCGTAGGCGTGGACGACCACGTTCATGCAGGCCTCGGTGACGACGGTCTTGAGATCAGCCAGGGACGCCTCGTCCATGCCCAAGCGCTCGGCCAGACCGGCAAGCGCATGGCGAACGACAGCCACGTTCTCCGCACGAGCGGGAAGGGACATTTGGAGCCCCGAGCGATCGTTGGTTGAGGTATTCAAAGAGTTCCAGCCCGCCCCCGGGAACGTCGAGGCTCGTCGTTCAGAGGCGCGAGCATAACTTGCCGCCTCTCTTTCCAGCCTGCTTACCCCTGGCATGAGTGGCCAAAACAGCAGGCGGCGCTCTTGTCACGCTGCGGTAGCATCGTGCCGTGATTCCAGCCCCGTTCGAGGTAAAGATGGGAGATCTCGAGCAAGGCGTCCGGACGATCTCCGTCCGTGGCGAGCTCGACCTGAGCACCGCCCCCGAGCTGGAGGGGCCGCTGAACCAGGCCCTGGAGAGCGACGAGGGGTCGATGCTGATCGATCTCTCCCAGTGCGAGTTCATCGACTCGACCGGGATCGCGCTGATCGTCCGCGCCTGGCAGCACCTCGACAGCGGCAAGAACGGCCGCGCCCTGGTGCTCTGCAGCCAGAACGACCAGGTGCGCCGGGTGCTGGAGATCACCGGCCTGGAGCTCTCGATCCCGGTCCTCGGGACCCGGGACGAGGCGATCGCCGCGCTCAGCCGCTGATCGGGCCCCGGCGCAGCCGAGAGCTCACTCGTCACAGACGGAGTACGTCCCCCGCGCGTCGGGTACCCGGAGACGGATGTCTCCCTCGCCCCGCCGTCCCCGGCTCCCCAAAGAGCTGTTCGAGACCCGCAGCCATGCCTGGCACTCGCTCGGCCTCGGCGACGAGCTGGCGCCGCGGTTCTCCAAGCGCCAGTTCGGCGGGCTGCTGCTCGCCCTGCTGGTGATCGCCGGCACCCTGGTCGTCTACAGCCATCGCCAGGAGATCGCCCCCGGTTACGGGCGCTGGGTCAGAGCGGGGACGGTGCTGATCCTGATCGTCGTCGGCTCCGCCGCGGTCCACTGGCTGGTGCGCGGCCTCTCTCCCCGCCTCTACCGGCGGCTCGACCCGGCGACCGCGGGGACCACCGGCTTCGTCATCCGCCTGCTGGCGATGATCACGGTGGTGGTCCTGGCCCTGCGGATCGCCGGCGTCAACGCCAGCGCCCTCGCGGTCGGCGGCGCCTTCACCGCGGTCCTCCTGGGCCTGGCCGCGCAGCAGTCCCTGGGCGGGATCTTCGCCGGCATCGTCCTGCAGAGCACCCGGCCCTTCCGGGTCGGCGAACGGGTGCGGCTGGTCGGCGGCGCCCTCGCCGGCTCAATCGAGGGCACGGTCACCTCGCTCGGCCTCTTCTACACCACCCTCAGCCAGGGCGCCGACCGTCTCCAGGTGCCCAACAACGTTCTCCTCAGCCTCGTCGTCGTGCCGCTGCGCGAGCCCGACAAAGTCGAGGTCCGGGTCCGCTTTCCGGTCCAGGCGAGCCCGCGGGAGATCGAGGAAAAGCTGCTGCAGGCGATCACCGTCCCCACCCGCTACAAACCGAGCGTCTCGCTCGAGGAGCTCGACGGCGACGGCGTCGTCTTCCGCGTCAACGCGACGCCGCTGCGGCCCGAAGACGGCTCACAGCTGGCCGAGGAGGTTCTGGAGGCGTTGCGTCAGTCGGAACCGTCGACGGCGGAAACCCAGCACACCTGAGCAGCCGGGACGAGCCGGTCAGGCGGCGAAGACGAGGATCGCGGTGTTGATCGCGATCGCCAGGGGCGTGAAGACCAGGGCGAGGGTGCGGAAGAACTTGGCGAATCCGCCCCGGTAGGCGATCGCCTCGAAGAGGGTGATGCCGACCACATGGGCGAGGTTGGCGAGGGCGACGCCGATCGCGATCAGGATCGCCACCGCTTCCCAGCCGGTCTCATGACCACCGCCGCCAGTGACGGCTGCGGCGAGAATGGCGACGATGATCGTGCCGCCGATCCCGGCCACCATCCCGGCAAAGTCCCCGCGGGTCATGCCGGGGACGTAGGCGCCGCCGCCGATTTCCTTGTCGGCGATCGGGTTGACCGTGCCCTGACCCGTCTCCTCAACCTCGACGACGTGGTCGGGGTGCTCGTCGTCGCCGGTCTCGACCACGACCACCCGCAGGGGCGGCTCGATCCCTTCCTGGGCCTTCTCGAGCAGACCCTCCTCGTACCACTTCGACTGCTCGTCGCAGTGCTCGAAGATCAGCACTTCGTCCGCCGGGGCTTTCAGCAGCGCGTCCTGGGCCGCCTGCACGGGGTCGGGGTCGCCGACCTCGCCGCTGACTTCGATGCCCTCTCCACGCAAGGTCTGCAGCGTCTGTTTGAGACGCTCCTCGGCTTCGTGTTTGGGCTCGTCGATGTCGCCGAGGGTGTGCCGCAGCGCGCTGATCTCGGTCGCCGGGACGACGACCCGCAGGTCGACGCCGTCCTGGTCGGCGTTGGCGAGGATCTGCTCCACCGGCTCGGAGCCGTGGAGATTGTCGGTGAGGATTGCGATTACGCGGCGCGACATGACGGACCTCCTACTCGTCGTCGGGGATCGCCTGGTCGGGTTCCCCGTAGGTCGCCTCGCTCGGCTCCTCCGCCGGCGGGACGTCGCCGTCGGGGAAGTGTTTCTGGTCGCCGTGGGAGGCGCGATCGATCAGCTCCTCCTCGGCGAGCTCGAAGCCCTCCGACTCGCCCTCGCCACCCTCCACCAGCGGCCGCTGGGCCGGGTCGACGCCGTCGTCGGGCGGCGGCCCTCCGATCCTGGCGGCTTCGGCGGCCGCGGCCTCTGCTTCTTCGTCGGCGATGGGGTCCCGCTCGGGAGGGTTCTCAGTCATGTCGGCAGGCTACCCCTGCCAGCCAGGCACGAAACTCGGGCGGCGGCCCTCGTCAGGAGCCGGTGCCGGCCGGGGCGGTGCCGGCGGCGGTGCGGCCGACCATCCAGCCGGCGAGGGCGCCGACGGCGCCGCCGAGGCCGAGCAGGGTCGCGGCCCGCACGGGCTTGCGCTTGAACTTGGAGGCGGTGCCGTGGGCGGTGTGCTTGGCGGCTGACTTGGCCGCCTTTCGGGTAAGGGTCTTCTTGATCATCGACATGGCCAACCACTACCCGCGGAGGCGTCGACTATGCAGCTGAACGCGATCCTCGACGTCGACGGCACCCTGGTCGACACCAACTACCACCACGCCCTCGCCTGGCACCGGGCGCTGCACGCCCACGGGCACTCGGTCCAGATGTGGAAGGTCCACCGCCACATCGGCATGGGCAGCGACCAGATCCTCGCGGCGCTGATCGGCGAGGAGGCGGCTGAGAAGCAGGGCGAGGAGATCAGCGAGGCCGAGGGCGAGGCCTACGGCGAGCTGATCGGCGAAGTCGAGCCGCTGGAAGGAGCGCGGGATCTGATCGAGAGGCTGCGCGGCGAAGGCGCGACCGTGATCCTCGCCTCCTCGGCCAAGCAGGACGAGGTCGACCACTACCTCGACCTGCTCGAGGCGCGCGAGCTGGTCGACGGCTGGACGACCTCGGCGGACGTGGAGAACACCAAGCCCGAGCCGGACCTGGTTCAGGCGGCGCTGGAGAAGGCGGGTGGGGACGGCGCCTCGGTGATGGTCGGCGATTCGGTCTGGGACGTGAAGGCGGCGACGGCCGCCGGGCTGCCGACGCTGGCCGTCCTCACCGGCGGCTTCTCCGAGGCCGAGCTGCGCGAGGCGGGAGCGGTCCAGGTCGTGGAAACGATCGAGACGCTCGATTTCGCCTCGCTATTTGCAGAATCGTCCAAAGATTGAACTTGGCCGGGGAGCCGGGATCGGGGAGGTTCTCCCGATGGCGCCCCGGCCCGATCAGGAACTGATCAACGCCCTCTCCCATCCCACCCGGGTGGAGATCCTGGAAAAGCTCCAGGGCCGCATCGCCAGCCCGGTGGAACTCTCACAGGAGATGGACAAGAGCCCCGGGGTGATCTCCTACCACGCCAGCACCCTGCTGCGGTGCGGCTGCCTGGAACTGGTCGGCAGCGGGGCTCGCGGCGGCGGGATCGAGAACTTCTTCGGGATCACGTCCCACTCACCGCTGCGCCGCAACTAGCTCAGGCCGCTTTCGCGTCCAGGGCTTTGGCCTGCTGACCGTCGTGCACGCCCTCGGCGAACTCCTCGACGATCTTCGCGTTGAACGCGTCGAGGTCGTCCGGTTTACGGCTCGAGACCAGTCCTTGATCGACGTGGACCTCCTCGTCGACCCAGATCGCGCCGGCGTTCCGCAGGTCGGTCTGCAGACTCGGCCAGGAGGTGAGCACGCGCCCCTCGACGACTCCCGCGTCGATCAGAGTCCAGGGCCCGTGGCAGATCACGCCGACCGGCTTCCCGGCCTCGAAGAAGGCGCGGACGAACTTCAGCACCTCCGGGTTGGTGCGCAGCTGGTCGGGGTTGGCGACCCCGCCGGGAAGAACGAGCCCGTCGAATTCTGTCGCGTCGGCGTCACCGATCGGGATATCCACCTCGAAGGTGTCTGCCTTATCGAGGTGGTTGAAGGCCTGGACTTCGCCGGGCTCAGGAGCCAGCAGCTCGGCCTCTGCGCCGGCGTCGCGGACCGCCTTCATCGGCTCGGTGAGCTCGATCTGCTCCACCCCCTCATTGGCGGTTAAAAAGGCAATTCTTTTACCTTGTAAGCGGTCGGACATCGCTACTCCCCCTAGTCGAGATGGTCTTGTCTCCACCCTCGACTACCCGGGCCTCAGCAGCGCTTAACCGCCAGCCGAGCTCAAAGCTCAGTGGAATCTGAACCCGCTCCTTCGCCAGACAGCGCGGGCATGAGGCCAACGAACTGGCTGCCTGGGCCGAGTAACCGCTTCCGCAGTTGTCACACCGAAACATCTCTTTCTCCGTTCTGTCTAACCCTGTTGCGCACTGAACTACCCTTGGGCCAATACCGGAAAACGGTTCTTTCGCAACCTGTCACCCGAAGCCGGACGCGCCAGCGAAGACCCGGCTTCGATCCGCATGCAAGAGTGAGCCCGATGCCAGATCCGCAGGAAGTGGAGCTTCGGCGTTACCTGCGGAGCCAGCGCGAGCTGGCGGCGCGGCTGATCGAAGGCGCTTCGCTCGACCAGGTGGCCCCCCACTTCCTCCAGATCGTCGCCGACCTGCTGCGCTGGGAGGCGGGGGCGATGTGGGAAGTCCTCGGCGAGGACGAGCCGCTGCGCCTGGTCTCGGGCTGGAGCACGGCCGACCTCGACGCCCGGCCCCTGTGGCGGCGCAGCCGGGAGATCAACTTCATGCGGGGGACCGGCCTGCCGGGCGACGCCTGGGAGAGCGGTGAGATCGCGCTCGCCCCCGACTACCGCGCCTATCCGACGCCGACCCCGCGCTTCGAAGTCTCCGCCGAGCTCGGCCTCGAGGCGGCCCTGGCGATCCCGGTGCCGACCGGCTCGCCGGAGAACGTGCTCGCCGTCGCCGAGTTCCACACCCGCTCCTTTAACCCCCAGTCGAAGGAGCTGATGGAACTGCTGGCCGGCTTCGCCGACCAGCTCGGCACCTTCATCGCCCGCCGCCGGGCGGAGGCCGCCGGGGCCGAGGCCGAGCGCTTCCGCCAGCACCTGGCCGAGGTCGTGCGCGGCACCCAGGACGCCGTCCTCAGCAAGGACCTCGACGGGGTCGTCACCACCTGGAACCCGGCCGCCGCTCGCCTCTACGGCTACAGCCCCGAAGAAGCGATCGGGCGCCACATCTCTTTCCTTGTCCCGCCCGACCACAAAGACGAGGAGAAAGTGATCCTCGATCGCGTCAAGCGCGGCGAGCGCCTCGAGACCTACGAGACCGAGCGGCTCCGGGCCGACGGCTCGCGGATCTCGGTCTCGCTCACCGTCTCACCGATCCGCAGCCCGATGCGCGGCCTGATCGGCGCCTCGGTCGTCGCCCGCGACATCACCGCCGAGGTTCGGCGCCGGCGCGCCCAGGAGTTCCTCGTCGCCGCCAGCCGCCTGCTCGACACCTCGCTGGACCCGACCGAGACGGCGCGGACGATCGTCTCCACCGCGGTGCCCGAGCTGGCCGAGCTCTGCCTGATCGACTTCCGCCGGCCCGACGGCTGGCTCGGCGACAGCGTCGTCGCCGGGGCCGACCCGGAGATGGCGGCGCGGCTGGAAGCGATCCGGCACGCGAAGCCGCTCGACCCCGGCGGCGAGCACCCGGTCGCCCAGGTGCTGCGGCTTCAGCAGCCGATGATCTGGCGCGACCTGAAGGCGCCCGAGGTCGTCGACAAGGTCTCGCAGGGCAGCGACCACCTGCAGCTGATGAACGACGCCGGCTACAACTCGGCCGCGGTGGTGCCGCTGATCGCCCGCGGACGCACGCTCGGCGCCCTCTCCTTCCTCCACGCCCACGGCGACCTGCGCTACGACCAGGGCGACCTCGAGTTCCTCGCCGAGCTGGGGGAACGGGCGGCGCTGGCGCTCGACAACGCCCGCCTCTACCGCGACCGCGACCGGATCGCCAAGAACCTGCAGCGCGGCCTGCGGCCGCCGCGGCCGGTGCAGGTGCCGGGGCTGGAGATCTCCGTCGTCTTCGAGGCGGCCGGCGAGGGAATCGACGTCGGCGGCGACCTCTACGACGTGATCCCCAGCGAGGGCGGCTGCTGGATCCTGGTCGGCGACGTCGCCGGCAAAGGCAGCACCGCGGCCGGGGTCTCGGTCGCGGTCCGCCACTCGGTCCGCGGCCTGACCCGGGAGATCGCCGAGCCCGACGAGGTGCTCCACCGCGTCAACGAGCTGCTGCTCGACGGCGACAGCCTCAACGACTTCGCCACCGCGATGCTCGCCCATCTGCGCCGGGACGGGGCCAGCTGGCGGGTCACCCTGGCCTCGGCCGGGCACCCGCCGGCGGTTCTCACCGGCGACGACGAGCTGCACTCACTCGGCGGCGGTTCCGTCCTCGGCGCCTGGCGCGAGGGCAAGATCGAACGCCACGAGCGCGGGCTGGGCCCGGCCGACACGCTGGCGATCTGTACCGACGGCTGGCTCGAGGCCGGGCCGGCGAGCTCGCACCAGGGCCCGGGGGCCTTCGCCGAGATGACCCGGTCGCTCGCCGGGCTGGAGCTGGAGGAGCTGACTGACCGCCTGCGCGCCGACGCGGTCGGGCGCAGCTCTGGGACGCTGCGCGACGACCTCGTCGTGCTGGCAATCCGCCCGGCCGCCTAGCCGGGCGACGCGCTCAGCGTTTCGCGGCTTTTTTCCGCGTGGTTTTTTTCGCGGCTGATTTTTTCGCGGCCGGTTTTCTCCTCGGCGCTTTGCGTTTCGCCGCCGGTCGTTTGGTCGCTTTTTTCGGTTTCCGGGCGGAGCCGCCGCGCCGCAGCGCGGGTGGGATCTCCTCGCGGACCACGGCACCGCTCAGCGCCTTGATCTGGCCCTGGAGGAAGCCCGCCATCCGCTCCTCCTCGCGTCGGATCGCCCGCGCCAGTTTCGCCGTCTCGGAGTCCTTGACCCTTTCGGCGAAGGTCTCGATCGCCAGGTAGGTGGCGATCTCCTCGTGCTCGTTGAAGTACTCGGTCTTGGCGTTCTTCAGCATCTTCTCCTGCTCGCCGCTGCCGCGGATCGCGTGCAGGGGGCCCTTCGCGACCGCGGTCAGTTTGCCGACCGCGCCCTGCAGGGTCTGGGTGCCGCCGCCGAGCTGCTTGATCCGGCGCTCGACCTGTTTGGCGTGGGATTTGGTCTCTTTCAGATGCTGCTGGAGCCGTTTTTTGTAGGGGCCTTTGACGGTCATCGCGATGTGGGCGCCGAGGGCTGCCTCCAGTTCGCGCTCCTTGCCATAGGCCTCGCTGAGGTACTGGACCAACTTCGTGTCTCGCTCGTTCAAATCCGACATCGGGCTTTGCGCCTCCTGGTTCTCGATCTTCTCTGGACCCGATTGAGCTACCCAGAGCTGTCTAGGGGAAACTGATGCGGTGAGACTGGCGCTGATCGCAATCGCCGCCGCGGCGCTGATGCACCCGGCTCCGCCGCCGCCGCCGATCAAGGTCTGGCCGATCCCGTTCGGAGCAAAGCGCAAGCACGAGATGGCGGCCTACTCCGAGCGCCACTACGGGCAGCGGACCTGGCGGCTGCGCCACCCGCACGTGATCGTCGAGCACATGGCGCAGGCCTCCAGCGCCGCCGCCGTCCACAACACCTTCGCCTCCGACCACCCCGACCCCGAGCTGCACGAGCTGCCCAACGTCTGCTCGCACTTCGTCGTCTCCGGCTCGGGCCGCGTCTTCCGCCTCGTCAACCTCCGCACCCGCTGCCGCCACACGGTCGGGCTCAACTGGACGGCGATCGGGATCGAGCACGTCGGCTACGGCGACGGCGACGTGCTCGGCAACCGGCGGGCGCTCCACGCCTCGCTGCGGCTGACCCAGTGGCTGCGCTGCCGCTTCGGGATCCGGGTCCGCGACGTGATCGGCCACGCCGAGAGCCTCACCTCCCCCTACCACCACGAGCTGGTGCCGAGCCTGCGGCGGCAGACGCACGGCGACTGGCGGCATTCCTCGATGCAGGTCTACCGACACAAGCTGCGGAAGCTCGGCGCTTGCCCGGGCAATTAGACTGCGGCCGATGAGCGACGACGCGATCGAGCACGGCTTCCGCGAGGGCGACAAGGTCTGGGTCCAGGACGGCGACGGCAAACGGCATCCCGGCATCTTCGTTGGCAACAACGAAGCCTCCGGCTGGTTCGGCGGCGGCCCCAGCGCCTATGTGGCCCACCCCGAGGCCCATCAGGCCGAGGTGGTCTCGGTCTTCCGCATCACCCCCCGCGACGAGTAATCCCGGGCCGTGTCGATTTCGGCCGGCCCCGTTCGTCGTTGAGGTAAAAGGGCGGAGACGCCGCCCACGACGAAGGAGGACCGGATGCGTTTCATGATGCTGATGTACCCGCAGATCGAGGAGGCGGACTGGGAGCCGAGCCCCGAGGCCGTGGCGGCGATGGGCCGCTACAACGAAGAGCTGCAGAAGGCCGGGATGCTGCTCGCCCTCGACGGCCTGCGCCCGCCGAGCGACGGCGGCAGCGTCAGCTTCGACGGCGAGGGCAAAGCGACGGTGACCGACGGGCCCTTCGCCGAGGCCAAGGAGGTCGTCGGCGGCTACTGGCTGATCCAGGCGCGCTCGAAGGAGGAGGCGCTTGAGTGGGCGAGCCGCTGCCCCGACAGCAACTGCCGGATCGAGGTCCGCCGCGTCTTCGAGATGGAGGACTTCCCGCAGGAGGTGCAGGACGCCTACGAGGGTCCCTGAGGCAGCTGCGGTGACCGAGGCCACGGGCGCGATCGAGGCGGTCTGGCGGATCGAGTCCGCCCGCCTGATCGCGGGCCTCGCGCGGATGGTCGGCGACGTCGGCCTCGCCGAGGACCTGGCGCAGGACGCGCTGGTCGCGGCGATCGAGAAGTGGCCGCAGGCCGGCGTCCCCGACAACCCCGGCGCCTGGCTGATGGCGACGGCGAAGAACCGGGCGATCGACCGGATGCGGCGCGAGAAGACGTATGAGCGCAAGCGCGAAGAGGTCGCCCACGACACCGGGGCGCTGTTCGCGCTGGAACGCTCCGAGTTCGAGGCCGCCGCCGACGACGAGATCGGCGACGACCTGCTGGCGCTGATCTTCACCTGCTGCCACCCGCTGCTCTCGCGCGAGGCGCGGGTGGCGCTGACGCTGCGGCTACCGGGGCGGCTGACGACGGCGGAGATCGCCAGCGCCTTCCTCATCTCCGAGTCGACGGTGGCGCAGCGCCTGGTGCGGGCGAAGCGGACCCTGCGCGAGGCGAAGGTCCCGTTCGAGGTGCCGCGCGGAGCCGAGCTCGACGAGCGCCTGCCCTCGGTGCTGGAAGTGATCTACCTCGTCTTCAACGAGGGCTACGCGGCGAGCGCCGGCGAGGACTGGATCCGCACCGACCTCTGCGAGGAAGCGCTGCGGCTGGGGCGGATCCTCGCTGAGCTGGCACCGCGCCAGCCAGAGGTGCACGGCCTGGTCGCGCTACTGGAGATCCAGGCCTCCCGCAACGCCGCCCGCCGCGGCCCGGACGGCGAGCCGGTCCTGCTGCTCGAGCAGGACCGCGGCCGCTGGGACCCCCTGTTGATAGTCCGCGGCCGCCGCGCCCTGGAGCGGGCCGAAGCGCTGCCGGGACCGCTGGGCCCCTACGGCCTACAAGCAGCTATCGCCGCCTGCCACGCAGCGGCGATCCGCCCCGAGGAAACCAACTGGATGCGAATAGCCGCCCTCTACGAAGCCCTGGCCCAGGTAACCCCATCCCCTATCGTCGAGCTGAACCGAGCAGTGGCACTGGGTATGGCCTTTGGCCCAGAAGCCGGCCTGGAGCTGCTCGACCAAATCAAGGACGACCCAGCCCTCTCGAACTACCACCTACTCCCCAGCGTCCGCGGCGACCTGCTGGGCAAACTAGGCCGCACCGAGGAGGCAGCGTCTGAATTCAAAAAGGCCGCTGCTCTTACCCAGAACGACCGCGAGAGGGAACTTCTATTGCGGCGTGCAGAGGGGGGCGGGTGACCCTCCCCAGACACTCAACATCGAGCCATTGGCGAGATGTGTCTGGGGCGGGTCACCCGCCCCCCTCCCCGCCAGCCAACGCTCGAATCCCGTCCTTTTCCAACCGCAGCATGCGCCAGTCGTCGAGGCGTCGGGCGCCGATCCCGGCGTAGAAGTCGAGAGCCGGCTCGTTCCACTCCAACGCGCACCATTCGAGCCGCGCATACTCACGCTGCTCGGCGATCCTCGCCAGGTGCTCCATCACCGCCAGGCCGATCCCGCCGCGGCGGTGCTCGGGGCGGACGTAGACGTCCTCGAGCCAGATCCCCGGGCGGCACTCGAAGGTGGAGAAGTTGGTGAAGAAGATCGCGTAGCCGACCGCTTCGCCGTCGGCGGTCTCGATCAGCAGCGCCTCGGCCACCTTCTGCTCGAACAGGGAGCGGCGCAGGACCTCGGCGTCACCGGCAACGGCGGTGCCGAGTTTCTCGTAGGCCGCCAGCTCGAGGATCAGGTCGAAGAGCAGCGGCACGTCGCCCTCGGTCGCGGCGCGGATCTGGACGTCGTTGGCGTCGGCCATCTGCCGCAGCCTAGGCGAGTCGTGGCAGGACTTGGCTCTCGTAGACGCCGATCGCGGCCAGCGGGTCGGCGCCGGAGTTGTTCATCAGCGCCACGGTCGTCGCGCCCATCGCCTCGACCTCGCGGATCCGCTCGACATGCAGCTCGGGGTCGGCGGAGACGATCAGGGCTTCCTTCAGCTCCTCGTCGGAGACCTGCCGCGCGCCCTCGTCCTGCATCGCCGCCGGGTCGTGCCAGTCGTCGCGGTAGAACTCTTTCGGCTGCGAGCCCTTCCAGACGCGGCAGCCCTCGAGCGCCGCCTCGTCGCTCTCGGCCCAGGAGAAAGCGGCTTGGAGGACGATCTCGCCCGGGGCGCGGCCGGCGTCCTCGGCGGCGCTCTTGTAGGCGTCGATGACCTTCGGCGCCGATTCGGGATCGGCCAGGGTCCAGAGGCCGTCGCCCTGCCGGCCCGCCACCGCCGCCGCCTTCGGGCCGAAGGCGGAGACGTAGATCGGCGGCCGGCGGTTCTCCGGCCGCGAGTGGATGTAGGCGCGGTCGGTGGCGAAGTACTTGCCCTTGCCGCTCAGCCGCTTGCCGTCCCAGAGGGCGCGGATCATCTCCAGCGCCTCCTCCATCAGCTCGACCTTTTCGCCGGGCGTGGGCCAGCGGGCTCCGAGCGGCACCTCGTTCAGCGCCTCGCCCGAGCCGACGCCGAGATAGGGCCGGCCGGGGTACATCAGCTCCATCGTCGCCCAGGCCTGGGCGATCAGGACCGGGTGGTAGCGCGGCCCCGGCGGCGTCACCGCGGTGCCGAAGCTGACCCGCTCGGTCGCCTGCGCCGCGGCCCCGAGCCAGACCCAGGCGTGTCCCGACTCGCCCGGTTCCCACCAGGGCTGCAGGTGGTCGCTGCAGCCGATGCCGGAGAAGCCGGCCGCCTCGGCGGCGACGGCCTGGCGCAGCAGCTGGTCGGGTGGGAACTGCTCGTGGGCGCAGAGGTGGAGGTAGCGCATGAGAGCGCGGCCCCGCCGTGGCGGCCCGCTACGCCTTGCCTTCGAGCTCGTACTCGCGCAGGAAGCCCTCGAAGAGGCGGCGGTGGCCCTGCTCGTCGCGGAGGATCGCGATCACCATGTCCTGGGTGACCGGGTCGACGCCATCGGTCTCCTCGACGATCCGCGTGTAGTACTCGATCGCGCCGGTCTCGGCCTCGATCACACCACGGATCACGTGGATCACGTCGGTCTGCTCGTCGGCCGGCTGCAGGAAGCTCTGCTCGGCGGCGAAGCCTTCGGAGCCGGGGACGACGCCGTAGAGCTCCTTGATCCGGGCGGCGAACTCCTTCGCGTGGCCGAGCTCCTCTTCGACGTCGCCGGCCAGGGACTCGCGGATCTCCTGAGCGCGGACCCCGTCGAGGTTGGTGGAGGCGGAGATGTAGCTCATCACCGTCTCGATCTCCATCCAGTAGGCCTTGGTCAGCAGGGCGACGATGCTTTCGCGGGTCGCCTTGTCCCCATCGAGGATTCCTTTGCCGGCGGTGCTGCTCTCCATCACGTCTCTCTTTCGGTCGGTCCGTCTGCCTGCCCCGCGGCTACCCCGGCGACTGGGCACGGAAACGCCGCGCGCCATGCCTTTAGGCTGCCCGGCCATGGACACGATCGATTCCCTCCTCGAGAACAACCAATCCTTCGCCGCCGGCCTCGCCGAGCGGCACCTCGACGTCGAACCGCAGAGCCACCTGGCCATCGTCACCTGCATGGACTCGCGCCTCGACGTCTTCGCCGCGCTCGGCCTCGGCCAGGGCGAGGCGCACGTGCTGCGCAACGCCGGCGGCGTGATCACCGACGACGTGATCCGCTCGCTGGCGATTTCCCAGCGGCGACTGGGTACCCGTGAGGTGATGCTGATCCACCACGACGACTGCGGGATGCAGAAGATCACCGACGACGGCTTCCGGATGGAGCTGCAGGAGACCACCGGGATCGCGCCCTCGTTTGCGATCGAGTCCTTCGGCGACGTCGAGGAGGACGTGCGCCAGTCGATCCTGCGGGTGCGGCGCAGCCCCTTCCTCCCCCACCGCGACGTGGTGCGGGGCTTCGTCTACGACGTCGACACGCACCGCCTGCGCGAGGTCGAGGTCACCGAGTAGATGACGACGGTCGCCCCCTACGGGTCCTGGTCCTCGCCGATCGAGGCGGCGACGGTGGCGCGGGCGGGGCGCCGGCTGGGCGCTGCCGCGATCGCCGCGGACGGAGCCGTCTGGTGGGCCGAGGGCCGGCCCGACGAAGGCGGCCGGGTGGTGCTGATGCGGCGTCCGGCCGGCGGCGGCGAGCCGGAGGCGGCGACGCCCGAGGGGACCAACGTGCGGACCCGGGTGCACGAGTACGGCGGTGGCGCCTGGTGCCTGGTCGGGGCCGACCTCGTCGTCTTCGTCGATTTCGCCGACCAGCGCCTCTACCAGCTGCGGCTGGGTCAGGCGCCGGTGGCGATCTCGCCCGAGCCGCCCGAGGGCGGGGCGCTGCACTACGCCGACATGCGGCCGACACCGGACGGGGCCGGGATCGTCTGCGTGCGCGAAACCCACGGCGAGGGCGAAGCGGTGAACGAGATCGTCTCGCTGCCGCTCGACGGCTCGGCCGAGCCGCAGGTGCTGGCCGGCGGCCGCGACTTCTACTCCTTCCCGCGGATCAGCCCCGACGGGGCCTGGCTCGCCTGGACCTGCTGGGACCACCCGAACATGCCCTGGGACGGGACCGAGCTGTGGGTCGCGCCGCTGACCGACAGCGGCGAGGAGCGGCTGGTCGCCGGCGGCGCCGAGGAGTCGATCTTCCAGCCCGAGTGGGGACCGGACGGGCGCCTGCACTTCGCCTCCGACCGCGACGGCTGGTGGAACCTCTACCGCGCCCGCGAGCCCGGCGCCGAGCTGAGCGGCGAGGAGGGCACGCTGGTGCAGCTGACCGAGGAGGAGGCGGACTTCGCCCATCCGCAGTGGCTCTTCGGCGGCGCCACCTACGCGTTTCTCGAGAGCGGCGCGATCGTCTGCGTGCGCTGCCAGGGCGCCGAGGAACGGCTCTTCCTGCTGCAGCCCGAAGGCTGGGAACCGGCCGACCTCGGGCTGCCCTTCACCGCCTTCGGCTACCCGGTGCTCTCGGCCCGGGGCGAGTCGGTCGCCTTCGCCGCCGCCAGTCCGGAGAGCGAGACGGCGGTCGTCCTTTACGACGTCGGGCGCGGCGAGGCCGAGGTCGTCCGCGCCTCGAGCGAGGAGCCGGTTGACCCGGCTTACGTCTCGCGGCCGCGGCCGGTCGAATTTTCCACCGGCGAGGGCGAGGTCGCCCACGGCTTCTACTACCCGCCGGCGAACCCCGAGTTCGAGGCGCCGGAGGGCGAACGGCCGCCGCTGATCGTCGAGAGCCACGGCGGGCCGACCTCCCACGCCACCCCGGCGCTGAGCCGCGAGTTCCTCTACTGGACCAGCCGCGGGATCGGGGTCGTCGACGTCAACTACCGCGGCAGCAGCGGCTACGGCCGCGAGTACCGCAACAAGCTGCGCGGGACCTGGGGCGTGGTCGACACCGAGGACTGCGTCAACGCGGCGCGGTACCTGGCCGCGCAGGGCGAGGCCGACGGGGCGCGGCTGGCGATCCGCGGCGGCTCGGCTGGCGGCTACGCGACCCTCTGCGCGCTCACCTTCCACGACGCCTTCGCCGCCGGCGCGAGCTACTTCGGCGTCGCCGACGCGGAGGCGCTCGCCCGCGACACCCACAAGTTCGAGTCGCGCTACCTCGACCGCCTGATCGGTCCGTATCCCGAGCGCGCCGACCTCTACAGGGAGCGCTCGCCGATCAACCACGTCGAGCGGCTGCGATCGTCGGTGATCCTCTTCCAGGGGCTGGAGGACGAGGTGGTGCCGCCGAACCAGGCGGAGACGATGGTCGCGGCGCTGGCGCGCAACGGGGTCCCCCACGCCTACCTGCCGTTCGAGGGCGAGCAGCACGGCTTTCGCAGGGCCGAGACCAACATCCGCTGCCTCGAAGCGGAGCTCTACTTCTACGGCCGGATCATGGGCTTCGAGCCGGCCGGCGAACCCGAGCCGGTCGAGATCGCCGGCCTCAGCTGACGACGCAGCTCTTCGAGCCGCCTTCGGTTTCGCCTTTTTCCGGGAAGGCGTGGGCGAGCGCGAGGGCGATCAGCTGGGCGCGGGCGGCGTAGCCGGGCGAGGTGAAGTGGATGCCGTCTTCGATGAACCAGTCGTCTTTGACGTCGGAGGCCCAGTCGTAGACGCGCATGTTCGGATAGGAGGCGCAGGCGGCGACGAGTTCTTCGTCCCACTTCTCCATGTTTTCCTTCGAGTAGGGGTCGCCCGGGGGGACGATCGAGCGGACGTTGACCCAGAGCACCGGTTCGTCGCCGATGATGGTCATCATTTTTTCGATCCGTTCGCGCTCGCCGACGTTCGAGCCGGCGGCGACGTTGGCCGCCTCGTTGGTGCCCAGCGCCAGCACCCAGCAGCCTTTGAACCCTTCGGCCTTCCAGGCGGCGGCGACTTCCTGGGCGTTGGGATTGCCTTCGAACTGCTCTTCGATCGAGGTCGCCCCCTGCACCTCCATGTGGACTTCTTTGGCGCCGACTTCGGCGTAGCGAGCGGGGATCCGCTGTCCTTCCTCGGGCAGGTATTCGGCGTTGTCGAGCCCCTCGGAGGTCGAGTCGCCGATGTGGACGATCGCTTTGCAGCGGGATTTGGTCGAGTCTTCGGCCTGCGCCCTGGTCAGCGGCGGCGGCTTCGTCGTCCCCTCCGCCCGGGCCTGTTCGACGCGGACGTCGTTGCCTTCGGCCGAGGTCGAGTTGACGCCCGCCATGCCGACGGCGGCGACCATCAGGACCAGCCCGAGGCCGACGATCGCGACCCGCATCGGCGGCGCGAAGGTCTCCCATTTCCAGCCGACGGCGCGGCGGCGGGCGAAGAAGCGGCCGATCGCGCCGTGGCGGATCGGCTCCTCGACGAAGTGCCAGGAGAGCGCGGCGACGCCGAAGATCGCCGCCACCTGGAGGAGGCTGCGGGTGAGGCTGTCGCCGTGGAGTCCCTGCGGCGAGGTGAGGACGATGATCGGCGTCTGCCAGAGGTAGATCCCGTAGGAGCGGACGCCAACCCAGCGCAGCGGGCGCACCCCGAGCCAGGTGCCGAGGCGGCAGGCCGGGTGGGTCAGGGGCATCAGCACCATCACCGTGGCGAGCGAGAGGATGATGAAGCCGCCGCGGTAGTTGAAGGCCGAGAGTTCGCCGGTGCGCCAGATCATCAGGGCGATGATCGCCAGGCCGGCGACGCCGATGCCGTCGAGCATGTTGCGCGCCTGCGGGGCGATCCGGCGGCTCAGTTTGCGGCTCGGCCAGACCATCGCCAAGGCGGCGCCGAAGAGCAGCGCGGCGGCGCGGGTGTCGGTGCCGAAGTAGAGGCGCGAGGGGTCGAGGCTCGGCTCGTAGAGGACGAACATCAGGATCGAGGAGGCGATCGCGCCGGCGATCGTCAGCAGCGCCAGGCGGGGGCGGACGCCGGAGGGCAGCGGGTGCTCGCGGACGAGCTTGGTCCCGGCCAGCAGCAGGAAGGGCCAGAGGATGTAGAACTGCTCCTCGACCGAGAGCGACCAGAGGTGGTCGAGCGGGCCTTCGGCTTCGAAGCGGGCGAAGTAGGAGACGTTGGCGAAGATCTGCTGCCAGTTGTTGACGTAGAAGATCGCCGAGACGACCCCCTTGCGGAACTGGTCCGGCTGGGCGGGGCCGAAGATCGTCACCCAGGCGACGACGATCGCCAGCATCAGGAACAGCGCCGGCAGCAGGCGGCGGGCGCGGGCGAGCCAGAAGGCGGTCAGCTTGATCCTGCCGCGGGCGTTCAGCTGCGCCAGCAGGATGTCGGTGATCAGATAGCCGCTGAGGGTGAAGAAGACGCCCACCCCGAGCATGCCTCCGGGGGCCCAGTCGAGGCCGAGGTGGAAGGCGATGACGGCGAGGACGGCGATGGCACGAAGCCCGTCCAGCCCAGGCATGTAGCGCTGGTTGCGCTTGACGGGTTCTGGCATCGGTCGCCCGCATGCTACGGATCGGCGCTGATAGGTTTCCGGCCCCGTGGGTCCCGTCCGCATCTCTCGCCGCCGCCTCGCCGCCGCCTTCCCGCTGACGCTCGTCGCCGTGCTGGCGACGCTGGCGCTCGGCGGCGCTGCTTCGGCCTCGGCAGCCGTTTGCCCGAGCTTCAAAGTCCTGCATGACGACCGGATCGGCGCGGTCGTGCTGCCGGCCGGGAGCTACGAAGTGACGGTCTCGGGCGGGCTGAGCTGCCCGGCCTCATCGAAGCTCTTCGCCCGCTTCCTCAGCGACTGGGACGGCAACCTGCCGAAACCGTGGCGGGCGAGCGCCGAAGGCAGCGGCAAGGCGACGTTTACCGGCGCCGCCCAGAGCTTCTCCGTCCGCCGCGTCAGTGGCGGCGGCGGAGGTGGTGGCAACACGGAAATCGGCAAGCTCTGCCCGGGGACGTTCACCGTCAACGCCGGCTCCGACGTCGGCCCCCTCTACTTCGCCAAGGGTCCCTACCTCGTCTACATCCCGGTGCAGTCGGCGATCAGCTGCCGCCGCGCCTCGGTGCTGTTCACCAGGTTCCTCGGGGCGCCCGGGGGGATGCTGCCGGACCCGTGGCAGGTGATGACGCAGACCGCGACGTTCTTCAAGCCGGCGCATCCGCTGCGCTCGGCTTTCCGGCTCGAGCCGGCTAACGGGGTTTAGACAGCAGCACCCGTAAGTCCGCGGCGATCGCGGCAGGTTCGTCGTCCAGCTGGTTCCAGGTGATGTGGGTGACGGAGTAACCGGCGGCCGTCAGTCGACGGTCGCGGGCGCGGTCTTCTCGGAAGGCGGTCTTGGTGCCGTGGCCCTGCCAGCCATCGAGCTCGACTATCTCGCGGATCTCGGGCCAGTGGCAGTCGACCTGGAAGCGCCTTGCTCCCAGAACTATCCAGTCGTTGAAGCGGGGTATGGGGAGGGTGTGCCGGCGCAGGAAGGGGGCGAAGCGCTCCTCGAGGCGCGAGCGCTTGCGGCCTTCGGGCTCTTCTTCCAGGCGCTCCAGGGCAAGGCTTACCTTGCGGATGCCTCGTCTGCCCGGGTAGCGCTCGATCAGGTCCGGCAATGAGAGGCGGTCGGAGAGCTGGCGGTATTCGGACTCCCTCAGGAGGTTCTCGACCACATCGGTGGACTCGGTGGCGGCGAGGTCGAGGATCGTGCGGGGGACGGTAGTGACCGGGATCCCTTCCTCGAGCGTGCGCTCGTCACCCGGCAGCTGGGAGATGTGCCTTCGGATCCGGTCCGAGGAACGACTTCTGTGGGGGACGGTCACATCGACCCTCGTCCGCGAGTTCGGCCGGATCATCCAGAGGGCGGCCGCAGACCAGTGGCTGAGGACTGCTTCGGACCCTGACGCGAGGACCGCCGCCATCCATCGCCCCTCCCGTGGGATCACCCGGTGGCCCACGGCGTAGACGCCGGGGTGCAATCGATGCAGGCGCCCCGTACGAATGCGCCAGTCGATTTCTTCCTCGCTCCAGTCTCTGGAGATCATCTGCTGGCGACCCACGACCCCGTATTGGCGCCGGGCCAACGCCGAGAGCGACCGGTCATCTCCGCGAGTCCGCGACAACCCTGACTCTGTACGGGTTGTCGCGGACTCAGCGGGAGGGGATGGGGGCATCGTGCCTTGTCAAGGGTTTGGGGGCTCATATTCGCCCCCCTTGCTTTTGCGGTTTCGTTCTCTTTGCGGCTTGGGTACATGGGGCGTGTGTCCTTGACGTGGAAGCGGAATTGAGTTCCACTGCCGCCCCGGCCCGGCGGGGGCGTTTGCGGCGGGCTGACTGTGCGGGGCCGGGGATCAGGCGGCGGCGGCGCGGGCGTGGCTTCTCATATGAGGACGGGTCCGAGACGGCGATCGGGGACGAGGAGACGCTGGAGCGGATCCGGCAGCTGGCGATCCCTCCTGCCTGGAAGGAGGTCTGGATCTGCCCCGACCCGTTCGGGCACATACAGGCGACCGGCTACGACGAAGCGGGACGCAAGCAGTACCTCTACCACGAGCGCTGGCAGCAGCGGCAGGCGGAGCGGAAGTTCGAGCTGGTGCGCGAGTTCGCCCTAGCGCTGCCGAAGCTGCGCCGCGCGGTCACCGCCGACCTGCGCCGCGAGGGGATGCCGCGGGAGCGGGCGCTGGCCTGTGCCGTGCGCCTCCTCGACCTCGGCTTCTTCCGCGTCGGCGGCGAGGTCTACGCATCCGAAAACGAAAGCTTCGGCCTCGCCACGGTGCGCCGCGAGCACGTCACGATCAAGCGGACCGAGGTCGTCTTCGACTTCCCCGCCAAGAGCGGCCAGCGGCGGGTGCAGTCGATCCGTGACGCCGCCGCCCGCCGCGCGATCGAGGCGATGCACCGGCGCCGCAGCGGCCCCGAGGACCTGCTCGCCTACCGCGCCGGCCGCGAATGGGTCGACGTCCGCTCCGACGACATCAACGACTACATCCACGAGAAGATCGGCGAGCAGTTCACGGCGAAGAACTTCCGCACCTGGCACGGGACCGTGCTCGCCGCGGTGGCGCTGGCCGGCGAGGAGCCGCCGCGCTCCGACGCCGCCTCGAAGCGGGCGATCTCCAGCGCCGTCAACCAGGTCTCCGAGGCGCTCGGCAACACCCCCGCCGTCTGCCGCGCCTCCTACATCGACCCCCGGGTGATCGACCGCTTCCGCGACGGGACGACGATCCACCCTGCCGCCGGCGGCAACGGCCGCCTGACCGCCAAGCAGCGGCTGAAGATCGAGCGCGAAGTGATCGATCTCGTCGAATAGCTGGCGCCCGTTCGTTCTCCCAATTTCGGGGATGGTTTTCGGTTTTTGCGTCGAAGGCAGGGGTAGCGAGGACCCCATGGCGCGATTGAACGTCAAATCTGTTCCAAAACCGGGCGAGGTCTGGCTCAGCTGCCCGCCCTACCTGCTGATGGCGCGGATCGTGGCGGTCGATCTCGACGGCGAGACACCGGTGGTCAGCTACGGGCTCTACGACGACGACGGCTCGCTCCTGCATGGGATCGAGCACGCGGCGCTGGACGACGGCTGGTGGCGCACCTTCCAGCGCCTCGAGCCCCGCTTCGGCTGAGGCGGCGGTCCCTAGACCGGCGCTAGCTGCTGGCCGGCTCGCCGAGCGCGGCAAGGGCCTGCTCGACGGTGTCGAAGACGAGGCCGTTGTCCATCAAGCCGGTCATCGAGAGGACCCGCAGAACCTGGGCGGTCGGCGCGTAGACGAGCAGCCGGTGCCCTTCCTCCTCCATCCGGTTGCGGGCCCGGAGGATCACCGCGATCCCGGAGGAGTCGATGAAGGCGCAGCGCTCGAGGCCGACCAAGACGCGGCTTGACTTCGCCGCGGCGGCGGCGAGGGCCTCGTCGAGCTGATCGGCGACGGCGAGGTCAAGCTCGCCTTCGATCTGGACGTCGCTGCAGTCGGGCTGCAACTCTCGCTCGGTGACGGTGAATCGCTGCACTGCGCCGAATCGTAATCGGTCGGCCGCGCCGCTGGGCAGCAAGGGTTGCAAGGGCGAGCGCAGGGGTAGGTAGAGCCGGTGACGCCCGAGGACAACTCCGCGACGAAGACGCCCGAGATGGTGGCCGGCTACGCCGACCCGGACGAGCGCCCCCCGTTCGTCCCCTACCTCGCCTTCATGAGCATCTTCGGCACGCTTCTCAGCGCCGCGCTGCTGACCGCCCGCCGCCAGGGCCGCGAGCTGCCGTCGAAGACGAGCGCGGGTGAGCTGCTGCTGATCGGCACCGCCTCCCACAAGCTCAGCCGGGTGATCTCCAAGGACAAGGTGACGAGCCCCCTGCGCGCCCCCTTCACCGAGCTCGAAGGCAAGGGCGGGCCGGCGGAGCTGGAGGAGCGCTCCCGCGGCACCGGCTTTCAGAAAGCCTTCGGCGAGCTGCTGATCTGCCCCTACTGCCTGGGGCTCTGGCTCGTCGCCGCCTTCTCGGTCGGGCTGATCTTCGCCCCGCGCCTGACCCGCTTCATCGCCTCCCTCTTCTCGGCGCTGACGATCTCGGACTTCTTCCAGATCGCCTACAAGGCCGCCGAGGAGAAAGGTCTGGGGGACGGCGGATGACGCAGAACGCGAAACCGGACCGGCTGCTGGCCATCTACCTCAACGACCATCTGGCAGGAGCCGCGGGTGGCCTCGAACTGGCCCGTCGGTTGCGGTCGAGCAATAGCGACGACCCGGAGATGGGCCCGCCGCTGGCCGAGGTCTGCGCCGAAATCGAAGCCGACCGGGAGACGCTGACACGGCTGGCGAAACGACTCGGGGTCTCGATCGATCCGGTCAAGCCGCTGCTTGCGAAGGCCGGCGAGCGGCTCGGCCGTTTGAAGCTGAACGGCCAGCTGCGCGGCTACTCACCGCTCAGCCGGATGCTCGAGCTGGAGATCCTCTCCTCCGGGATCGGCGGCAAGGTCCAGCTCTGGAACGCGCTCGAGCAGCGCTTCGGCGAATCCCTCGAGGGCTTCGACTTCCACGCCCTCGCGGAGCGCGCCGACCGCCAGGGCCAGCGGGTCGAGGACCTGCACCTCAGCGCAGCCAAGCGCGCTCTGGGCGACGGACCCTCCTGAGACCACCGGCCACTGGGCCGGACGGGCGGGCACGCCTCAGACGTAGGCGACCTCGCGTGCCAAGGCGTGCAGGCGGACTGTGGTACCGCGCTCGCTGGAGCGGATCTGGACGAGGTCGCAGAGGCGGTTGGCGAGCCAGAGCCCACGACCTCCCTCCTGGGAGACCCTGGGACGCAGGCGGCCCACCAGAGGCTCGACGATGCGGCCCCGGTCCTCGACCTCGGCGAGGATCCGCTCCTCCTCGCGCCAGAGCCGCAGGGTGCCGCTGCCGCCTCCGTGCACGATGCTGTTGGCGGCCAGCTCGCTGGCGGCGGTTACGAGGTCGTTGACGTCTCCAGGGCCCATCTCCGCCCGCTCCGCCGCTGCGGCGACCCGGCGTCGGACCTCGGGAAGCTCGGTCAACCCGAAGGCCAGGACCTCCGCCGTCGCCGCGGGCAGCGGCAGCTCGCCGGCGAAGCAGTCCTGGTCGGCGACGAAGGAAAGGCTCTCTTCGCGCTGCCCGTGGCGGCAGAGGAAGCGGTGTGAGCGAGCGACCTTCTCCAGCACCTCGTCGCCCAGCGACCCCGCGTCGTAGGGGCAGAGCAACTGCCAGGCGGTTCCCGGATCGAAGGCGACGCTGAGCAGGCACTCGTGGCGCTGGCACTCCTCCAGTGCAGCGGGGCTGCGGGACGCCCAGATGGGTTCGCCGATGCCCCGCACCCGCCGGCCGCCGTGTTCGTCGACGAACTGCTGCCAGAGGGGAATGATCGAGGCGGGGTTGCGCCCGACCTCTCGCATGTCGACGAAGCAAGCCCGCCCGGCGTCCCCGCCCAGCTCGCGTTCCAGCAGCGCCGTCTGATCCGGCCCGACCGCGACCAGGACCGGCTGGTCCTCCGCGAGGCCGGCCCGCAGAAATGGGATCGTCCCTGCCAGGTACTCGTCTGAGCCCTCGTAGATCAGCGCCTCGTGTTGGAAACCGGGATTTTTCATGGCCTGCCTCTTGCCAACCCGGCTTCCCTGGCGGGAGGGAAACGAAACGAATCGGCACTGCCTCTTCGGCCAGACCGTCGCCGCAGCTCCCGCTCCGAGTGAGCCGCGACCGGGATCACCGAGTTGCCGTAGCGGACGCCGCCGAAGCGCAGGCGCTGAAGGACGGCCAGCCAGGCGCAGATGCCGCGCTCGAGGACCCAGACCGGAGCCAGCAGCGAGGAGGTGGCCGGGAAGACGGATGCCCCGCCGGCTCGCCGGCGGCCGCGCTCCGCCGCCACCGTCGCGAGCACCGCCGGCGCGAGCGCCAGCGACGGCCGGCGCCTGGCGGCGGCGAGGGCGAGCAGCGGCAGGATCGCCAGCCAGAGTGCCATCCGCAGCGGCAGGGCGAAGTCGTCGTAGGCCTGGCGGGTCCGCTGCCCCCAGAAGTGCGAGGCCGAGGGCGGCACCCGGGCGACGTAGAGGTCGAGCGGGGAGGTGACGCTGCCGCCATCGGCGCGGACGGTGCGGATCAGCTCCAGGTTCTCGAAGAGCACGTCGCCGTCGTAGAGGCCCATCGCCAGCAGCCGCGAGCGGCGCGCGGCCAGGGTCCCGGGGTAATCACGGCCGAAAGCGCGGTTGAGCAGCGTGCGGGCCGTGTCCCAGCGGGCGTGCCAGGGCAGCGAGCTGAAGTAGTTCTGCGGGCGGACCAGGTCGTGCCGCTCGAGCAGCCGGGACGCGCGCCGCAGGCCCTCGAGGTCCCAGCGGACGTCGTCGTCGGCGATCACGAGGCGCTCGCGCGAGGCGATCCGGACGCCGGTCCGGACGCCGGCGACTTTCCCCATCTGCCAGCGCTCGTCCTCGGCCGGCGGCAGGTGGGTCACGTAGTCGCCCCATGCCTCGCGGTTGGCGGCGAAGACCGCCGGCTCCGAGCCGTCGACGACGATCACCTCGGCGCAGAGGGGCGCGATCGCGGCCAGGTACTCAGCCAGATCCCGCCGCTGCTCGCCGTCGGCCCAGCGCAGCGGGACCAGGTAGGTGAGGTCGAGTGGCTCGCTCACCTTGCGCCCCGCCTCAGACGGCGGCCGGGACCAGGGGCGAGCGCAGCGATGTTCCGGGTCCCTCCCACGAATCCATCAGGTGGGTGGCCCAGCGCGCCTCGATCTGCAGCAGCGCCCGCGCCCCGAAGAGGATGTCGGCGGCCACCTCCGGCTCGTCGCGCGCCAGGCCGCCGGCCAGGTCCCAGGCGGCGATGTTCTCGTGCACCGCGTCGGCCTCGACGTGCTCGTCGTAGAAGTGCGTCACCTCGGGGCCGTAGCCGAGCCGCCGCAGAGCGTTGCCATAGCGGCGGTTGGGGATCGAGGAGGTCATCTCGAAGGCGGCGAGGTGGCCGACCAGGGCGCCGCGGCGGCGACGGTGCAGGCCGAACCCGGTGACCAGGTTGACGGCGGCCAGGGTCGGGGCCGGCCAGAGGTCGAGATAGCGGCCGTAGGTCGGGTCGAGCCCGAGCCCCTCCATCGCCTTGGCGAAGAGCACGGAATGCATCCGCTCGGCGTTGCCGCCGCCATACTCGTCGAACTGGACCTCGAGCAGCGCCGACTTCGGCGCCGGGCCGAGACGGGGGATCGCCCAGGAGTGCGGATCGGCCTCCTTCAGCTGGTAGGCGGAGCGGTGGACGACCTGCTCGAGCATCTGCTCGCGCGTCCCCTGGGTCTCCAGGTAGCGGGAGAGCGGCGGCCCGGGATCCTCGGCGACGATCCCCTGCAGGGCCTCGCCGACCGATTCGAGCTCGGCCGCTTCGGCCGGCTGCACCAGCTCGGCGACGGCGGCCTCGAAGGGCTGCTCCAGCGCCGCGGTGAAGGCGAGCAGCGACGGGTCCCACTCCCAGCAGGCGTCGACGCCGGCGATCTCCGTGTAGTGGAGCTCGTAGGCGACGTAGAGGGCGAGCTGCAGGTCCTCGTCGGCGAGCGGGTCGGCCGAGTCGACCGGCCCGGGATCTGCCAACCCGCCGGGCGGTCCCTCGAGCGCCCCGAAGAGCTCCTCGCTGAGGGGACCGCGCGGCCGGGGCAGCTCGATCAGGCGCCCGGCCATGGCTCCGGGGCGCTGGGTGCCTTGAACCCGATCAGCTTGTGGGTGCCGTCGCAGAACGGCCGGATCCGCGACTTGCCGCAGCGGCAGAGGGCGATCGTCCGCCGCTCCAAGGGCACCTCGTTGCCCTCGGAGTCGGTGACCGTGAACTCACCGCGGATCAGGTAGGGACCGTCCGGATATGGGGTGATGGTGGCCGCTGGCGAGGGGTCGCCCATCTCAGCTGGTCCCGTTGCCGTTTTTCCGCGCTTTCTTGGTCGCCGCGGTGGCAGCCTCGAGGCGCTCGGCCTCGCGCTCGGTGGCGGCTGCCTCAGCCTTGGCCGCGATGCTCTCTTCCTTGGCCTCGAGCTTCTCCAGCTGCGCGGCTTTCTCGGCTTTGGCGTTGGCGCGCTTCACTTTGGCCGCGGCTTTGGTCGCTTGCGCCTTCCTCGCCTGCTCGGCTTTCTTCGCGCTGGCCTCGCGATCCTGGCGTCGCTTCTCGGCTTTGCGCTTCTCCTGCTCGGCCTTGCGGCGAGCCTCGGCTGCCGCCTCGTTGGCCTCCTCGCGCAATCGCGCGGCGCGCTGGCGTTCCTCAGCCGCGACCTCCTTGCGGGGGTCGGAACTCCCGAGCGCGTTGTGGGCAAGATCGAAGGGCGTCCGCGCCAGCTTCAGCGAGGCGCCGACCAGAGTGCGGGGAATCGTCGTCAATGCCATCAGTTCTGCTCCTTCGTGTCGATCCCGGCGGCGGCCTCTTGCGCCCGGTCGGCTTTGTGCTCCAGATCGACGGCCTCCCGCTCGGCCGCTGCGGCCTCACGGCGTTTCGCCGCGGCGCGCTCCTCGCCGGCAAGGCGCTCGCGCTCGGCTGCGGCCTTCTCGACCTCGGCGCGTTTCGCCGCCTCGCGCTCGTCCGCGGCCCGTTTGCGCTCGGCCTCCTCTTCGGCTTTGATCTCGGCGGCCTCGAGCTCCACCTCGTGGCGCTCGGCCTGGGTCTCGGCCCGCTCGGCCTCCAGCTTCGCTTCGGACTCGCGGCGCTCGGCCTCGGCGGCCTTCGCGGCGGCCTCGTCTTGGACGTCGGCCTGAACCTCTTGCAGCCGGCCCTCACGGTGAAGATCGTCTCGTCCCAGCACCGACCCGACAGCTTGCTTCGCGCGCCCGACCGCCTTGCCCAGCGGCCCGCCGGCAACCTTCTCTTGCTCGCTCAACTCGTCTCCTCTTTCCTCTTCTCTTGCTTCTGTCCCCGTCCGGGTACCCGAGGAGACGAGGGGCCAACCGGAGTGAGGTCACACTGGCGGGTGACAGGCGGGGCGAAACGGTGGGCGCGTGCCTAGTAGCGGAGGATCGCCGCCACCCCTTCGGCCTCGGCCAGCGCAGCGGCGGCCTCGCCGCGCACGACGGTCACCCGGGCGCCGCTGGCGAGCGCGGCGCGGATCAGCGGCTCGGCCTCGCCGCCGATCGCGACGTCGAAGACGAGGCGATCGACGCGGCCCTCGGCCAGCGCCCCCTTCGTCTCCTGCAGCCCGGCGGCGCCGCGGCTGCCGCCCTTCGACTCTTCCAGCGCCTGGGAGACGGCGGCCCGGTGGCGTTCGTCGTCGAGCCCGAGGACGACCTCGGAGACGACCTCGCTCAGCTTTCCCGTCGGGACCGAGATCAGGTCGGCGTCGCCGCCGACGCTCAGCTTCAGCCCCGAGGAGGCGAAGCCGGACTTGAAGCCCTCCAGGTCTTTCGCCGGCCCGAAGACGACCAGCTCTCCCAGTTTTTCCTCGGCGAGCTTCTCGGCCAGGACCCCGCCGCACTCGGCGAGGAAGCGCTGGCGGTTGTGGTCCAGCCGCTCGTCGAACTGGTCGTGTCCGGAGGAGCTGATCCCGTGGGCCTGGGCGGGGTTGTTGCTGCCCTGCGCTTTACGCTCGCGCCAGTCGAGGCTGGTGACGGTGAGGTCCCACTCCCCGAGCTCCTCCAGCTTGCCGCCGGCGAAGCGGAGCAGCCGCACCCGCTCGGCGGAGAGGAGCGCGACCCCGCAGGGCCCGCCCCGGCCGCAGAGGTCGAGCAGCGACGCCACCGCCGGCTCGGGGGCGAACTCGACGCACTCGCCGAGAGCCGGGGCGACGGCGGCGCCGAACCAGTGTTCGACCCCGGCCTTCTCGGCGACCTCGACGAAGCCCGCTTCGCCACGCGGGGGCGGGCGCAGCTCTCCGTCCTCGAAGCGCTCCAGCAGCCGTTTCGCGGTCGCCCGCAGGGCGATGCGGCGCTCGTGCTCGGCTTCGGCGTGGAGGTCGAGGACCCCCTCGATGCCGTTGCGCAGCTCGGTCCGCCAGGCGCCGCCGCGGTCGGTCGGGTCGAAGCCGAGGTAGACGGAGAGGACGCCAAGCGGCGGCCGCCATTCGCTCAACGCACGGGCGTCCTCCAAGGTCGGTTGCGTCATCGACTGGTCTCCTCCTGGTTCGGGTGCGCTCCGCCTACCCCGGCAGATGGTGGCAGGAAACTAGGCCCCTGAATAGCGCAGCGAGCCGGGGGTGTCGAGGTCCTCGCCGGTCTCCAGCAGCGTCTTCAGGCCGGAGAGGATCATCGGCCAGCCGCCGTAGAGTTCGTTGTTCGCCTCGGCGCCGAGCTGGTCGTGGGTCACCCGCAACCGGCAGGAGGTGCCGACCGGCTCGATCTCCCAGGTCACCCGCGAGGTCCCCTCCTGCTTCACGTCCTCGCTCCAGAGCGCGTTGAAGCTCTGCACCAGGCGCCGGGGCGGGTCGACCTCGAGGTTCTCGCCGCTGGCGATCTCGATCACGCCCGGGACCGCGGCCTTGTACTCCGAGCCGGGGGTCCACTCGGAGGCGGTGCCGACCCCGAAGCTGTAGCGGGCGCGCATCTCCTCGCTGGTGATCGCCTCCCAGAGGCGCTCCGGCGTCGTCTTGATGTAGATCTCGAACACGGTCATCGAACCGCGGTCGCCGACAACTGCGTAGGTCTGCTCGTCGTTCATCCTTCGTTCTCCTCTTTCTCGATGTCCTGCTTCAGCCCGCTGAGCGCCGAGGCCCAGGGCTCCGCGTACTTGCTGACCCAGCGGTCGTGGATCAGCCGAATCGGGACGGGATTGAGGAAGTGCAGCTTCTCGCGACCGCGCCTCTGCGTCGTCACCAGTCCCGCTTCCTCCAGCACCTTGAGGTGCTTCATCACGCCGAAGCGGGACATCGGTAACCGCTCTTCCAGGGCGCTCAGCGACTGACCGTCCCGCTCGCGCAGGCGGTCGAGCAGCTCGCGGCGGGTGGGATCCGCCAGCGCCTTGAAGACCTCGTCCATGGGACTGAGGATACGTTACTAAATGGTCACATGTCAACTGAGGTCAGAGCGCGGCGCCCCCGGAGAGCACCGTCTCGGTTCCCCCGCCCACCCAGATCGTGCCGTCGTCGCTCTGCGAGATGTGGATGCGGCCGGCGCGGTCGATCGCCGTCCCCTGGTGGGCGAGGTAGGAGGCTTCGAGGCGGCCGCTGCCGAGCAGCCACTGGGCGACCGAGGCGTTGAGGCTGCCGGTGACCGGGTCCTCGGCGGCGAGGCCGTTGACCGGCGCCCAGGCGCGAAGCTCGATCGCGGCCGGCGAGCCGGGCGGGTGGAAGCCGACGGCGCCGAGGTCGAACTCGAGCGCGCCCGGCCGCAGCTCCAGCACACGGTCGGCGCTCTCGAACAGGGCCGTGATCCAGCCGGGACCGTTGTCGACCCACTCGACCGCGAGCATCTCGCCGGGGTCGACATCGAGCGCGGCGGCGACTTTCGCCGCGTCCTCCTTCGAAGCCGGCCCCGAGCGGACCAGCGGCGGCGCCTCGAAGGCGAGCCGCTCTCCCCCGCGCCGGATCCGGATCAGACCCGCCTCACACTCCTGCACGATCTCGTCTTCAGCGCGGGGCTCTCCCCCGGCCTCGAGCCAGGCGTGGCAGGTGCCGAGCGTAGGGTGGCCGGCGAAGGGCAGCTCCAGCACCGGCGTGAAGATCCGCACCCGGTAGTCGGCCTCCGACTGCGTAGGCGGAAGCACGAAAGTCGTCTCGGCGAGGTTCGTCCAGCGCGCAAACCGCTGCATCTCCCCCTCCCCCATCCCCTCGGCATCGAGGACGACGGCGACCGGGTTGCCCGAGCACCGCCCGCTGCCGAAGACGTCAACCTGGGCGAACCGTCGGCTCATCCCGCCGAGGCTACCGCCCGACGTGCAGCTCCAGCGCGTGGATCTGGCTCTGGCCGTAGGAGCCGGTCTGGACCGGGCCGGCGGCGCTGACCAGGGCGCCGGGGCCGGGAAGGGGGTGAGGGCGGAGGCCGGCGCGGACGTCGATCGCGGTCAGGCCCGGCAGGGTGATCCCCTGCGGGTCGCGGAGGACGAAGTGCGCGTCGCCGTCGCCGTCAGGGTCGACCCGCTCGACGTAGACGATCCGCCCCACCGTTTCCCGGCAGGCCGGATGCCCCGCGGGGCAGTGCGAGGAGGCTGGCCCAGTGGCGCCCAGCAGGAGCGCTAGGAGCCCGGAGAGGAATCCGCTGATCACGAACCGAGCAGCTCAGAAACTAGACAGCACGGCTTGCACCCGCAGGCTGAAAATGCTCCAGTTCCGCCTCACACTCGAGCGCGAACGGAATTCCCTCCTCGACCAATTTCACGAGTTCCTCCCAGGTGTCGGCGACGGCCAGCCATCCTTTGATGTCGGGGGACTCCGCCCACCAGCTACCTTCCTCGTAGTGGTAGTTGACGCGAATAGGTTTCATCGGATCCTCTGGGTCGAGAGTAGCGTCCGAGCGTCGGCCTCAGCAAGACCCACTTCGTTGACGAGGACTTTCCGAACCCGGCTAGGCGGGATCGTCACCTTGTCGTGGAAGGCAAACACAAGCGGCGGATAGTCGGGCGACAACAGGCGTCGATGTGAACCGGCCTGGCGCGCCACCCGGTAGTTGAGCGGCTTGCGTTCGAGGACTGCCAGAAGACGCCTTGCCTTCATCGAGGGGAAGCGGTGACTCACCCATGTCTAAGGGGCGGGAGACGGTCGGTTCTCCCCTGCGGTGTCGCTACATCCGGTAGATCGGAGCCGCAGTTTCCGCCAGGGGCGCGTTGGCGCAGACGTCGAGGGCTTGCGCGAGGACGCGGCGGGTGTCGCGGGGGTCGATCACGCCGTCGTCCCAGAGGCGGGCGGTCGAGTAGAGGGGGCGGCCCTGGCGCTCGTACTGCGCGCCCAGTTCCTCGGCGGTCTCGGGCTGGCCGACCTCCTTCATCACCGCCGCGGCCATCTCGCCGCCCATCACTGAGATCCGGGCGTTGGGCCACATGAAGAGGAAGCGGGGCGAGTAGGCGCGGCCGCACATGCCGTAGTTGCCGGCGCCGAAGGAGCCGCCGACGATCACCGTCAGCTTCGGCACCCGCGCGGTGGAGACGGCGGTGACGAGCTTGGCGCCGTCCTTGGCGATGCCGCCGGACTCGTACTTGGCGCCGACCATGAAGCCGTTGACGTTCTGGACGAAGAGGAGCGGGATGCGGCGGTGGTCGCAGAGCTCGACGAAGTGGGCGCCCTTCAGCGCGCTCTCGGAGAAGAGGATGCCGTTGTTGGCGACGATCCCGACCGGGTGGCCGTCGAGGTGGGCGAAGGCGCAGACCAGCGTCCTCCCGTACTTCTCCTTGAACTCACGCAGGTCGCCGCCGTCGACGACGCGGCGCAGGACCTCGCGCACGTCCCAGGGCGCGCGCGAGCCGATCGGGACGACGTCGAGGATCTCCTCCGCCTCGCCGGCCGGCGGCCGCGGCTCGATCCGCTCCCAGGGCGGCGCCGGCGTCGGCGGCAGGGTGGCGACGATTTCGCGCAGGATCTGGAGCGCCTCGGCGTCGTCCTCGGCGAGGTGGTCGGCGACGCCGGACTTGCGGGCGTGGACGTCGCCGCCACCGAGCTCCTCGGCCGTCACCTCCTCCCCGGTCGCCGCTTTAACCAGTGGCGGGCCGCCGAGGAAGATCGTCCCCTGATGGCGGACGATCACGGTCTCGTCGCTCATCGCCGGTACGTAGGCGCCGCCGGCCGTGCAGGAGCCCATCACCGCCGCCAGCTGCGGGATCTCCCGCGCCGACATCGTCGCCTGGTTGAAGAAGATGCGGCCGAAGTGGTCGCGGTCGGGGAAGACTTCGTCCTGCAGCGGCAGGAAGGCGCCGCCGGAGTCGACCAGGTAGATACAGGGAAGGCGGTTCTGCAGCGCGACCTCCTGAGCGCGAAGGTGCTTCTTCACCGTCACCGGGTAGTAGGTGCCGCCTTTGACGGTGGCGTCGTTGGCGGCGATCACGCACTTGCGGCCGCTGACCGTCCCGACCCCGGCGACGATCCCCGCCCCCGGCGCCGCGTCGTCGTACATCCCGTGCGCGGCCAGCGGCGAGAGCTCGAGGAACGGCGTGCCGGGATCGCAGAGCCCGGCGATCCGTTCGCGCGCGGTCAGCTTGCCGCGGCCGCGGTGACGCTCGACCGCCTTCGGCCCGCCGCCGCCGTGGACCCGCTCGAGCTCGGCGCTCAGCTCGGCGATCAGCTCCAAGTGCTTCTCGCGGGAGCTCTCCTTCACCGCGCTCATCGCGGCGGGTTCTCCTTGAACGGGTCGCGCTCGTGGTGCCACTCGACCGGGCCGGCGACGAGGGTGTGGGAGGCGAGCGGGCGGCCGAGGACCTCCTGCGCGGCGGCCGCGGCTTTCAGCAGCTCGCCGAGGTCGATGCCGGTCTCGATCCCCATCTCGTGCAACAACGAGACGAGGTCCTCGCTGGCGACGTTGCCGGTCGCGCCGGGCGGGAACGGGCAGCCGCCGAGCTGGCCGAAGCTCGACTCGAAGGAGTCGACGCCGACCTCGAGCGCCGCCAGGACGTTGGCCAGTGCCTGGCCGCGGGTGTCGTGGAAGTGGGCGGTCCGTTCGACCTCCCCCACCTCCTCGGCGGCGCGACGGAAGAACTCGCCGACCTGGAGCGGGTTGGCCATCCCGGTGGTGTCGCCGAAGCCGATCTCGACCGCGCCGGCGGCGGAGAGGCGGCGGGCGATCTCGAAGACGCGCTCGACCGGGACGTAGCCCTCGTAGGGGCAGCCGAAGCTGGTGCTGATCACGCCCTCGCAGCGCAGCCCGACGTCAGTCGCGCGTGCAAGCACGCGCTCCAACTCGGCCAGCGATTCCTCGACCGAGCGGTTGACGTTGTGGCGGTTGTGGGTCTCCGAGGCGGAGAGGAAGACGTTGACCTCGTCGATCTTCTCCCGCACCTCGAGCGCTGCCTCCAGCCCGCGCATGTTCGGGACCAGGACCGAGACCGAGACCTCGTCGGGGATCTCCGCCCGTTCCAGCACCTCGCGCGCGTCGGCCAGCTGCGGGACGACGTCGGCGCGGACGAAGCTCGTCACCTCAAGGCGCCGCACGCCGGTGCGGGCCAGCATCTCGACCAGCCGCACCTTGTCGGCGGTGGCGATCGTCTCCGGCTCGTTCTGGAAGCCGTCGCGGGGGCCGACCTCGCGGATGCGGACCGCCTTCGGGATCACGGCGCTCAGGCCCCCAGGGCGCGAGCGATGACCATCTGCTGTACCTCGTCGGTGCCCTCGCCGATCGTCAGGATCTTGGCGTCGCGGTAGAAGCGGCAGACCGGGTACTCCTCGATGAAGCCGTAGCCGCCGTGGATCTGCACCGCCTCCTCGCAGCAGCGAACCGCGAGGCGGCCGCTCTTCAGCTTCGCCTGGGCGGCGGTGAGGCTGAAGTTTTCGCCCCGGTCCTTCATCCGCGCCGCTTTGTAGACGAGCAGCCGGGTGGCCTCGATCTCGGTCGACATGTCGGCGAGCTTGGCCTGGATCGACTGGAAGCGGGAGATCGGCTGGCCGAAGGCCTGGCGCTCCTTTGCGTAGGCGAGCGCCTCGTCGAGCGCACCCTGGGCGAGGCCGACGCCCATCGCGGCGACGCCGATCCGGCCGATGTCGAGCACCTGGAGGAACTGGCGGAAGCCCATCCCGCGCGGCCCGAGCAGGTTCTCCTCGGGGACGCGGCATTCGGTGAAGGTCAGCGGCCGGGTGTCGGAGGCGTTCCAGCCCATCTTCCGGTACGGCTCGCCCTGCTCGTAGCCGGGGGTGCCGTTGGCGACGATCAGGTTGGAGATCTCGTCCTCGCCGGTGCGGGCGGTGATGCAGACCAGGCCCGAGATATCGGTGCCGGCGTTGGTGATGAACTGCTTGGCGCCGTCGATCACCCATTCGCCGCCGTCGAGGCGGGCCTTGGTGCGTACGTTGCCGGCGTCGGAGCCGGCCTCGGGCTCGGTCAGGCCGAAGGCGCCGAGTACCTCGCCGGCGCAGAGCCGCGGCATCCACTCCCGTTTCTGCTCCTCGGAGCCGAACAGCCAGACCGGCTGGGTGCCGAGTGAGGTGTGGGCGCAGAGAGTGATCGCCACCGAGGAGTCGACCCGGGTCAGCTCCTCGACGGCGAGCGCGTAGGCGAGAGAGTCGCCGCCCCCTCCCCCGTACTCCTGCGGAAACGGGATTCCCATCAGGCCGAGCTCGCCGAGCTTGGCGACGATCTCGTAGGGGAACCGCTTCTCGCGGTCGAGCTCCTCCGCGACCGGCGCCACCTCCTGGGTGGCGAACTCGCGGACCGTGCGCTGGATGAGGCGATGCTCGTCGCCGAAGTCGAAGTCCATCTGGGCAGAATACCGAATTGCCGTTCGGTTTTCCGCTACCGTGGGCGCGTGCCAATTCCCACCCCGCCCACGCGCCCGGCGCTGCGCGCCCGCTACGACGCCCGCCGCCGCGAAGTCGTCGCCACCGCGGCGGAGCTCTTCGCCGAGCGCGGCTACGACGGCACCTCGATGGCCGAGCTGACGGAGGCGACGGGCCTGGCCGCCGGCGGCCTCTACCACTACATCGAGGGCAAGGACGACCTCCTGATCGCGATCTGCGACGAGCTCCTGGAGCCGCTGCTGAGCCAGGCGCGCGAGGTCGTCGCCGAGGACTTGCCCCCGGTCGAGCAACTGCGCGAGCTGGTCCGGGCCTGGGTCGGCCACGTCGTCGACCACCGCCACCACATGCTCGTCTTTACCCAGGAGCGCCAGGCGATCGAGCGCGAGCCCCGCTGGGGCCGGGTCCGCTCCCAGCGCAAGGCCTTCGAGCGGATCCTCGATGAGCTCCTCGCCCGCGGCGAGGCCGACGGGTCGATGACCTTCGCCGACCGCCGCCTCTCGCTGCTGGCGCTGCTGGGGATGGTCAACTACACCCCGCAGTGGGTGCGGCCGAACGGCCGCCTCTCACCCGCCGAGATCGCCCATGGGTATTGCGAGATAGTGCTGACAGATTCCTAATTCCACATGAGTATTTTTTGTTTGAAAAAGAAGTTAGTTGACAATGTGCTTTTGAGTGTCGTAGGTTCGGTGGTGTGACGAACCCGCAACCATATGAATCGGTAAGCCTCACTCCGGATCTGAACACCGTGAAAGGCTTCGAGGTCAACGGAGTAAAGGATGGCGTGCGCTATTCCGGCGACTGTCCGCGTTGCGGCCACCCGTGGGAAAAGGTCGTACCAGATGAGGTAGTGGTGATGGCGCTTGAGGCAGAACGCCCCGAGTCCGAGGACGAAGGCATCCATGTTGTCCAGTGCAACTGCACGCATCCCCACCCCGATCGCCCCGACGGGATCACTGTCGGCTGCGGCGCATATTGGGGACTGAGAGTCAGGAACGCTGCCAAAGGAAATGAGAACGAGGAGCGGGTGGGGTGACCGACGTACAGGTGGAAATCGTCGGCGCCGTAGAGGTCGGGCCGATCGATCTGCGCTGGGAGAAGAAAGCGGAAGAGCTCGAGTTCGAAGCACTTCCAACAGTTAGAGGAGCAGCGGAAAAGTGGAGTGCAACCCTGACCGCCATCCTCGGCTTGGTCAGCACCGTGCTGGTCGTGAAGGGCGCGGAGGACGTAACGAAGCTCAGTAGCGAAAGCAAGGCCATCATCGGCGTGCTCCTCGCCCTCGCTCTCGTTGCCGCTTTCTACGCGGCATATCAGGCCGCAAAGGCCGCGCAGGGGACGCCCGCGAACCTGGCCTGGCCCAGCGGACCCGGATTGCGGACGTGGGAGCGCGAACAGGCCAAGAGCGCGAAAAAAAAGCTACTTGAGTCCAGGGCCGCAACTGGTGCGGCGGTCCTTCTGATGGCGACGGCCATCGCCCTGGCATGGTTCGGTAACCAGGCCGAGAGCTCGGGGTCGACCGTTTTGATGACTCAAGACGCCGGTACACCACTGTGCGGCAGCCTGAAGAACGGGCCCGACGGTTTGGAGATGGAAATTGGATCGAAGAAGATCACCCTTCCGAAGGGTCCCTATGACACCGTCACCCAGGTCGATGCCTGTCCCGAAGCCAAGGACGAAACCTCAGCCCCAGCCAAGGGCGAATGAACTGAGCCAACAGCGCGGTCGTTTTTTCTGACCCTCATTCTGACCCTCAAATGGGCCGAGCGATGAGAAGCGCCAGAACGATGGCGATCGCAAAGGTGAGGAGCGCAGTTTTGAGAGGAGCGGGTGGAGCAGAACGGATCATGGTCCAAAATTAGCCCCTCAGCCGTGCTCTTGCCTGTGCAAGGAACACAGTCGGACATCACTCACATTGAGCAGGTTTTTCACACCTGGATCGCGAAGCGTCGTCAGCTCGATCTGCCGCTCGGCGTCGTTGACCGCGGGCGAGAAGCCGAGGGCGTCGGCGTTGACGATTAGGAAGCGCTTGGCCATCGCCTCAGGCTGCCACGCCAGGGGCGACAATGCCCTGGTGCCCACCCTGCGGACCATCGGCGTCTATGGCTTCGACCGCGACTCGTTCCTGGCCGCGCTGAGCGGCGCGGGGGTCGACCTGGTGCTTGACGTGCGGCAGCGGCGTGGCGTGCGGGGCAGCGAGTACGCCTGGGCGAATGCCAAACGGCTGCAGGCTGCGCTGGACGAGGCCGGCATCGGCTACTCCCACCTCAGCGAGCTGGCGCCGACGACCGAGATGCGCCAGCTGCAGTACGCCGAGGACGAGAAGCGGGGCGAGGGCAAACGCTCCCGCACCGTCCTCGCCCCCGCCTACGTCGAGCGCTTCACGGCGGAGGTTCTCGACCGGGTCGACTTCGGGCCGATCGTCAAATGGATTGGCAACTCAAGCCCGGCGCTGCTCTGCGTCGAGCGCGACCCCGAGGCCTGCCACCGCTCGCTCGTCGCCAACCGGCTGCGCGACGAGTTCGGCTTCGAGGTCGAGCACCTGCGGCCCTGAGGAGCGGCGGCAGAGGTTGCGTACCCCATAGGGCCTACAACCTCTGCCGCGCTCAGCTCATCGACCGCGCGATGACCACGCGCTGAATCTCGTTCGTGCCCTCGTAGATCTGGGTGATCTTGGCGTCGCGCATCATCCGCTCGACCGGGTACTCGTTGACGTAGCCGTAGCCGCCGAGGACCTGGATTGCCTCGACCGTCACCTTCATCGCGTTGTCGGAGGCGAAGAGCTTGGCCATCGAGGTCCACTTGCCGAGGTCGGCCGGGCGCTGGGGCTTGTCGGCCACCGAGCAGGCCTTGTAGAGGAGCTCGCGGGCGGCGGCGGTGCCGGTCTCCATGTCGGCGAGCTTGAACTGGATCGCCTGCAGCTGGTTGATCGGCTTGCCGAAGGCGATCCGCTCTTTGGCGTAGCCGTTGGCGTAATCGGTCGCCCCCTGGGCGATCCCGACCGCCTGGGCGGCGGCGCCGAGGCGGGTGCGCTCGAGCGTGCCGAGGGCGACGCCGAGGCCCTTGCCCTCCTCGCCGATCAGGTTCTCGTGCGGGACGCGGACGTCGGTGAAGGTCGGCGAGCCGGTCGGCGATCCCTTGATCCCGAGCTTGTGCTCGAGCTTGCCGGGGTCGAAGCCGGGCGCGTCTTTCTCGACGACGAAGGCGCTGGTGCGGCGGTTCTCGCGGTCGGTGGTGGCGAAGACGACGTAGAAGTCGGCGATCGTCGCGTTGCTGATCCAGGCCTTCTGGCCGTTGATCACCCACTCGTCGCCGTCACGCACCGCGCTGGTCCGCATCGCCGCCGGGTCCGAGCCGGCCTCGGGCTCCGACAGCGCGAAGGCCGGCGACCACTCGCCGCTGGCGCACTTCGGCAGCCACTTCTGTTTCTGCTCCTCGGAGCCGAACAGCTGGATCGGCAGCGTCCCCAGCTCCTGGACCATCAGCATCAGGGCCGAGGAGGCGCAGGCCTTGGCGATCTCCTCGACCGCCATCTGCAGGACCAGGGTGCCGGTCCCGGTGCCGCCGTAGGAGGCGGCGAAGGGCAGGCCGAGGATGTCGTGGGAGGCGAGCAGCTCGCGCAGGTCCCACGGGTATTCGCTCTTGCGGTCGATGTCGCCGGCCCGCGGCGCGATCTTCTCCTGCGCCAGCTGGCGGACCATGTCGCGCAGGTCGAGCGCCTCCTGGGAGATCTCGTAGGCGGGGGTGACGGTGTCGACGCTCATTCGTTCCTTTCTCAATCGTCGTTTCCACCCTTTTGGTCCCTATAGGAACCCAAAAGGTGGAAACGATCCAACATCGGATTTAGAAGACGGGTGACTCGGTGTAGGTGCCGAAGACCTCTTGCATCGCGGCGATCATCTCGCCCTCGGTCGCCTGGACGCGGGCCGCCTCGATGATCGGCGGCATCAGGTTGCCCTCGCCGGCGGCGGCGCGCTTCAGCTCGGCCAGGGCGGACTCGACGGCGGCGCCGTCGCGGGCGGCCTTGGTCGCCGCCAGGCGGTCGACCTGCTTGCCTTCCAGCGCCGGGTCGATCTTCAGGATCGGCATCGCCTCTTCGTCGTCCTGGACGAAGTCGTTGACGCCGACGACGATCCGGCGGCGTTCGTTCAGCTCCTGCTGGTAGGTGAAGGAGGCCTCGGCGATCTCGCGCTGGGGGAAGTTGCGGCGGATCGCCTCGACCATCCCCCCCAGCTCGTCGATCCGGGCGAAGTAGCCGTATGCCGCCTGCTCCATCTCGTCGGTCAGCTTCTCGACGAAGTAGGAGCCGCCGAGCGGGTCGGCGGTGTTGGCGACGCCGGTCTCGGTGGCGATGATCTGCTGCGTGCGGAGCGCCACCCGCACCGCCTCCTCGGTCGGCAGCGCCAGCGCCTCGTCGAAGGAGTTGGTGTGCAGCGACTGGGTCCCGCCCATCACCGCGGCCAGCGCCTCCAGCGCAGTGCGGACGACGTTGTTCAGCGGCTGCTGGGCGGTGAGGCTGACGCCGGCGGTCTGGGTGTGGAAGCGGAGCCGCAGCGACTCCTCCTTCTGGGCGCCGTAGGTCTCCTTCATCTCCCGCGCCCAGATCCGGCGCGCCGCCCGGTACTTGGCGATCTCCTCGAAGAAGTCGATGTGGGAGTTGAAGAAGAAGGAGAGCCGCGGCGCGAAGTCGTCGACGTCGAGGCCGCGGTCGATCGCCCGCTCGACGTAGGTGAACCCGTCCTTGAGGGTGAAGGCGAGCTCCTGCTGGGCGGTCGAACCGGCCTCGCGGATGTGGTACCCGGAGATCGAGACCGGGTGCCAGCGCGGCATGTTCTCGGTGCACCACTCGATCATGTCGGTGACCAGCCGCATCGCCGGCTCGACCGGGAAGCACCACTCTTTCTGGGCGATGTACTCCTTGAGGATGTCGGTCTGAATCGTGCCGCCGAGCTGGGTGGCCGGGACGCCCTGCTTCTCGCCGACCAGCACGTAGAAGGCGAGAAGGATCGCCGCCGGGGCGTTGATCGTCATCGAGGTGGTGACGCCGCCGAGCGGGATCCCCTGGAACAGCCGCTCCATGTCGGCGAGGGTGTCGACGGCGACCCCCTCGCGGCCGACCTCGCCGAGGCTGCGCTCGTGGTCGGAGTCGTAGCCCATCAGGGTCGGCATGTCGAAGGCGGTCGAGAGCCCCGTCTGGCCGTGGTCGAGCAGGTAGTGGAAGCGCTCGTTGGTCTCCTCGACGGTGCCGAAGCCGGCGAACTGGCGCATCGTCCACAGCCGCCCCCGGTACATCGACGGGTACGGGCCGCGGGTGAACGGATAGGAGCCGGGCTCGCCGAGCTTCTCCTCCGCCTCACCCTCGAGGTCGGCCTCGGTGTAGAGCGGCTTGATCTCCTGCCCGGAGATGGTCGAGAACTCGGCCTCGCGTTCGAGGCGCTTTTCGTCGGCGGTCTGGCTCACGAGCCAGTAAGTCTGACAGCGGGTTCTGCCGTCAGGCGCTTTGACCCGCCACCGCGCGCAGCGGCGGGGTCCAGACTTCCTCGAGGAACTCGCTCAGCTCGTCGTTCAGCCGTTGCGGGTCGAGGCGCCACTCGAGGATCGAGTTGGCTTCCACCAGGCGCGCGTTCGGCAGCTCTTCGAGCAGCATCCCCGAGTCGCTGAAGGGGTGCAAAGGGTCGCGCGGGTGGCCGACGACCAGGGTCTGGTGCTCGATCTTCACCCGCTCCTCGCGGTGCGGCGCCGTCTCCCCCAGCAGCAGGCCCTCGAGGACGGCCTGCGAGGGCCCGGGCCGCTGGCGGACCCAGTCGAGGCCGATGTCGAGCAGGTAGCTGGTGCGCGGAATGCCCCGGGTCAGCAGCGAGAGGCCCTCGAACAGCGGCCGGCCGACCTTCAGCCCCAGGAGGACCGGGGTGAAGGCCGCGGCGACGAACGAGAGGGCGTTGTCGAGGACCGGCATCTCTATGAACAGGGCCCGCGCCCGGTCGGGATTGTGGACCGCCAGCTCGAGGGCGATGTTGGCGCCAAGCGAGGTTCCCCCGATCACCGCGCTCTCCTCTTCGAGGTGGTCGAGCAGGGCCACCACCTGGCGGGCGAAGAGCGGCATCGAGTAGAGCCGCAGGTCCTCGGGCCGGTCCGAGCGCCCGTGGCCGAGCATGTCGACGGTGACGACCCGGTTCCCCCGCTCCGCCAGCTCCGGCCCCAGCCGGTCGAACATGTGGCGGTTCATCAGCAGCCCGTGGACGAGGACGATCAGCCGCTCGCCCGACCCGTAGCTGTCGTAGCTGATGCGGTGCCCCTCGTAGCGGAACTCTCCCATGGGGCAAGGCTACAGCATTCCTACACATCGGTTTACTTACTACACAACAGTACGCAAAACCATCTCAACCGTTCACTACATACCAGTTACCACTCGGAGTCAACCTTACTATTGCTCTTGTCCTGGCCAGTAAGGTGTTCACATGGCCAACGGCGATCAGGTGCTCATCCGCCACGAGGTGCGAAGCCCAGCCGGCGCCGCCGCACTCACGGAGTACGCCAAAGCGGTCGGCAAACTGAAGGAACGGCCGCTGAGCGAGCCAAGCAGCTGGTGGTACCAAGCGGCGATACACGGCACCGAAGATCGGCCCCTGCAGCCCCTGTGGAGGAAGTGCGAACACCAGAGTTGGTATTTCCTCCCCTGGCACCGGATGTACCTGTACTACTTCGAGGGAATCGTCCGCAAGGCCGTGATCGAAGGAGGCGGACCAGAGGACTGGGCCCTGCCCTACTGGAACTACGGCCTGGGAGGCGAAAACGCCGTCCTGCCTCCGCCCTTTCGGGAAGACAGCCCGAGCAATCCCCTCTGGGTGGCGAACCGCCGCGCCAGGGTCAACGCCGGCGAACCGCTCTTGGAAAGAGCGACCTCCGACGTCAAAGCCCTCGCTCGTCCGGACTTCATCGGCGTCGCCGAATTCGGTGGTGGCGAAGGACCGCCCGCCGAAGAACGCTTCTGGGGTCAGGCCGGCGTGGTGGAGAACACCCCGCACAACGCCGTCCACGGTGAAATCGGGGGCCTGATGAACAACCCCGAAACGGCGGCTCAGGACCCGATCTTCTGGCTCCACCACGCCAACATCGACCGGATCTGGGCCCTCTGGAACGCAGGCGAAGACCGGACCGATCCCGAAAAAGCCGAATGGCTCGACAGGAAGTTCGAATTCTTCCGCGCCGATGGCCAGCAGGTCGCGAAGACGTGTAGCGAAGTTCGCAACACCGTCACCGACCTGAACTACGACTACGACCCACCGCCCGTCACTATCGTGGAGGAACTCGTGCCACCCCCGCCGCCGCCTCCGCCACCCTCGGCCCCCCCGCCCCCCGAAGAGCCGAAATTCGTCGGCGCCAGCGAAGGGAAAGTTCCGCTGGAAGGCGAATCGATCAGGGTTCCGGTGGAGATCGACCCGCGAGCCCGCGAAGAGGTGCTCGAAGCCGCCGATCCCGAGGATCCGCGCCGCCTCTACCTCAACGTGGAGGACATCCAGGGCGATTCCAATCCCGGCACCGTCTACGGCATCTACCTCAACCTGCCCGAGAGTCCCAGCCCGGAGGATCTCGACCGCTGCTACCTCGCCAACCTCTCCTTCTTCGGCATCGAGAAGGCTGCTGCCCCGCCCGGCGACAAGCACCCGCACGGGATGCGCGTCAGCGTCGAGGTGGGCGCCCGGATCAAGGAACTGCGCGACAAGACCGACTGGGGACGCGAGCAGCTGGAGATCAGCTTCCGGCCTCTGGGAGAGGACTCGCTCGACGATTACGAGCAGGAGAGCCACGAGCCGATCCACATCGGCCGGGTCAGCCTCTCGATCGACTCCTGAGGGGCGCTTGGCGGCCCTGGAGAGGATCGGGCGCCGGCCGACCCTCTGGGTCGAGCTCGGGGTCCTCGCCGCCTGGGTCGTCCTCCTCCTCGGCTCCGGCCTGGCTCACGGGGCGGCCGCATCCGGGAGCGGACCGGCTTGGGCGCAGTCCCCACTCTGGATCTGCACGATCGGGATGACCGGGATGTCGGGGGGCGGCGGCGCCCACGCCGGCGTCGCCGCGGCTGCATCCGGCCCCGAATCGCTGCTGGCCGGCGCTCCGATGTGGGCGCTGATGGCCGTCGCGATGATGGTCCCGGCCGCAACCCCCGCCGTCCGCCACGTCGGCGCCAAGAGCCTCTACTGGCGGCGGCGTCGCGCCGTGGTCGAATTCCTCGCCGTCTTCGTCGCCGTCTGGGCGCTTTTCAGCACTCTCGCCCTGGGATCGCTGACCTCGTGGGGGCCGCTCGGCTCGCCCTGGGCGCTCGCCGCGGCGCTGAGCCTGGCGGCGGTGTGGCAGTTGACCCCGCTGAAGCGGAGCGCCCAGCGGGCCTGCCATCGCAGCCGGCCCCTGCCGCCGCGGGGCTGGCGGGCCAGCGCCGGGGTGGCCGACTTCGCCCTCCGCAACAGCGGCGCCTGCATCGCCTCCTGCTGGGCGATGATGCTGGCCGCAGCGGTGGCGGGCCCCGGCAGGCTGCTGTGGATGGGCGCGATGACCGGGGCGATGACGGCGGAGAAGATGGCGATCAAACCGCAGCGCGCCGCCCGCCGGGTCGCCTCCGTCCTCGCCGTGGCCGCCGCCGGAGTTCTTCTTTTCTCCTTCTAGCTGCGGGGGGACATCAGCGCCACGGGCACCGAGAGCCCGGCGCCGCGGCGCAGGGTGGCGATCCGGCGGCCGGGTTGGACGGCGTCGCGGACGGCGCTGACCCGCTCCTCGCCGAGGTAGGCGACGGTGCGCTCGAGGTCCGGGGCGACGAAGGCGAGGCCCCAGAAGAACGCCGGCCGGTCTCCCTTTTTCGCCGTCACCTCCGCTGGCTCCTGAACCACCTCGAGGATCGCCGGGCCGAGGAGGAAGAACGCCTGGCGCGGAGCGCCGGCGGGCGTCGGCTCCTCACGCACGCGGCGCAGGTCGAGGCCGGCGGCCTGCAGCGCGGCGACGGTGCGGTCGAGGTCGGAGCTGATCGCCACGACGTGGTCGATCGCGGCGATGCCGTTGGGGTGCGCGGGCGCCTCGGCCGGCGGCGCCTGATCGCTCGCGGTCGTCGGCAGCCCGTCGAGGTCGGTGGACTCGATCCCACGCAGCTTCCACCCGTTCAGGCCCTTCTCCCCCTCCTCGGGCGCGAACCGGATTCGCACCTCACCGACGACGCAGCAGTCGTCTTCGACCGCGAAACCGCACTCGCGCCAGGCCGATGGCGCGTCGGCCACCGTCAGCTCGTCGAGGACTGCCGTCACCCACCAACCGTAGTCGCCGGCGAGCCGTAGCGCTCGCGCTCCAGCGCGGGGATCACCTTCTCGGTGAACGTCTTGACGAGCTGCGGGTCGAACTGGGTGCCGGCTCCGGCGGCGAGCTCGGCGAGCGCCTGCTCGTTGCTGCGCGCCGCCCGGAAGGGGCGGCCTTCGGTCATCGCGTTGTAGGCGTCGCAGATCAGGATCACGCGGGAGCCGAGGGGGATGTCGCGGCCGTCGAGGCCGTCGGGGTAGCCGCTGCCGTCCCAGCGCTCGTGGGTCGAGCGGACCAGCTTCGCCACCTCGCCGAGGGCCGGGGCGGCTTCGAGGACGCGCTGGCCGATCAGCGGGTGCTTACGCATCAGCTTCCACTCGTCCGCGGTCAGGTCGCCGTCCTTGTGGAGGATCTCGTCGGGAATCGCGATCTTGCCGATGTCGTGCAGCTCCGCCGCGCGGACGAGGACGTCGCGCTCTTCGCCGTCGAGCGAGACCTGGCGGCCAAAGGTGGCGGCGAGCTGGGCGACGCCGTCGAGGTGGCGCTCCAGCTCGGGCTCGCGCTCGTGCAGGACGCGGAGCAGGACGCCGCGGGTCTGGCTGCTCGCCGAGTCGGCGCGCCGGCCCTTCTGCGCATACATCCGCCGGTCGGCGATCCGCAGCGCGTCGCTGGCGTTGACGACCTCGGCCGGGATCAGCACCTTGCCCCAGGAGGCCCCGATCGAGAAGCCGCGGCCGCGATCAGAGAGCGCGTTCTCGGCGGTGTGGCAGATCGCTTCGGCGGAGAGCGTCCGGGTCGAGGCGAGGATGCAGAACTCGTCGCCGCCGAGCCGGTAGCCGCGGCCGTAGGGGGCCATCGCCTCGGCCAGCTCGCCGCCGAGACGGCGCAGCAGGTCGTCGCCGGCGGGATGCCCGAAGCTGTCGTTGTAGGCCTTGAAGCCGTCGAGGTCATATAGCGCGAGGACCATCGACTGCGGCGGGGTGGCGGAGAAGGCGCGCTCGAGGTCGACCATCAGCGCCCGGCGGTTGGCGAGGCCGGTGAGGGAGTCGGTGACCGCTTCCTCCTGGCTGGCGATCAGGATCCGCCGGTTCTGGTTGTTGGTGATCAACAGCCGGACCAGCACGGCGACGAGGCAGGCGACGCCGAGGCCGATCGCGGCCGGCCCGATCGGGACCGAGGTGCCGACCGCCAGCAACAAGATCCCGACCACCGCCATCAGGATCGGGGCGAGGATCCGGTGGCCGTCGGCGCGGGCCTCGGCCGCCTCGCATTCGGTTGCCGGCAGCCAGGAGGCGAAGGCGAGCAGGAGGAAGGCGAGCGGCCAGCCGACGCTGGCGACGTTCAGCGCGATGGTCGACTGCCCGCCGACCGAGAGGTAGACGACGTCGCAGGCGCAGAAGAGCAGCAGCGCCGCCGCGATCAGCAGCCAGCTGCCCCCGATCCGCCATTTCGAAGCCGCGATCGCCCCGCTCAGCAGGCCGAGCAGGACCAGGTCCATGCACGGGTAGGCGAGGCTGACAGCGACCCCCAGCGGGCTGCCGCCGAGGGCTTCGAGGACCGGCGGGAAGATCAGCGCCGCGGCGACCCCGGCGACCGCCAGCGCCCCGATCAGGCCGTCGGCCCAGGCCAGCGGATCGAGGTGGGCGACCCTGGCGCGCAGGAGGAGGACGATGGCGATGAAGCTGGCGGGATAGAAGGAGAGGAAGAGGACGTCCGCGGGAGAGGGGAACGGCGCCGGGCTGGCGTAGTAGAGGACGACCGAGTAGTAGGTCTGGCCCAGCGCCCAGAGCAGCAGCCCGCCACCGAGCCAGAACCAGGCGCGGCGCTCGGCCTCGATCGTCGCCGCCCGCCAGAGGACGATCGCCGCAGCCCCGAGGACGACGGCGTCGTAGACCCAGCGTCCGACCGCATCCTGGAGCGGGTCGTCGCCGAGCTTGCCGAGGATCACCGCCGCATACAGCGAGAGCAGCCCCGCGAGGAGCGCGATAGCGACAAACGCGATTTTGCGCGACTGATCAGGCCGCTTAGACGATTTGTCCACCGCCACTACATCGGCCCGTTTTTTTAATCACTTGAGCGTCGCGGCACTAACCCGGCCGCGCGAACTCGTCCTTGCGCTTGATCAGCAGCCACTGCGGCTTCTCGCCGCCGCGGGTCCGCTGCAGCGCGAAGCCGCCCTCGAGCTTCTCGCCGTGGAGGACGAAGACGGCGTGGCCGCGCTCCAGGGCCTCGGGCCAGGGAACGCGCCCGCCCTGCTCGTAGCTGCCGCGGTCCCAGATCTCCACCCGGCCGGCGTCGATCTCGCCCTCGAACTCGTTGTAGGCGATCGCGTGGTCGCCGACCTCGATCGCCAGCCGCTTCACCGCCGGGTCCATCGAGGGACCCTTCGGCACGGCCCAGGAGCGCATCGCCCCGTCGACCTCGAGGCGGAGGTCGAAGTGGTGCGCCGTCGCCCAGTGCTCCTGGACGACGAAGACCCCGGCGCTGACGCCGCGGACCGCGAACTGCTCGTGGCCCTCGACCTTCGTCGCCTCGACCTCGACGCCCTCGACCCGCGCCCCAGACGGCCCCGTCTCGAGGAACTTGACCAGCCTGTCCACCGCCTCCTCGGGCCCCTCGGCGTGGACGACCACGGTGCCGTCCTCGGCGTTGCGGACCCAGCCGAGAACCCCCTCCCGGCGGGCCTGGCCGACGGTCGCATCCCGGAAGCCGACTCCCTGGACCGCGCCACGCACCCGCACCCGCACCGCCTTCGCCGTCTCGCTCATCGCGACAAGGTTGACAACTCTGCACGGATCGCTGGTACTAGGGGAATCGCAATGAGATACTCGATTGGTGAGGAAGCACGGCTGCATCCAATCCGCGGGCGATCTCGGCGCCCAGGGCCACGCCTGCTGGGGCTACGAGCAACCGGCGGAATTCGTCGCTGCGGCGCTTGATTTCTTCACCGACGGGCTGCGCGCCAACCGGCGCCTGGTCTACCTCAGCGGCGAACCGGTGGCCGAGCAGCGTGAGCGCCTCGACCCGCTCGGCGACGTCGGCGGGATGATCGACAGTGGCGCCCTGCATCTGTTCGAGCTCAAAGACGTCTACCGGCTGGGCGAGCCGGTCGACCCCACCGCCCAGGTGGCGCTCTTCAAAGCCGCGACCGACGCCGCCCGCGCCGACGGGTTCTCCGGCCTGTCGCTCGCCACTCAGTCCACCGAACTGGTCGCCGCCCCCCGCACCTGGCACGCCCACCTCCGGCTCGAGAGCATGGCCGACCGGATGGCGGCACCGATGGGAATGTCGGCGCTCTGCGGCTACCAGCGCGACGTCCTGCCGGCGGACGTCCTCGGCGACCTGGCGGCGATCCACCCGACCGCCAACTCGATCGCCGAGCGGGCCCCGTTCCACCTCTTCGGCGAAGCCGGCGGGCTCGTCCTCAGCGGCGAAATCGACCGCTTCTCGAGCCCCGCCCTGGCGCGGGCGCTCGACCACGCCCACGTCCCCAGAGAGCCGACCGTCCTCGACCTCGAGCCCCTCGAGTTCATCGACCACCACGCTTTCGAAGTGCTCGCCGCCCACACCCGCCGCCTCGCCGCCAACGGCGGCTGCAGCGTCCGCAACCCGCCGCGCATCGTCAACCGGCTCGGCGAGCTGCTGGGGATGGGGCTATGAACCCACAGGCCGCACAGGCGAGGGGCTTCCGCCACGAGGCCTTCTTCTACTCGAGCGACGAGGAGTTCCTGCTGGGGACCGTCCCCTACCTGGAAGAGGGGATCGGAGCCGGAGAGACGGTCCTGGTCGTCCTCCCGGAGGAGCGCATGCAGCTCGTCAAGGAAGCGCTCGGATCCAATGCGGAAGCGGTGGAGTTCTGGTCGATGGGCAACGTCGGGCGCAACCCCGCGCGGCTGATCCCGGCCTGGCGGGACTTCCTCTACACCTGCGACCTCGACAGGGGCGTCCGCGGCCTGGGCGAACCGATCTCTCCGGACCGCAGCGCCGCCGAGCTGGAAGAGTGCGAGCTGCATGAGCGGCTCTTCAACCTCGCCTTCGCCGCGGAGCGCTCGTTGACCGTGATGTGCCCCTACGACACCAGGGGGCTCGACCACGAGGTCCTGGAGGGCGCCGAGCGCAGCCATCCCGTCTGCGCCCATCCCCACGGCAAGGCGGTCTCCCCCCGCTACTCGCTCGACGCCCCGCTTGAAGGGACGCTCGCGCAGCCCGCGCGGCCGGCGGTCAGGCTCGACTTCGGCCGGGCGGACCTGGCGATGGTGCGCCACCTCGTCGCCCAGTGTGCCCGCTCGGCCGGGCTCGACAGCCGCCGCAACGAGGACCTCGTCCTCGCGGTCTGCGAGGTCGCCACCAACAGCGTCCAGCACGGCGGCGGCACGGGCCGGCTCCACGTCTGGGACGAAGACGGCGAGCTGGTCTGCGCCGTCCGCGACGCCGGCCACATCGACGACCCGCTGGTGGGGCGGCAACGACCGCGGCCCGACCAGGACCACGGCCGCGGCCTGTGGATCGCGAACCAGCTCTGCGACCTGGTCCAGGTCCGCTCCGGCGAAGCCGGCACCGACGTCCGGCTGCGGATGCACTTCGACGGGTGAGCGAGCCGGTCGAAACGCTCTCGGGCGACCCGACCCTCGAGCTGCCGGAGTTCGACGCGCCGCCCGAGGAGCCGCTGGGGCTGCTCGAGCGCTGGCTCGCCGCGGCCGACGAGCGCGGAGTCCGCGAGCCGCGGGCGCTCGCCCTGGCGACTGCCGACGCGCAGGGCAGACCCTCGACCCGGATCGTCCTGCTGAAGCGGGCGAACCCGGCGATCGTCTTCGCCTTCAGCGCCAACAGCCGCAAGGGGCGGGAGCTGGCCGCCAACCCGCGCGCCGCCGGCACCCTCTACTGGCGCGAGACGCTGCAGCAGATCGTCTTCGAGGGACCGGTCGAGCGGCTGGGAGCCGAGGAGTCCGACCAGATCTTCGCCGAGCGCCCGCCGGTGGGCCAGGCGACCACCGTCGCTTCGAACCAGGGTGAGGTGCTGGACGACCCGGACGGCTTGCGGCGCGAAGCCGTGGAGCTCGCAGAGGGCGGCGAGGCGCTGCGCCGCCCCGAGGACTGGGGCGGCTACCGCCTCGACCCCGACCAGGTCGAGTTCTGGCACGGCAGCCCCGACCGCCTCCACCGGCGTTTGCTCTACGTGAAGACGGGCGAGCGCTGGGAGCACAGCCGTCTGCAGCCCTAGGCGTGTCGACTTATGCGCCCGTATGGACGCATAACTCGACACTCACCCCCGCGTGCCGCCGCCGCTACCGTCGGGCGACCAGCCGGGGCCGAGGAAGAGGTAGCCGAGGCGTTCGCGCCAGGTCTTGGCGCGGCGCACGTCGTGGGCGATGGCGACGAACTCGTGGAAGGCGACGTGGGTCGGCCGGAAGCTGCGGATGTTCTGGGTGAGCCCGTAGCGGACCCGCTCGGTCTCGCCCTGGAAGGTGCCGAATATCCGGTCCCAGACGATCAGGATGCCGCCGTAGTTGCGGTCGAGGTAGACCTCGTTGGAGCCGTGGTGGACGCGGTGGTGCGAGGGCGCGTTGAAGAAGAACTCGAACCAGGCGGGCATCTTCTTCACCCGCTCGGTATGGATCCAGAACTGGTAGATGAGGCTGATCGCCTGCTGGGTGAGGATCATCCAGGGCGCGAAGCCGAGCAGCGCCAGCGGCGCCCAGAACGGCAGCGCGGTCATCGGCGTCCAGGTCTGGCGCAACGCGGTCGAGAGGTTGTAGTGCTCGGAGGAGTGGTGGACGACGTGGCTGGCCCAGAAGACCCGCATCTCGTGGTGGATGCGGTGGAACCAGTAGTAGGCGAAGTCGTCGGCGAAGAAGAGCAGCACGTAGGTCCACCACATGTCGGCCGGCATCCGCAGCGGCGTCAGCTCGTAGAGGCCGACGTAGACGGCGACGACGACCAGCTTCCAGACGGCGTTGATGGCGACGTTGCCGCCGCCCATCGTCAGGCTGGTGCGCGTGTCGCGCGCCTCGTAGCCGACGAGGTCCTCGTCCCGCGCGTACTTGAACGAGAGCAGCTCGACCACGAGCAGCAGCACGAACGCCGGAATCGCATACAGGATCAGCTCTGCCACGCGGCAACAGTAGCGACAGCAAGATCGTTTCCACCCTTGTGGTCCCTATAGGAACCAAAAAGGTGGAAACGACACGCTAGAGGTAGCCGAGGGGGTCGGTTGGGACGCCGTTGACCCGCACCTCGAAGTGGAGGTGGGGGCCGGTGCTGTGGCCGGTGTTGCCGCTGTAGCCGATCAGGTCGCCCTGGCCGACCCGGGCGCCGACCGAGGCCGCGAAGCTCGACTGGTGGGCGTAGCAGGTGGAGAGCCCGCCGCCGTGGTCGATACAGGTGTAGTTGCCGTAGCCGCCGCTTTCGTACTCGGACTGCTCGAGGATCACGGTGCCGTCGGCCGCGGCGCGGATCGGCGTCCCTTCCGGCACGGAGATGTCGATCCCCTCGTGCATCCGTCCCCAGCGGTAGCCGAAGCCGGAGGTGAGGGTGCCTTCGACCGGCCAGATGAACCCGGCGGCGCTGGGGCTCGGCAGCGGCCCCGCCGGCAGCGGCATGGCGCCGGTCGCTTCGGCGATTTCCTGGGCGATTTCTGAGCGCAGGCCGGCAGCGATTTCCTCGTGCGCGTCGCGGGCGCCCTGGACGCTGTTCAGCGCCTGGCGGCGGGTCGCCCGGGCCGAGAGCAGCGCCCCCTCGCGGGACTCGAGCGTCGAGCGGGTCGCTTCCAGCCGCTGCTCCCTGGCGGCGATCTGGTCGCGCGCCTTTTCGATCGTCAGCTTCGCGACCTTCCGCACCCGGACCAGTTCCTTCGCTTCGTCGCGCAGGCTCCGCACCCGCTCGGCGAGGGCCGAGTCGCTTTCGTTGATCGCGTCGAAGTACTGGGTGCGGGCGACCATGTCGCCGTAGTCCTCGCTGCTGAGGATCACCGCGGTGAGGTCGGAGGTGGCGCCGTAGGTGTAGATCGCGACCAGCCGCTCGCGCAGGTTGGTCAGCGCCCGCTTGAGGCGGCCGCGCAGGGTATCCAGCCGCTTCAGCGCTTCGGCCAGTTCGTCTTCGGCCTGCCCCAGTTCGGCTTCTTTCGCGCTGAGCTCTTCTTCGGCCGCCGCCTCCTGGGTGCGCAGCCCCGCGACCTGGCCTTCGAGGGCGGAGATTTCGTCCCCCATCGCGGCGATGTCGGAGGTCAGGACGCCTTCGCGTTCTTCCGCGGCGCCGATCTTCTCTTCGACCGCTTCCAGCTTCTCCGAGGTGCTCTTCGCGGGCGCGGCGGCGACGCCCACCAGGCAGCTGGCGAGCAGGGCAAGCGCCATCGCGGTAAGCGACGAAAGCCAGCGCCGGCGCGGTTTTGCGGTCGGATTCGGCATGAACAAGAGAGAAGCCGGCATAGGTGCCGGCCTTCCTTAAACCGTAGGCGGGCCGATCGACTCGCGCCCCGCGGCGGGCCGGCCTGCAACCTCAGTTGCGCAGGTACTCGCAGTGGCGGGAGCGGTCCCCGCCGCGACCGCCGATGCAGCGGTCGCTCCCACCCCTCGCGTCGAGCCGGTCGGAGCCGCCCCGGCCCAGCAGGGTGTTGGCGCCCGCGTTGCCGGTGAGGACGTCGGGGCCGGGCGAGCCCTCGATCTTCTCGGTGCCGCGGGCGATGCGCCCGGCCGCGCAGTACGGGACGTCGGGGTCGGTCACCGCACCGCCGATCTGCGCTTTGACGCTGACGCCGGGGTTGCGAACCCGGGCAAAGGAGGCGCTGTCGTTGGCGCCGGGCCCGCCGGCGAAGAGGTCGCCGCCACAGGGCTGGCCGCCGATCAGCAGGTCGTTGCCGCTGCCGCCGAGCATCGTCGCGGCGCCGCTCTCGCGACGGGGATGGAAGATGTTGACGCCGAAGAGCGCGTCGTCGCCGCCGCCGCCTTCGAGGCGGTCGGGGACGTCGTCGTCGCCGGCATAGATCGTGTCGCCACCCTGCCCTCCGCGCAGCCAGTCGCTCCCTTCCCCGCCCTCGATCGTCACCTCGACTTCCGGCGGCACCGAAGGCGCGACCGTGGCGCGGTCGTCACCGGCGCCAAGCGAGACGAGCACCGAGCCGATGCGGCGTTCGTTTGGGAGCTCCAAGAAGGGACCCGATCCGGCGGCAATGACGAACCGCCCCTGGCGGATGCCGATCGCAAGTTCGTCGCTGCCGGCGCTACCGGAGATGGCGACGCTGGTCGGCCCGCACCAGCGGACGGCGAGGAGGAGGCCGAAACAGCGCTCGTTCCCGGGCCCGCCGAGGACGTTCTCGATCCCCCGCAGCTGCTCGTTCTCGGCCCCGCTGACGCGCCCGTGGCCGAGTTCGACTTCGACCGGCCCGCCGGCGCTGCGGTAGGAGGCGGTGTCGTGCGCCCCAGGCCCGCCGTCGATCCGGTCGCGCCCGATCCCGCCGGCGAGGGCGTCGAAGCTGCCGCTCCCCCCTGTCACCGTGTCGTCCCCCATGCCCCCGTCGACGTCGTCGCGGGCGCCGGGGCCGCCGCGGACGACGTCGTTGCCGCTGTCGCCGCGGACGCGGTCGCGGTCCGCTCCCCCGCGAAGGTCGTCGGAGCCGCGTCCGCCTTTGACGAAGTCGTTCCCCCGCCTGCCGTCGATCGTGTCCTTGCCGCGGCCGCCGTCGATCCTGTCGCGCCCGGCGCCGCCGCAGATCACGTCGTTGCCGCCGGCGCCGAAGATGGCGTTCGGGCCACCGCCGGCGAGGATCGTGTCGGGGCCGCGGGTGCCGTGGATCGCCCGCTCGTTGGAGACGATCGTCGCGCTTCGCCCCCCGCACGACGGCCGCCGGGCCTCGAGCGAGGCGGTGAAGAGAAGGCCGAGGCCAACGACAACGGCAAAGGCAAGCGCCCAGCGACGAAACCCCCCTGCCTGCGCCACGCGATCCCCCTTCCTTACGCTGCCCTTCCGGTCCCTCCTCAACTACCCATCAGGAATCTTTGGCAACCAGCTCCCGGCCTTCATCGGCGGCGACCAGGTTGCTATGAATCGGTTCTCGCCGGACCTTTCCAGTCGTAAGAATTTCTCCCACGGAGGTACCCCCGCATGACTCGTCGCCTCGCCCGTCTCGCCGAATTCGCCTACCGCCGCCGCGGCACCATGGTCCTGGTCTGGATCGTCTCCGCGGTCGTGATCATCGCCCTCGGCTCTTCCCTCGCCGGTGAGTACGAAGCCGACTACAACACCCCCGGCTCGGACTCGAAGGCCGCCAGCGACCTGACCGAACGCGAGTTCGGCGGCTACTCGGGCCAGGAAATCTACGTCGTCTGGAAAGACCCCTCCGGGGTGACGAGCCCGGCCTCCAAGGCGAAGATGAACGCCTTCTTCAAGCAGAGCGAAGCGATCAAGGACGTCGAGAAGCGCGACTCGATCCGCATCTCCGACGACGGCACGATCGCCACCACCACCCTGCCATTGACCGTGCCCGGTTGGCAGGTGAAGAAAGAGCAGGGCGAAGAACTGATCGACGCGGCCGAAGCCAACAGCGGCGGCGGCTTGGAGATCAAGCTCGGCGGCGAACCGATCTACACCGCCCAGGAACAGACCAGCCCCGAGTTCTTCGGCTTCCTCGGCGCGGCGATCGTGCTGCTGATCGCCTTCGGCTCCCTGGTCGCCGCCGGCCTGCCGCTGGCGATCGCCCTGATCGGCCTCGGCATCTCCTCCGGCGGCCTGATCGTCCTGCTCGCCAACGTGATCGACGTCCCCAACTGGACCACGGCCGTCTCCGGCCTGATCGGGATCGGCGTCGGGATCGACTACGCGCTGCTGGTCCTGACCCGCTTCCGCTCGGCGATGAAGGACGGCAAGGACCGCCACGACGCGGTCGTCGAGGCGGTCACCACCGCCGGGCGCAGCGTCCTGATCGCCGGCAGCACCGTGGTGATCGCGATCCTCGGCCTCTTCATCACCGGCCTCCCCTACATGTACGGGGTGGCGATCTCGGCCTCGCTCGCGGTGCTGGTGGTGATGGTCGCCTCGATCACCCTGCTGCCGGCGCTGCTCTCCTACCTCGGGCCGAACGTCGACCGGCTGCGAATTCCGCTCCTCGGCCGCAGCCTCGACGCAAAGGAAGACGGCGAATCCCCCGCCGCCCGCTGGAGCCACGCCGTGCAGCGGCGCCCCTGGACCGCGGCGATCGTCGCCACCGCGATCCTGCTGGCGCTGGCCGCCCCGGCGCTCGGCATGCGGCTCGGCTTCCCCGACGCCGGCAACGACCAGCCGGACACGATGACCCGCCAGGCCTACGACCTGATCAGCGAGGGCTTCGGGCCCGGCGCCAACGGGCCGCTGGTGGTCGCCGCCGAACTGCCCGACGCCGGCGCCAAAGCGACGGTCGACACCCTCGTCTCCGACCTGCGCGAAACCCAGGGTGTCGCCTACGTGCCGCCGGCGCGCTTCAACTCCGACGGCACGGCGGCGATCATCACCGTCGTCCCGACCACCTCCCCTCAGGACGAGGCCACCTCGGAACTGGTCGACCACCTGCGCGGGACCGTGATCCCGGCCGCCGTCGGCAACTCCGGCGTCAACGCCCTGGTCGGCGGCGTCAACGCCGCGCTCGAGGACCAGAGCTCCTACATCACCGGCCGCATGCCGTGGTTCATCGCCGGCGTCGTCGGGCTCTCGTTCCTGCTGCTCCTGGTCGCCTTCCACTCCCCCTTCATCTCCCTCAAGGCGGGAGTGATGAACCTGCTCTCGGTCAGCGCCGCCTACGGCGTGATGACCCTGGTCTCGCAGGGCGGAGCGGTCGGCGAACTGATCGGGATCGACCACGAAGTCCCGATCGCGCCGTTCATGCCGGTGATGATGTTCGCGATCCTCTTCGGGCTCTCGATGGACTACGAGGTCTTCCTGATCTCGCGGATCCGCGAGGAGTACCTGAAGGACGAAGACACCCGCCGCGCGGTCGCCGACGGTCTCGCCAAGACCGCCCGGGTGATCACCGCGGCGGCGGCGATCATGGTCGTCGTCTTCCTCGCCTTCGTCGCCTCCCCCGAAGTCTTCCTCAAGCTCTTCGGGATCGGCCTCGCCTCGGCGATCTTCCTCGACGCGACCCTGGTGCGGATGGTCCTGGTGCCGGCGGTGATGCAGCTGCTCGGCCCGCGCAACTGGTGGATCCCCGACTGGCTCGAGCGGATCCTTCCCCGCATCGAGGTCGAGCGGGAGGCGCCGGGAGTGGCGACGGAGAGCGGTAACTGAGCAGCTCCACTTGATCGATCCCCCACGAAGGCATAGAAAAGGATCGTCAAGCAAACGAAGGAGCCGCTGTGGATCTGAGACAGAAACACCGGGCGATGTGGGCGTCCGGCGATTACCCCTCGATGGTCGAGACCTTCCTCCTGCCGCTCGGCCCGCGCCTGGTCGAGGCCTGCGGGATCGGCCCCGGCGACCGCGTCCTCGACGTCGCCGCCGGCACCGGCAACGCCTCGATCCCGGCGGCCAAGACCGGCGCCGACGTCGTCGCCAGCGACCTCACCCCCGAGCTCTTCGACGCCGGCCGCGCCCGCGCCGAGGCCGAGGGGGTCGAGCTCGAGTGGGTCGAGGCCGACGCCCACGACCTGCCCTTCGAGGACGAGAGCTTCGACGTCGTCATCTCCTCGATCGGGGTGATGTTCGCGCCGTTCCACCAGAAAGCTGCCGACGAGCTGGTCCGCGTCTGCAAGCCCGGCGGCAAGATCGGCCTGCTGAGCTGGACGCCGGAGGGGATGATCGGCGCCCTCTTCCGCGCCATGGGCCAGTTCATGCCGCCCCCACCCGAGGGCGCCCAGCCGCCGCCGCTGTGGGGCGGCGAGGATCACCTCCGCGACCTGCTCGGCGACCGGGTCGAGCTGGAGCGGATCGAGAAAGGCGTCCTCGAGGTGACCGCCTTCGCCCGCCCCGACGACTACGGCGAGCACTTCAAGCAGCGCTACGGCCCGACCATCGCCGCCCGCGCCAACGCCGAGAAAGAGGGCCGCGCCGAGGAGTTCGACCAGACCCTGACCGAGTTCTGCGCCGAGTGGAACCAGGGCAGCGACGAGGACGCCCACTTCGGCATGGAGTACCTGCTCACCGTCGGCCGCAGGCGATGAGTTAGACGTAATTTCGTCTAGACGATTAGACGTTTAATCGTCTAGACTGGGTGGATGCTCTTCCAGACCCCACCTCTGGCGCCACCCCTTGCAGAAAAGCTCGACGAACTCGAGGAGCTGCGCAAAGCCCTGGGTTACGAGGCACAGACCCGCAGCCGCTGGATGGGGTCGCTGCGGCGCCAGGTGCGCGCCAGCTCAGCCGAGAGCTCGACGTCGATCGAGGGTTTCAGCGTCTCCCCCGAGGAAGCGCTGGCCCTGACCAGCGGCCGCCTCACGGCGGAACCAGGCAACGAAGACAGACAGGCCGTCGCCTGCTACTCCCGCGCCCTGGATCACGTGGGCACGATGGCCGTCGATCCCTCCTTCCGCTGGCTCGACCGCGTCATCCTCGACCTCCACTTCGACGTCTGCTACTTCCAGCGGGACAAAGATCCGGGCCTGTGGAGACCCGGTCCGATCGGCGTTACCGGGGCGGACGGATCGCTCGAGTACCGCGGACCTGACGCCGAGGAAGTTGTGGGCCTAATGGAAGAAGTCGTGAGCTGGCTCGACGACGGCGACCTCGAGGTGAATGTCTTCGTCCGGGCCGCGATGGCGCACCTGAACGTCATCTCGGTGCATCCCTTCCGGGACGGCAATGGTCGCATCGCCCGGATCGTGCAGTCGCTGGTTCTGGCCCGCGGCGGCCTGGCCTCTCCTGACCTCTTCTCGATCGAGGAGTACCTCGGCAGCCACACCCAGGATTACTACTCCGCCCTGCGCGAAACCCAGGGCGGGAGCTACCAGCCGGAGCGCGATGCATCGGGCTGGGTCTCGTTTTGCCTCGATGCCCACCTCTCCCAGGCGCGTCGTCGCCTCTCGCAGGTCGAACAGGCGGCTTCCCGCTGGCAGAAGCTGGAGGACCTTGCCGAGGCTCGCGGCTGGCCCGATCGCATCGTGATCGCCCTAGAGCAAAGCCTGCTCGGCGGCACCGACCGAGCCAGGTACTGCGAAGAGGCCGAGGTCTCCCCCGCTACCGCCAGCGCCGACTTGCGCCGGCTACTCGATGCCGGTCTGGTTCGGCAACGCGGACGCACGAGGAGCATCACCTACGTCGCCAGCGGCGATCTGCTCGCGCTCGTCGGTCGCACCGCTACCGCCGGGGACTAAAGCCGCGCAGGCGTAGCGAGTTCGTCACCACGAAGACGCTGGAGAAGGCCATTGCGGCGCCGGCGATCAGGGGGTTGAGGAAGCCGGCGGCGGCGAGGGGCAGGGCGGCGACGTTGTAGGCGAAGGCCCAGAAGAGGTTGCCCTTGATCGTCTTCAGGGTGCGGCGGGAGAGGCGGATCGCGTCGCCGACGGCGCGGGGGTCGCCGGAGATCAGGGTGATGTCGGAGGCCTCGATCGCGACGTCGGTGCCGGTGCCGATCGCCAGGCCGAGGTCGGCCTGGGCGAGGGCGGGAGCGTCGTTGACGCCGTCGCCGACCATCGCCACGATCCGGCCTTCGGACTGCAGGCGCTCGACCGTCGCTGCCTTCTCGGCCGGCAGCACTTCGGCGATCACCTCGTCGATCCCGACTTCGGCCGCCACCGCTCGCGCCGTCGCCTCGTCGTCGCCGGTCAGCAGCACCGGCCGCAGTCCGAGCTCCCGCAGCTGCGCGATCGCCTCGCGGCTCGACGGCTTCACCGTGTCGGCGACCACGACTAGGCCGCGCACCTCCCCGTCCCAGCCCACCGCGATCGCGGTCTGGCCACGCGCTTCGGACTCGCTGCGCGCCGCGGCCAGCTCTTGGGAGAGCGAATGGCGCTTTTGTGGCCCCACAGTCCACAAAGTCGACAGCTCGGTCGCGCGACCGACAACGACGGTGCGGTCGCCGACCAGGCCTCGCACTCCGACGCCGGCCTCGCTCGCGAACTCATCTACGGCGGGCAGCAGCTCGAACTCCTCTTTGGCGCGCGCCGTGATCGCGGCGGCGATCGGGTGCTCGGAGGCGTCCTCGACCGCGCCGGCGAGGCGCAGCACCTCCGCCTCCTTGACGCCGGGGGCCGCGTGTACCGCGACGACCGACATCTCGCCGCTGGTCACCGTGCCGGTCTTGTCGAGGACGACGGTGTCGATCTCCTGCGTCGACTCCAGCACTTCCGGGCCCTTGATCAGCAGCCCGAGCTGGGCGCCGCGGCCGGTCCCGACCAGCAGCGCCGTCGGCGTCGCCAGCCCCAGCGCGCAGGGGCAGGCGATGATCAGCACCGCGACCGCGGCGGTGAAGGCGAAGTTCGCCCCCGCCCCGTTGCCGAGCCAGAAACCGAGGGTGCCGACGGCAAGCGCGATCACGACCGGGACGAAGACGGCGCTGATCTGGTCGGCGAGGCGCTCCACCGGCGCCTTGCCGGACTGGGCCTCGGTGACCAGGCGGGCGATCTGCGCCAGCGCCGTGTCCTCGCCGATTCGGGTCGCGTGGACGACGAGGCGGCCGCCGACGTTGATCGTCGCGCCGACCACCTCATCCCCCGGCCCGACTTCGACCGGGACCGACTCGCCGGTGACAAGCGCCTGGTCGACCGCCGAGGCGCCGCTCTCGACGACGCCGTCCGTCGCGACCTTCTCCCCGGGCCGGACGACGAAGCGGTCGCCGACCGCAAGCTCGAAGACCGCGACCCGCCGCTCGCTGCCGTCGGCGTCGAGCAGGGCGACGTCCTTGGCGCCGAGGTCGAGCAGCGCCTCCAGCGCCGCACCGGCCCGCCGCTTCGCCCGTTCCTCGAAGTAGCGGCCGGCGAGGATGAAGGTGGTGACCACCGCGGCGACCTCGAGGTAGATCTCGTCGGCGCCGACGCCGCGCTCGGTGACGAGTTCGAACGGCATCTTCATCCCGTTCATCCCGGCGTCGCCGAAGAAGAGCGCGTAAAGCGACCAGCCCAGCGCGGCCAGGGTCCCGAGCGAGATCAGGGTGTCCATCGTCACCGCGCCGTGGCGCAGGTTCTGCCAGGCGGCCTGGTGGAACGGCCAGCCAGCCCAGAGCACGACCGGCGTCGCCAGCAGCAGCGAGAGCCACTGCCAGTTTCTGAACTGCAGCGGTTCGATCATCGCCAGCAGCAGCACCGGCAGCGAGAGGGCGGCGGCGAAGATCAGCCGCCGGCGGAGGTCCGCGGTGGGATCGGCTTCGGCCGCCTCGCCTTCACCATCGGCGCCCGGCAGGGACGCCGTGTAGCCGACGTCCTCGACGGCACCGAGAAGCTGCTCGGGCTCGACCCGCTCGGGATCGAACTCGACGGTCGCCCGCTCGGTCGCGAAGTTGACCGTCGCCTCAACCCCCTCGAGCGTGTTGAGGCTCTTTTGCACCCGGCCGGCGCAGGAGGAGCAGGTCATCCCCTCGATCGGCAGCTCCAACCGCCCCTCGGTCGTCGCTCGGTCATTCGTATACCCCATAGGGGTATGATAGCCAGATGACCAAACAAGTTCCCGGATACATCGACAACAAAGAGAAGGTCAAGAACCGGCTGCGCCGGATCAGCGGCCAGATCGGCGGCATCGAACGGATGGTCGAGGAGGAGCGCTACTGCATCGACATCCTCACCCAGATCTCCGCCGCCCAGGCCGCGATCGACAAGGTCGCCCTCGCCCTGCTCGACGAACACACCCGCCACTGCGTCGTCGGCGCCGAGACCCCCGCTTTGCGCGAGGAGAAGACCGAGGAGATGATGGAGGCCGTCGGCCGCCTGCTGAAGAGCCGCTGAATTGCATAATTGAGCTAATTCAGGTTCTTTTTAGCTCGTTTATGCGATTATTAGCTCATTAAAAGCTTCATTGACATCGACCGGACCTTCGCTGCCCAGCCACGTGATCTGGGACCTGTCCTTGCCAGGATCGACACCGCAAAGGGCCGGCAGGGCCTCTTCGAAGACCAGTTGCCAGAGCTTTTAGCCCAGCTGTCCGAGGACGCTCGCATTGCTTCGATCACGGCCTCCAACGCGATCGAGGGCGTGATCGTCGAGGGCGATCGGGCCGAGCAGATCGTCGAGGGCTCGCGCCGCTTCCGCAACCGCAACGAGCGCGAGTTCGCCGGCTACCGAGATGCCATCGACGAGTTGGTGCGGCAAGAGTCCCCTGAGCATCTCGACGTGCCCTTTGTCCTGCATCTCCATCGCCTTCTCTTTGCTCACTCGGGCGGACAGGGCGGACACCTGAAGTCCGACCAGAACCTGATCGTCTCCTACGAGAACGGCAGCCGGGAAATCGTCTTCGAGCCGACCCCACCCGGAGAGACGGAATTTCAGCTCACCGAGCTTCTGGCTCGCTACGAAGCAGCCAAGCGGGAGCAGATCGCCCACCCGCTGGTCCTGACCGGCGCCTTCCTCGTCGACTTTCTCGCGATTCACCCGGTTGCGGATGGAAACGGCCGGCTCGCCCGATTGCTCACCACCCATGAGCTGCTGGGTCAGGACTACCGGGTCGCGCGCTACATCAGCGTCGAGCAGCGCATCTATGAATCGAAACACAGCTACTACCAGGCCCTGTACGAATCTCAGCGGGGCTGGCACCAGGCCGAGCACACCATCTGGCCTTGGATCACGTACTTCAGCGCGATCCTCGCCTCCGCGTACGAGGATTTCGAGAAACGGGTCACGGCTGCCCGCTCGCAATCCGGCAGCAAGCGCGAACGCGTCCGCGAACACATCCTCGAACACGCTCCCGACGAGTTCCGCCGCCGCGACGTCGAGCGTGCTCTCCCGGGAATAAGCGACGCCACGGTGAGACTCGTTCTTGCCGAGCTGCGGGAGGAAGGAAAGATCGAGGCCCAGGGCGCGGGCCGAGGCGCCAGATGGCGGCGCTTGTCGTGAGCGATACCCGGGGCAAACGCTTTTCCGCTGCGGCGCAGCGCTTCAACCGCAGCCCGAAACTGGTCGGGTTCGCGCGGCGGGCGCGGGAGCGCGCGCTGGGCGACGACGAGTTCGTCGATCACCTCTCCACCGCTCGCGACCGTCCCGCCGACCGCGCCGCCCGGGAGCTGGTCGCGCTGCGCGGGAGCGAGCATGGCTTCGCCGGCGAGCTCGGGCTGACCGCGCTGCAGGCCTGGCAGCGGCTGGCCGAGTCGCAGGACCGCGGCCGCGGCAAGGTCGACGTGGCGATCCTCTTCACCGACCTGGTCGGCTTCTCGAGCTGGGCGCTGGAGGCCGGCGACCGCTCGGCGGTGCGACTGCTGCGCGAGGTCTCCGAGGCGATCGAGCCGCCGGTGCTCGAGCGCCAGGGAGAGGTGGTGAAGCGCCTCGGCGACGGCTTGATGGCCGCCTTCTGGAGTGCCCCCGATGCGGTCGCCGCGGCCTTCGACGCCGCCGAGCGGGTGGCGCCGATCGAGGTCGACGGCTACCGCCCCGCGCTGCGCACCGGCGTCCACCTCGGCCGGCCGCGCAAACTCGGCGGCGACTACTTCGGCGTCGACGTCAACGTCGCCGCCCGCCTCGCCGACGCGGCCAAGCCCGGAGAGATCCTCATCTCCGGCCGCGCCCTCGAGGAGCTGGCGCCGGGGACCGCCGAGGCGAAGAAGCGCCGCTTCAGCGCCAAGGGAGCGCCCAAGGGCATGGCGGCCTACGCGGTCAATCGCGCCCGAGGCTGAAGATCAGCTCGACCAGCTCGTCGTGGCTGTCGAGAACGAACTCCGCCTCGGGCCCGGCGTCGGCCTCGCCCTCGTCGTTCATGCCGCGGTAGCGGACGGTCCGCATCCCGTGGGCGGCGGCGCCGGCGACGTCGGTGCGCCGCAGGTCGCCGACGTGGAGGGCGCTCGCCGGCTCGGCCCCGAGCGCCGCAAGCGCCGCTTCGAAGATCTGCGGCGACGGCTTGTAGTGGCCGACTTCGTCGGAGAAGGCCCAGCCGTCGAAGTGGCGCAGCAGCCCCTCCGCCTCGAGCAGCTCCCGCAGCAGCTCGCCGCCGCTGAAGCCGACGTCGCAGACGATCCCGAGCCGGACCTCGCGCTCGCGCAGGCTCTCCAGGCAGGCGTGGATTCCCGGCGCGAATTCGAGCTCGACCTCCCGCCCGGCGCCGAGGAACGCCTCGGCGACCATCTCCCGCGCCGCCCCTTCGAGGCCGAGCGCCCGCACCAGCCCCGCCGCCGCCTCGTGCGGGGGCAGGTGCCTGCCTTCCGCCCACGACCGTTCCCAGTCGAGCCCCACCTGCTCCAGGCTCGCCAGCAGCAGATCGGCCTCGATCTCGACGTCGCCGCTGACGGCAGCAGCGGCGATCGCCCGCTGCCGCGCCTCCTTCATCGCCCCCGGCGGCACGGTCGCGATCGTGTTCCAGAAGTCGAAGGTGACGGCCTCGATCACACCCCGATTCTGAAGCAGCGCCCAAAAGCACGCGCTTTTCGGTGTTTAAAGAACTCAGGAGTGTTTGCTCTATAGGGCGGGTGAGGCGAGACTCGGCCGGATGGACACCCGAGTCGAAGTCGGCGGCTTCACGCTGCAGGCCGGCAGCCCGGCCGGAACCCTGATCGAACCGAGCGGCGGCCCGGCGACCGGGGGCGAGCCGCTGCGGCGCGCCCTCGAGGAATCAACGTCGAAAAAGGCCGAGACGGCGCCGCAGCTGGCCACCGAAGTCGAGGAAGCGTCAGAGGCGACGGCAAAGATCGAACGGGCGGTCACGCTCGGCAAAGGGATCGGCGAAGGGCAGGCACTCGACCCCACCCAGCTCGGCCTCGAGGTCGGCGCCCTCCTCGACTGCCTCGAGCGCCTGGATCGCAAGGGCAAACACAAAAAGTCGCTGCAGATGGCGCGGGCGCTGGCGGCGCTGCTGATGCTGCTCAAACGCTGGGCCGACCTGCTGAAGACCTTGCGCAGTGCGCTGCGCGCCGCCGAGCAGCTCGGTGACCAGGAGGCGATTGCCTGGGCGAAGCACGAGCTCGGCACCCTGCGGCTCGCCGCGGGCGACCTCGAGGGCGCCGACCGCGACCTCGGCCAGGCGCGCGAGATCCGCGAGCGGATCGGCGACCGCCGCGGCCTGGCGGCGACCGAGCGCAACATGGCCGTGCTCTGCAAGCACCTGCGCTCGATGCTGCGGGAGGAAGAGCTGATCAGGCGCGCGCCGCGCCGGCCGACTCCGCGCCTCGCCTTCCTGGCACTTCTCTTTGCCTTCATCTTCGCCGCGATGGGCTTCGCCGCCGGCTCGATGGTCGGCAACTCCGGCAACGGAAGCAGCGCGAGCGCGAGCGGCGGCCGAAGCCACAAGCCGCGAGCAGTGACCGGCCCGGGTGGAACCACGACGGAGCCGGAAACGGGCTCGACGACCACGGAACCGGAAACGACGACGGGAGCGCCGACGACGACCGAGCCGGAAACCACGACCGAGCCGACGACGACCACCGAAACGGAACCGACGACCGAACCGGAACCGACCACGGAACCGGCTCCCATCACCGAACCGACGACCGAACCGACGCCTGCCCCAGCTCCCGCAGTCAAAGAAGAAGCCGTCCGCGAACCTGAATAGGAGAACCGATGACGATCGACTACGTCAGCGCCGACACGACCCCACTCTTCCAGGAAGCGACCGGCAGAAAACGTTCGATCTCCCTGCTCTGGGGCGACCGGGTCGAAGTCCGCAAACAGTCCGGGGACCGGGTCGAAGTCCGGGCCCGCGGTCGTGAAACGTTCGGCTGGGTCGACAAGAAAGCGCTTGGCGGGCAGCCCCTGCTCGAGCTCTACTTCATCGACGTCGAACAGGGCGACGGCATCCTGGTCAAAACCCCGAACGGCCGCCACCTGATGATTGACGGCGGCCACCGTCGCACCAAACAGCTGACCGGGAAGAGCGCGGCCGACTTCGTCGACTGGAAGTTCTTCAAGGACTACGCCGAAGACACGATCGTGCTCGACGCGATGATCGCCAGCCACTGCGACGCCGACCACTACGGCGGCCTCACCGATCTGCTGGCGCCGGACCCCACCCACGAGCTCGACTGCACCGACGTCAGGGTCAAAGCCCTCTACCACGCCGGCCTCGGCTGGTGGAAGGGGCCGAAAGGGGCGACGCTCGGCCCCCACGCGAGCCACGACGGCGCGGACTTCTTCACCCAGCTGGTCGGCAACCGCGACGAAGTCGCCGCGGCGCTTGAACCCGGCGCCGACCCGGCCCTGCACGGCGAATGGAGCGAATTCCTCGGGGCCGCGCTCGGCACCCGCTGGACCAACAACCGCCCGACCACGATCAAACGGCTCTCCAGCGCCGACGGGCACCTGCCCGGGTTCGAGTCCGCCGCCGGCGGCGAGCCGGAGATCAAGGTACTCGCCCCGGTCAGGTTTGAGGTCGACGGCAAGCCGGCGGTCCGCCGCTACAGCAGCGATGACTCGAAGAACACGAACGGCAACAGCCTGCTGCTCTCGCTGCGCTTCGGCGCCTGCCGGATCCTGCTCACCGGCGACCTCAACCGCCTCAGCCAGGAATCCCTCCTCGCCGACTACTCGGGCAGCCGCGACGAGTTCCTCTGCGACGTCGGCAAGGCCTGCCACCACGGCAGCCAGGACGTCTCCTTCGCCTTCCTGCAGGCGATGAACCCGGCGGTCACCGTCTTCTCCTCCGGCGACAACGAGGGATACGACCACCCGCGCCCCTCGATCATCGCCGCCAGCGCGATCGCCGGCTTCAAAGAGATGGACGGAGACGAACTGGTCTCGCCGCTGATCTTCTCGACCGAGCTGGCCCGCAGCGTCAAGATCGAACGCTCGAACGGGGAGAGAAAAGTGGCCGGCCTGGTCTACGGCCTGGTCAACGTCCGCACCGACGGCCGCCGCATCCTCTGCGCCACCCGAGACGAGGAGACGCTCGGCTGGCGCACCGACGTGACGAAGTCGCGGTTCTAAGGAACGTCAATCACCGCTTCGAGTCTCTCCGCCACCAGCAGCAGGCGGGAAGAAGGAACCCCGAGTCCCTTGGCCACCCGGGTCATCATGCGCAAGGTCGGATTCCGCCGCCCGGACTCGATGCGAGAGAGTTCACTCGGCTTCATCTCTATCTTGAGCGCGAGTTCTTCCTGGCTCATTTCGAGTTGCAGGCGATAAAGCCTGACGGCTATCGCAAAGAAGAGCTCGGGCGGTTTTGCAGTTCCACTCAACGGCCCGCAGAGCCAAAGGTCTGCGGGCCGATTACTCCATAACGTTTAGCTCAAGCAGGCGCAGACGCCCTGCACTTTGCGAGCTTCGCCAGTCCCTAAATAGATCCATTCGCGATCCCACGATTGTCGAGATCGCAAAACCCGGGACTAGAAACGCCGGTGGCTGGCTTTCGCCTTGGGCTGCTTCTTCTTCACGCAGCGGCCGCGCTTCAGCTTCTTGCCCTTCGGGCACTTCTTGACGACGCATTTGCCCTGCTTCAGCTGCTTGCCTTTCGGGCAGGTCTTTTTCGGCGTCGGAGACGGCGGCGAGATCGGGGGTGGGGCGGCACCGCCGCTGCTGCCGGTACCGCCGCTGGGGCAGGCCGTCCCGCCCGCCACAACTGTGGCCTTCAGCGCCTTGGCGCCTTCGTCGGTGCTGGTGGCGAACGCCTTGCCGCAGGAGAGCGCCGGGTTCACGGTGATCGGCGAGAACCCACCCGCGACAGAGCTGCCATAGGTGAGGAAGGGGACGCTGTTGCCGACCGCGGAGTTCTCGGCGAAACCGGCGGTGGGGATCAGGGCCAGGGTGCCGCCGAGCGTGGCGCCGCCGCCTACGGCGAGGGTGTCGAACTGACCCGCTCCCGTCCCGGCCACTTCGATCTCGAGGCGGCCGCCCGCGGCCTGCACGTAGCTGCCGGTCACCGTCAGCGTGCCGGGGCTGGCACCGGGGGCGACGACCCCACCAGTGTTTTCGACGGTGCCGCTGACAGAGCCACCGCCGCGCAGCGTGCCCGCTTTCAGCTTCAACGGCGCCCCAGGGCCAAGATTGGTCCCGGTCGGGATGACGATTTCAGCCCCGGCGCCGGTCTGTTCGATCTGCCCGCCGTTGACGCTCGCGCTGTTGGCGAGACTGATTTTCCCCTGGTTGGTCATCAGCCCGAGGAGGCCGGCGCTCTTTTCGAACTTGATCGTCCCGGTGTTGGTCACCGAGCCGCCGTTGCTGTCGATGTAGGCGCCCGTGCCTGACGCGGGGTCCACGGTCAAGCTGCCGGCGTTGGTGAAGGAGTGGCCGTTGGCGTTGAGCCCGACCCCGGAGCCCGAACCGCCATTGCACCCGCCTTCGGGGCAGGTGAAGACGATCGGCCCTTTGCTGGTCACGTCGGAGACGAGCCTCGCGTTGGTGTTGGGGCGGGCGGCGGAAACGGTCAGCGACTGGTTGGCGTGGATTTCGCCGCTGAGGTCGAAGCCGCCGAAGGCACGAACTTCGCTCGCTCCGGTGCCGGTGTATTTGAGGCTGCCACAGGGGATCACCACGTCTTCGGTGGTGCCGTTGCCCTGCTCGAAGTTGATCACGCTGAGCACGCCGGTGCCGGTACCGCTGACCGACCCGCCGGTGTCGTTTTTGACGAACGGTTCGGTGCCGCCGCAGGAGCTGCCCTGGTTGACGACGTTGCCGCCGTTGCCGATGGTGATGACGCCCTGGTTCGTGACTTTGCCGCCTAGCGAAGCCGAGTACGGGGCTCCGCCGCTGTTTTCGAAGGCGATCGTGCCGGTGTTGGTGATTACGCCCCCCACTTCGGCTCCAGATCCCGAGTTGGGGTCGACGGTGATCGTCCCCGCATTGAGGAAGGGGCTGGAGCCGGAGTAGATGTGGGCGCCGCTGCCAGACCCGCCGACGCATTCACCAGGCGAGGGTGGGCAGGTGAGGACGACCGAGGCCCCTTCCGCGATCGTGATCCCGGCGGGCTGGGCGTCCAAGTTCGTGTTCGGATTCTGGACCGAGATGACGAGGTTAGGGGTGGAGCCGGGCCCGCCAAGGGTGAACGATTTCGTGTTGGCGCCGCTCGTCATCGTCACCGTGTAGCTGCCCGTTTTCGTGATCGAGACGTCGCAGGACGCGGTCGGAGTGCCGTTGCTCCAGTTGGCGCTGTCGCCGAAATTGCCGCTGTCCCCGATCCAGGCGGTCGAGTTCCCGGGGTTGACCGGGCATGGCGCGGCGGACGCTCTTGCGGGCAGGGCGACCGCTACGACGATCGCGACCAGCGCCGGCAGGATCGTCCAGCGCGCGATTCGTCGGCGGTCGTCGTATCGACTGGTTGACGACCTCACTGAGGCGCGAACCTATCAAGGGTTGGACGGGTCGTAGTGCGCAACCTGGCGGAATTTCATCCGCTATCGCGGCAGACTGAAGCGCACGCGGGTGCCGGCTCCGCCCGGCTCAAGCCAGATCCGGCCGCCGTGGCCCTCGACGATCGCGCGGGAGACGGCGAGGCCGAGGCCGGCGCCGTCGGAGGAGCGCGAGGCGTCCTCGCCGCCGCGGAAGAAGGCGTCGAAGACCCGCTCGCGGTCGGCGGCCGGGATCCCGTCGCCGGTGTTGGCGACCTCGATCTCGACCCCTCCCCGGTCCGTCGTCGCCCGCACGGTGACGCTGCCGTCGGCGGGGGTGTGGCGGATCGCGTTGCGGATCAGGTTGAAGAGGACGCGCTGGATCTTCTCCGGGTCGGCCCGCGCCCTCAGCTCCTCGTCGCTCAGCTGGGTGCGGATCTCGACCCCCTTTGCGCCGGCCTCGGGCTGCATCGCCGCGACCGTCTCGTCGACCAGCATCCCCAGCTCGACCTGGCGGATCGACCACTCGATGTCGCCGGCCTCGATCCGCGAGAGCTCGAAGAGCTCGTCGATCATCGTGCTCAGCGAGTCGACGTTGGTTCGCATCGTCGCCAGGTAACGGCGCCGGGTCTCCTCGTCGACGATCTCGTCGTCGACCGCCTCGACCAGCAGCCGCAGCGAGGCGAGTGGCGTCCGCAAATCGTGGGAGACGGCGGCGACCATCTGCCGCCGGGTCGCCTCGGCCTCCTCGCGCGAGCGCTCGCGCTCGGCCAGCGCCGCGACCCGCAGGGTGACGACGCCGATCCCGAGGACGAGGACCGAGAAGAACAGCGCGTCGCGGTCCGAGACGTACATCATCCGCGCGGCGAGGAAGATCGCGACGAGAACGGCGACGACGATCGCCACCGTCAGCATCGCCTGGCGGCGCAGCGCGCTCACGGCTGGAACCTGTAGCCGACGCCCCAGACCGTCTGTATGAAGCGCGGGCGCTCGGGGTCGGGCTCGATCTTCGCCCGCAGCCGGCGGACGTGAACGGTGACGGTGCTGGTGTCGGCGAGCGGCGCACCCCAGACTCGGTCCAGCAACTGGTCGCGGGAGAACGCCTGGCCCGGGTTGGAGGCGAAGAACTCGAGCAGGTCGAACTCGCGCTGGCTGAGCTGAACCTCCTCCCCGTCGAGGGTGACGCGGCGGGCGCGGCCGTCGATCTCGAGGCCGTCGAAGCGCAGCGGCTCGGCGTCGGCACCGGGCGGGTTGACCCGCCGCAGCACCGCGTCGACGCGGGCGACCAGCTCGCTCGGCGAGAACGGCTTGACCACATAGTCGTCGGCGCCGTTGCGCAGCCCGGCGAGCTTGTCCTCCTGCTCGCCCTTCGCGGTCAGCAGGATCACCGGCGTCGGGCCGTCCTCGCTCTCGCGCAGGTGGCGGAGGACCTGGAGGCCGTCGAGCTGGGGCAGCATCAGGTCGAGGACGACGAGGTCGGGGCGCTCCGCGTCGGCGATCCGCACCGCCTCCAGCCCGTCGGCGGCGGTCGTCGTCGCGTAGCCGGCGCGCTCCAGGTAGCGGGAGACGATCTCGCCGATCGTCGGCTCGTCGTCGACGACGAGCACGGTGCGGCGAGCGTCTGCGTCGGCCATGGGCTCCATTGTCCCAGCGGCGAGGCTCATCCGAAGGTGAAGGCGTAGCCGGAGATCCCGGGGGCGAATTCGAGCGTGAGCAGGTGGCGCTGGGCGCTCGGAAGTTCGACCAGGCGGTAGAGGCGCTGGCGGTCGATCGTCGCCACCCCGTCGTGGACGTCGGCGCCGGCGAGGCGCTGCGGCAGCGGCTTGCCGTCGAGCAGCACCCGCAGCGGTCGCGGTTCGCCGCCCTTCGAGCCGAGCACGAGGAAGACCCGGCGGGCGCCGAAGTTGAGGTCGAGGCGGGCGCCGGCGAGCGCGGTGGCGTCGTCGAACCCGATCCGCCAGCGGCCCTCGTAGGCGAGGCCGTCGTCCGGCACTTCGGCGGCGGAGGCGGTGAAGTCCTGGGTCCCGGCGGCGATCGAGCCGTTGACGAAGCGCAGGGCGCGGCCGGCGCCGAGGTAGCTCTCCGGCGTCGTCACCCCGGCCGAGGGGGTCTCGGCGTGGGCTTCGGCGCGGGCGCCGGGCTGGTGGCCGGCTTCGGCGAGGAGCTCGCGGATCGCCGCTTCGGTCTTGCCGTATTCGCCCTCGCCGAAGTGGGCGAAGCGGACCCGGCCTTTGGTGTCGATCAGGTACTTGGCCGGCCAGTACTGGTTCCCCCAGGCCTCCCAGGTCCCGTATTCGTTGTCCTGGACGACGGGATATTCGAGCCCGTTCTGGGCGATCGCGTCTTCGACGTTGCCGGCCTCGCGCTCGAAGGGGAACTCGGGCGTGTGGACGCCGATCACCGTCAGCCCTTTTTCGCGGTAGCGCTCGTCCCAGGCCTTGACGTAGGGCAGGGTGCGGATGCAGTTGATGCAGGTGTAGGTCCAGAAGTCGATCAGCACCACCCGGCCGCGCAGCTGGCGGAGAGGGAGCGGCCGGTCGCCGGGGGTGTTGAACCACTGCTCGGTGTCGGCGAATTCGGGCGCCTTGCCGAGCACCGGCAGCCTGCCCCCGCTCTGGTCTTCGGCGGCGGCGCTGGAGCCGATGCCGCCGTGGGCCGATTTCAGGCGGGCCAGCTCGCTTTCGACGTCGCGGCTCTTCTCCAGGTCTTTGGTCGGGTTAACGAGGACGGCCGGCAGGTCGCTGGCGATCGCGGTCTGGAAGCGGGTGTCGTAGTTGCCGGCCATCAGCAGGGCGACGACGACCATCACCGCGCCGGTCGCCATCTGCAGCCGTCCCGCCTGCGGCGCCAGCCGGGCGATCAGCTTGCGGCCGCCGAGCAGGAGGAAGTAGAGGACGACGGCGCTGCCGGCCGCGTAAGAGAGCGCGACCGCGAGCCGGCCGGCGGTGAACGACTGCGAGGCCGAGACGGTGATCACCCCGGCGAGGATCGGCCCGGCGCAGGGGGCATAGACGAAGCCGAGGCTGGCGCCGAGCAGCAGGCCGGAGCCGAACCCGTCGCCGGCGCCCGCCTTCGGTGCCGGTGCGATGCGGCTGACCCAGGCCTCCAGCCGCGCGGAGACCGGCGGCAGCAGCAGCGTGACCCCGAACCCGAAGAGGACCAGGATCGCGAGGTTGCGCAGCAGGTCGCCGGGAAGGCCGAGGGCGTCGATCACGTAGACGAGCGCGACCGTCGCGAAAGCGAAGGAGAGCGCCAGGCCGGTGACCACCCCGAGCGGCCGCCGCCGCCCACCGGTCACCCCGGCCGAAAGCGCCACCGGCAGCACCGGCAGCACACAGGGCGAAAGCGCCGTCGCGGCCCCGGCCACGAACGCGAATGCCATCAGGGCGACCACGTCAAGGACTCTGGCAGGCGCCGCTTACGAGTCCCTTACGACGCCGCTTCCGACTTTCAGCCCACCCGGGTGTGCTCGAAACCCGAAGCGCGAGCGACCCGGCTGCTATCGCTTCTTCAGCCGCGTCTTTTCGACCCGCGCCAGCTTCTTTTTCATCCGCTGAAACTGGGCCTCCTCGCGGGGGGAGCGTTCGTAGCCTTCGTAGGCGAGGTTCTTCTTCTCCAGCGGGTCGGTCTTCAGGTCGTACATCTCCCACTGGGGCGGCTTCGGTTTCACTTTGCTGACGTCGTAGTAGCGGGCCAGCTTCCAGCGCCCTTCGCGGATCGCGACGATGTGGTTTGGCGGTTTCGGATAGGGCGGATGCGCCTGGCCCGACTGGAAGTCGTCGTAGGTGAAGACGACGTAGTCCTGGACCGGCTTGGCGCTCTTCGGCCGCAGCACCAGCTGCGAGTAGTCGACCCCCTGCCAGTCGGCGCGGGCCGATTTCGGCGCCTTGGCGAGGCTCGCCAGGGTCGGCAGGAAGTCGACGTGGGAGACCAGCGCGTCGGTCGACTGCGGCGTCGGGAACAGCTTCGGGTTCGAGTAGACGAGCGGGACCCGGGTCGCCTCCTCGTAGAAGTTGAAGTTCTTCTGCCGCATGCCGCCGTGGGTCAGGCCCATCTCGCCGTGGTCGGCCGTGCGGACGATCAGGGTGTCGTCGTAGAGGCCGGCCTCTTCGAGTTTGTTGAGGACGTTGACGATGTAGTTGTCGGAGGAGCGCATCAGGTTGCCGTAGTAGTTCAGGTAGGCGCGCTTTTCCTTCTCGGTCTTCGGCTTGCCGGTGAGGTTGAAGATCCGCAGGAACTGTTCCTGGACCGTCGGCTTGGTCGAGAGGTCTTCTTCGTTGGTCGCCGGCACGTCGATGTCGCCCTGGATCCAGGAGTCGTCGTAACCGGCTTCTTCGAAGGTCTTGCTCGGGTAGAAGAGGACGTCGTGCGGGTTGACCAGCGAGATGACGAGGAAGAAGGGTTGCTGTTTGGCCGCCGCCGAGCTGAGGTACTGCATCACGCCCTCGTCGCCGGCCTCCGGTGAGCCGGTCGATTCGATGAACCGCCCGTCGTTGTCGATGAAGCCGCCGCCGGCCTCGGGGACGCTCTGGTTGGCGCCGGCGTCCGGCGGGTTCCAGCGGGTGAAGCCGTAGCGCTCGAGGTCGGAGGGCTTGGCGTTTTCTTTTTCCGCCGGCTTCGAGCAGTGCCACTTGCCCTTGTAGATGACGTTGTAGCCCGCGGCCCGCATCACCGTGGCCAGGTTCGCCATCTCCGGCGGCCGCGGCAGTTCCACCTGGTGCGGGTATTCCGGGAAGGGCATGTCTTCCTCGAGCGTGTACTTGACCCCGTGCTGGGCCGGGAAGAAGCCGCTCATCAGGGTCGAGCGGGCCGGCGAGCACATGCAGGCGTTGGTGAAGGCACGTTCGAAGCTGACCCCGTGCTGGCGCAGTCGTCGCATCCCCGGCAGGTTCTGCCGCAGCCAGTTGGGCGGGAAGTGCTGGATCGCCCGCTCCTGGTCGGTGAGGATGAGGACGATGTTCATCCCGGCGACGTCCTTGCGCCCGCCTTTGCCGGCGGCAAGCGCCCGCTCGACGCTCGAGCCCTGCGCCAGCAGCGCCGCGGCGGCCGCACCGGCGCCGGTGCCGAGCAGCTGTTTGCGCGTCAGCCCGTCCTGGCGCTCCCGATCCCGATCCGACCCACTCATTTGTTCCTCCTGAAGACGTCGACCGCGTCGCTGTTGAACGAGGTCGAGTAGAGATAGCGACCGTCGGGGCTGAGCGCGATCGAGCTGACGCCCTTCAGTGCCCGAGCCGCCGTGCAGCCCGGCAGGCGCGTCGCCAGGCAGCCGGGGGCTCCCGGCTTCTGCGCCACCGCGCCTTGTTCGCCGCGGTCGAGGACGGCGATCGCGCCGGTCTTGAAGGCCGCGACGTAGACGTTTTTGCCACCGGGGGCGACCGCCACGCCCTCCGGCGCGACGAGGGCGCGACCGAACGAGCAGCCGGCGGAGCGCAGGTAGATCAGGCAGCCCGCGGTCCCTTCCTTCTGCGGCAGCAGCCCGCCGGGGGCGCCGCGCGAGAAGGAGGTGACGCTGTTGGCGAAGAGCGAGGTGACGTAGACGTCGTCGTCATCGGGGCTGACGGCGACCGCGTTGGCGCCCGCGAGCTCGCGTCCAAGGGTGCAGCCGGTCAGGGCGCTGTCGACGATGCAGCCGCTGCCATCGCTCGCCTGCGCGAGGGCGCCGGTCGTGGGGTTGCGCTGCAGGGTCACCACCGCGTTGGAGAGCGCGGTGGCGGCGTAGACGGTGGCGCCGTCGCCGCTGATCGCCAGGCCCTCGACGGATTTCAGCGCGATCCCGGTGGCGCAGCCCGCGGTTTCCTCGGCGATGCAGGCGGCGGTGCCGGAGAGCTGCGCCAGGGCGCCGTTGCTCGGGTTGCGGGTGAAGGCGGCGACCGAGTTGCCGAAGAAGGAGCCGACGTAGACGTTGTTGCCGTCGGGGCTGACGACGACGACGTCGGGGGCGAGCAAGGCGAGGCCGGGCGCGCAGCCGGGCAGCGGCGCGCCGGAGGTGCAGCCGGCGAGGGCCGGCGGCAGCTGCTTCAGCGCGCCCGTCTTCGGGTTGCGGGCGAAGGCGGTGATCGAGTTGGCGGCGCGCGAGGTCGCGTAGACGCTGCGGCCGTTGGGGCTGATCGCGATCGAGTTCGGTTCGTCGAGGCCGATCGCGACGGCGCAGCCGCCGGCGCCTTTGGCGGCGATGCAGCCCGCGCTCTTCTTCGCCTGGGTGAGGACGCCGGTCTGGCGGTCGCGGTTGAAGATCGCGATTGCGTCGCTGCCGGAGGAGGCGACGTAAACCTGCTTGCCGTCGGGGCTGACCGCGATCGCCCGCGAGCCCATGAACGGCCCGGGCCCGTCGAGCGCCCGTGCCTTGGCGCAACTGCCGGCCTTCGCCGCCCGGTCGACCAGGCAGCCGCGATTGCCGGCGAGCTGGGTCAGCGTCCCCGGCTTCGGCTTCTTCGGCGCGGCAACGGCGCCGGAGGCAAGTCCGAGCAGGACGATCAGCAGAGCAGCAAAGACCGCGACGGCGCGCGACCGAACCGGGTTCATGATCCAAACCTATGCGGCCCGACGGACGCCCTGCCCCAGGCGTCAACCGAACGTCCGCCCGAAACAGGGAGGATGTGCGAATGCCCCAACCACGCCGCACCGGCAAACGCAAAGAACCCCAGGACTTCGGCTGGGTGATCTCCTTCGGCTGCAAGACGACCGGAACCCTCCGCCGCCTCAAAGTCGACACCGACCCCTCCTCGGACACCAGCCCGATCGAGGTCCCCTGCCCCTGCGGCGAAACCCACCGCGTAACCGTCTCCCCCTACCGGCGACGTCGCTCAGCGGACGAGGCCTTCGACCTCGAGGTCAAGAACCTCGACGAGCTGCGCTAGGGCTTTATATCAATATTGATATATTTGCCTGGTGATTTACGTATCCCAGGCCATTCGCCAGGCGCGACTGGACGCAAACCTCACCCAGGTAGACCTGGCGGCGCGGGCCGGCACTTCCCAGCCGACCTTGGCGCGCTATGAGAGCGGAGCGGCCCTCCCAACCCTCCCGACCCTCGAGCGTCTTCTCGGCGCATGCGGCAGACGCCTGGAGTTGCGGACCCCCCATGCAAAGCACCTCGGCCCTCCCAGTTCGATGCGAGGGCAACTCGGCCCGCAGGCGGACAAGCTGCGGCACAACCGTCGTCGTCTACTCGACGCGGCCGAGAGGCACGGCGTCGATCACGTGCGCGCCTTTGGGTCTGTTGCCCGCGGCGAAGCGACGGCCGACAGCGATGTAGATCTCCTCGTCGACCTGAAGCCCAGTCGCACCCTCCTCGACCTTGCCGCATTCCGCCGCGAGGCCGGCGAGATCCTCGATCTCCCCGTCGACGTCGCGACTGTCGACATGCTCAAGGAGCGCATCCGCGACGAGGTGGTCCGCGAGGCACTCCCCCTATGAGCAGAGAAGAGCAGGAGCGCCTTCGGGACATTCAGGACGCTATCTCTGCGATTCGCGAGCATCTCGCAATGGCCGGTGAGGCGCCAGCAGCCAAGAAGGAGTCGCTCCTGCACGACGCACTTCTCTTTCAGTTCGTCGTGATCGGAGAGGCAGTGAAGCATCTGCGGCCCGAGACTCGCGATGCTGCGCCGGAGATCCCCTGGGCCGACATCGCCGGCCTTCGAGACCTAATCGCCCACGAGTACTTCCGTATCGACATCAAGCGTGTGCTCGAGATCGTGGAGCGCGACCTGCCGCCCCTGGAGCGCGCGATCAGTCGCCTGCAGAACGTGACCCCTCCGCCCGGCGCTTGACCGCCGCCAGGAGGCGCATCGTCACCAGGACGTGGCCGCGGGTCCCGATCACGGCGGCGCGGTAGAGGCGGCCGGAGGTGCCGGGGAAGCGGGCGCGGGTTTCGGCGCGCAGCCGGGTGCCCTCGCCCTCGGCGGCGAGGTGGAAGACCAGCGCGTACTCGGAGTAGCGGTGCCGGCCGGCGAGCGCGAGCACGGATGCCGGCTCGGCGCGGGCGACGGCAAAGCCGGGGATGGTCGACCCCTCGGCGAGCGGGCGCGGCCCCGACGCTTCCGTCTGTTCGCAGCCGAGCAGACGGGCGAAGCGAGAGGTTGCCGACGAGGAGAACGAGCCCTCGGCGACGCGGCAGAGCGACTCCCAGACGACATCGGGCGGCGCGGCGACCTCGACGCCGTGCTCGTCGACGAAAGGCAGGGCGTCGGGATCGGGGTGCATCGCCGGCGATCCTAGCCTGAGCGGCCGCTCAGGTGGCGACGGTCCGTAAGGCATCTCTCGTCATGCGAGCGAGGACGCTGCGACGACGGAGACGTCGTCGTGCGCGACGGCCCCGCGTCTCTGCGCGCGAGCGGTGACCAGCACTGGCTTCCGATTCGCAGGCGAGACATCGAGCACGAACTCGATCTCGAGCCGGCGGACCGCATTGATGATGGTGTCGACGTCGGGGTTGTGCTCCCCCGACTCGAGCTTGACGATCCGCGGCTGAGAAACCCCAAGCCGCTCCGCCAGCGCCCGCTGATTCAGCTCATGCTCCGCGCGATAGCGCAGAAGGGTCGCCGCGAACTCACGAGCCGGGGCCAGGCGCTGCCACTCTGCCCTAAAGGCAGGATCGGCCAGTTGCTCTTCTGCGACCAGCGTGTCGAGGTTCTTTCTAGGGGTCATCGGCGTCCTCATGATGATAATAAATTTATTATCAAATTCAAGAGTAACACCCACGGCGTTGATGAGCGTCGGAGACCGCGCGCTCGAAGTCTTTCTTCTTCGCCGCCGCGATCGCCGCGTGACTTCACATCCTCGAAGTCGATGACGGCATCACCGTCAAACTCGACAACCCAGGTCGTTGGCCGCAACGCCATCCAGCGACCATATGATCCTAGCCGGACGAAACTTGTTGTCTTCGGCCAGGGACGATCTGGCGACTTAGCGTCGCGCCCTAGTGCTTCTTCTTCGGCGTCTTCTTTTTCTTCAGGGCGAGATGCACGGTGTGCGATTCGGTGATGACACCGGCCTGACCCTCGAGCGTCGATTTGATCGTTACTTTCATCGGCGCCGTGCCACGCTTCTTCAGGACGGCGAGCCCGGTCTTGTTGATCGTGACCGCAAGCTTGCGGGTTGCGCCGCCCGGGACGACGATCTTCTTGCCGCGGCCGACCACGACCCACTTCGGCTGTTTCTTGCCGTGTTTGGGCTTGGCCGTCGTCGCGGGCCGGAACCTCAGCCCCGCGGCCATCGAGCCCTTCATCTTCCCTTCGGTCGAGACCGAGCAGCTCGGCGCGCCGCAGAAGTAGCTGGCGACGTAGGTCGGCCGGCCGGGGCTGACGAAGATCCGTTTCGTGATCCAGACGACCTTCGGCTTCTCCGCGCCCGGGTGGGGCGGCGGCGCCTGCGGCGTCGAGGTGACCACGCGCCAGGACGGGAATGAACTTTTGCCGTTGCTCGTCAGCGGCTGGGCGCCGCCGGAGCCATCGGTGTTGGCGATGTAGAGATTGCGGGCGTTGATGTCGCCGATCAGGGCGCCTTCGTAGACGACCCGCGAGCCGTCGGGCGACCAGGACGCGTAGCGGGCGTCGCCTTCGCCGGGGCTCGCCAGCGGATGGTCGCCACCGCCGTCGGCGTTCATCACCCGGTAGACCGTCGCCCCGCTGGCGGCCGTCGAGCGGTAGGCGATCCGCCCGCCGTCGGGAGACCAGGCGTTGAAGGTCCACTCGGTGTACGGGCTGGGCGGGACGATCAGCGGCGTGCCGCTGCCGTCGGGAGTGACGACGTGGAGGTCGACGTAGCCGAAGCCGCCCGAGTGGTAGCCGTCGAACGCGATCCGCGAGCCGTTCGGCGACCAGGTCGGTTCGTGGCCTTTCCCGTTGGCGAGCGGCTGGCCGATGCCGCCCTGCGATGAGGCGATGTAGATCTGTTCCGGTTCGTTTTTCACCACCGCGTAGGCGATCTTCGAGCTGTCCGGGGACCAGGTCGGGTGCCGCTTGGCGCCACCGCCGCCGATCTCCAGGGGGAAGGTCGTGGTCCCGTCGGCGTTGACGACCCAGACGCTGTCGTCGCCGGCGTTGTTGCCGCGCGTGTAGGCGATGCGGCTGCCGTCCGGCGACCAGGCGAGGTCAGCGATCTGCTTCGCCCCCGAGCTGTAGCGCGTGATCTGGGTGGCGAGGTTGACGTCCTGCCCCGTCGCCGTCGTCGACATCACGAAGACGTTCCGTTCCCCATGACCTGCGTTGGTGAAGTCGCTGACGAAGGCGACCTTGGTCCCGTCCGGCGACCAGATCGGCTTTTCGTCATAGCTCGCGGCGCCGTTGAAGGTCAGGTTCGTGACCGCCCCCGGATTCGCCGGGTCGAGCAGGCAGACGTCGAGATCACACTGGTAGGCGATTTCGTTCGCCGCCTCTGCCGCCGGCGCCAGCATCAGGCCCGCGACTACGAGCAACAGAAGGACGAGAGTGCGGCGTATGCGCATCGCTCAACCCTATCGCCGAACAGCGCGTTTAACCCTCGGTCCAGCAAGACCGGCGGTTTCGACATGATCCCCCGGATGCGGCACTGGGGATTGATCGCAAGCGGGATCGCGACGCTGTTGCTGCTCTGGGCGATGTCGCCGATGGAGGATCGCATGCAGGCGAACGGGCCGGGCATGGTGCCGTTCGAGCTGAGCGGCGGCCAGGCGCGGGCGGACGAGATCCTCGCCGAATGGGGCGAGGACGGGCGCGACGCGGCCCGCGAGCAGCTCTGGATCGACTACGGCTTCATGCTCGCCTACGGCACCTTCCTCGGCCTGGCTGCCGCCGCCATCCGCGACCTCTGCCGCCGCCGCGACCTGCAAAGGCTGACCAGGATCGGCGAGAAAGCGATCTGGCTCGGCCCCCTCGCCGCGGCCTTTGACGCCCTCGAGAACGCCTGCCTCCTCCTCACCGTCGGCGGCTCCGGATCCCCCTTTCCGACCCTGGCGACGACCTTCGCCGTCATCAAGTTCGCCCTCCTGGCAGCGGCAATCGCCTATCTACTCGCCGCCGCCGCAGGCCTGGCCACCCGCGCCGCGCGGCCGGCCCAACCGGGCTAACGACTCCGGCGAGGAAAGCCGCACGAGAGTGCAGACAATAGCTTCCGACGTATCTGCCATCCTGAGCTCGTGGCTGAAAAGAGGAGCAAGACCGAGCCGTTGGAGTTGATCGCGGCACCCGCGATCGATAAGAGGATCTTCGTTGTCCGGGGACGGCAAGTGATGCTCGACGAAGACCTCGCAGACCTTTACGGGGTCGAAACCAAGAGGTTGGTCGAGCAGGTGAAAAGGAATCTGGACCGCTTCCCGGAGGACTTCATGTTCCAGCTCGACAAGGAGGAAGCGGCAGCTTTGAGGTCGCAGATTGCGACCTCAAACACCGGCCGTGGCGGACGCCGCTACGCCCCTTACGTCTTCACCGAGCAGGGGGTGGCGATGCTCTCGTCGGTTCTTCGGAGCAAGCGGGCGATAGCCGTCAACATCGAGATCATGCGGGCATTCGTCGAGTTGCGGCGCGTCGCCAGCTCCTACGCGGTGATCGAGGAGCGACTGGAGCATCTAGAGCGAGGAATGGGCGAGCACGACGAGCAACTGGAGCGGATTTTCAGCGCCCTCCATCGGCTGATGGCTCCGCCGCCGCAACCGAAACGACCAATCGGCTTCCGGGTGCGAGAGGAGGACGACCCGCCGCGGCAGCAGCCAGCGGAGCCTGACTAAGAAAACTCGATCACGCTGCGGATCCCGTCCTGGGCCTCCATCAGCTCGAAGCCGCGGTTGACCTCGTCGAGCCCGATCCGGTGGGTGACGAAGGGGTCGAGGTCGATCTCCCCGGCCAGATAGCGGTCGACGAGGACCGGGACCTGGTCGCGGCCCTTGACGCCGCCGAAGGAGGAGCCGGCGATGCGGCGGCCGGTGATCAGCAGGCGCGGGACGATGTCGAGGGTCTCCCCCCGGCCGGCGACTCCGGCGACGGTGCAGAGCCCCCACCCCATCCGCGCCGCCTCGACGGCTTCGCGCATCACCGCGACGTTGCCGGTCGCCTCGAAGGTGTAGTCGGCGCCGAAGCCGCCGGTCAGCTCGAGGATCCGCTCGACCGCCCCCTCCCCGCCCTCGAGCAGGTCGGTCGCGCCCTGGCCGCGGGCCAGCTCCAGCCGCTGCGGCGAGAGGTCGACGCAGATGATCCGCTCGGCCCCCTGCAGGCGGCAGCCGGCGACCGCCCCGAGGCCGACCATGCCGGCGCCGAAGACGGCGCAGGTGCTGCCGGGCTGCACGGCGGCGGTGTTGATCGCGGCCCCGAGCCCGGTCGAGAGCCCGCAGGCGAAGAGGCAGGCGTGCTCGAACGGAGCCTCCGGGCTCACCTTCGCCAGCGCGATCTCCGGCATCACCGTGTACTCGGCGAAGGTCGAGCAGCCCATGAAGCTGCGGATGTCCTCCCCGTCGCGGGAGATCCGCGTCGTCCCGTCGGGCAGGTGCCCCTTGTTCTGCTCCTCGCGGATCGCCAGGCAGAGGTTGGTGCGCGGGTCGAGGCAGTGGACGCACTCGCGGCACTGGGGCGAGAAGAGCGTGACGACGTGGTCGCCCACCGCCAGCGAGCCGACGTCCGGCCCGACCGCCTCGACGACGCCGGCGCCCTCGTGGCCGAGTACCGTCGGCGCGTAGCCGGACGGGTCGGCGCCGGAGGCGGTGTAGAGGTCGGTGTGGCAGACGCCGCAGGCATGCAGCCGGACCAGCACCTCCCCAGCCCGCGGCTCGGCAAGCTCGACCTCCTGCACGGCAAGCGGCTCCCCGAACTCCTCCAGCACCGCAGCGCGCATCTTCATGCGGCCAGGCTCCTGCCGCAGTCGACGATCGTCTCCTCGACCGGGCGCGGCTCCCAGCCCAGGGCCCGCGCCTTCGCGTTGGAGAGTTCGACCCGCTGGCCGAGCTGGCCGACGACCGAGCGCGCGGCGGGGTCGAACAGCGCCATCCCCCGCACCAGGAAGTTGGGGACCGAGCGCTTCGGCACCTTCGCCGCCTCCGGCCCGAGGCGCTCGCGCAGGACCGCGGCGACGTCGGCCATCCACTGGAAGCGGGCGACCGCGAGGTAGCGCTCGCCACCGGCCTCGGCAGTGGTCATCGCCAGGATGTGGAGGTCGGCGACGTCGCGCACGTCGACGACGCTGAACCCGATCCGCGGCGTCCCCGGCATCCCCTTTAACAGCCGCTCGACCAAGGCAAGGGATGAGGAGTGCTCCGAGCCGAGAACCGGCCCAAGGATCGCACCGGGGTTGACGACGGCGAGCTTCTCCTCTTCGCCCCGCTCCCGCACCAAGTCCCAGGCGGCCTGCTCGGCGATCGTCTTCGACCGCGCATACGGCGTCAGCTTCAAATCGTCGGGATCCGACCAGTCCGCCTCGGTGAGCGGCGCCGGAGCCGAGCCGGCGCTGCCCCGAACCGCAGCCACCGAGGAGGTGACGACAACCCGGCGCACCCCGGCATCAAGAGCCGCCCTCAGCACCCTCAGCGTCCCCTCCCGAGCCGGCACGATCAGCTCGTCCGGATCCTTCGGCTGCGCTTCGGGGAACGGCGAGGCAACATGAAGGACGTAATCGCAGCCAGCAACCGCCTCCGCCCAGCCCTCATCGGATTCCAGATCAGCCGCCAGCACCGAAAGCCGGTCCCCGGGCTCAAGCTCAGCCCCAACCCGCGCCCGCACTTCCTCCTCCTTGGCAAGGTCGCGCACAGTCGTCCGCACCGCATAGCCGCGACGCAGCAACTCGACCACGCACCGCCCCCCAAGAAACCCCGACCCACCACTGACCAGAACCGTCTCCATCAGCGCCCACCGTACATCGTCACCGCTGCGCCGCAGGCGTGGCCGCAGCGATGGCTTCGGTCAAATCGCTCGGCCTGCGGCCGAGCCCTGCGTCCAGTAGAGCTCGATCCAAGGTCACCAGCTCAGCTGAGTGACTCTGAGCGACCGCCGCATAGGCGGCGTCGTAGAGGGTTAGGTCGTGGCGCTCGGCCAGCTCGCTCGCGACCCGCATCTCCTCGGGGCTCGGGCGCAGCGCTGGACAGACCTCGGCCAGCGCCTCGATCACCGTTGCCGCCTGTTCGGCGCTGGCGCCGGCGCGGCCTCGCATCAGGGCGTTGCCGACCTCATAGACAGTCAGGTCGAGAACCGAGAGCGCCACCCTCCGTTCCTTGTGGGCGTCGAGCAGCCCGCGGGCCGACTCGACTTCCTCCTCGCCTTCGGCGTGAAACCACTTGAGGACGATGTTGGCGTCGCTAACGACGCTGATCGCGGGCATCGCGCGCCTCCCGCTGCGAGCGGATCACCTCCGCGGACTCGAAGCTTCCCAACCCGGCCAGGGCAGCGCGGCCGCGCAGGAGCGCCGCATCGACCGCCAGGGGGTCTGGCCAGCCGAGGCGCCGCCGCGCCGCCTCTTGGAGAAAGTCGCTGCGGGTCTGGCCGAGATTCTCGGTTTCACGATCGATCCGCTCCAGCAGATCGTCGGGAAGCGTCACCAGCACCTTCGTTGCCTTCGCCATGTCAGCAGCATAGCGAATGGATATCCCGTAGATATCCTGTGCTGAAGGGGTGGCTGACGGGATTCGAACCCGCGACCGCCGCGACCACAATTAGGCAGACCTCGGGCGGGGTCTAGATCGAATCCACACGGCAAGCGGGATTGCGCCCGCCTTCCCTCGGCGCCGCCGAACCTCGATACGCGGGGATACTCGGGGATCGTCGGGGTGTGTTGGCAGAAATGCGGATTACTGCCTGATCGGGCCTACTCCGGGTTAAAGGGGTGACCGGGGTCGCTATCGACACGAATCAATCGAGTATCTGCTCGAGCCGAGGCCTCTCGCCCAGAGACATAGAGTTGAAGCTGGCTAATCCTCAATCGGAGGGGGCGTGTTGCTGGCGCGGCGGATCAGGTCGACGAGCAGATCCCGATTGGCCTCCACTTCGGGAGCTTTCAGGCGCAGCCGATATCGACCCCAGCGCTTCTCGTAGGGCAGGCTGTCGATGCCAGCGTCCTCGATCAAGGCGGTCACGTCGTCGCTCCGCGCAACACGGAACTCGGCGATCAAATAGTCCCTCCGTGCTCGGAACTGCATGAAGTTATCGGCGACGCCATCCCGAGAGAGGCCGATGTAGTGCTTGTTGTACTTGAGGGCAAGATCTTCTCCCTTGATCTCCTTCAGCATCTCGAGCAACGCATCGGCGACGGCAACAGATTCCTCCGAGCCACGATTGATCCAGTATTTCCGGTCCGTGTCCTGCCCCGCCTCATCCTCCTCCTCGGTGCCGAGTGGCATGAGATCGAGAACGGTGGTTGCCTGCAAAGTGAGTACGTCTTTCACTTCGAGAGCTCGAAGCTGGATCGCAACCAGCGGAATGGTTTTGTTGAACAGCGAGATCACGTTGAGAAAACGACTGGTGATGTCCTCCGCGACGATCACCGCCACGTGTTCGTACTGGGGGTACCGAGCCTTCTCGATGTCCCAGTACTCGACAGTTCGGATGATGTGCGCCTCGTCAGTGGCACCCAACTGAATCTCAACCTCATATCGGGCCCGGGTCTCAGGGTCGCTGAAAAGAAGATCCAGCCGACCGGCACGGGGCTGCCGCCTCTCGACGTCTTTCAGTTCAAGTTCACCGAGGCCAAGCAACCCGGGATCCTCCGCCAAGCGCTCCTGAAGCCACTTCTCATCCAACTGATCGTGCGCTTTGATGCTCACCGGGGTGGCTTTTTCATATTTCATACCTTCATCATTCCTTAAGACCGACGAAGGAGGGCAATTGAGGTACTGGGTCTTTACCGTGGGGCTGCGCGATCAAGAGCCGCCCGTGGACTGGCTCGCAGAGTGGAGGCACCACGTTTCTGAGATGTGGTTCCCCGTCACGAAGCGACCGGTGTCCGTAGATCGCGGCGACCGGGCTCTGATCTACGGATCGCGCGGTCGCGGGTTTATTGCTGCCGTAGAGGTGACGGGAGAACATCCGGAACCGAACGACGACCTGCGCTTCCCCCACAAGCTCCGCTATCGGCTACTTGTCTCGAAGGCCGCAGACGTCAATGCTGCCGCACCGTCGGATGCCAATATCAACCCGAACCGCGTGATCCGCGGCCCCCATACCGAGATCAGCCGGGATGAATATCACCGGGGTGTCGCACTGATGCTTGATGCTGCTGCCCGCACGGCGGCCTGAGGAGGATTTCGGAATTCGATGCGCCAAAGGAACGCCAGATGGAGTAGCTCCGCGGTAGGGCGGCGCAAGGTTCCGTGCGGAGCGAGGAGCCGCGGGAGTGCTCGCCGAACACTCCCAAAATGGAGTTGCGACAGCGGGAGACGCTCGCAACCGCGGATCAGTTTCAGGTCGTCCGCGGTCAGATTAAGTCACGAGACCGGGTGCGCAACCTGGCCGAGGTCTACACGCATGAGCGGGAGGTCAAAGCGATGCTTGACCTCGTTGGGGACATGTTCCCGAGCGCCGAGGAACCCGACAAACTCGACCGCACGTTCCTTGAGCCAGCCTGTGGACATGGCAACTTCCTCATCGAGATCCTGCGCCGCAAGCTCCGGCACGTAACGGCACGGTGCCACGGGGGTGGCGAGCAGTTTGAGCACCGGACGCTGCGCTGTCTCGCCTCAATCTACGGGGTCGACATCAGTCGCGACAATGTTGAAGAGGCGAGGCAGCGGATGTCGTCGCTGATCAAGGCGCATATGTATGCAGAGCTGGGGGGAGCTGGGCCGACGGCGGGATTCGCGAGCGCCGCTGCCACGATTCTCCACACCAACATCACGACCGGAAATTCGCTCGCAGGCAAGGCCGAGATCGAGTTGGTCGAGTACCAACCGCGTGCCAATGGAACCTTCCTTCGCACCTGGTCTCGGCTCGACCTCGCTGGCAATGAACCCGGCGTTCAGCCGCTGGTGCGCCGCCGCGACATGGCACCGCTCCACTACTCGGAGCTCGCCGAGACCCACGGGCCGGCGATGGTCGAGGATGCCGACCAAAAGGCGGCCTAGATGCCCGCCGAGGACCCCCGGCACTTCCCCGACATCCTCGATTGCCTTGCCCAGCTCTCCAGCGACGAGGTGCCAACGCCGCCGAGACTGGCCAGCGAGATGCTCGACCTTCTGCCAGCCAAGGTCTGGCGAAATCCCGAGCTGCGGTGGTTCGATCCGTGCTCTAAGTCAGGCGCCTTCCTGCGCGAGATCGTCAGCCGCCTTATCGATGGTCTTGCCGAATGGCAGCCCGACTTCGAGAAGCGGCGCGAGCACATCCTCCGCAAGATGGTCTTCGGCGCCGCGATCACCGAGATCACCGGATACATCACCCGCCGCACCGTGTACTGCTCGCGCGACGCATCCGGCGACTACTCGGTCGTCCGCTTCGACGAGGAGGCGGGAAACCTGCCGTTCGTCGCCGCCCAGCACCACTTCAAGAACGGGAGCTGCACGCTCTGCGGGGCCCCCGAAGAGCTCGAGCGGGGCGCCGCCCGCGAGAACTACGCCTATGCATTCATCCACGGGGCCTACCCGGAGAAGGAGAACGGAGCCATGAAGTTCGATGTGATCGTCGGCAATCCGCCATACCAGATCAGCAGCAACGGAAGCACCCGGACCAAACCGATCTACCAGCGCTTCGTCCAAGAAGCGATCGCGATGAACCCCCGCTACGTGCTGATGATCACCCCGTCACGCTGGTTCGCCGGCGGCCTCGGGCTGAAGGAATTCCGCGCCGAGATGCTCAAGGACCGGCGGCTGTCGCACCTCGTCGACTACCGCGTCGAGAAAGACGTCTTCCCGAAAGTCAACGTCAACGGCGGCGTCTCGTACTTCCTCTGGGACTCCGAGCACGATGGCAAGTGCCTCGTCCGCCACGTCCCGGCGGGAGGGTCGCCGAGCGCCCCCGAGGCCCGCTACCTGGACGAGTTCGATCTCCTCGTCCGCCAGAACGAGGGGGCGCGGATCCTGCGTAAGGTGCAGGCGCTCGGCGAGCCCACCTTCGAGTCGCACGTCTCCTCGCAGAAACCGTTCGACCTGCACACCAACTTCAAGGGCGCCGCCTCAAAGCGGAGTTCAAAAAAGGCGCTGCGGATGCACAGCTCACGCGCGGTCAGCTGGGTGCCGCGCGCCAAGGTCACAAAGAACGTCGACCTAATCGACCGCTGGAAGGTATTCCTGGTTGCGGCCAGTGACGGCAACGAGACCTTCCCCGCCCCGATCTGGGATCTGATCAAGGGCCCGTTCGTCGGCGCCCCCGGGGAGATCTGCAACGGCAGCTACCTCGTCGTTTACCCAACCGATGGCGAGGCCACGGCCGAAGCCGTCGTCGCCTTCCTCCGCACCCGGTTCGTGCGCTTCCTCGTCTCGCTGCGAAAGATCGCCCAGCACAACGACGCCGGACGGTTCTCTTTCGTCCCTGACCTGCCGATGGACCGCGTGTGGACCGACGAGCAGCTCTACAAGCGCTACGGGCTGAGCGACGCAGAGATCGCCTTCATCGAGTCGCAGATCAAGGAGATGCCCGCGCCCGAGCTCGCCGCGAAATGAGCAACCTGATCTACGCCTACACGATCGCTGGCAAAGACACCGAGCCCTGGGAGCGGACGGTCGGCAAGCGGCGGGAGACTGGAGCCGGCCTCATCAAGATCGGGGAGACGAGCAAGGCGAAGGCGCGGACGCGGATCAAGCAACAGCTCCGCACCGCCTACCCGAACATGGAAGGGGTCGAGATCCTGCTAGAAGAGGTCGCGGAGCGGGCAGATGGGACCACCTTCAGCGACCACGAGGTGCACGCGGCGCTGATCAAGGAAGGGGTCCGCTGCTGGGGCGGCGAGTGGTTCGAGGTGACGACCGACGAGGTCCGCGCCGCTATCAACAAGGTCAAGCGGGGGTTGCCATTTGACCCGCAGCGGACCGAGTCGTTCGAACTGCGCCCCGAGCAGGCCGAAGCGGTAGACCTCACCGCTGCCTACTTCCACGCCCACGCCAGCGAGACACACCCGCCGAAGTTCCTCTGGAACGCGAAGATGCGGTTCGGGAAGACGTTCACGGCCTACCAGCTAGCCAAGCGAATGGGCTGGAAGCGGATGCTAGTCCTCACCTACAAACCGGCGGTGCTGGACGCCTGGCGCGACGACCTGCTCCGCCACGTCGACTTCGACGGCTGGCATTTCGTCGACCGCGAGACGCCGCTGGACGAAGCCGCCAAGCAGATGGCGGCGGACGCGCCCGTCGTCCGCTTCGCCTCCTTCCAAGACCTGTTCGGCAAGGCGCCGGATGGGCAGGTCAAGACGCGTAACCAGGCGATCCTCGAGACCGAGTGGGACTGCGTGGTGATCGACGAGTACCACTTTGGCGCCTGGCGCGATTCCGCCCGCGAGCTCTACGACCCAACCGAAGCGAAGCTGGCCGATGAGGAGGAGCCCGACGAATGGGTGACCGAGGAGGAGATGGGGATGACCGTCGCCAACCTCCTCTATCTCTCGGGGACGCCATTCCGGGCGATCACGGG
>DATIOC010000003.1:0-4040 GCA_035473555.1 Solirubrobacterales bacterium
CGCAGCTGGACCAGCGTGTAGCGCTTGTCGGACTGCTGGATGATCCCGGTGATCAGCTCGCCGACCCGGTCCTGGTACTCGTCGTACATCATCTGCCGCTCGGCCTCGCGGATCCGCTGCAGGATCACCTGCTTGGCGGTCTGGGCGGCGATCCGGCCGAAGTCTTCGGGGGTGACGTCGCGGGTCTCGATCTGGTCCTCGTAGGGGGCGATCATCTCCGGGTCGAGCTCGGGGTCCTCGGGCTCTTTCATCTCCCCCGTCTCGGGATCGATTTCCGGCTCCTCCTGGAGCTCGGCCGCCTCGGCCAGCAGCTTCTCCTCCAGCTCGGGAGGCAGGATCAGTTCGAAGACGCGGAAGTCGCCGGTCTCGTGGTCGAGGTCGACGCGTGCGTATTTGGCCGCGCCGGGAGTCTTCTTGTAAGCCGAGAGGAGGGCGTCCTCGAGGGCGTCCATCAGCGTGTCGGCCGAGATTCCCTTCTCCTGCTCGAGCGCTCTGACGGCGTCGACGATCTCTTTGGTCACTGCGCGGACTCCTTGCTTTCGGAAGCGGTGGCGTGGCGGCTGTACTTCGGCCCGGGCGACGAGACCTCGAGCGAATAATCGGCCAGCAGGTGGCCTAAGTGCTTGGTGACCCTTTCGCAAAGTGCGAGGTCGACCCCCTCAGGGCTGTCGATGAAGAGTCGCAGCGAGTCGTTGCCGGGCTTCTCGAGCGCGACGAGCTCAACCTCGCCGTCGAGGTCGGCCAACTGCTGCTGAATGTTCTGCTGGAGGTCGGTCATGCCTTGGGGTGTTGCGGGTGGAGGCGTAAAAAAAGTGGGCCAGGCCCACTTCTCGACACGCACATGGAACAGAAAAGCTTGTGGCCAGTATAGCCCGCTCAGCCACTCGGCCGGCTGGCATTCGACCGCAAGCGGACGACTTCGTCCAGGATCGACTCGGCGACGGCGTCCTTGGAGTCGATCGGCACCTCGGTCTCGCCGTCGGCGGCAATCAGGGTGACGGCATTGCGATCGCTCTCGAATCCGATCTCCGGATCGGAGACGTCGTTGAGGACGATCAGGTCGGCGCCCTTGCGCTCGAGCTTGCCGCGGGCGCGCTGCACCGCCTCTCCCCCGTGCTCGGCGGCGAAGCCGACGACCGTCTGGCCCTCGGCGCGCCTCAGTGCCAGCGACGCGAGGATGTCCTCGGTCGGCTCCAGCGAGAGCTCCAGCGAGCCGGAGCGCTGCAGCTTGCCGGAGGCAGGGTCGGCGGCGCGGAAGTCGGCGGGCGCGGCCGCCATCAGCAGCACGTGTGTCGCGGGGAACTCATCGCCGGCCGCGGCGGCGAGCTGGGCGGCGGTCTCGACGTCGATCCGGCGGACGCCGGCGGGAGACGGGAGCGCGACGTTGGCGGCGATCAGCGTCACCTCCGCCCCGCGCCTGGCGGCTGCGGTGGCGAGGGCGATCCCCATCCGGCCGCTGGAGCGGTTGCCGATGAAGCGGACCGGGTCGATCGGCTCGCGGGTGCCGCCGGCGGTGACCAGCACCCGCAGCCCGTCCCAAGGGCGGCTGCCGGCCGGCAGCGCCGCTTCTACCCGCGCCAGCAGCAGCTCGGGGTCGGGCAGGCGGCCGCGGCCGAACTCGCCGCGCGAGGCGAGCCTGCCCTCCTCGGGCTCGATCACCTCGACGCCGCGCTCGCGCAGGACCGCGAGGTTGGCCTGCGTCGCCGCGTCGGCGTACATGCGGTCGTTCATCGCCGGGGCGAGGAGCCGCGGCGCCGTGCAGGCCAGGAAGGAGGTGGTGAGCATCGAGTCGGCGGCGCCGGCGGCGAGCTTGGAGATCGTGTTGGCCGAGGCGGGCGCGACGAGGAAGGCGTCGCAGCGGCCGGCCAGCTCGAGGTGGCCGATCGGATCGTGGCCTTCTGCGACTTCGCCCGGGAAGGCGCCCCGCAGCGGGTCGCGCTCGAACTCGGAGGTGAGGACGGGGGCGCCGACGATGCCCTCGAAGGAGGCGGCGCCGACGAAGCGGGTCGCGGCGTCGGTCATCACCACGCGCACGCCGTGGCCGGCGAGCGTCGCCAGCCGGGCCAGCTCGAGTGCCTTGTAGGCGGCGATGCCGCCGCTTACGCCTAGGAGAAGTCGGGCCATCGCCCTAATGAAAGCGCCCCGCGGCTGGCGGGGCGCTGAGACCGCTAGGTCCGGTACTCGTATTTCAGCTTGCCCTCGGCGAGCTCTTCGAGCGACATCGAGAGGTAATTCCTCTCGGCGTTGGTCTCGACCATCGGCGGCGGGTACTCACCGAAGCCGCCCTCTCCGAGGTTGTGGAAGTAGCTGTTGATCTGGCGAGCCCGCTTGGCCGATACGACGACTGCGGCGTAATGGGAATCAGCGTGCTCGAGAAGCTTGTCTACGCGTGGTTTGATCATCGGCGGCCGAGTCTAGAGGATCAGGCCGCCGGGGCCCGGCCGAGCTCGGCGCGGACGATCGCCACCAGCTCGGCTGCGGCGCGAGAGACCTCGTCGTTGACGACGCAGTGGTCGAAGTCCCCCTGGGCGGCGAGCTCCTGCTCTGCCACCTTGAGGCGCTCGTCGATCGCCTCCTGGGAGTCGGTGCCGCGGGACGAGAGCCGCTCGCGCAGGACCGCCGGGTTGGGCGGGGCGATGAAGATCTGCACCGAGTCCGGTTTCGCGGCCCGGACCTGCTGGGCGCCCTGGACCTCGATCTCCAGCACGACCGAGTGGCCAGCCTCGAGGCGCCGCTCGACCTCGCTGCGCAGGGTTCCGTAGCGGTTGCCGCTGTAGGTGGCGAACTCGAGGAAGTCCTTTTCCTCGACCCGGCGCTCGAACTCCTCCGGGGTGAGGAAGTGGTAGTCGCGCCCGTTCTGCTCGCCGGCCCGGGGCGAGCGCGTGGTCGCCGAGACCGAGAGCTCGAGGTCGGGAACAGCGCTCAGCAGCTCCTTGATCAGCGTTCCCTTGCCGACGCCGGAGGGTCCCGTGATGACGAAGACTTTGGCCATGCGGCCGGGGATATTGAACGCTGCGGCGGTCGCTACCGGCGGAGCTGAGAAATGAGCTCGGCGCGCTGGCGCTCGGAGAGGCCGCCGATCGTCTTCGACGGCGAGATCCGGCACTGGTTGAGGATCCGGTTGGTCTTCACCCGGCCGTACTTGGGGACGGCGAGGAGCATGTCGAACACCTTGGCGGTGAGAACGTACTCGGGCGGGTCGAGCAGGATCGTCTGGATACTTGCCCGGTTTGCCTTCAGATCCTTCTTCAGTTTGGCCCGGGCGGTGCGGATGTCATTCGCCCGCTTGAGGGCCTCCATCCTCTGATCGAGGGACCGTTCGGGGGCCGCGAGCGATGATTTGACTGAAGAGGCCGTCATGTGGGCGGCGAGTATAGCCGCGGTTGGGGGCTCTGCAAGGTGACAGGGGCGGATTGCCCCAAAATTCATCTCAACCTCTACTTCAGGTCGAGCGCCCCGACGCGCGGCGGTTGTCCCGACACGCCGGTTTGCAGTTCTTTTGCTATCCGCGACCCCGCCCGCGGATCGCGAAAACTCTCGGTCCCCACCGCAACAAGCGTCGCGCCAGCCGTCAAGAACTCAGCCGCATCGGCCCCGCAGGAGATCCCACCCATACCAATCAAAGGCAGCTCCACAGCCGCCTGTACCGCTCTTAGCTGCTGCAGAGCTATGGGCCGAACCGCAGGACCCGAGAGCCCCCCGTGACCTGCCGCCAAGGCAGGCTGCTGAGTCACCGGATCGATCGCGCTCGCCTTCAGCGTGTTGATCAACGAGACCGCGTCCGCCCCACCCTCTTCTGCTGCAACCGCTACTGCCTCGGGGTTGGCGACGTTAGGAGTGAGCTTCACGATCAAAGGCTTCTCAGTCAGCGGCCGCAGCGCTTCTAACAGGGCCATCGTCTCGCTCGGCTGCTCGCCGACGATCAGACCGGAGTGCACGTTGGGGCAGGAGACATTCAGCTCGATGGCCGCTACCTCATCTCTCTCGGATACCGCCACGACGAGCTTCGCGAAGAGCTCCTGGTTGGTCGCCATCACCGA
>DATIOC010000004.1:0-7812 GCA_035473555.1 Solirubrobacterales bacterium
GGCCGAGCCGCTGCCACTGGCAGGTCAGCATCCGGTGGCGCTGCAGGTCGCGGAAGGCGCCGTAGTCGGAGACGATCTCGAAGCGGTAGCGCAGTGCCTCGAAGCCGCGGCCGGGGCGGTGGCGGCGGTTGCCGCGGTCGCCGGCAAGCGCCGCCAGCAGCTCGCCGCGCTCCTCGCGGTCGAGGACGTCGATGCGGGCGAGGATCTCGGTCTCCGGCGCGTTGGCCCCCTCGAACAGGGACGAGGCGAGCAGGTCCTCTTCGCTGCCGTCGACGTGGAGCAGCTCGACCGAGGGGGCGTCGTCGCTCTCGCCGCGGCGGTCGAGGCCCAGCCGGGCGACCCAGCTCTCGGTCTGCTCGCGCCGGCGCTCGAGGTAGGAGATCCACTCACCGCCGCGGTCGGGCCGCTCGACCCGGGAGACGAAGCTCGGCATCACCTGCTTCAGCTCCTCGAGGATCATCCCGCCGTAGTTGCGCGCCTCGGGCAGCGGCGAGGACAGCAGCCGCAGGATCAGCTGCTCGTAGGCCTGGCCGCTGGCGTAGATGCCGACGTGGCTGAGGGTCGCCGCCGGCAGCAGGCCGCGCAGCAGGTCGAGCGCCTTGGCTCGGATCGAACGCCGCCAGGCGCCCTCCGGCTCCTCGTCGCTCCGGGGCCAGCGAGCGGCCGCCCACTCCTCGACCTCGCCGAGCGAGCGGGAGTAGATGGCGAAGATCTCGTCCATCGCCGCGGCGAACTCCGGGCCGAGCTCGTCGTCGCGGTAGAAGCGGTAGCCGCCGTCGGGCAGCGGCTTGTCGTAGGGGATGTAGCGGGTCGACTGCTCCAGGTAGGAGGCGAGGCGGCCGCGCTGCAGCGCCTTGGTGAGGATGTTGGAGACCCACTCGCAGGCGACGTGGGCGCCGCCGAGCTGGGCGATCGAGTCGTCGCCGTAGCCGGCGAAGACCCGCTCGTAGAGCCCGGCCGCGCGGGCGCCCTCGTCGGCGTCGAAGGGCCGGCCGCCGGGCGGGGCGTCGGCCGCGAACTCCTCCAGGTAGAGCCGGCGCACGGTCCCGGAATACCGCGAATAGCGGGCAAAAAGCGCCCCCTTGACGGTCTCCGGCAGGTTGACGAGGGCGAAGACGGGACGGTCGAGGTTGGTGAAATGTGGGGCGAGCAGGGCTCGCTCCTCAGCGGTTAACTCTTCGACCGGGTAGCGCACCGGCGCATCGTAGTCGGCCCTCCGGCGGGCTGTGATTTGCGGCCCTGCGCCTAGACCTGGGGCGGCGGAGGCGCCGCCATCAGCTCAACTCGGTGGCCGCCGGGGGCGATCGCCAGGACGCGCGGCTGTCCCCAGTGCTCGCGTTTCGGCTCGACCGCAAAGCCGGCGTCGCGCAGGCGGGCGACGGTCGCGTCGAATTCCGGGGCGACGACGGCGAGGTGGCCGGGGGAGGGGACGATCGGCTCGTCCGTGGGCATCAGGTGGATCTGCGTGCCCTCGCGCTCGAGCCAGGTGAACTCGGAGAGCGTTGGCGGCGGCTCGACCTGCTCGAACCCGATCAGCTCGAAGAAGCCTGCGGCGTCCTCGATCTCAGCGGGCGCGACCTCAATTCCAACGTGGTGAAGCACACAAAGAATCTACAGAGACGGCACCCACCTGTAACATTTTGTCTGCTAGCGTCTCGGACATGGAGGCAGCAGTCGCAGAGAAGGAGGCAGGGATGACGGAGTGGACTGACGGACGGCTCGACGAACTCGGCAAACGAGTGGATGACGGCTTCGCAGAAATGCGTGAGGGGTTTACTGGCGTGAACGAGCGGATCGACACGATGCAAAAGACCCTGATGCAGATCGGCGGCGGGATCTTGGTGGCCTTGATCGGCCTGATTGCCACCCAAGTGTGAGGCGGCAAGCGCATACGAGAGGGAGAATCTGTGATGGATGACAAGCGTTTCGCTGGATTGAGCGCGAGGATCGGTGACGTATCGAAGTGGATGAGGGATGATGTCCTTCGCCTGGAACGAAGAGTTGATCGCGTAGAGCAAAGGCTGGAAGAGAGGTTGGACCGCAGGTTCGCCCTCCTCGACGAACGAGTCGACCGGCGCTAGAGCAGCAGCGAACCAAGCGCCGCCAGTACGACGATCGCGGTGGTCCAGGTGACGGCCTCGGCGGTGATCTCCATGTCGAGGCCGTAGGCGTGGGCGATGACCAGGGAGTTGAGGCCGGAGGGCATGGCGGATAGGAGGCGGTAGGCGGCGGGGAGGTCGATCAGGGGGGCGGCGAGGAGCATCAGCAGGCCGGGGACGATCGCCAGGCGGGTGGCGATCACCAAGGCGACGGGGCGGGTCATCGGCGGCGGCATCGGCAGGGCGCCGTGCTCGGCGTTCTCGGCCAGGGTGGCGCCGACGGCGAAGAAGCCGATCGGCAGGATCGCGACGATCAGGACCTGGGAGAGGTCGACGAGGACGGTGGGGGCGAGGGAGTTGGGGGCGAGGAGGCCGGCGATCGCGGCGTAGAGGGGCGGGTTGCGGGTGAAGAAGGCGACGACGCGCTGGCGCGGCGTTTCCCCGGCCTTGGTGCCGAAGGCGGCGCCGACCGCGAAGGCGCCGAGCAGCAGGCAGGGGCCGGTGACGAGGACGTCGTAGAGGACCGCGGTCGAGAGCTGGTCCCGCCCCAGCAGCGCCACCGCCAGCGGGTAGCCGAGGTAGCCGGTGTTGACGCTGAGCACGGTGCAGACGACCGCCCCGACTTGGGGGCGGCTGAGGTCGAGGAACCGGGTGGCGACGCTCCAGGCGAAGAGCGCGCCGAGCGAGGAGGCGACGATCCCCAGCACCAGCCCGACGCCGTGGCTGACGTCGATGTTCGCCGCCGCGGTGTTGAAGAAGATCACCGGCGGCAGCAGCACGTAGAGCAGCAGCGTCAGCGCGCTGCGCGAGGCATCCGCCGCCCCTTTCGGCCAGTGCCCCTCGGACCAGACGCCGACGGCGACGGCCGCGACGATCGCGACGGTGGTGAGGAGGACGCCCATGCCCGGCGAACTGAATCAACTTCTACACCCAGCAGGAGTAGAAGTTGATTCAGTTCGGGTGGAGGGTCAGCCGAAGATGGAGGCGCCGGCGTGGCTGGCGAAGTCCACCAGCGGCTGGGGGATGACGCCGAAGAAGATCGTGGCGGCGCTCGCGAGGAGCGCTGGGCCGGCGATGTACCAGCGGCGGCCGGCTTCGGGATCGACCGGGTCGGCCTCCGGCGAGGCGCCGGCGATCACCGGCGTCGCGCCCGGGACGGTCTCGCTCACGGGGTCCATCCACATCGCCGCCACCACCCGCAGGTAGTAGGCGAGGGAGATCATCGTCCCGACCGCGATGAAGACCGCCAGCCAGGTGTAGTCGCCTTCGACCAGGGCCTCGATCAGGTAGAGCTTGCCGATGAAGCCCGCCGTCGCCGGCAGCCCGGCCAGGGCCAGCATCGAGATCGTCAGCGGCCAGGCGAGCAGCGGCCGCTCGGCGCCGAGCCCGCGCACCGCGCGGATGTCGTCGCCGTAGACGGTTTCCCGCTCGCGGGCGACGATCACCGCGAAGGCGCCGAGGTTCATGAAGGCGTAGGCGGCGAGGTAGAAGACCAGCGAGCTGATCCCCGAGCTGGAGAGGACGACGACTCCGCCGAGCATGTAGCCGGCCTGCGCGATCCCCGAGTAGCCGAGCAGCCGCTTCAGCGAGTCCTGGCCGAGGGCGCCGACGTTGCCGACGACGATCGAGATTGCCGCCAGGGTCGCCAGCGCCGGCTGCCAGGTCTCGGCCTGTGAGCCGAGGGCGACGTCGAAGAAGCGGAGGAAGACGGCGAAGGCCGCGGCCTTGGTCGCCACCGCCATGAAGGCGGTGATCGGGGTCGGCGCGCCCTGGTAGACGTCGGGCGTCCACTGGTGGAAGGGGGCGATCGAGGTCTTGAAGGCGAGGCCGACGGTCGCCATCGCGATCCCGATCAGGATCAGCGGGTCGCCGTCGAGCCCGTTGCGGGCGATCCCTTCGGCGATGCCGGCGAAGTTGGTCGCCCCGGTGCCGCCGTAGAGGAAGGCCATCCCGTAGAGCAGCGTCGCCGAGCCGATCGAGCCGACGATCAGGTACTTCAGCCCCGACTCGAGCGAGCCCTCGCGGCGCATGTTGGCGGCGCAGAGGATGTAGAGCGGGATCGAGAGCGTCTCCAGGGCGACGAAGAAGCTGACCAGGTTCGTCGCCTGCGCCAGCAGCACCATCCCCAGCACCGAGCCCAGCAGCAGCGCGTGGTACTCGCCCGACCCCGTTTCCTCGGTCGCCTTCTCGCGGATCGAGAGCAGGACGCAGACGAAGGCGGTGAGGATCGCGATCAGCGAGATCGCGATCGCCAGGTCGTCGAGGCGCAGGGCGCCGGTGACGAGGTTCTTCGGGTCGTCCCACTGGCCGATCAGCAGCCCGGCCGTGGCCAGCAGGGTGGTCGTCGTCATCGCCGGCGCGCTGCGGCGGAACGGCTTGAAGACGGCGCTCAGCAGGACCAGGCAGATGCCGACCGTCAGGGCGATGATCGGCGCGAGGCTGGCGTAGTCGATATGCGGCTCGTGGAAGCTCATGGCTTGTTCCCGTCACCGATCAGGACACCCGGCTGCACGTCTTTGGCCGAGATCAGGGCCTGGATTTCCGCCTCGCTCATACTCGCCAGCCGCGCCGACGGGGTTTCGCCGCCGCGGACCCTCGCCACCTGCTTGTCGACGGTCGGCGCGGTGCGCTCGAGGATCAGCTGCGGGTAGAGGGCGAGGCCGACGATGCAGAGCACCAGCGGCACGAGGACGAGGCCGTCGCGGACCCCGATCTCCCGCGAGAGCAGACCCTGATTCTGTACTGATGGGGGACGGTTGTGCATCGTCTGCTGGTAGAGCCGCAGCGCGTAGTAGGCCGACATCGCGACGCCGCTGATCGCGATGAAGGCGAAGACGATCTTCGCCTGGAAGAGGCCGTTGAGGATGTAGAACTCGCCGATGAAGTTGGCCGAGCCCGGCATCGCCAGGGTCGCCAGGGCCACGATCAGGAAGAGCGCCGCCAGCACCGGCGCCCGCAGCGCCATCCCGCCCATCTCGCGGATGTCTTCGGTCCCGGTCCGCTCGAGAAGGATCGCGACGATGATGAAGAGCGGGGCGACGACGAGGCCGTGGTTGACCATCTGCAGGACCGCGCCGTCGGCGCCGTCGGCCTGCAGGGCGAAGATCCCGGCGGTGATGAAGCCGAGCTGGGCGACCGAGGAGTAGCCGGCGATCAGCCGCACGTTGGTCTGGGTGAAGGCCATCACCGAGCCGTAGAGGATCGAGGCCAGGGCGATGACCAGGACCACCTCCTGGAATTCGACCGTGGCGTCGGGGAAGAGCGGCAGCACCACCCGCAGGAAGCCGTAGGCGCCGACCTTGGCGAGGACGCCGGAGAAGACTGCCAGCGCCGGCAGCGGCGCCGCCCGGTAGGCGTCGGGCATCCAGCCGTGGAGGAGGAAGGCCGGCATCTTGACCAGGAAGGCGGCGACGAAGAACCAGAAGATCCACTGCTGGCTGCCGTGGCTGAGGCCGTGTTCGCCGAGGGCGGCGATCGAGAAGGTGATCGGTCCGCCACCGGCGGCGAGGACCGCGGTCGCGATCGCCGCGACCAGCATCAGCAGCGAGCCGATCAGGGTGTAGACGATCATCTTCAGCGTCGCCGCCGAGGCGCTCGGCCCGCCCTCGCGATCGCTGCCCCAGGCCCCGAAGAGGAAGTAGAACGGGACCAGCATCAGGTCGAAGAAGAGGACGAAGAGCAGCAGGTCCTGGGCGAGGAACGAGCCCAGCGTCGCCGTCTCGGCGACCAGCATCAGGAAGTAGAAGGTCTTCGGCCGCTCCTGCTCGCGGAAGGCGGCGAAGGCGACGCCGCCAACCCAGAGCACGGTCGTCAGCAGGATCAGGAAGACGTTGAGGCCGTCGATGCCGAGGCTGTAGTCGACGCCGAGCCCGGAGATCCACGGCTCGTCGACCGCGTACTGCATCGCCGAGCTGTTGCTGTCGAAGCCGATCGCGACGGCGATCGCGAGACCCAGCGTCGCCACCGTGCCGAGCACCGCCCACCAGCCGACCGCCCTCTTCGGCAGGAAGAGGCCGACGAGGCCGAAGGCGAGGGGGGTCCAGAGGATCGAGTTGCTCATGAGCTGCTCAGCAGGAAGTAGAGGGCGAGCCCGGCGAAGCCGGCGACGAGCAGCAGGGCGTAGCTGCGGACGAACCCGTTCTGGACGGCGCGGACGACGCCGCCGGCGCCGCGCACGGTGTCCTGGGTGCCGCTGACCAGGCCGTCGACGACGAACCGCTCGAAGACCCGGTTGGCGAAGCGCCCGATCGCCAGCGCCGGGCGGACGACGAGGAACTCGATCGCCTCGTCGAAGTACCACTTGTTGAAGAGGAAGGTGTGGAGCGGCCGCAGGCGCTCTTCGAGGACCCGCGGCGCTCCCGGGTTGACCCGGTAGAGCCAGTAGGCGATCGCGATCCCGGCCAGCGAGATGACGCCGCCGATGCCGAGGCCGAACCAGTCGGCGCCGGTCGAGGGAACGATCTCCGAGAGCGGCGAGTCGGCGAAGACCGGGTCGAGGAAGTGGGTGACGACCTCGTCGAGGCCGGGGATCTGGATCACGCCGGCGAAGAGCGCGAGGAAGGCGAGCACGCCCATCGCCGCCCGCATCGGCCAGGACTGCTCGGCGATGTGGTGCTCGGCGCCGGGGAAGCCGACGTCGGTGTCCTCCTCTTCGCCGGTCGCGGGATTGAACGGGTGGGCGTGGTGGACGTGGCCGGTGTCGATCAGCTCCTGCGCCTCCGGGCAGGGCTTGCCGGGGAGGACCCGGAAGATCAGCCGGAAGGTGTAGATCGCGGTCAGCAGGGCGCCGAAGTAGCCGAGCACGGTGAAGATCTCGTACATGCCGCCGCGCGCGGTCGCGTAGGCGAGGATCTCGTCCTTGGAGAAGAAGCCCGAGGTGCCGGGGAAGGCGGCGAGCGCGAGGCCGCCGCAGACCATCGTGATCGAGGTGAAGCGCATCGCCTTCCCGAAGCCGCTCATTTTGTCGATGTTCTGCTCGTTCGCCATCGCGGCGATGATCGAGCCGGCGGCCATGAACAGCAGCGCCTTGAAGAAGGCGTGGGTCATCAGGTGGAACATCCCGGCGCTGTAGGCGCCGATCGAGACGCCCATGATCATGTAGCCGATCTGGCTCATCGTCGAGTAGGCGATCGCCCGCTTCAGGTCGGTCATCACCAGGGCGATCGTGCCGGCGACCAGCAGCGTCGCCAGGCCGACGAAGGCGGCGATGTCGGCGGCGGTCGGGGCGAGGACGAAGAGGGTGTGGGTGCGGGCGATCAGGTAGACGCCGGCGGTGACCATCGTCGCCGCGTGGATCAGCGAGGAGACCGGGGTCGGGCCCTCCATCGCGTCGGGCAGCCAGGTGTGGAGCGGCAGCTGGGCGGACTTGGCGAAGGCGCCGACGAGGAGCAGCAGGCAGATCGCGGTGATCGTCCACTGGTTGGTGCTGAAGACTTCCGGCGCCCGCTCGAAGACCGTCCCGTAGTCGAAGCTCCCCAGTTCGCGGAAGATCAGGAAGGCGGCCAGCACCAAGCCGATGTCGCCGACGACGTTGATCACGAAGGCCTTCATCCCCGCCCGCGTCGCCGTCTCGCGCCGGTACCAGAAGCTGATCAGCGCGTAGGAGGCGAAGCCGACGAAGGCCCAGCCGACGATCAGCAGGACGAAGTTGCCGGCGAGGACCAGCAGCAGCATCGAGAAGACGAAGAAGTTGAGGTAGCTGAAGAAGCGGTGG
>DATIOC010000005.1:0-37104 GCA_035473555.1 Solirubrobacterales bacterium
CGGGCGATCACGGGCGGCGAGTTCACCGAGGACGCAATCTTCAACTGGACCTACGTCGACGAGCAGAGCGCGAAGCAGGTCTGGAGCGACCCGTCCCGCCCCAACCCCTACCTCGTCTTACCGCGGGTGGAGATCTACACCTACGGCCTCGGTTCTGAGGCGCTGGCCTACGCCGAAGACGGTGAGTTCAGCGGGTTCTCGCTGAGCCAATATTTCAGTGCAAGCAAGGTCGGTGAGGGCCGCGGCACGGGTCCGGGGACTTATGCCTTCGAGGATCCGGGTCGGGTGTCGGAGTTCCTCTGGATGCTCCGCGGCAAGCTCAGCGATCAGATGAAGATGCAGGTCGCCGCCAAGAAGGCGCGCTTTCCATACGAGGACCCAGCCTTCGCCGCGGCGATCGAACATTCGGTCTGGTACCTGCCCGGTGTCGCCTCCTGCTTTGCGATGCGCGACCTGCTCAAGGCGCATCCCTTCTTTCGCGACTTCGAGGTCGTCGTCGCGGCGGGCGGGGCCGTGGGGCAGGGCGCCGCCGCGAAGCCGCCGGTCGAAGCAGCGATCGGCGCGGCGGCGAAGGAAAGCGGCCCGGGCACCATCACCCTCTCCTGCGGCAAGCTGATGACCGGCGTCACCGTCCCCGAGTGGGGCGCAATCCTGATGCTGCGCTCGCTGCAATCGCCCGAGACCTACTTCCAAGCGGCCTTCCGCGTGCAGTCCCCCTGGTTCTACTTCGACGGTGAGGGCAACCTCGACATTCGCAAGCCCTGCTGCTACGTCTTCGAGTTCGATCCCAACCGGGCGCTCTCGCTAGTCGCCGAATACGCAGTCCAGCTCGCCACCGAGGCCATACCCGACCCGTCGGAGTCGCTCGGCAAGCTGCTCGACTACCTGCCGATCTTCGCCTTCTCCGGGGGAGCGATGGAACAGCTGGACGCGGCGGAGGTGCTCAACTGGGCAACCGCCGGCATCGGCGCGGCCGCGCTCGCCCGGCGCTGGGACTCGCCCCTCCTGGTCGACGTCAACCAGCGGACCCTGGCCGCGTTCCTTGAGCATCCGGGACTACTGGAGACGCTCGCGCAGATCGAGGACTTCCGCGCCCTCGTCACCAATGCCGAGTACATCGTCACCTCGACGAAGGAGCTGAACCAGGCCAAGCGGGAACAGGGAGAACTCGATCTCGATCAGAGACGCCAGCAGAAGGAGACCTCCAAGCAGCTTCGCGACATCCGCGACAAACTGCAAAAGTTCCTCGCCCGCATCCCGATCTTCATGTACGCGACCGACTTCCGCGAGGAGGCGCTCAGGGACGTGATCGAATCCCTCGACCCCACCCTCTTCGAGCGCGTAACCGGCCTCATCATGAAGGACTTCAAAACCCTTAGCGACCTGGGCCTCTTCAATATCGCCCGGATGAACGCGGCCATCTACCAGTTCCGCCAGTTCGAGCGGGCCAGCCTCGAATACACCGAGATCGAGGCCTCAGAAAACAAGGAGCGCCGAGTCGGGCTCTGGGATCGGACTATGCACGAGTGAGCACCAAGCGAGCTCTCCGATCGAACTACTCCCCGGAGTCAGAGCAATCGCCGCAAGTCGCCACCTCTCCAACGCTCATCTGGCAGTTTCTGCCTGATCGGGAGCGAAATCTGGGTCCGGTTTAAACTGACGGCATAGACCCCGAACTACCGATTTGCAGGGGCTTCAAAGAGGGGTGGCTGACGGGATTCGAACCCGCGACCGCCGCGACCACAACGCGGAGCTCTACCAGCTGAGCTACAGCCACCTCGCGACCTCTCAATCTACCGGGACGGGCGCTGGGTTGGCTTGGGCGGGGGATTGCTGGAGGGGGCTTGCGCTAATGGAGGACGTGGGTGGCGCCGATAGGTCGCGCGTGGAGGTGCCGAGCGCAGGTTTCAGCCAGGGGACCCATCGGGTGGTCGATCCCGCCGATCCGCCGCGGGACCTGGGCGGCTGGGCCTGGGGCGTCTACGTCAGCTTCAGCCTGGTCGCCATCGTCGGCCTGCTGCGACTGTTCGCCGCGCTGGGATTGCACTCGGCGGTCACCGGCGGCGGCGACGTCGTCGGCTCCTACCACGACTACTCGCGCTGGGCCGGCATCGACACCATCGTCTTCCTGGTCTGCGCCGGCGTCTTCATCACCTGGTTCTTCCAGGCCTACAAGAACCTGCGCCGGCTCGGGGTGCAGGGTCTGCGCCACGGCAACGGCTGGGCGGTCGGTGCCTGGTTCGTCCCCATCCTCAGCCTGGTCCGGCCGAAGCAGATGGCCAACGAGATCTGGCGCGGCAGCGAGCGCGGGGCCGACGTCGCCGGCGGCTGGAAGCAGGTCTCGGTCCCGAACCTGGTGCACTGGTGGTGGGGCCTGTTCCTCGCCCAGGGCGCGCTCGTCTACTTCGGCCAGCAATCGATCCAGTCCGGCTACGACAAGCTCACCCGGTTCGGCGAGCTCAGCGACGGCTTCTCCCAGATCAAGACCGGCACCAACTTCGAGGTCTTCGGCGACGTCGTCTCGATCGCCGCCGTGGTCCTGGCGATCATCTTCGTCTCGAAGGTGACCGACCGTTTCGCCCGGATCGGCGGGGAAGCGATCGCCCAGGCGCCGCCGCTGCCCCAGGCGTACCCTCCCCCGGCGCCGCAATACCCGCCGATGCCACCCGCGCCACAGCACCAGGGCTACCCGCCGCCCGCTCCGCTGCCGACCCCGGCCCAGACCGAGCAGCGGATCCAGTGCCCCGACTGCGCCGAGTGGATCCAGGCGCAGGCGAACGTCTGCCGCTACTGCGGCCACCGACTGCGGCCGCTCGAGCAGTGAGGCTGCTCCTCTCCGACAACCTCCAGCGCAGCCGCGGCACCGTCTTCTTCCGCGCGATCTTCGCCCTGCCGTTCCTGATCTGGCTGGCGCTCTGGTCGGTCGCCGCCTTCTTCGTCGCCATCGTCACCTGGATCGCGACCCTCTTCGAAGGCCGCCCGCCGGCGCCGCTGCACGAATTCCTCACCCGCTACGTCCGCTTCGCCACCCACACCTACGCCTACCTCAACCTCGCCGCCGAGCCGCTGCCGGCCTTCGACGGCAAGCCCGGCTACCCGGTCGACGTCGAGTTCGAGCCGCCGCTGGCGCAGAGCCGCTGGAGCGTCGCCTTCCGCCTCGTCTTCGCCCTGCCGGCGCTGCTCCTGCTCACCGCTCTCCTGCGCTCCGGCAGCGTCGGCGAGGTCGTCTCGAGCGGCGGCCGGCCCGGCTTCAGCGGGCTGGTCGGCACCGCAGCGCTGCTCGCCTGGTTCTACGCGATGGCGAAGGGACGGGCGGCCCGCGGCCTGCGCGACCTCGTCGCCTACGTCCTCTCCTACGCCGCCCAGACCTGGGGCTACCTGCTGCTGGTCAGCGACGAGTACCCCGACAGCGATCCGCTGACCGCGATCGGGCCGCTGCCGACCCGCTCGGACCCGATCCGGATGGAGGTGACCGACGAGCTCCGGCGCAGCCGCCTCACCGTCTTCTTCCGCCTGGCGCTCGCCGTCCCCCACCTCGTCTGGCTCTCGCTCTGGGGGATCCTCGCTCTGGTGACCGTGGTGATCAACTGGTTCGCGGTCGTCTTCACCGGCGCCGCGCCGCGCTGGGCGCACCGCTTCCTCGCCGCCTTCCTCCGCTACCAGACCCACGTCTTCGCCTTCCTCTACCTGGTCGGCAACCCGTTCCCCGGCTTCGTCGGCGCGGCGGGCTCCTACCCGGTCGAACTCCACATCGCCGAGCGCGCGCGGCAGAACCAGTGGACCGCCTTCTTCCGGCTCGTCCTCGCCTTCCCGGCGCTGCTGCTCGCTGGCGCCTTCAGCCAGGTCCTGCTAGTCGTCGCCGTGCTCGGCTGGTTCGCCTCCCTCTTCACCGGGGAGATGCCGCTCGGCCTGCGCAACCTCGGCGCCTTCGCCCTGCGCTACCTCGGCCAGGCCAACGCCTACGTGATGCTCGTGACCGGCGCCTACCCCTACAGCGGGCCCTGCCTCGAAGTCCCGCCGGCGCCAGCGCCGGCCGCTCCGGCGGCATGACCCGCTCCCGCCACACCTGGGCGATGGCGGTCGCCGTCGCCCTCCTCGCCGCGGCCTGGATCTGGGGAGCGCACGCGCTTTGGACCTCCGCCGAGCTGCCGTCCCTCGACCTCCCCCACCTCGACCCCCACGACTACTTCAGCGACGCATTCCTCGACCGCAGCGCCACCTACGAGCGCTTCTTGGTCGTCGTCTCCCTGCTCGCAATCGCCACCCTCGTCGCCGTCCTCGCCCTCTACGCGCGGCACGGCGCGCGGCTGGCGCGCGAGTCGGCGGCCGGCCGGGTCGGCACCGGCCTGCTGCTGGCGATGCTCGGCTTCGCCGTCGTCTGGCTGGCCGAGGTCCCGTTCGACCTGGCGACCCTCTGGTGGCAGCGGCGCTACGACGTCTCCCACCAGGGCTACCTCACCCACCTCGTCGACAGCTTCCTCTCCCTCGGCTCGCAGTTCGTCTTCGTATGCCTCGGCTTCGCGATCATGATGGGCCTCGCCGGGGTGCTGCGCCGCTGGTGGTGGCTCGCCGCCGTGCCCGCCTTCGTCGCCCTGATGCTGGCCTTCACCTGCGTCAGCCCGTACCTGATCCCCGACACCTCGCCGCTCGAGAACCCGACGCTCGTCGCCGAAGCGCGGGCGCTGGAGCGGATCGAGGGCGCGCCGGAAGCGCGGCTGCGGGTCCAGGACGTACATAAGTTCACGACCGCGCCGAACGCCGAGTCGGCCGGCCTCGGCCCGAGCCGGACCATCGTCCTCTGGGACACGCTCCTGCGCGACGGCTTCACCCCGGCCGAGGTCCGCGTCGTGCTGGCCCACGAGATCGGCCACCTCGCCCATGACGACCAGCTGAAGGGAGTCGGCTGGATGGCGCTCTTCCTGCTCCCGGCGCTGGGCCTGGCGGCGCTGGTGACCCGGCGGCGCGGCGGGCTGGCCCGGCCGGAGTCGGTGCCGCTCGCGCTCCTCGTCCTCGTCGTCGCCCAGCTGATCGCCGCGCCGCTGCTCAACGCCGCCTTCCGCCGCGAGGAGGCAGCCGCCGACTGGGCGGCGATCGAAGCGACGCACGAACCTGCGACCCAGCGCGCCCTGATGCAGAGGCTGGCAGAGAAAAGCCTCGCCGACCCCGACCCGCCGGGCCTGGTCTACGGCCTGTTCGAAAACCACCCGACGATCATGCAGCGGATCGCCATCGCCCAGGCCTGGGAAGAAGGCGCGCGCGCCGGCCGCTGACCCACTTCAGGCGGTGCGGGAGCGGATGACGACGCGGGCGCCGTGGCGGGGGATCATCGTCACGTTGCGGTGCAGGGCGCGCTCGGGCTCGGGGTCGGCGGCTTCGAGGTCGAGGCGGCGGGCCATCGCCTCGAGGACGACGCGCTGCTCGGCCATCGCCAGGGCCGCGCCGAGGCAGCGGCGGATGCCGCCGCCGAAGGGCAGCCACTCGTAGGTGCCGGGCTTGCGGTCGAGCCAGCGCTCGGGCCGGAAGGCGTAGGGCTCGGGGTAGAGCTCCTCGCGATGGTGGAGCAGGAGGATGCTGACGAGAACCGGGGTGTCGGCCGGCACCGCGTACTCGCCGAGGCGCCAGGGCAGCTTCACCCGGCGGCCGACGATCGGCACCACCGGCCGCGAGCGCATCGTCTCGACGATCGTCGCCTCGACCGCCTCCGCCCCGTCGCCGCCGCGGACCGACTCGACCAGGCGCTCGTGCGCGTCGGGGGTGCGGACCAGCCGCTCCCAGGCCCAGGCGAGCGAGTTGGCGGTCGTCTCGTGGCCGGCCAGCACCAGGGTGATCAGCTCGTCGCGGATTTCGCCGTCGGTCAGCGGCTCGCCGTCCTCGCCGCGCGCCTGCAGCAGCAGGGAGAGGATGTCGTGGCGCTCGCCCAGGTCCTCCCGCCGCCGCGTCGCGATCACCGCGTCCATGCGGCGGTCGAGCAGCGCCCGCCCGAGGCGGGTGATCCCGACCGGCTCCTCGCGGCGGACGTTCATCAGCTCGGCGATCTGGGCGACCGGCTTGGTCGAGAGGTTGACCAGCCCCTTGATCGTCGAGCGCAGCTTCCCCTCGTTGCTGCGCGGCGCCGGGTGGCCGTCGATCCCGAAGATTCCGGACATGATCACGTCGAGGGTGATCGCCTGCATCCGCGGCGCCAGCGCGAAGGGCTTGCCCAGCGGCCAGCGGTCGATCTCCCGCTCGGCGGCGGTGGCGATCGCGGCGGTGTAGTGCTCGATCGCCTCGCCGTGGAACGGCGGCAGCAGCAGTTTGCGCTGGCGCATGTGGCGCTCGCCGAGCGAGGTCAGCACCGAGTCCGGGCCGACGATCGGCCGCAGCGGCGACTCGGCCGCCAGCGAGGGCGCCTCCTCGGGCTTGGCGGTGAAGAGCGAGCGCACGTCCTCGGGGAGGCTGGTGATCGTCAGCGGCTGCGGCTCGTCGGTGCGCATCGCGAAGACATCCCCCAGCCGCCGCCGAGCGCCGAAGACGAACTCGATCTGGCGCTGGTTGAAGCGCAGCAGCTGGGCCAGTGGCGCCATCTGCACCAGCGGCGGCGCCGGCAGGCCGGCGGCCTCCTCCGGCGCGAGCGGTCCGCTCGGCGGGGCCGTCGCGGTTGCGGTCTCGGTCACGCCCACCGTGCGCCCCAACTAAGCGACGGCGGCGACGCCGTCGCTCTGCTCGTCGGCGGCGGCTTCGCCACCGGCCCGCGCGAGAACTCCATCTCCTCGTCCATCGGGCCGTGGTTGAAGAGCCGGATGTCTTTGGCGTAGTTCTGGTGCAGGCGCCAGGGATGGCGATCGCCCTGCTGGGGCAGTTGGTCCATCGCCCGCAGGACGTAGCCCGATTTGAGGTCGATGAAGGATTCGCGCGCCAGCGCCGCCCCCGGATCGCGCGGCGTCGCCACGCGGTAGCCGTGGGCGTCCATGTGGTTGAGCAGACGGCAGACGTACTGGGAGACAAGGTCGCACTTGAGCGTGAAGGAGGCGTTGGTGTAGCCGAGGGCGATCGCCATGTTCGGCACCCCGCCGAACATCGCGCCCTTGTAGCCGACGAGGTCCTTGAACTGCTTGCGCTCGCCGTCGACCTTGACCTCGATCCCGCCGAAGACCAGCAGGTTGAGACCGGTCGCGGTGACGATCACGTCGGCCTCGAGCTCGCGCCCGGAGGTCAGCTTGATCCCCTTCTCGGTGAAGGTCTCGATCGTGTCGGTGACGACCTCGGCCTTGCCCGAGCGCAGCGCCGCGAAGAGGTCGCCGCCGGGCACCAGGCAGACGCGCTCGTCCCAGGGGTTGTACTTCGGTTCGAAGTCGCGATCGATGTCGTAGCCCTCCGGCAGCTGCCGCTCCACCCCGCGCCGGATCAGCTTGCGGGTGAAGCGCGGCGCCCGGCGCGAGAGCTGGTAGAAGGCCATCTGGGTGAGGACGTTCTTCCAGCGGACGATCCCGTAGCGGACCTTGTCGGGCAGGAACCGGCGCAGCGCCTTGGCGATCGGGTCCTGGGCGGGCAGGGTGACGACGTAGCCGGGCGAGCGCTGCAGCATCGTGATCTGCTCGACCTCGGGCGCCATCGCCGGGATCAGCGTCACCGCGGTCGCACCGCTGCCGATCACCACGACCCGCTTGCCGCGGTAGTCGAGGTCCTCGGGCCAGTGCTGCGGGTGGACGATCTGGCCCCCGAACCGCTCGCGGCCCTCGAACTCGGGCGTGTAGCCCTCGTCGTAGCGGTAGTAGCCGGTGCAGCCGTAGAAGAAGTCGCAGGTCAGCTCGACCGTCTCGCCGCCGTGTTCGGCGCGGACCGTCCACAGCGCCTCGTCGCTCGACCACTCCGCGGAGACGACCTTGTGGCCGAAACGAACGTGGTCTTCGACCCGGTGCTCGCGCGCGGTCTCGCGGATGTAGTTGCGGATCTTCTCGCCGGCGGCGATCGAGTCCTGGTCGTTCCACGGCTTGAACGAGTAGCCGAGCGTGTACATGTCGGAGTCCGAGCGGATGCCGGGATAGCGGAAGAGGTCCCAGGTGCCGCCGATCGCCTCGCGGGACTCGAGGATCGCGTAGCTCTTGCCGGGGCAGTTGCGCTGCAGGTGGACGCCGGCGCCGATGCCGGAGAGGCCGGCGCCGATGATCAAGACGTCGACGTGCTCGCGGGATTGCTCTGACATGGGGAGATCTCCTGGCTAGCGGTTGAGGCGAGCGATCAGGTCGCTCGTCATCGGGTTTGACTCGAAGGCGCCGCGCTTGGCGCCGGCGCGCATCTGGCGGCGGATCGCCCGCTCGACCAGGCCTTTGGGGATGAAGCGGAGTGCCGCGTAGGCGCGGCCGCCGCGCTTGGTCGTGGCGAGGTCGCGGGCCGGCTTGCCGTAGATGGCGCGGACGATGGTCTCGACCGCGGCGCCGAGCGGCTCGGCCGGGACCATCCCCTCGAGGCCGACGCCGGCGTTGCGGCTGGCGTCGTGGATCGGGGTGCGGATGTACCCGGGATAGACGGTCGTGACTGTGATCTCGTCGCCGACCTCGGCCCGCAGCTGCTCGGAGTAGCCGACCACGGCGCGCTTGCTGGCCCCGTAGGCGGTGGCGAAGGGGACGGCGATGTGGGCGAGGCCGGAGGCGATGTTGACGACGCGGCCTTTGGAGGCGCGCAGCGCCGGCAGCGCCGCGGCGGTCGTGCGCCAGGTGCCGAGCAGGTTGACGTCGAGCACCCGCAGCGCGTCTGGGCCGGGACGTTCCCCCGCACTCTGGGGAAGGCCGATGCCGGCGCAGTTGACCAGCGCGTCGAGCCCGCCCAGCTGCTGGACCGCTGCCGCGACCGCCTTGTCAACCGATTCCTGGTCGGTGACGTTGCAGGCGATCACGTCGTCGGCGGGCTTGAGGTCGAGGCCGACGACCGCGGCGCCGCGGTCGCGCAGGGCCTTGGCGGTCGCCTCGCCGATACCGCTGGCGGCGCCGGTGATGATCACGCGCTTGCTCACGGCCGGAACTCTATCAACACTGTGTTGAGAAGGTCAACAACTTGTCGATTCTCTCAACACGATGTATCGTGGGTCGATGGCGACCGCCTCGAATGCCGGCACCACCGCTCCGCCAAGCGCGCCGAAGGGCCGTGGCCGCCGCGGCACCCGGGCCAGTGGCGACGACCGCGAGCGGGCGATCCTGGAGACGGCCGAGCGGCTTTTGGAAGAGCGCCCGCTGGCGGAGATCTCGGTCGACGACCTCGCCAAGGGCGCAGGTATCTCCCGACCCACCTTCTATTTCTACTTTCCCTCCAAGGACGCGGTGGTGCTGACGATCATCGACCGCCTCGTCGCCGACGCGGCGGAAGGGCGCGAGGAGATCCTCACCACGCTGGCCGAGAACGGGCCGCGGGCGGGGCTGCGCAAGAGCCTCGAGAACCTCTACGCCGCCTTCCGCTCCCGGCCCGGCGTGGTGCGGGCGGGGTCGGACCTGCGCCCGACCAACGAGGAAGCCCGCGACCTCTGGGGAGCGGTGATGGAGAGCTGGGTCGCCGACGTCACCGCGGTGATCGAGTTCGAGCGCAGCCGCGGCGCCGCTCCCGCCGGCCCTCCCGCCCGCGAGATGGCGATCGCCTTGGTGCAGATGAACGAGCGCGCGCAGTACGCGACGCTCCTCGGCGAGGCCCCGTCGCTAGACCGCGACCGCGTCCTCGACGTCCTGATCGACATCTGGCTGCGCGCGATCTACGGCACCCCAGAGCCCGGCTAGCCGGCGAGAGCCGGGGCGATCTGCCGCCCCATCAGCGCGACCGCGTCGAGGTCGCGGTGCAGCAGGTGCTGTCCCATGATCCGGGTCAGGCCCGCGGCCTCCAGCTCGCGCAGCTGCTCGATCGCCTCCTCGGCGGTGCCGAGGATCGTGCTCGCGCGCAGGCCCGCGATGAACGCCTCGCCATCGTCGCCCTCGCCTTTCCACTGCGCCAGGCGCGAGGCGCGGTCGAGGAGTTCGTCCCGGTCGGCTCCGATCAGCCAGCCGGTCATCATCGAGAGCGGCAGGCTCGCCGGGTCGCGGCCCTCTTTCTCGCAGGCCTCGTCGAGGCGCTTGCGGAGGTCGGCGATCTCCTCGGCGGTCGACATCACCGTGTTGTACTCGTCGGCCCAGCGAGCGGCCATCCGCAGCGTGCGCGGTCCGCCTTTGGCGCCGAGGATCAGCGGCAGCGGCTGCTGCACCGGCTTCGGCTGCGCGTCAAGTTCGTGCGCCGAGTAGTGCGCGCCGTCGAACTCGAAGCGGCCCTCGCCCCAGTGGCCGCGGACGATCTGCATCTGCTCTTCGAGCGCCTCCATCCGCGGCCCGATCGGCGGCAGCTCGAAGCCGTAGAGCTCGTGCTCGCGCTCCCACCAGCCAGCGCCGATCCCGAGTTCGACCCGGCCGCCGGAGACGTGGTCGGCGGTCACCGCCAGCTTCGCCAGCACGGCGGGATGGCGAAAGGTCGCCGGCGAGACCATCGTCCCCAGCCGCAGCTTCTCGGTCACAGCACCGAGCGCGGGGATCGTCCCCCAGGCGTCGAGCGAGCCCCGCTCGCGCTTGTCGTCGACCGAGAGGTAGTGGTCGGAGCGGAACATCGTCCCCACCCCGTGCTCTTCGCAGGCCGCGGCCAGCGCCAGCCAGTCCTCCCAGGTCACATCCTCCTGGCCCTCGACCATCAGGCAGATCTCCATGCGCTCCTCCTACCCGGCGGCGACGATTTCAGCGAAGGCGATGAAGCCGGGCGCGGTCCGCTCGATCAGCATCCCCTCGATCGCGGCCGCGCGTTCGGGCAGCTCGTGCTCCCCGTCCTCGCCCAGCGTCGCCACCGCCTCCCTGACCATCTCCGGGACCGCGAGCCAGGCCTCGACCAGGGCATAGTCGGCCTCGGGATGGAAGAGGACGCCCCAGGCGCTGCCGGCGCGGAAGGCCTGGCACGCGGTCTGCTCCGAGGAGGCGAGCTGTTCGGCGCCGGCGGGCAGGTCGAAGACGTCGCCGTGCCAGTGGAGGACCTCGGTCCGGGGCGCGAGCCCGCCGAGCAGCGGATCGGTGGGGACGGAGACGTCGACGGGCGCGAAGCCGATCTCCGGCGCAGCCCCCGGCCGCACCTCGGCCCCGAGCGCCCGCGCCAGCAGCTGCGCGCCGAGGCAGATGCCGAGCACCGGCATCCCTTGCTCCACCGCCTGGGCGAGCCACTCGCGCTCGGCGGCGAGCGCCGGGAAGCGCTCGACCTCGTCGACGTTCATCGGCCCGCCCATGAAGACGGCGCCGGCGACCTCGTCGTGAGCGGGCAGCGGCTGGCCGGCGAGCGGTTTCACCGTCTTCACGTGCAGCCCGCCGCAGGCATCGAGGATCCGGTGCGGCCCCTCCCAGGGCACGTGCTGAACCGCCAGCAGGGTCGGACGCTCGTCCAGGCTCATCGGGCCGTCAGGCTAGCCTGAGCGCCATGAAGTTCAAGGCACCCGCCGCAAAGTCCCGTGGCGCGGAGGCACGCGGCGCGCTCGCGATCGGCGCCCTGGCCGTCGGCGCAGCCGCGATCGGGGGCTTCGCGATCGGCCGCCTCAGCGTCGGCCGGCTGGCGATCGGCAAGGCGACGATCGGCCGCCTCGCGGTCAAGCGCCTAGAGATCGAGGAGCTGGAGATCGGCCGGCTGACGATCCGCGAAGACTCCAGAGGCCCCGCCTGATGTCGTTTCCATCATTTGGGTTCCCAGAGGAACCAAAAAGATGGAAACGAACCAGCGTGGGAGCGCTCGTTGTGGGTTTGGTTGCACTTGCGTGCGGTTTCGGGAGCTCCGCCTCGGCTGTTGGGCCCTATCCCGACCTTGGGTCCTGCCAGGTCTTTCCGGATCCGCCCGCCTCGCTCTCGCCGCGGGCGCCTTCGCTCGGCACCGAGGCGGCCTGGAACCAGGACATCTCCAAGGCGCCGCGGGATCCGCGCTCGAGCTCATACATCGCCTACATCGACGCCCACGGCGGCGAGAGCCTGCACCCGGACTTCGGCTCACCGCGGCCCTACGGCTTTCCCTATTCCGTCGTCGGCCCCGGCCAGCGGATGCTGCCGGTCCACTACACCGCCTACGGCGACGAGAGCGACCCGGGGCCGTTCCCGGTCCCGGCCGGCGCCCCGGTCGAGGGCGGCAACCGCAGCGACGGCGACCGCCATGTGCTCGTCGTCGACCGCGCCGCCTGCAGGCTCTACGAGCTCTACCGCGCCTTCTACGTCGCCAAGCCGAAGCCGCACTGGAACGCCGACTCAGGGACCGCCTGGGACCTGGGCTCCGCCACTCGCCGCCCCGACGGCTGGACCTCGGCCGACGCCGCCGGCCTGCCGATCTTCCCCGGCCTCGTCCGCTACGACGAGGCCGCCTCCGGCCAGGTCGAACACGCGATCCGGGTCACCGTCGAGAGCACCCGCAACGCCTGGGTCCACCCCGCCTCGCACTGTGCCGGCGACAGCTCGGACCCGAGCGCGCCGCCGATGGGCCTGCGGCTGCGGCTGAAGGCGGGCTACGGACTCGGCCGCTTCAGCGGCCCGGCCAAGGCGATCGCGCTGGCGATGAAGCGCTACGGCCTGATCGTCGCCGACAACGGCTCCAACTGGTACTTCTCCGGGACCAGCGACCGCCGCTGGGACGACGAGAACCTGAACCGGCTGAAGGGCATCCCCGGCAGCGCCTTCGAGGTCGTCAAGAGCGCCGCCCCCATCCACGCCTGCTGATTTTCCCTGCAATGGATCGGGTACTCGATCTATTGCGGCCAGTCATAGGGAACGGGAAAAGCTCCAAGGAGAGAGGACTGATGGCTCAAACGAAAACCAAAGCGAAAAAACGATCGGCGCCCAAACGCGCGAAATCGTCGCCGGCCAAACCGGCATCGAAAGCGAAAGCCAGCACCAAAGCAAAAGCACGGCCGAAAGCCACGAAAACGTCGAAAGCGAAAGCCAAAGCGAAATCGGTCGCCGCCAAAACGCCGATCTCGACCAACGGCGCCTCACACTCGAACGGCTCGTCGAGCAAACACTCGAACGTCGAGGCCGTGAAACACGCGGTCGCGAAAGCCAAAGTGCCGCTCATGGCCGGCGGAGCCGCGCTTGCCGGCGCCGCCGGTGGGATGGCTCTCGCCGCCACGAAAAAAGGGCACAACAGCGTTCTCGGCAAGGCGATTACCCACCGGCCGAAGATCAAGCTCAACTCCAAGGACGTCGCCAAGGCGGCCAAGGGCGTCGGGACCGTCAGCGCGCAGGTAAGCGAGATTGCCGGCGGTCTCGAGACCGCCGCGTCGGGGAAGGACGGCAGGCACCGCTCCCCGGTCGAGGTCGTTCTACAGGGACTCACCGCGAGGCGCTGAGCCAGGCAGGCCCTGAGGACATGGCTGCGACCGCGTGCACGGGACGCGCGGTCGCAGGCCGAAAATCAGCTTGCGCGGCGGCGGCCGCCACTGACCAGCCGCAAGGCTCCGCCGACGAGGTAGATGACGGCGAAGGCGATCGCCAGGCCGATCGCCCCGAGGACGAGAAGGAAGAGCACGAAGGCGACGATCGCCACCGGGATCAGGAGGAGTTTCACTCCTGCGTAGTCTTGCAACGGGCATGGGTTCGACGGCAGCACTCCTCCAGGTGACGATCGCGCTCCTCAGCGCCAGCGGCGGCAGCCAGGCCGTGGACACGCTGAACGACGGCCTGGCGATGGTCGAAGCCCGCCACCGGATCGAAGCCGCCCCCGCCGCCCACCCGCGGAAGACCGCCAAGCAGGCCGACCTCCCGACGGCGAAGGAAATCGCCGCCGACCCGAGCCTGCTGCCGCCAGCCTCGGCCGGAAGCAACGGCACCCACCTCCCCCACCGCTCCTCCGGGCTCAGCCGCGCGGAGATCTTTGCCCACAGCCGCGGCGGCTCCGGATCGACCGCGATCCTCCTCACCGGCGTCGCCCTCGCGCCGCCGGACGCCCCCGAACCAGTCCAGGGCGCGATCAACGCCGCCAACACCATCGTCGGCCGCCCCTATGTATGGGGCGGTGGCCACGCCTCCTTCTACGACAACTCCTACGACTGCTCCGGCGCGGTCAGCTTCGCCCTCTTCGGCGGCGGCCTGATCCCGCAGCCGCTCACCTCCGGCGACCTGATGCGCTGGGGCGCGCCGGGCCCCGGCAAGTGGATCACCGTCTACGCCAACCCGGGCCACACCTTCGTCGAAATCGCCGGCCTGCGATTCGACACGGTCGGTGCCGAACAGGGGACGGGACCGCGCTGGCACCTGGCGACGGTCTCCACCGCCGGTTTCGTCGCCCGCCACCCGCCCGGCCTGTAGACCGCGGCGCAACAAAAAGGCCGGCCCCCGAGTGGGTGACCGGCCTTGGTGACGACTGGTGGCTAGTTGCCCTTCCCGATTGACTCGAGGGGCATCACGCGCTCGGTGCGGAGATCCATCCGTCTTCACCTCCTCCCCGGCTCGGACTTTCTGAGCTTTCGCTCAAGTATTGGTGAAGCTGATTCCACCATTGAGAGAGATTTCAGCAAAAAGCGCGAAGTTTTTTACAGGATGTCCAGTAACTGGATACGATCAAGGCCTCGCCAGTAATCAGCCCCCTATAAGGAAGAGCGATGTCGACGAAAACCGAGCGCCGTCAAGCCACCAAAAACCGGATCAAAGCGATGAGTCACCCCCTGCGGGCGTCGATTCTTCGGATCCTGACCGAGCGCACGGCAAGCCCCGCCGAAATGGCTCGCGAGATGGACGAGGAGCTGTCGAACGTCAGCTACCACACCAAACAGCTGGTTGAGTTCGAGTGCGCAGAGCTGGTCAGCACCCGACCAGTGCGCGGCGCCCTCGAGCACTTCTACCGGGCGACCGAGCGACATCTGATCGACACCGAGGAGTGGGACGAGCTCGAGCCGCTGGTGGCCGAGGACCTCGTCTGCGAATTCATGCAGAAGATCCTCGACGACTTCGTCCTCTCAGCTCGAGCCGGGATCGTCGGCGCGGACGCAGACTTCCACCTGACCCGAACGCTTCACGTCCTCGATGCAGAGGGGGTCAAAGAAGCGCTCGAAGCCCACGAAAGGGCCCGCTTGGAGATCGTCGAGATCGAGGCCCGCAGCGCGGCGCGGATGGTCGAGTCCGGCGAGATCGGGACCAACGTCTCCAGCAGCCAGGGCCTGTTCAAGATGCCAAGTCCGAAACGCCGCTGAGCAGGCATAACAGCTGACCGGATCGAGGTCTCGGTCCGGTCGATACCACCTAATCGTTCAAGACTTAAGTCGTCTGGACGGATTGACGATGAGGGGTCAATCCGGAGCGTTTCATCGCTCGCCTTTGAACGAAAGAGAACCCCCATGCACCACCTCACCAGCAAACGGGCGATCGTGGCGATCTGCTGCCTTTCCGCCCTGGCTGTCGCAGCCGTCGCCTACGCCTACTTCACGAGCACCGGCTCGGGCACGGCCACCGCGAAAGTCGGCACCAGCTCCGCAGTGACCCTGAAAGGAACCGTCTCCGGCAACCTCTACCCAGGTTCCTCCTCGCAGGTCTCCTTCACCGTGGACAACCCCTCGAGCGGCGCGCAGCGGGTCGGCACGATCTCGCTGACGGGCATCACCGTCGACGCCGGCCACTCCACCTGCAGCGTTGTCATCACCGGCGGCAGCCCGGACTTCTCGATGCCCGCCGTCGCCGTCAACGCCACCTTCCCCTCGGGGAACGGCCAGGCCGTGACGCCGAAAGGCACGCTGACGATGAACGACACGGGCGTCAACCAGAACGCCTGCCAGGGCGCCGAACTCACCCTCGCGCTCTCGAGCAACTAGCGGCCGCCCGGGCCAAGTCGAGCGATGCATGGGCGTCGGCATATCGGACCCGGCCGCGCAACCAGGGCGATCATCGCCCTGGTTGCCGCGGTCGTATGCCTGGGGAGCGTCGCCTACGCAGCGACGCGCTCCGACGTCGCGTCGCGCAAGGGCACGGGCACCGGTCAACCCGCGAGTAAGCCGAGCGACGGACCTCCCCGGCCCCGCTTCCTCGAAGTCCCGCCCAGCGGCGGGATCCTCACCGACGTCCAGTTCCGCTTCCATGTCCCCCCGCCGCCGCAGCCGGCCGGACGACCCGGGCCCGGTCCGGGACCCGGGCCGACGCAGCCGCCTAGATGGCGTCGTTTCGAATGCCGGTTCGACGGTGCCGATTGGAGCGAGTGCTCCTCCCCCGCCCGCTTCGCCGGCCTCGAGCCGGGCGACCACGCCTTCGCGGTCCGGGCCCTCAACCGCCGCGGCCTTGCCGGCCAGCCCGCCTACTACCACTGGGCGCAGCAGGCGCCGCAGAAGTTCACGATCGAGTCCCTCGCCGGCCCCTTGGAGCTCCTGATGCCCGGCGCCCCGGCCCAGCAGCTGCCGGTGCGGGTCATCAACCCCAACCCGGTGCCGATCGAACTCACCGCCCTGACCGTCACCGCGACGCCGGAGGCACCAGGCTGCCCCGGCGACACCAACTTCGCCGTCACGCCGTCGAGCGTCAGCCCGCAGGCGCCGCTCGGCGTCCCCGCCGGCGGCTCGATCAGCCTGCCGACGGCTGGGGCGACCGCACCGGCGCTGGCGCTGCGCGAACTGCCGAGCGACCAGAACGCCTGCCAGGGCGCGACCGTCCACCTCGACTTCAGCGGTGAGGCTCGGGGATGAGGCGCCTGCGCGCAACCCGCATCGCCGGCGTTCTCGTCACCGTGGCCGCGGTCGCGATGGCGGGCAATGCGATCGCCTACTTCTCCGGCGACGGCACCGGCAACGCCGCGGCGGCGGTGACGAAACTGACGGCGCCGACCTTCACCGCGGCGACCCCGGCGATCGGCGGCAAAGTCACCCTCACCTGGGGGGCGCTGTCCCCTCCCGGTGAAGGCACCGTGACCTATTTCGTGACCCGCGACGGCGGTACGCCAGCGGGCAACTGCCCCAGTCAGGCGGCTCCGACGACGGTCAAAACCTGCGTCGACGAAAAAGTCCCGGTCGGCAAACACACCTACGAAGTGACCGCCCTCTGGCACACCTGGGAAGCGACCAGCGCGCCCAGGCTGGTGGAAGTGTCGGTCGGTGCGCCCGCCTATTTCACCGTCACGGCAACCGCGACGAGCATCGTCGCCAATGGCACCAGCAACCTCTCGATCACCGCCAGGGACGAAAACGGCACGCCGGTCTCCACCTACACCGGCAATCACTCGATCGTCTTCTCCGGCGCCAACGCCGCCCCCAGCGGGACCAAACCGACCGTCACCAACAACTCCGGCACCGCGACCAACTTCGGCTCCGCGACCACGATCGCCTTCACCAGCGGCGTCTCGACCGTCAACACCGTGACCAGGAACGGCCAGGCCAGGCTCTACCAAGCGGGCACCGCGAACATCGTCGCCACCGAGAGCTCGGTCACCAGCCCCGAACCGGTGGCGATCTCGGTCAGCGCGACGACGGCCTCGAAATACGTCCTCGCGGCGGCGACCACGACGCCGGTCGCCGGGGCCGGCGACGATCTGACGATCACCGCCCAGGACGCCTACAGCAACCTCGCCACCTCCTACGGCGGCGCCCACAGCCTCGTCTTCTCGACCACCGCCTCCGCCACCAGTCCCGCCGGCAACGTTCCGACGGTCAGCGACTTCAGCGGCGCCGACGTCGCCTTCGGCGCGGCGACGACGATCGAATTCAGCGAAGGCGTCGCCAAAGCGAGCGAAGGCGACGGCGGCAAGATGACCCTCTACAAAACCGTCTCGACCCCGGTCAAAGCGGCCGAAGGCACGACCGTCACCACCCCCACGGCGCTCACCGCCGTCGTGGCTGCGGCGCCGGCGGCGAAACTCGTCCTCACCTCCTCGACGCCGACCCCGGTGGCGGCGACCGGGTTCAACCTGACGACCACCGCCCAGGACGCCTACGGCAACACCGCGACCGGCTACGCCGGCGCCAAGAACATCACCTTCGCCGGGGCGACTGCCAGCCCGGCCGGGACCCTGCCGACGGTGGTCACCAGCGGCAACGTCGCGGTCAACTTCGGCAGCCCGACCGCTCTCAACTTCGTCAGCGGCGTCGCGACGCCGGCCTCTTCGAAGAACGGCTACACGAAGCTGAACAAGGTGGAGACGGCCAGCGTCACCGCCACCGACGGCTCGATCTCCACCGTGGCCCCGATCGCCCTCCCGGTTTCGACCGGCGCCGCCAACCGCGTCGCCCTGCTCGAAGTGACCGCCACCCCCGGCACGGTCGGCACCGCCTGCTACTTCACCTGCCCGATCACCGGCCTCGGCAACTCGGGGATCGTCAAAGCGAAAGCGGCGATCACCGACAGCGTCGGCAACCTCGTCTCCAACCTGGCCAAAACGATCACCATCACCGCGACCGCGGGCGGCACGGTCACCGGCTCGCCGCTCGCCACCCCCGAGACGGGCCCGGCGATCTCGACCACCGAATTCACCTACAAATCGCCGGCGAGCGGCAGCTTCAGCCACACGATCACCGCCGCCTCGACCGGCTACACCAGCGCCACCTCGGCGGTCAGCAAATAGCCGCCCGGCCTACTTGAACTGGAAGCTGGTCAGGTCCTGGTTGAAGTTCGGGTTGTAGATGACCTTGTCGAGGTCGATCGCCGAGGAGACGAAGGTCGGCACGGTGCCGTTGCCGTAGGGCGCCCACGGCGCCTGTTCCATGAATTCCCGGTCGAGGTCGGCGTATTCAGCTTCGACCTGGGCGTCGAGCGGCTGTTCGGCGAGCCGGTTGATCTTCGCGCTCAGCTTCGGGTCGGCGAACCGCGAGAGGTTCGAGGTGTTGGTCGGGAAGATGCTTTCTTCGGAGAGCAGCGGCTGGAAGAAGGTGTTGGGGTGCGGGTAGTCCTGGAACCAGCTGGCCCAGCCGGTGTCGAGGTCCGGCGTCGAGGCGTTGCCGATCACGGTGAAGTAGTTGTCGGCGTTCAGCACCTGCAGTTTCACGTCGAAGCCGATGTCTTCGAGCACCGCGGCGTAATAGGTGCCGGCTTCTTCCTGGGTGCGTTCGTTGTCGGTCCAGACGGTGATCTGGCGGTCGGCGGGGTCGGCTTCGTCGATCATCTGCTTCGCCTTTTCGAGGTCGTAGGGATAGAGCTCGTACTGCTCGTATCCCGGCATCCCCGGCGGCAGGATCTGCTGGGTGCCGACGACCTGGCCGGCGTAGATGCGTTCGAGCGCCTCGGGGTCGACCGCGTAGTTGACCGCTTCGCGGACATTCAGGTCGTCGAACGGCGGCTCGGTGACGTTGATCCAGAAGAAGTAGGCGCTCTCGGTCGGCTCGACCCGGAACTGGGTGCCCTCGAACTTTTCCTTCACCGCCGCGTACATGTCCGGCGGCGGCGGGTTCTCCATCCAGTCGAAGCGGCCGCTTTCCACATCCCGCACCTGGGTGGAGGGATTGCGCAGCACCGTGACTTCAATCCGGTCGACGTGGCCGCTGGGGATTTCCGGCATCCGCGCTTCGTTGGCCTTCTTCCAGAACGGGTTGCGCTCATACGACCAGCCCTTCCCCGGCTTCGAGGAGACGATCTCGTAGGGGCCGGTGGCCGGCGGCGGATCGTTCGTCAGGTCCTCGTCCGGCGTCCCCTTGGGGACGGGAGCGACAAAGGGCAGCGCCAGCTCCTGCGAGAAGGTGCCCTGCGGCCGGGTCAGCCTGATCGTGATCTCCCCGGTCTTGTCGTCGGTGACGATGCCGGAGATCCCGCCCTTCTTCGCCTTCGCAAATTCAGCCGCCCCGACGATGTCCGTGTAGTAGGTGGACCCGCTCGAGTTGAGCAGGAAGACCCGTTCCACCGCGTGGGCGAAGTCCGAAGCCCGGACCGGCGTCCCATCCGAATACCGCAGCCCATCCCGCAACCGCAGCTCATAAGTCTTGCCATCCCCGCTGATCTTCGGCAGCGACCGCGCCAGCCCGGGGATCACCACGCTCCCCTCTTTCCCAGAGGCATGCTGATAGGTGAGCAGCGGGATATACGTGTTGTAAATCGCCGTCCACCCTTCCTCCGAATGCGACAGCGCCGGGTCGAGGTAGTCCGGGAACGACCCAAAGGTCGCCTTCAGCGTCCCCGACTCCGATCCACCCCCGCTCGACCCGCAGCCGGCAAAGGCCAGCAAGCTCAGGGTGACAAGAATCGCAATCAGCTTTCGGCTCGGGCGCCCAACCATTCGCGGAACTCTTCCAGTCGGGGCGGATGAGTCAGACGAAAAGGGCCGATTTGGACGGATTCCCTAGACGCCCCCGGCTGGATTCGAACCAGCGATCGTCGGATTAGAAGTTCAGCCGGAACTCGGGGATGCAGCCAAGCCGGTCGGTCCAAGCCGTCGCGGCCATCGGCTACCTTGATCTCATGTCAGATGAGAAGTTGATCGCCGAGGCTGGTCGTCGCCTTTCCGAGGCGGCCCCCGATGCGCGGGTCATCCTCTTTGGCTCCCATGCGCGCGGAGACGCCAGGCCCGGGTCCGATCTCGATTTGCTGGTGGTTGAGCCGGAGTTGAAGAGCCGTCGTGCTGAGTTCGTGCGACTGCGTGAAGCGCTGGGCGCGATGGGTGTTCCGATCGATCTAATCGTGGTCAGTGACGAGCATGCAGAGCAATGGGGACCGGTGCCCGGCACGCTGATGCACGAAGCCCTCCGAGACGGCCGTGTCATCGCAGGAGCTTGAGCCAGGTCAGCTCGCGGCGCTCCTAGCTCGGAAGGCGACCGAGGACGCCGTAGCTCTGCGCGAATTCGAGGGTAACTCCAACGTCGCCGACAGCATCCTGGGCTTCCACGCGCAGCAGGCCATCGAGAAGTGGCTCAAGGCAGTGCTGGCGGACAAGGGCGTCGACTTCGAGTACACGCACGACCTCCGTCGCCTAATCGAGCTGGTAGAGGAAATTGGCATCGATTTCCCCTTCATCACCGGTGAGATTGTGATGTACACGGAGTTCGCGGTTCCCTTGAGATACGAGGACCTGCTCGATGCCGAGCCGCTCGATCGAGGCGCTGCGGTCACCCTGGTCAATGAAGTAGAAGCGTGGGCGCAAGGCCAATTGGACCAGAAGGACCAGTGAGCCTTGATGCGTCAAGCCCGACCCGTGAAGTAAAACGCCCCCGGCTGGATTCGAACCAGCGACCGTCGGATTAGAAGTTCAGCCGGAAGGTGTCTGAAGGGACGAATCTGGTCTGTGAAGTTCGATCCTGTCCAAAGAGTTCGGCTGAGTTCGCTGGAGTTGGGGACCAATTTCGGGACCAAGTTTTCGGCGGTTCTGCCAGCACCCCGTCCCCGCGCTACCGTTTAGAGCGATGGAGGCATCAATCGACTTCACGATCGCGTTTGACAGCCCGGACGAGGCGGGGTGGATCGTCGCCCGCGTGCTTGAGGTTCCCGGCGCTCTCAGCCAAGGTCGCACTCGCGAGGACGCCCGAGAGAACGTTCTCGATGCCCTTCGGACGGTCCTGACTCCCGACGAGGAGCTCGCTGGCGAAACGGCCGACTCGGATCGAGAGCACCTGCGGTTCACCGCTGCGGCGTGAAGCGCCGCGACCTCGAACGGCACCTGCAGGCGCATGGCTGCCGCGAGATCGGCGGTTCGAAGCACGCAAAGTGGCGCGGTGCCCAAGGGCAAGTCTCCGCTTTTGCCCCGCCACAAGGAGATTGGACCCGGGCTTGTTCGCGCTATCTGCCAACAACTCGGCGTACACCATCCGGACAATCCCCGCTAGCGCCAAGGTCCAAGGCGATGACGAGCATCGAGATCATCGACCAGTGGACGACCAAGCTGACCGGACTTCCCGCAGACCGCATCGCGCGCGCTCGCGAGCGGATCGACGCCTTCGGGATCGAACACCTCTCAAACGAGCTCACCAGAAGACCGGATATTGACTCCGCGGCTGCTTGCTGCATGGTCGACAGCGCCATAGATGCTCTGGCCGAGAGCGGAATAGAAGAGAGCAAGCTAGTGGCGAAGCTCCGGGGCGACCGTGACGTCTGGCCGACCGTAACCGAGCTGATAGCCGGACGATCGGTCCTAAGGGTCTTCGACGCAGACCTCATGCTCGAACTCGATAGCGGAACCTCGGCATCTGGTCCGAACGCCGATTTCCGTCTCAAAGCACACGACTCGGCTTTAGGCATCAGCGTCGAGTTCAAAGCAATTGGGCTCTCCCATGCAGAGATCGAATTCTTCCAACGAATGGCCCCACTGCTCCCCGACATGTGCCCTGAGAGCGGGGTCCTTACGAGCCACATTGCCTTCGATAATCCACGCCGTCCCCATATCCCCAGCCGAGTCCAACGTCGAGCGAACAGAAGCCAGGATCGGCGGCGACAGAAGAAACTGCCCCCGCACATCAGAGACCTTCACGGGGCGGTTGCGGTGGCCCACGACACCGAGCATCACTACCTAACGCGGGTCCAAGATCGCATCGAAACGGCCCTTCGGCAACTGAGCGACCGAGACGACTGCTGGGTGGCGCTTTGGTGGTCCAACGGTGCGCCGGCCATAGCCCTGCGACAAGCGTTTACGGAAATCGACCTTCCGGAGCACGTCCTTGGCGTCATGCTGTTCGGCGCTGCGGTTGCGGTGCCCTCAGCCGAGATCCACTATTACGACATCATCCTGCCCCGCAATGAGCTGGACGAAAGGGAGATCGAACCTCCCGTGCTGTCCTTGGAGGACAACCCTCTCGGGCAGCCGATCTTCGATGCCCTTCACTGCTCGGCCAGCATTCGCCCCACGCTCCTGCAACATCCGGTTGGCATCCGAGGACAGCGACAGCCCCTGCTCGTTAGGGATGGTTCTCGTTCGATCTTCCCCTTCAACCTGTTGATCGCCCCAGATCCTCCACAGATGCGCTCCTTCGTTACTCAATCGGAAGGCAGCCACAGTCCTTAGCGCCCCCGGCTGGATTCGAACCAGCGACCGTCGGATTAGAAGTCCGGTGCTCTGTCCACTGAGCTACGGGGGCGGGTTCGGCAAGGTTAGGCGCTGATCGGGCGGCTCGCTTAGGATCCGGCGATGGCGAAAGTTGAGGTTGCGGGGAGGGAGTTCCACTACGAGCGCGCCGGTTCCGGTGAGCCGCTGCTGCTGATCCAGGGGATGAGCGGGACGCACGTCTCCTGGGGCGAACCTTTTAAAGGGCCGCTCGAGGACGGTTTCGACGTCATCGCCTTCGATAATCGGGGGATCGGGCTCTCCGCTCCGGTCGACGGGCCGTTCACGATCGCCGAGATGGCGGAGGACACCGCCGGCCTGCTCGAGGCGCTCGGCATAGAGACCGCCCACGTCGTCGGCATCTCGATGGGCGGGATGATCGCCCAAGAGCTGGCGCTCGCCCATCCGGGGAAACTGCGCTCGCTGACGCTCGGCTGCACCTACTGCGGCGGCCCCGGCTCGCAGCTGATGCCCGAGGAGAACCTGCAGAAGCTGGTCGCCGGGATGGCTTCCGGCGATCGGGAGAAAGCGATCCGAGCGGGCTACGAAGTCAACCTCTCCCCCGCCTTCCGCGCCGACGAGGGCCACTTCGCCGCCTTCCGCGAGATGGCGACCACCGTCCCGGCCGCCAAAGCGACGATCGAACTGCAGGCGCAGGCGATCCTCGGCCACGACACCAGCGGCCGCCTCGGCGAGATCTCCGCCCCGACGCTGATCGTCCACGGCACCGAGGACGGCGTCCTCCCCTTCCCCAATGGCGAGCTGATCGCCTCGCTGATGCCGGCCGCCCGCTTCGAGGTCTTCGACGGCATCGGCCACATGTTCTGGTGGGAGCAGCCGCAGCGCTCCGCGGACGTCATCCGCGAGCACGCGCTCGCCGCGGCGCGCCCCTAGGGCGCCTTTCCGTCCCATGAGGACGGAAAAGCGCCCCGCGCCTATTCGATCGGTTCTTCGCCCGGGACTTCGGGGCGCTTTTCCGGCTTACAGGCCGAGGGGTCGAGCTTGCCCTCGACCTTGAACACGTAGTCCGGCTGCGGCGAGGCAACGTTGTCCTTGACCACCAGCTTCACCGCCGGGTCGCCCTTCACCCAGGCGTAGACGGGGAACTGGTACGCGTTGGCGACGCCGGTGTTGTAGGGGCCGGTGTCCTGCGTGTACTGGCTCATCACCAGGTAGTCGTAGTCGCCCTGGTTGATCAGGCTGCGCAGCTGGGCGCAGCTGGTCGGCAGCCGGTTGGCGCCGTGCGGGCCGTGGACGCCGATGTATTCGACGTGATTCGAGGCGTCGTTGCCGTAGAACCCGTACTGACCGAAGATGATCTGGCTCGAGCCGATGATCCCGATCCGCTGGTCGTGCAGCTTCTGGGTGTAGACGTAGGCTTCCTTCGGCCCGCCTTCGCCGAGGAACGGGTCCGGGTTGACGTAGTGCTGGTCGGCGTACTGGACCTGCTGCGCGCGCCCGAGCACCACCGCCAGCAGGATCAGCACCGCCGCGCCGACGGCGACCGCCGGGCGGCTGACGCTCCCCCGCGACCGCGCCAGCGAGAGCGCTGCCGGCGCCCAGACCAGGCAGAGGGTGAGGAAGACCGTGCCGACCAGGTAGCTCGTGAACCAGCGCGGCGTCGTCAGCACCGTGATCGCGAAGACCCCGGTGAGGAAGAGCAGCGTCTGCCAGGCGCGCCGGTCGGGCGCGCGGATCGGCCGCGCCAGCGGCAGCAGCGCCATCGCCAGGACCAGCCCCGGCACCAGGTAGCGGGTGTTGGTGAAGAAGCCCGTCGGCGAGCCTTCCTGGCCGGCCGCGGTCAGCGGCGTGAAGACGTAGACGACCGCGGTCAGCAGCGAGGCGACGGCGATCACCCGCAGGATCTTGTTGCGTGATTTCCAGGCGATATAGACGGCGGCGCTGACGGCCATGATCAGGATCAGCGGCCAGAGCGGCCCGAAGGCGTTCTCCAGCTCGGGGAAGAACCAGCGCCGGTAGATGGTCGCGTTGGTGATGTAGTCGATGACGGCGAAGCGGGGCCGCGGGTCGAGTGGCATCTGGTCGGGCCGCGGCAGGTTCAGCGGCCCGAATTTGGTGATCGGGATCGGGTTGCCGCCGGTCTTGATCGCCGCCCGCAGGTACCAGTAGCCGCCGACCACGAGCATCGGCAGCCCCATCACCCAGGCCGAGGTCCAGCGCCGTCCCCGGCCGCTGAAGATGACGACGCCGATCGCGATCGCGACGACCGGGACCAGGAAGGTGGTCTTCACCGAGGCGGCGAGCCCGGCCGAGATCCCGGCCATGATCAGCGGCCCCTTGTCGAGCAGCGGCGCGTCGCTCTCCGGCGCGTCCTGGACGGCCCCGGCCGCCGGGGCTCTTCGCTGGTGGCCGTTGATCAGGAAGGCGGCGAAGGCGAGCAGGAAGGCAAGCCCCATGATGTCGTTGCGCGCCTCGCCGGGCTGGGTTTCTATCATCACCCCTGCGTCCAGCACGATCGCCGCGGCAACCAGGGTCGCCGGCCCGACCTTGTAGGGGCGGCCGATGCACCAGGCCGCCAGCAGCCCGATCGGCAGCCAGATCAGGTTCTGCAGCGGCGCCAGCCAGTCGCTCTTGAAAAGAACAATCGTGGCTGCGTTTACCAACTCGGTCGAGGCGGGGTAGAACCAGGCGGCCAGCCGCAGCGGGTCCGTGTAGTGGAGGTGGACCGTCGAGTGTTCCTGGGCGATGAACGCCGAGAAGGGCATGTGGTACCAGGTGGTGTCGCCGCCGAACATGCCGAAGTCGAGGCTCGACTGGGCCGGGAAGGTCCACTCGGCGACGGTCCAGGAGGCGACGCCGAGGGCGATCACCAGGGCGATGTCCTGCACCCGCGGCGCCGCCACCTCGCGCCCCTGGCCGCCGGCTTTCGAGTACCCGAGCCCGGCGGCTCCGAGGCCGACGCCGATGCAGAAGACGACGATCCAGCCGAAGTAGAGGAGGCTGAGCGAGCCGAGTATCTGCAGGGAGACGACCAGCAGCGCGACCGCCAGCGTCGCGTCGGCGAGCCGGGCCAGGGCGCCGCTGAATTCCGGCACGATCCAGCGCCGCAGCCAGTAGCCGCCGAGGCCGAGCGCCGCGATGATCCCGATCAGAGCGAGGCAGCCGGCGATATAGGAGCCGAAGGAGGGTGCCACGAAGGCCGGGATGCTATTCGGCGCGCCCGGCGGGCACCGCCGCGCCCAAAAACGCGGCTACGCCGCAGGGGCGGGGATGCTGCAGGCGACGCCGGTCCCTTTCAGGCCGCAGTAGCCGTTGGGGACCTTGTGCAGGTACTGCTGGTGGTAGTCCTCGGCGTAGTAGAACGGCCCGGCGGGCTCGATCTCGGTCGTCACCGGGTCCTTTGCGGCGGCCCGCAGGGACTTGTCGTAGGCGTCGCGGACCATCTCCGCGGTCGCCTTCTGCGCGTCGTTGACGAAGTAGATCCCCGAGCGGTACTGGGTGCCGACGTCGTTGCCCTGGCGCATCCCCTGGGTCGGGTCGTGCTCCTCGAAGAAGACCTTGAGCAGGTCGGCGTAGGAGACCTTCTGCGGATCGAAGGCGACCATCACCGCCTCGGCGTGGCCGGTCTTCGCCGTACAGACCTCCTCGTAGGTCGGGTTCGGGGTGGTCCCGTTCTGGTAGCCGACCGCCGTCGAGTAGACGCCGTCGAGCTTCCAGAACAGCTGCTCCGCGCCCCAGAAGCAGCCGAGCGCGAAGTAGGCAACCTCGATCCCCTGCGGGAACGGCGGCTCCAGCGGCGTCCCAAGGACGGCATGGGTGGCCGGCACGTCATAGCTCCGCTCGCTGCGGCCGGCCAGCGCCTCCTCCCCGGCGACCAGCTTCGTCTTCTCCGGGTGCATCATCGTCATCAGCTTTCCGAGTCTGTTCATCTGAACCTGTCCTTGTCTTGGCTTCCTGACGAAAACGTTACGCCAAGGAGATAACGAGCCGGTGAACTTCGGCTGGCTCCCCGCCGGTCCAGGGGGTAGCGTCTTCCCATGGCCTGTCTCGTCGTCCTCCTCGCCTTCATCTCGCCGCGACTGGCGCTGTTCGCGATCTTCCTCTTCTCCGACCTCCTGAGCCGGGCCTTCGACAGCTGGTTCGTCCCGCTCCTCGGCTTCTTCCTGCTGCCCTGGACGACGCTCGCCTACGCGGTGATGTGGTCGGCGAGCAGCAACGAGGTGACCGGGTTCGAGTGGTTCATCGTCATCCTCGCCTTCATCATCGACCTCGGCTCCTACGCGCGGGGCAGCCGCGAGCGCAGCGCCCGAACCGCTTGAGAAGGGAGCTCAGGCGCTGTCCGCGGGGTAGGCGATCCGGATCTGGCGCTTGGAGAGGACGAGGAAGGGCACCTCGGTGACCTTGCCATCGGCGAGCGAGGTGACCTGAACGTTGGTCAGCGGCACGAACTCGAAGTCGCCGCGGTTGAGCGAATCCGAGAAGCGGCTCTGATAGCCGGTCGGCGGCAGCGTCAGGTCGCCCTCGATCAGCTGCCGGTCGGTTTCGAACACAGCCCGCTCGACCCGGCGCCGGTCGCGGGTGTCGGCCGGATCCTCGACCTGATTTCCGAATAGCTCATCCATCTTTGTGTTCTTCGACCGCAGCCGCGAACTACTTGACCTCTGACGGATTCGGCCGCTAACTCTCGGCGTGCTCGGCGGCCCGCTCTCGCGCCTGAGCCTTCTCCTCCAGCGTCATCGCGCCGGGGTGTCCGTCGCCGGGCCAGGGTGACAGCACGTAAAGCAGTCGTGCGTCGGCGCGGGCGACGATCGTCCGCCGCTCGCCTGGGTCGAACTCGAAGAGGTGGCCGGCGCGGGCGTTGGCAAAGTCGGCGCCACCCTCGGTGGTGACGTCGACGACGCCATCGATCACGATCAGCCGCGCCCGCTCGTGCACCTCGTGCTCCTGCATCTCCTCGCCTGCCGGCAGCTGCAGGACGATCGTCCGCGCATCGTCAGCCGAAGCGAGAATCCGCGGCTGGTGCGGCTCCACCTCGACCGTCGTCAAGTCCCAACTCTCCATCCCAACCTCCATTCACCCGGTGAACGTCTGCGGATTCCCTACCCGGCGGAGGAACGATTCATCCTCGACGGCTAGGCGAATCGATCGGGGTGCCCGGATTCGAACCGGGGACCTCCGCCACCCAAAGGCGGCGCGCTACCAGGCTGCGCCACACCCCGACTAGGGGCAAGTGTAGGTTCTGGGGGCGATGGCGGAGGTGCTTCCTTTCAAGGCGCTGCACTACGACCTCGGGAAGGTCGGCTCGCTGGATGCCGTTGCGGCGCCCCCTTATGACGTGATCGACGCAGCGCAGCGCAAGGCGCTGCTGGAGCGCTCGCCCTACAACGCGGTGGCGATCGACCTGCCGAAACCGTTCGACCCGGCCGACCCCGACAGCAACCCCAGCGGCGATCCTTACGCCGAGGCCGCGGCCCGGATCGAGAGCTGGAAAGCCGACGGGGCGCTGGTCCAGGACTCCGAGCCCTCGCTCTGGGCGCTGACCCAGGACTACGTCGCCCCCGACGGCAACAGCTACAGCCGCAACGGGATCCTCGCCCGGGTCCGGGTCGAGGACTACGAGAGCGGCACCGTCCGCCCCCACGAGCGCACCCACCCGGGCCCGCTGCTCGACCGTCTCCAGCTGACCCGTGCCACGGGCTACAACCTCTCGCCGATCTTCTCCCTCTCGACCGAGGACGCCTGGCCGCTGGTCGCCCCGAGCCTGCCGGACGAGCCCTGGGGCGAGGCCCGGGACGAAGACGGGACGGTCAACCGGCTCTGGAAGATCGAGGACCCAGACATTCACGCAGCCGTGACCGAGTGCCTGGCGGGCGCCCAGCTGCTGATCGCCGACGGCCACCACCGCTACGAGACCGCCCGCGCCTTCCGCGACGAGGTCGGTGGCGAGGGACCGCACGACTACACGCTGATGTCGCTGACCGGGCTCGACGACCCCGGCCTCACCGTCTTCCCCACTCACCGCCTGCTCTCGGGCTTCGCCGGCAACCCGGAGCGCCAGCAGGCGCTCGGCAACGGGCTGCGCGAGCTGTTCGATGCCGAGGAGGTCCCCCGCGAGGAGATCGACCCGGCGGGCGAGGACGGCGTCGGCGTCTTCGGCCTCTACGACGCCTTCCACAAGCGCGCATTCCGCCTGCGCCTGAAGGACGTCGGCGAGGTCGACCGCCGGCTCGAGGGCATGCCCGAGGCCTATCGCCGCCTCGACTCAGCGATCCTCGAGACGCTCGTCCTCAAAGGCCTGGCCGGGATGAGCGACCACGAGATCGACGAGCGCGACGGCCTCGAATACGCGAAGAGCGTCGACGCAGCGCTGGCGATGGTCGACGAGGGCGACTACGACGTCGCCTTCATCCAGCGGCCGGTTCCCGTCGAGCAGGTCAAGGACATCGCCAACACCGACACCGTGATGCCGCCGAAGTCGACCTTCTTCTTCCCCAAGGTGATGACCGGATTCGCCTTCAACCCGGTGCGCTGACGTGGTCAAGATCTACACCAAGAAGGGCGACGACGGGACCACCTCGCTCTGGTACGGCGGCCGCATCCCCAAGCACCATGGCCGCACCGACGCCTACGGCACCCTCGACGAGGCCTGCTCGCTGCTCGGCGTCGCCCGCGCCATCTGCGGCCCCGAGCAGGCCGAGCTCGCCGCCGACATCCTCCGCCTCCAGGACGACATCTTCGTCGCCGGCGCCGAGCTGGCGACCGCGCCCGAGGCGGCCGACCGCCTCGAAGACGGTGTCAGCCGGACGACCGAGGCGATGGTCGCCGAGCTCGAGGAGCTGATCGACCGCTACATGGCCCGGGTCGAGCTGCCGCCGAAGTTCGTCATCCCCGGCGGCAACCAGCTCTCGGCCCAGCTCGACGTCGCCCGCACTGTCATCCGCCGCGCCGAGCGGCGGATCTCGGAACTGAACGAAGCCGGCGAGATTGCGAGCGAGACCGTGATCCACTTCATCAACCGCGCCTCCGACGCGGTCTACGCAATGGCCCGCTTCGCCGACGTCGACGACCCCGCCCTGTTCGAGGGCCGCGGCAAGGCCTGAGCGTGCGGATCGTCGCCCGCCGGGTCGAGGGCTTCGCGCACGACGTCGAGCTCGAGGGCGGCCACGACCTGCGGGTCGACGAGCCGGCCGCGGCCGGCGGCACCGACACCGGCCCCCGCCCCACCCAGTTGCTCGGTGCCAGCCTCGCCGGCTGCATCGCGATCACGGTCGAGATGTACGCGGAGCGCAAAGGCTGGGACGTGGGCCAAATCGAGGTCGACGTCGAGGTGGGCTACGAGGGCCCGGTGCCGACGAGCTTCGAGGTCGGCCTGAAGCTGCCGGCCGAGCTCGACGACGAGCAGCGGCGCCGCCTGCTGGTGGTCGCGACCAAATGCCCGGTCCACAAGGTCCTCGCCGGCGAGGCGCACGTCAACGTCGTCGAGCGCCTGGAGCCGGCCTGATGGACCTCGGCCTGAAGGGACGCGCCTGCGTCGTCACCGGCGCCAGCGCCGGCATCGGCCGCGCGACGGCGGTGCAGCTCTGCGCCGAGGGGGCGCGGGTCCTGCTGGTGGCACGCGGCGAGGAGCGCCTGGCCGAGGCGACCGCGGAAGCGGCGCAGGCGGCCGCGCCGGCGAAGGGAGCGGCAGCCTCGCTGGCGCTCGACGTCACCGACGAGAAGGCCGGGACGCGGATGCTCGCCGCCTGCGAGGAGCACTTCGGAGCGCTCGACGTCCTCGTCAACAACGCCGGCGCCGCCAAGTGGCGCGACCTCGACGAGGTGCCCGACGAGGACTGGCGGGCCCAGTACGAGCTGAACGTGATGGCGCCGCTGCGGGCGATGCGGGCGGCGATCCCGCTGATGGCCGAGCGCGGCTGGGGCCGGGTCGTCAACGTCTGCTCGACGGCCGGCAAGCGGCCCTCGGCGGCGATGGCCGAGTACTCGGTCGCCAAGGCCGCCGAGCTCTCGCTCTCGCGCCTCTTCGCCGACCGCTACGCGAAGACCGGCGTCCTCGTCAACGCGGTCGCGCCGGGGCCGGTCCAAGCGGAGATGTGGATGGAACCGGGCGGCCTGCTCGACCAGTCGATGGCGATCTCGGGCGCCGCGAGCCGAGAGGACGCCCTCGCCGAAGCCGGCTCGAAGCGCCCGATCGGCCGCCTCGCCCAGCCCGAGGAGATCGCCGCGACGATCGTCTTCCTCTGCAGCGAGCGCGCCTCCTACGTCGCCGGCGCCGCCTGGTCGGTGGACGGCGGCACCGTCCAGGTGATCATCTGATCGGCGGCGCCGTCGAGGCGGCCGTGCTGCTGCCGCTCTACGGCTGGCCCGAGGATCCGGGCCTCGTCTTCACCGAGCGACGCGCCGACCTGCGGCGCCACGCCGGCGAGATCTCCTTCCCGGGCGGCCGCCGCGACCCCGAGGACGCCGACCTGCGCTCGACGGCGCTGCGCGAGGCCGAGGAGGAGATCGGCCTCGACCCGGCCCAGGTGAAGATCGGCGAGGCGCTGCCGGCGACGCGGACCTTCGTCACCAACTACGTCGTCCACCCCTTCGTCGGCTACGTCCCCCACCCGCGGGAGCTCGACCTGCAGCCGAACCCGAGCGAGGTCGAGACCGTCCTCACCTTCTCGCTCGCACTGCTGCGCGAGGGCTACGAGATGCGCCGCCTGATCCGGCGCGGCGTCCCCATCCACACCCCGACCTACGAGGTCGAAGGGCACCTGATCTGGGGAGCGACCGCGCGGATCCTCAGCGACTTACTGGACCGCCTCGACTAGCCCTTGTTGGGCTGGGGAACGATGCGGATATACGGCTTCGGCTCGTCCCAGCCGTCGGGGTAGGTCTCTTTCGCCTCGTCGTTGGAGACCGAGCCGGCGATGATCACGTCGTCGCCCTGCTGCCACTGCGCCGGGGTCGCCACTTTGTGGTTGGCGGTCAGCTGCAGCGAGTCGATCACCCGCAGCACCTCGTCGAAGTTGCGCCCGGTGGTCATCGGGTAGACGAGGATGAGTTTGATTTTCTTGTCGGGACCGACGACGAAGACGTTGCGGACCGTCTGGTTGTCGGCCGGGGTGCGATCACCGGGGTCCCCGGAGACGTCGGCCGCCAGCATCCCGTAGGCCTTGGCGATCGAGAAGTCGGCATCGCTGATGATCGGGTAGCCGGGCCGCGCGCCCTGCGTCTCCTCGATGTCGTCGGCCCAGAGCTCGTGTTTGTCGAGCGGGTCGATCGAGAGGCCGGCGATCTTGACGCCGCGCTTCTCGAACTCCGGCTCGATCCGCGCCATGTACCCGAGCTCGGTCGTGCAGACGGGCGTGAAGTCCTTCGGGTGGGAGAACAGGACCCCCCACGAATCGCCCAGCCAGTCGTGGAACTTGATCCGACCCTGGGTGGTGTCGGCCTCGAAATCGGGTGCTACGTCTCCGAGCTGCAGAGCCATGAAAACGCTCCTCTCGCGCTTCTTCGTCTATTTACCTAAATCCTTATCGGAGTTTAGCTATTTAGGTTCGCCGGCCAGCACGGCTCGCACTTCGTCGGCGAGACCGTCTGCACCCGCGCTATAGGCGGGCTGAGACGGTCTCGGCAGGATGCGCACTGGGATGCGCCAGGTTCGGGCGGCATTGCGGACGATTTGCTCTCCCCCCTCGGTTCCTTCGTAGAGCACCCCCCGCACCGGGGTTTCGACCAGGTGTTCCATCAGCCGCTCGAGGCGCGGCCCGTGAATCGCCTCGAGCTCCTCCTCGCTCCCCTCGGCGCCCCCGAGCAGCAGGACCAGGACGGTGACGTCCACGACCAGATCGAGGATCGTCCCCGGCCTCTCGGGATCGGCCAGCGCCGGCTCGATCCCCGCCGCCTCGATCGCCGCTAGACCCTCCTCACGCCGGCTCGTCCCGCGCACCGCCCAGCCGTCGGCGAGCAGCTGCCCACCGAGCTCCCGGCCGCGGCAGCCGCAGCCGACGATCAGCGCCCGCGCCACCTATCCCTCCCCGAACGGGCCGCGCCCGCGCAGCCGCATCCGCTCGTCCTCGGCGACGCTCGCCTGCAGCTCCTCTTCGGTCATCTCCGGCACCCCGCGCCGCCGCCGGATCGCGTTCTGCGCCTCCATCATCTGGCGGATGTCGTCGATCTCGTTCTGCGCCTCGACCTCGGGGGAGCGGGTCGGGACCCAGTCGACGAGGCTAGCGGAGCTGCCCGGGTAGAAGTGGCCGACGACCAGCAGCACGCCGACCATGAAGGCCACCAACCCAAGGGTTCCCAGGATGAAGAGCACCCGGGAAGGATACGGTTCGACCCGATGCCCGAGGCCTACGTGATCGAACCGCTGCGCACGCCGATGGGCGCCTACCGCGGCGCTCTCTCCGGCGTCCGCCCCGACGACCTCGCCGCGCACACGATTGCCGCCGTCGCCGAGCGCAGCGGCGTCGACCCCGAGCGGATCGTCGACGTCTACTTCGGCGCCGCCAACCAGTCGGGCGAGGACAACCGCGACGTCGCCCGGATGGCGGCGCTGCTCGCCGGGCTGCCGCAGAGCGTCCCCGGCGCGACCGTCAACCGCCTCTGCGCCTCCGGCCTGGAGGCCGTCAACGGCGCCGCGCGGGCGGTCAAGGCCGGCGAAGGCGACTTCTACCTGGCCGGCGGGGTCGAGTCGATGAGCCGCGCGCCGTGGGTGGTCGAGAAGCCCGAGCGGGGCCTCCCTCGCGGCCCCCAGACGATGCACGACACGACGCTCGGCTGGCGAATGATCAACCCGCGGATGGCCGAGCTCGGCGTCTCGACCGAGTCGATGGGCGAGACCGGCGAGAACGTCGCCGAGCGCTACGGGGTCAGCCGTGAGGACCAGGACGCCTTCGCCCTGCGCAGCCACCAGCGCGCGGTCGCCGCCGCCGAGGCGGGCTGGCTCGCCGAGGAGATCGTCCCGATCGAGGCGCCGCGCGGCCGCGAGACCACTCTGGTCGAGGCCGACGAGGGGCCGCGGCCCGACGCCTCGCTGGAGAGCCTGGCGAAGCTGCGGCCGGTCTTCCGCGAGGGCGGCACCGTTACCGCCGGCAACGCCTCGACCCTCAACGACGGCGCCGCCTGCATGCTGATCGCCTCCGAGAAGGGCGCCGCGGAGATCGGCGCCGAGCCCCTGGCCCGGGTCGTCGCCAGCGGCGTCGCCGGGGTCGACCCGGCCTACATGGGGATCGGGCCGGTCAAAGCCGTTCCCCGAGCCCTCGAGAACGCCGGCCTGACGCTCGACCGGATCGACCTGGTCGAGCTGAACGAGGCGTTCGCCTCGCAGGTCCTGGCCAGCGCCCGCGAGCTCGGCATCGAGGAGGAGCGCCTCAACGTCAACGGCGGCGCGATCGCCCTCGGCCACCCGCTCGGCTGCTCCGGCGCCCGCCTCACCGGCACCCTGGTGCGCGAGCTGCGCCGCCGCGGCGGCAAGTTTGGGGTCGCGACCCTCTGCGTCGGGGTCGGCCAAGGTTTGTCCACTGTCTTCGAAGCGGTCTGAACGCTCAACTAGGGTGTTGAAAGTGCAGATGCGGGGGCAACGACGACTGCTGGCGATTCTCTGCGGCGCGATCTTGGCGCTGGCGCTCTGCGCGCCCGCGGCCGCCTCGGCTTCCGGCGGCGCCTCGGCGTCGATCATCGGCGGCAGCCCCGCGACGATCGAGCAGTTCCCCTACCTCGCCTACATCGAGGCGGGCAACCAGCACGCCGGCTTCGCCTGCACCGGCACCGTCGTCGCGCCGCGCGTCGTCCTCACCGCCGCCCACTGCGTCGAGGACGTCGAGACCGGCGAGTTCTCCAAGCCGCAGGAATACAGGGTCGCGACCGGGGTCGCCAACCCCAAGCGGGCGCTGCTCGCCGAGAACGTGTTCAACGTCGTCGCCACCCACGTCTTCCCCAGCTTCGACCCCGGCGTCGTCCACGGCGATGCCGCGATCCTGATCCTCGACCGGCCGACCACCGCGCCGCCGCTGGCGCTCGCCGGGGCGGCCGACGCCGCGCTCTACCAGGGCGGCGCCCTCGTCTCGGTCGCCGGCTGGGGCGTGACCGCGGGCGCGGCCCGCCAGGCGCCGGCCAACATGCGGACGACGACGATGACGGTGCAGAAGGAAAGCACCTGCCGGGGCAAGACCAAGGGCTTCTACGGCGACTACGCGGGCGCGTTCCAGCTCTGCCTGCTCGCCACCCCCAGGAACACCTCCGGCACCTGCTTCGGCGACAGCGGCGGGCCGGCGGTCACCACCCGCCCCGACGGGACCCCGATCGAGCTGGCGGTGATCAGCGTCGTCGGCCCCCTCTGCAGCCCGCAGACCCCGAACGTCCTCACCCGCGTCGACTACGTCTCCACCTGGGTCGGGGAATGGATCGCCGCGACCGAAAGCGGCGGCCCGGCGCCGTTCGTCGACCCGGGCGCGGCGCTGCCGCCGATGAAGAAGTCGACCGGCGAAGAGTTCGCGGTCTTCACCCTCCTGCACGTCTTCGGCGAGCGCTTCAGCTCGGCGAGCAAGGTCGCCGGCGGCTGTAAGCGGGCGAGCGTGACTCGGTTCCGCTGCGAAATCGCCTGGCTCAGCCACGGCACGATCTACGCCGGGCTGATCACCTCGTTCTACGTCCGCAAGCAGCAGACCTTTGCCTGGGACAGCCACTACCAGGTCCGCTGGGCGCCGCAGCGCTGCGTCGAGAACGAATTCCGCGGCCGCGGCTGCCGCATCCACAGCAAACACGGCTAACCCGGGCCGCGCCGACCAGATAGCCTCGCCCGCGTGACACCGGACTTCGAAAAGCTGGCCAGCGTCGACGGAAGGATCACCCCCACGGGCGAGGCGACCATCGGGCTCGAGGACGACGGCCTCTACCGCGGCGACGGCGCCTTCGAGGTGATCCGCCTCTACGAGGGCAAGCCCTTCGCCCTGGTCGACCATCTCGACCGGCTGGAGCGCTCGACCGCCGCGATCGAGCTCAGCTTCGACCGCGGCGCCCTGGAAAGCGAGATCGCGTCCCTGCTGGCGCAGGCGGGCCCGGTCGAAGGGCAGCTGCGGCTGATCGTCACCCGCGGCGGCCGCCGGATCGCCGCCACCGAGCCGATCCCGCCGCACCCCGAGACCGTCGACCTCGTCTCGGTCACCTACAGCCCGACGGTGATCCTCAACGGCGTCAAGTCGCTCTCCTACGCGGCCAACATGCAGGCGACCCGGATCGCGAAAGGCAAAGGCGCTGACGAGGCGGTGCTGGTCCGCCCCGACGGCACCGTGCTCGAGCCGCCGACCTCCTCGATCTTCTGGGTCTCGGCCGAAGGCGAGCTGCGCACCCCCGCCCTCGACGGCGGCGTGCTGGAGTCGATCACCCGGGACCGGATGATCAAGGCCCTGCACGTGGAAGAGGGCAGCTGGCAGCTCGACGACCTGCATGGTGCCAGCGAGGCCTTCCTCGCCTCGACCACGCGCGAGATCCAGGGTGTCGCCTCGATCGACGGCCGCGCCTTCCCGGCCGCCCCGGGGCCGCGCACCCAGGAGGCCCAGGCGGCCTTCGCCGACACCCTCGGCCGCGAGCTGCGGGAGCTGTAGCGATGGACTTCCAGCTGAGCGACGAGCAAAAGCTGATCCGCGAGACCGCGCGGGAGTTCGCCGAGCGCGAGATCCTCCCCCGCGTCCGCGACAACGACCGCGAGGGCCGCTTCGACCGCGAGCTGGCGCGGAAGCTGGGCGAGGTCGGCTTCCTCGGCGCCCCGATCGCCGAAGAGCACGGCGGCCGGGGACTGGACTACATCGGCTACGGGCTGATCGCCGAGGAGATCGGCCGCGCCGACTCCTCCGCCCGCACCGTCGTCTCGGTCTGCACCTCGCTGGTCGGCGGCCCGATCGAGAAGTGGGGCACGGAGGAGCAGAAACAACGGTGGCTGCCGCGCCTCTGCTCGGGCGAGGGCCTCGGCTGCTTCGGGCTGACCGAGCCCGACACCGGCTCCGACGCCGCCAACCTCCGCACCCGCGCGACCAAGACCGAGAACGGCTGGTCGATCAGCGGCCAGAAGATGTGGATCTCGCTCGGCAACGTCTCCGACTTCGCCCTGATCTTCGCCCAGACCGACCCCGCCCTGAAGCACCGCGGCCTCGCCTGCTTCATCGTCCCCACCGACTCCGCCGGCTTCACCACCCAGGAGATCCACGGCAAGCTCGGCCTGCGCTCCTCCGACACGGCGGA
>DATIOC010000006.1:0-95771 GCA_035473555.1 Solirubrobacterales bacterium
CGCGGCACGCCGTTGCTCGCCGTCACTCGGAACTCCTGGGATGCGCGCGCACGAATCTCCTTGATGGTCGGTCGCCACAAGGAAGTCAGGCGGCGCTGCCCCGTCAAAAACGCCTGGACGGGACCTCGGAGCTGTGCCCTCCGCACTTCACCTACCCCGGCAAGCGGGGTTTGACACCGGCGGCGTCGCCCCGCGGTCGTTCGCGCCGGCAGTTGGTGCTCAGAGAAGATCGGAGGGATCCAGCACGAACACCTCGCACATCAGGTCGGGCTCCTGCTGGTTGCCGCTCATGAAGCCGATCACCTTGCGGCCGGTCGCCTGTTCGACGACCTCCTCGAAGCGCTCGCGCATCAGCTCCTGGAACTCCATCCGCTGTTCGATCACGGCCGATCCACGGCCGCCGTCGCGGAGGGTCTGCTCGACCTGGGTGTAGCCGCCGCGAAGCAGGCAGACGACGAGGTCGTCCTGGTAGTAGGACTTGGCCTGGGTGGGGCCGCGGCCGTAGAACTCCTTCAGCAGCGCGACCAGCCCGTCGGAGATCGCGGTCAGCTCCTCACCGTGGCGGCGCCTGGCTTCCGGTGCCACCTGGGTCTGCGTGGGATCGAGCTCGTCTCGAGGGATACGACGATGGTAGACCAGCACCCTGAGCCCGCTACGCTGGACTGACCGTTCGTTGGGTTCTTCCACCCTCTGCCTCGCGCGCGTCTCTGGTCAGAGGACGAGAAAGAAGGCCCTGACATGTCGGCCGCGACTCCACCGCTGGACGGCGACGAGCTGCTCGCTGAGGTGACCGACGCGATGGTCGCTCTGCACGAGCGCTATCACCACCGCGCTCCGGTCAGCGCCAAGTCCCAGATGCTCGGAGAGGATCTCCTCGCCTGCGTGATGGGCGGCGTCTTCACCGAGGTCGAGAAGACGATGATCGAGCTGCAGCGCGGCCCCCTTGTGCAGGAGACGCGCAGCGCCTTTCAGCAGGCGATGCAGCAGAAGTTCATCGACGAGGTGGAGCGCCTCTCGTGCCGCGAGGTGATCGCCTTCATCTCCAACTCCCACGTCGGTCCCGACATGGAGATCGAGCTCTTCCTCCTGCGCGACGCTGTGACCTCTTAGGTGTCGAAGGCCGTACGGGGCTCCGGTTCGATGCCGGTGGGCGCCCCCGGCTGAGCTTTGCCGGGCGCGGCTTTCCTCGTCGGAAAGGTGAGCAGGAACCTGGCGCCGCCGAGATCCTTCGAGGAGGTCGCGGTGACGGAGCCGCCGTGCGATTCGACTATCGCCTGCACCATCGCCAGGCCGAGGCCGGTGCCGTCGGTGGGATTGGTGTCGGAGCCGCCGACGCCGCGAACGAAGCGCTCGAAGACCTTCTCGCGCATCGCGGCCGGGATCCCGGCCCCGCTGTCGGCCACTTCGAGGATGACCGACCCCGGTTGCTCGTCGCGCCTGGTCCGCAGCAGGATGCGGGCGTCGTCGGGCGAGTAGCGGATCGCGTTGTCGAGCAGGTTGAGGATCGCCCGGTGGAGGTCGTCCTGGTTGCCGAGCATCGGCGCCGCGTCGCAGTCGACGTCGAGCTTTCGCTGCCCCAGGTTCGGCGCGATCTCCCGGGCGCTGTTCTCGGCGATCGCCGCGAGGTCGACGTCGGTCATCGGCCGGCGCTGGCCCGCGTCGCTGCGGGCGAGGACGAGGAGGTCGGCGACGAGGCGGCTCATCCGCTTCGAGGACCGCACCGCCGAGGTGACGATTTCGTGCTCTTCGCTTGCGCCCGTGTTTGCGAACTGGGCCTCGAGAAGTTCGAGATTGGCGAGGATGCTGGTCAGTGGCGTGCGCAGCTCGTGCGAGGCGTCGGCGACGAACTCGCGCTGCTTCTGCATCGCCGCCTCGCGCTCGGCCTGCGAGGCCTCGATCGCCGCCAGCATCCCCTGCAGGGTTTCGGTGAGTTCGGCGACCTCGTCTTCGGCGACTGGCGGGGGCAGGCGCTGGGAGAGGTCGCGCGTCGTCGTGATCTCCCGTGCGGTCGAGGTCAGCGCCGCGATCGGCCGCATCGCCCGGTTGGCGAGGGCGAGGCCGCCGAGGATCGCCAGCGCGGTGCCGCCGAGGATCCCGCCGATGATCAGCAGCCACAGTTTCGTGATCGTCTCGGAGACGCGCTCGTCGCTGCGCGCGTACTGGATGTAGCCGACGACGCTGGAGTCGGGGCCGAGGATCGGCTGGGTGGCGACGGAGAGCGAGCCGACCGAGAAGACGCCGCTCGACGGCGACCCCCAGTGGAAGTGCCGTTCGGGTGCTTCGTCGAGCACCTGGCCGTCGATGCGCACGACCCTCGCGGTCGCCCCGGTCGGCAGCGAGACTTCAGCCAGGTTGGGGCCGAGGACTTCCGGTTCGGAGAACGGCCGTTCGACGATCCGCGTCCGCGCGACCAGGCGGGAGGCGCTGTTCTCGAGATCGCGGTTGAAGTCGTCGCGGATCCGCTGCGTCGCCAGCTGACCCACGACCAGGCCGAAGATCAGGAGGATCGCGAAGGTCAGCGAAGCGGAGACGGCGGTGAGCCGCCACCGGACTGGTAGTCGCTGAAATCGCTGCTTCGACGATGAGATGGCGGCCGTGACCACTAGCGTCAGGTTAGCCGCGGATGCCGCCTTCTCAGCGGCTCTTAGGAACTTCTTAGGCGCGGTTTAGGGCGCCCGGCGATCCGGTCCAGCGGCTTAGAAAACCCGCTGGAACAGGTAGATCGCAAGCAGAACCAAGATGACGATGATCAGGATCGTGACGATGCTCATTGCTCTCCTTCGGTTGGGAAAACGTGTACCGCCCGTCCATCCCCGCCACCGCAGAAGGTCAAACTTCCCGATCTAGGCAGGGCAACGAACCCTGCGCGGCCTCGCTCCCGCAGTTAGCTGTGTGATTCGTCCCTTATCGGCCTCAAGGGGGGCGAGTTGGGGGCCAGTCGGGACTTGGCGCAGTGTGGCGATCTGCCGGCTCATTTGGACTGTGCACGCGGAGATGCGGCTCTCGCAGCGTGCAATCTCGAAAAGCGACGTCGCGCGGGTAATTCGTGCAGGGCATCGAAACCGCGGAATCAATCGGGGGCCGGCGGATTGGCGGGTTCACGGGAAGACCCACGACGGGCGTGGTCTCGTCGTGATCTATGACTGTCCTGCCCTGGGCGATGCCAGCGTCGCTCGGGTTGTCAGCGCCTGGATCCTGCGGAAGAGCAGGCCTGAATCGCGGAGTATCCTGACTCGCCATGGCTGACCAATTTGCCTACTACGACCGCGAGGCAGATATCGCCTGGCTGCCGACGGGAAGGTCGACCGACGTGGTCAGCGAGGAGACGGAGTGGGGTTTGATCGACCACGACGCCTCCAGTAACGAGGTGGTGGCGATCGAGATCTGGTCTGCCAGTGAACGGTTGCCCGTTGAGCTGCTTGCCAAGCTGCCTTCGCCCGCAGGTAGCGATGGTGCTGCGGCTTAGCGCCTTAAAGGCGCCTTGACTGTTCCTCGCCAGTTGTACGGACGGAAGGTGCCGAAGGCGGCTCTGTTGGTCAGCCGCCTCCGGCGCCTCCAGCGCCTGGCCTTAAGTGTGATTCGGGCCGTCGTCGGCGCCGCCACCGCCGCCACCGCCGGAGCCACCGCCGCTGTTCCCGCCGCCGCCACCGCTCTGCGGCTCGACCTGCTTGGCGACGAGGCCGCTGGAGGTCGACTGGGCTTCGACCTCGACCTTCATCCCTTTGTGCAGGGCGCCGAAGCCGGCGATGCGGTCGAACTTGGTGGTGCTATTGACCTTGATGCGGACGGTGCCGCTCTGGGTCGAGAGCTTGAAAGTGCGGTCGCCGGAGTCCTTCGACACCACGGTGCCGTCGATGTGCCGCAGCGCGGCCTGTGCCGGCGCGGCGATGAGGCCGACCGTCAGCGCACCGGCGAGCGCCATGGTGGCAAGTAGGGCTGCTCGTCGTCTGATCATGTTCTGCCTTTCCTTGGGTTCCTTTGGCAGGGATACGGCTACCCGGATGGCCGGGTTCAGGCCCCGGGTGACATATCGCGCAGCGCGGGCCGGTTAGGAGCGGCGTTTCCAGTTGGGCCGCAGGTAGGCCTCTTCGAAGCCGGCCTTGAGGATGTTGCGGTAGCTGGTCGAGGGGCGGTCCGGCACCCGCTCGCCGGTCTCGACCAGGAGGGTGTGGCAGCCGGCCGCGGCGGCGTCGATTATCCGCTGGCGCAGCAGGGCGGTCTGGCAGCCGCGGCCGCGGGCGGGCTCGAGCGTGGCACCGACCCCGAGCTCTGCCACCCCGTCTTCGATCACCATCGCCCCGCAGCCCTGCGCCTCGCCATCGACGCGGGCGACGTAGCAGCGCCAGCCGTCCCGCCCCGGCAGGTGGGCGAACAGCTCGGCGCCCCAGGCCGGCATGCCGAAACCGAGCGCGGCGATCGTCCCGAACGGCTCCTGGTCGGGCGTCGTCACCTCGACGACCTCGACTCCGTCGGGGGCGGGGAAGCGCGGCGGGTGCGGGTCGCGGACGAACTTCATCCAGGCGTAGGTCGGCTCGAATCCCTGCGACTGCAGCCAATCCTCCGCCGCGGCGCTGCCGGGCAGGCCGGGGGTGACCGAGACATAGGGGGTCGATCGCTCCTCGGCCCAGGCGACCGCGGCTTCGAGGTCGGATCGATCCGGGGCCTCGGCGGCGCCGAGGACGAGGTTCAGCATCCCGACCTGGCCCAGCGCCCGCACCGCGGTCACCTGGATCGCGCCGAACTGGCGCGCCTCGATCCCGTGCTCGGCGGCGACCTCGGCCGGAACCGATTCCCAGATCTCGCGCCAGAAGCGGCGGTCGACCCGGTCCAGCGCGGCCGAGTCGTATTCGACGCCGTTCTTCGTCTTGCCGGAGGCCATCGCCCGTCAGCATAGGCTGAAGGCGATGAGCGACGATCGAGGCGCAGAGGCGGTCCCCGGCGATCAGGTGATCGTCCTCTTCGGGGCGACCGGCGACCTGGCGAAGCGCAAGCTGCTGCCGGGGATGTTCCACCTCGCCCAGGTGGGGCTGATGCCGGAGCGGTTCCGGATCGTCGGCGCCGCGCGCAAGGACCTGGGCGACGAGGAGTTCCGCGATCTCGCCCGCGACTCGATCTTCGGCTCGGGCCGAAAGCCCGAGGACCCGGCTGCCTGGGAGCGGTTCAGCGAATCGCTGCGCTTCGCCTCCGTGGGCGATGGCTTCGAGGCGCTCGGGGCGGAGATCGGGCGGGCGCGCGAGGAGCTGGGGGAGGGGGCCGGCCTCCTCATCTACCTCTCGCTTCCTCCGCAGGCGGCGGCGGGGACGGTCGCCGGACTGGGCGAGCTCGGGCTCCGCGCCGGCGCCAAGGTGATCACCGAGAAGCCGTTCGGGACCGACCTCGATTCGGCCCGCAAGCTCAACCGGCAGTTGCACGAGGTCTTCGCCGAGCACTGCATCTTCCGCATCGACCACTACCTGGGGCGGGAGGCGGTCCAGAACCTGCTGGCGCTGCGCTTTGCCAACGGGATGTTCGAGCCGGTCTGGAACCGCAACCACATCGACCACGTCCAGATCGATATCCCGGAGACCCTCTCGATCGAGATGCGCGGCTCCTTCTACGAGGAAACGGGCGCCTTCCGCGACATGATCGTCACCCACCTGTTCCAGGTCCTTGGCTTCGTCGCGATGGAGCCGCCGGTCTCCCTCGCCGCCAAACCGCTGGGGGTCGAGCGCGAGAAGGTCTTCGAAGCGATGCCGCCGCTGCGGCCCGAGGACGTCGTCCGCGGCCAGTACCGCGGCTACCGCGAGGAGGACGGCGTCGCCGCCGACTCCGATACCGAGACCTTCGTCGCGGTCCGGGCCTTCGTCGACAACTGGCGCTGGGAGGGCGTGCCGTTCTACCTGCGCTCGGGCAAGCGGCTGGCCGAGAGCCGGCACCTGCTGACGGTCGCCTACGCCAAACCGCCGCGGCGGATGTTCCCGCTCGACTGCGACCAGATCGCCGAGTCCTTCGGCCACGACCACCTCACCTTCGAGCTCGGCGACCCCGGCAGCATCTCCGCCTCCTTCCTCGCCAAGGTGCCGGGACCGCGAATCCAGCTCGGCGAGGCGCACATGCGCTTCAGCTACGCCGACACCTTCGGCGGGCCGGAGGAGGCGCTCGACCCCTACGAGCGGTTGATCCACGACGTGATGCTCGGCGACCGCACCCTGTTCACCAGCTCCGAGGCAATCGAGCGGCTCTGGGAGATCTCCGAGCCGGTGCTCGAGGACCCGCCGCCGGCGATTCCCTACGAGCCGGGCTCGTGGGGGCCGGCGGAGGCCGACGAGCTGATCGCTCCGCGCCACTGGCACCTGCCGAACGACCACGTCTAGGGCGCCGAGGCCGAGAACGGAAAAGGGCCCCTGACGGGGCCCCTTGTTTCCGAAGGACGTACCACCAGAGGGTTTTAAGTCTCTAGCTCGTCGGTCCTCAAGCTTTTTGAAGATGCCCCCAAAGAACACCGGGGACAAAAGAAAGTTGCACCAATTGCATCGGCTCTTGCAGCGGAACCTTTAGCCACCGACCGCCAATCTCCTGCCCATTGCTAGATTCCGCTCTCCCGGGCGTTTAGCTCAGTTGGGAGAGCGCCAGCTCGACAAGCTGGAGGTCACTGGTTCGAGCCCAGTAACGCCCATTCGGGCCCGCGTCAAGCAGCAGCGCCCTGCGCCGCAGCCGGCGCAGGCAACGCTTCGAGGATGCTGGCAGGCAGGCGCGTGCTGGCATCCCAGACCTCGATTCCTACGAGTTGGTGGCTGGCCCGGTCGTAATCCCGCAGGCCGCCGGGGACGCGCTCGCTGACAACGTCGTTCGACTCCCCGGTCGGGAACCAGGCGATGTCGGCGTCTCGGTCGTAGTAGGCGAACATCGTTCTCAAAGGGTAGCGCCGCTCATCGGCTACGAATCCAGCCTCCAGACGGAAACGATCCGAACGGCGGCCTCGTCGTCGCCATGTGGGTGGTCGTAGATAGCCTCGAAGGGCGTTCCATCGGACAGCACGCCGGAGACCAGCCATTCCGCACGCCCATCGTTGACCTCCCGTCCCGCATGGCCGCTCCTGATTGCCTGCTCGACATCAGCTGCATCCAGCCCACGCCCGGCGAGGCGCATGCGCGCATGTTCCGTCCAGACGAACCGTTTGATCTCCACTCGGCCAGCCTAGGGAGAGGCACCGACGAATTGAAGGTGGCAATGGGCGCAAGCCTGGGCTCGAACAGCGAGGTTTTTATTGCTCGACTAGGGTCGCGCAATCGGACGCTTCTGCGCCACCCTCTCCCTCGCGGCGGCCCTCTCTGCGGGATTTCTATTCGTATCGGCGGGATCGGCCATGGCGGTCGACTACGACTGCTCGGACTTCTCGACCCAGGAGGAAGCGCAGGAATATCTGTTGCCGGGCGATCCTTATGGGCTTGACGGAGACAACGACGGGGTCGCGTGCGAGGACCTGCCCTCTGGTGGTGGCGGAGGAGGTGGAGGCGGCGGTTCGTCAGAAGAAGCTGCTCCCGCGCCGCCACCTCCGCCGCCGAAGCTGAGCAAGCCCGCGGCTCGGCATGCAGCTTGGGCGAAGGCGCGGCACTTCGACAGCGCTCATGCGCAGGTGAGCGGGCTCGAGTTCAACGGTTGCTCGCGGCGGTCCAAGTATCGGATCGCCTGCAGCTTCTTTGCCGACGGCAGCAGTCCCAATTTCGAAACTCTTTGCAGCCTGAGGGTGATCGTGCGCGGGGAAGGCACCTCGCTCTCGGTCAGGCTCCGGCCGTCCTGTCGGCGCGAGCGCTTTCTCTCCTTCGAGCGGGCCCGCGCGGCGATGGAACCCGAAGCGGAACGGATTGCCGGCAAGCCGGCGCAGGTGGCCGATCTCCTGCGACAGAGCCGCACCACGATCTTCGGCGAAGCGACCTGGACCCGCACGACGGAGCAGCGCGAACGCTGCTCCGTCGAACTGATTGCGAGCCTGCTCAACTCGGGCGAACTCGAAGTGGCTTCTCGCTACCTCGAATGCTTACCGGCCTGAGGCCGAATTCAGACGTTCGCCGGCAGCTTCACCTCGGTCAGGCGGATGCTGTTGCCTGAGGGGTCGCGGAAGCCGCAGTCGATGCCGTAGGGGCGCTCCTCGGGGGTTTCGGTGAACTCGACGCCGCGGTCCTTGAGCTGCTCGTAGTCGGAGCGGCAGTCGTCGGTGGTGAGGAAGACGGTGCCGGCGAAGCCCTTGGCCATCAGGTCCTCGACCTGCTGGGTCGTGTCCTCGTCCATCATCGGCGGGCCGGGGATCGCCATCAGGACGATCGCCACGTCCTCCTGGCCGGTGGGGCTGACGGTGAGCCAGCGGAAGTCGCCCATCTCCGGCAGGGTGACGTCGGAGCGGACCTCCATGCCGAGCTTCTCGGTGTAGAAGGCGAGAGCCTCGTCCTGGTCGTGAACCCAGAGCTGCGCGTTTGCGATCTTCATCGTGTTCTCCTCGTCTCGGAATTGACTTGGGGCGATGCTAGGTCCGCTCGGCGGGGCTGTCTTCTCGAAACGTGCGGTGTTGCGGGCGGGCGTAGGCGCGGACGATGCAGCCCGGGACGCGGGCCTGGCTGGAGGCCGGGGGGTAGGCGGCGCGGTACTCCGTCGGCGTCATCTCGAACATGCGCTTGAAGCTGGTGGTGAAGGAGCCGACGCCCTGCAGGCCGACCTCGAGGCAGATCTCGGCGACGCTGTAGTCGGTGTTGCGGAGCAGCGCCGCGGCCCGCTCCAGCCGCCTGGTCAGCAGGTAGACGTAGGGGGACTCGCCGAAGGTACGGCGGAACTCGCGGCTGAAGTGCGCCTTGGAGAGGCCGGCCGCGCGGGCGAGGTCGTCGACCTCGAGCGGCTCGGAGTAGCGAGCGTCGGCGAGGTCCTTGGCCCGCAGGAGATGACGAGCGGGAGGTGCGTAAGCCACTCGCTCAGTCTAGGCTCGCGGGTCTCGTGATCGGGACCTATGGGAGAGGTCGGGGTGATCCGCTCAGTTCTCACTTGTAGGTGCGGATGATCCCGACTTCCTCTGCTGCACCGGCTTCGCCTTCGTCGCTGAAGTTAAAGATCGCCAGGTTTCCCGTTTTTCCTAGGTCGGGGATTAGCTTTTGGGGAATGTCGAAGGCGATGGTTCCCCTGGTCGCGGTTTCCGCTTGGATCTCTTCGAATTTGTTGACGAACGAATCGTCGAGCGCGTAGTTCTCAACATCGAAGTCCTCGGTGTATTCGTTGTCGCCGAGGTAGAGAACTGCCTGTTCCTGACTGCTGTCGAAGTACAGAGGGCTGTTCGTCTTGTTGAAGACTTCGAGGTCAAAGAGCACATAGACGCCGTTTGCCGATTTGGTAGTTCCGAATTCATCGCTGGCAGTAGGCGTCGTTTCCATGTTGCGGACAGTTGCGTTTAGCTCTTTGAGCTTCAAGGTGCTCTCCCGATCGACGACTACGAGCTTCACGCCATCCTCGGTACAGGTGCCCTCCTTGCCGACTTCCCGGTTGATGCCTCGGGCATCGCATTCGCTGCTTTCCGCGTCTTCGGATTCCTCCTCGACCGGTTCAGCTTCTTCCGATCCCAAGCCTTCGGCTTCGACCGTTTCCACCACCGTGGTGGTCGTGGTTCCTCCGCCCCCGCCACCGATCAGGGCACCGAGGAACCCCGCGAGAACGAGCAGAAGAATGCCTCCGACGGCATAGAGCACCTTCCGGGACACGGTGATGGTCATGACGTTCTCCCCTTCATTGACGACGAAACGACGGCGGACCTTATCTGGAACGAACAAGTTCACGGACTGCAACGGGGGCGAACGACTGCCTGCTGATCCGGGGTCAGCACTAGGCTCGCGGGTCTCGTGATCGGGACCTATGCAGCGGTGGCGGCGATCTGCGTCTCGTCGCTGGCGATCGGGCAGGCGGCACTCGGGCTGTGGGGAGAGCGGCTGGAGATCGGCCTGTCCGGCAGGCGGCGGTGGTCGTGGCTGGCTCCCCCGGTTGGATTAGCACTGCTCTGCATGCTGAGCTGGTGGACGGTGCAGATGCCCGGCGACGGCTTCGTCACGGCGCTTCTCGTGCCGGTGCTGACGGTCGCCTCTGTCGTCTACCTCTGGAAAAGAACCGATGACGCGGGTGAGGCGCTGAGAGCGGGCTGGCCGGTGGCGCTCGGGGCGCTGGTGGCTGCCTCGCTGCCGTTCGCGATCGAAGGGCACTTCGGGATCCTCGGCACCAGCTTCAACCCCGACATGTCCCAGCACCTGTTGGCCGCCGACCGGCTGGCGGAAGGGCAACCCTCGCAGCTGTTTAACCAGGGCTATCCGCTCGGTCCGCACTCCATCGTCGTCGCTTTGAACAAGGGACTGGGGGTCGGTCTCGTCCAGGGCTTCAGCGGGCTGACGATCGCGGTGGCGATCCTCGCCTCCCTGACCGCACTAGCCGCCTTCCGCGAGCTTCCTGCCGTCCCGCGCGCCGCGGGGGCTCTCCTCGTCGGATTGGCCTATGTCACCGCCTCCTACTTCGCCCAAGGCGCCTTCAAGGAGACGATGCAGGCCCTCTTCCTCCTTGCCTTCGTTCTCGCGCTGCGCGAAGCGACGGGGGAATGGAAAGAGATGCAGCTGCGTTTCGTCCCGGCGGCGCTGATCGCGGTCGGCTCCGTCTACGTGTACAGCTTCCCTGGGCTGATCTGGCTGGGTGGGGCGATCGGAATCTGGATCGTCGTCGAAGCGCTGAGGGGGCGGCTCGATCGTGCGGCATGGATCTCTTTGGCCATCGCCTCCTTTTACTTCCTGGTCTTGGTCGTTCCCGAGACGGATCGTATGCTCGATTTCCACAGCTTCGAGACCTTCGACCCCAACGGCCCGGGCCTCGGCAACCTCTTCGGCCAGATCTCGCCGTTCGAGGTACTCGGCATCTGGCCCTCGGGCGACTTCCGCCTCGCGCCCGGCGACGGCGCCGTGCCGGCAGCCGGCTACTACCTCGGCATCGCCTTTGGCCTCGTCCTCCTTGGCTACGGCGTCGTCCAGCTCTGGCGACGTCGCGAGGTCGCGATCCTCTCCGGGCTCGGCGCAGCCGCTCTCGCCTATGCCGCAGCCCGCGTCGCCGGCACGCCCTACACGGCCGCCAAGGCGATCGAGATCGCCGCCCCGCTCGTCGTCCTCGCCATCCTCCTGCCGCTCTTGGGGCGCCTTTACGTCCCACGAGGACGGAAAAGCGCCCCGCCCCCGTGGATCCCAGCGGCTGCCGTGCTCTTCGTCGCTGCCGCGGGTGTCTGCTCGCTCCTCGCGCTCGCCAACGCGCCTGTCGGTCCGACCTCTTACTCCTCGAAGCTGAGCGAGTTCCGCAAGGCCGTCGGCGAAGGGCCGACCGTGGTCGTCGCCTCGCCGCAGCTGCTCGAAGAGGAACACGGCGAACCGTTCCTCGCCTGGGAACTGCGCGGTGGCCGCGTCTGCATCCAGTCGAGCGCGGATACGAGCCTGCCGCCGGGGGTGCGGTACGTGATCCGCGACGAGGGCGACTGGACCCTCAGCAAGGCTGCGTACCGGCCATCGGGCAAGAGCCCCTGCCCGCTGATCGCCGAACGGCAGGCTCGTCAGGGTCCGGCACGTTGAGCGGATTCCATTGGTGGCGCCGTCCTGCACCGGTGGACCGGCGTCGCACCGGTCCGCGTACCATCCCCCCGCATGGAGGCCGCGACCGAGAAGACCACCTTCACCCTGCCTGACGGCAAACCGCTGGAGCTGCCGGCGGGGGCGACGGGCGCCGATGCGGCCGCCGCGATCGGTCCCGGCCTCGCCAAGGCCGCCCTCGCGATCAAGGTCGACGGCGAGCTGCGCGACCTCGCCGCGCCGCTGCCCGCCGACGGGGGAGAGGTGGCGATTCTCACCGACCGCGACCCCGAGGCGCTGGAGCTGATCCGCCACGACGCCGCCCACGTGATGGCCGAGGCGGTGGTCGACCTCTATCCCGGGACCAAGGTGACGATCGGCCCGCCGATCGATTCCGGCTTCTACTACGACTTCGAGTTCCCGCCCGGGACAAGGATCACCGAAGAGGACCTGCCGAAGATCGAGGCGGCGATGCTCGAGCACATCGGCGCCGACGAGCAGTTCTCCCGCCGCGACGTCCCGGCCGCCGAGGCGATCGAGCTCTTCCGCGACCAGGACCAGGGCTTCAAGGTCGAGCTGATCGAGGACCTCGTCCGCGACGAGGGCGTCGAGACCGTCTCGCTCTACCGCAACGGCCCCTTCGAGGACCTCTGCCGCGGCCCGCACGGCCCCTCGACCGGCCGCATCAAGGCGATCAAGCTCAGCTCGGTCGCCGGCGCCTACTGGCGCGGCGACGAGAAGCGCGAGAGCCTGACCCGGATCTACGGCACCGCCTTCTTCTCGAAGAAGGACCTGGAGGCGCACCTGGAGCGCCTCGAGCAGGCCAAAGAACGCGACCACCGCCGCCTCGGTCCCCAGCTCGGCCTCTTCATGCTGCGCAAGGAGGCGCCGGGGATGCCGTTCTGGCTGCCGAACGGGACGACCCTGCTGCGGACGATCGAGACAGAGGTCCGCGACCAGCTGCGCAAGCGCGGCTACCAGGAGATCGCCACGCCGCAGGTGATGGACGAGGCGCTCTGGCACCGCTCGGGGCACTGGGACAACTACAAGGACGACATGTACTTCATGGAGGACGACGACCGCCGCTACGCGCTGCGGCCGATGAACTGCCCCGGCGCCTGCCTCGTCTACTCCGCCGACCGCCACTCCTACCGGGAGCTGCCGCTGCGGCTGGCCGAGTTCGGCCGCGTCTCCCGCAACGAGCGCGAGGGCGTCCTCCACGGCCTGCTCCGCGTCCGCGCCTTCACCCAGGACGACGCCCACGTCTACTGCACCGAGGAGCAGATCGGCGACGAGGTCGCCTCGATCTGCGAGGCGATCGACGAGCTCTACGGCCGCTTCGGCTTCACCGACGTCCACGTCGAGCTCTCGACCCGGCCGGAGAAGTCGATGGGATCCGAGGAGCAGTGGGCCAAAGCCGAGGCGGCGCTGGCCGAGGCGCTCGACAGCCAGGGGCGCGAGTACACGCTGAACCCCGGGGACGGCGCCTTCTACGGGCCGAAGATCGACTTCCACGTCACCGACGCGCTCGGCCGCTCCTGGCAGTGCGGCACCTGCCAGCTCGACTTCCAGATGCCCGAGCGCTTCGAGCTCTATTACACGGGCGCCGACGACGCCGCCCACCGGCCGGTGATGATCCACCGCGCCCTGCTGGGCTCGATGGAGCGCTTCGCCGGGATCCTGATCGAGCACTACGCGGGCCGCTTCCCAACCTGGCTGGCGCCGGTCCAGGCGATCGTCCTGCCGATCTCCGACCGCCACAACGATTACGCCCGCAGCGCCTTCGAGCAGCTGCGCGAACTCGGCGTCCGCGTCGCCGTCGACGACCGCTCCGAGTCGGTCGGCAAGAAGATCCGCGACGCCGAGACGGTCGGCCGCTACCCCTACATGCTGGTCGTCGGGGACCGCGAGGCGGAGAACGGCGCCGTGTCCGTCCGCTCCCACGCCGACGGCGATCTGGGGGAGATGGTGCTGGCCGATTTCGCCGCCCGGGTCGAGGCCGAGGTGGAGCAGCGCTGACGGCTGGCTTTGCCAACCGCCGTTCTGTCTCTATACTGCGCCGAACTTGATCGCTGGCACGCAAAACCACCGCCGCTCCTGAGCACCTCGTGCCCGTCCACCGTCTCGTCCTCTTGAAGTCCGACCTTCGATAGTGCCGGTCCCGCGTAGGTTCGATCGGCGCCCTCCGGAGCGCGACACCACTCGGATAAACGAGCGCATCCGCGTGCCGCAGGTTCGCCTGATCGGCGCCGACGGCGAGCAGCTCGGCATCGTCGAGATCAACGACGCGCTGAAACGCGCCCAGGAGGCCGACCTGGACCTGGTCGAGGTCGCCCCCGGCTCGAAGCCGCCGGTCACCCGCCTGCTCGACTACTCGAAGTACAAGTACGAGCAGGAGCAGAAGCAGAAGGCCGCGCGCAAGCACCAGCAGCAGGTCAACATCCGCGAAATCAAGCTGCGGCCGAAGATCGCGACCCACGACTACGAGACCAAGAAGGGCCACGTCGAACGCTTCCTCAAGCACCGCGACAAGGTCAAGGTGACGATCATGTTCCGCGGCCGCGAGCAGGCCCACCCCGAGCGTGGCCGCGACCTTCTGCAGAAGCTCTTCGAGGACCTCGGCGGCCTCGCCGTGATCGAGTCGGCGCCGCTGCAGGAAGGCCGCAACATGAGCATGCTGCTCGGCCCCAGCAAAGAGGTGGAGAAACTCACCGACACCGGTGAGGCCGGCGGCGAGACTCCGGCCGAGGCTTCGGCTGACGCGCCTGCAGAGACTCCGGCCGAGGCCGAGGCTGCCCCTGAGACGCCGGCCGACGCGCCCGCCGAGACCGACGCGCCCGACGCCGCCGCCTAGTCGGCGTTGCGCAGAATCACGTCGGCGATCCGCTCCGCGGCGCGGCCGTCCCAGAGGGGCGGCGGGCCTGGAGGCGTCTTCCGTCCCTCGGCGAGCACGCCCGGGACGCGGGCGATCGCGGATGGGTCGAGGCCGAGCAGGGTGTTGGTCCCCGAGGTGACGGTCACCGGCCGCTCGGTGTTGTCGCGCAGGGTGAAGCAGGGGACGCCGAGGTAGGTCGTCTCCTCCTGGATGCCGCCGGAGTCGGTGAGGACGGCGCCGGCATCGGCGACGAGCGAGAGGAAGTCGAGGTAGCCGAGCGGGTCGGTGAGGAGCAGGCCGGGGTGGTCGGGCTCGAGGCCCTCCATCATCTTCTGAGTCCGCGGGTGGACCGGGAAGACGACCGGCATCTGCTGCGCCAGAGCCGCCAGCTGCGCGACCGTCTCGCCGAGCAGCGGCCCGTCGACGAGCGCCGGGCGGTGCAGGGTGACCAGCAGGTAAGAGCCGGGCTCGACGCCGAGGCGCGCGGCCGAGCCGGCGCCGCGGAAGCGCTCTTCCAGGGCGACCAGGGTGTCGATCATCGTGTTGCCGACCATGTGCATCCGCTTGGCGGGGATGCCTTCGGCCTCGAGGTTGGTGACCGCCTCGGGGCTGTGGAGGAAGAGCCACTCGGAGAAGCGGTCGGCGACGATCCGGTTCACCTCCTCGGGCATCGTCATGTCGAAGCTGCGCAGCCCGGACTCGATGTGGGCGACGGGGATGCCCATCTTCACCGCGGTCAGCGCCGCCGCCAGGGTCGAGTTGACGTCGCCGGGGACCATCACCAGGTCCGGGCGCTCGTCGGCGAGGACCGGCTCCAGGCGCTCCATCGTCCGCGCGGTCATCGCCGCGTGGCTGCCGGAGCCGACCTCGAGCATGTAGTCGGGCGCCGGCACGCCGAGCTCGGAGAGGAAGACCTCGGACATCAGCCGGTCGTAGTGCTGGCCGGTGTGGACGATCACGTGGCGGCCCTCGGGGTCGCGTCGCCGCAGGGCCCCGATCACCGGCGCCGTCTTGACGAAGTTCGGCCGCGTCCCGACCACGTAGAGGATCCGCATCGCGGCGCCAGCGTACTCGCGGGCTAGGCGAGAATGCTGCAACGGATTACACCGGCACCCGCCGGGGCACATCGGTTTGCTTCAATACCGGACCCGATGCCGAAGATGAAAACCCATTCCGGCGCCAAGAAGCGCTTCAAGAAGACCGCCACGGGCAAACTGCGTGGCCGTCGCGCTTTCTCCAGCCACATCCTGGAGAAAAAGTCGCCGAAGCGGAAGCGGAAGATGGCGAAACCGGTCGACATCGCGCCGAGCGACCAGAAGAAAGTGCGGACTCTGCTTGGAGGCGGCAAGTGAGCCGCGTCAAGCGCAGCGTCCACGCGCGCAAGAAGCGCCGCAAGGTGCTGAAGGAAGCGAAGGGCTACTTCGGCCGCAAGCATTCGTCTTACCGGTTCGCCAAAGAGCAGGTGCAGCGGTCGGGGATGTACGCCTACCGCGACCGGCGCAACAAAAAGCGGACCTTCCGCCGCCTCTGGATCACCCGCATCAACGCCGCCGCGCGGCTCGAGGGCATGAGCTACTCGGAACTGATGCACGGCCTGAACAAAGCCGAGGTCGAGGTGAACCGCAAGATGCTGGCCGAGATCGCCGTCACCGACCGCGACGCCTTCCGCCGATTTGTGGAGCTAGCCCGGGAGGGTGCGGCCGCCTAGCGGCAACACCGACATTCCTCTCTCCCGGGCGGGCCGTGAAGACGGCCCGCTTTTTTGTGGTCCGGGCGTTCCAGGAGTTAAAACCGCCGAGCAGAAGAGACAGATCCGACCCAGTCAGAGCCAAGAGATGACGATCGAGAGCCCACAGAACGAGAAGCTGAAGCTGGTCCGCAAGGTGCGCGAGCGCAAGCACCGCGAGCGCGAGGGGTGCTTCGCGACCGAGGGCGAGGATCTGCTCGAGGCGGGGCTTGCCGCCAGGGCCGAGCCGCGGTTCGTGCTGGTCGCCGCCGGTTCGGGGCTCGCTGGCGAGGAGGTCGAGCCGAAGCTGCTTGACGACGTTTCGACCCTTGGCTCCGGCACGCGGGTCATTGCGGTTTGGCCCACGCCCGCAGCCACGCCGCAACTGTCGTCCCCCTGTATCTACCTGCACGGCGTCGGCGACCCGGGAAACGTCGGAACGATCGTGCGCACCGCCGATGCGCTGATCGAGGGCTCCGTCGTCCTCGGGCCCGATTGCGCCGACGCGTTCTCGCCGAAGGCGGTGCGGGCGAGCATGGGATCGATCTTCTCCCGGCCGCCGATCAAGGCCGGACTCGAGGCCACCCCGGAGCCGCGTGTCGCTTTGGTCGCCCACGGGGGGGAGGAACTCGACACGCTCGCCGGCGCCGCCACCGTCTGCCTCGGCGCCGAGCGCGAGGGGCTCCCCGAGGAGGTGCTCGCCGGCTGCGAGCGGCGGGTGACGATCCCCCTTCGCGCCGGCGGCCCTGACTCGCTCAACGTCGCCGCGGCGGCGGCGATCGCCGCCCAGCGGCTATCTTCGCTCGCCATGACGGAGGCCCAGCCCGATGCTTGAGCGGATCGAGGAGATCAGGGCCGAGGCCGGCGCCGCGATCGAGGGCGCCGGCAGTTCCGCCGAGCTGGAGGAGCTGCGGGTCCGCTACCTGGGCCGCAAAGCCGAGCTGACGGGCGTCCTGCGCGGGATCGCCGAGCTGCCGCCGGAGGAACGCGGCGCCGTCGGCGGCGCCGCCAACCGCGCCCGCAAGGAGCTCGAGGCGCTGCTCGAGGCGAGCGCCGAGCGGCTCGACGCCTCCGAGCTCGAGGCGCAGCTGGTCAGCGACCGGATCGACGTCACCCTGCCCGGGGCGCCGCCGCGGCCGGTCGGCCACTCGCACCTGATCGCCCGCACCACGCGGCTGATCGAGGACACGATGGTCGGCCTCGGCTACCACATCGCCGAAGGTCCCGAGATCGAGCACGACTACTACAACTTCACCGCGCTGAACCACCCGCCCGGCCACCCGGCGCGGATGCTCCAGGACACCTTCTACGTGCAGTCGCACCCCGACGTGCTGCTGCGCACCCACACCTCGCCGATGCAGGTGCGCTCGATGGAGGCCAAGCCGCCGCCGATCTTCGTCGTCGTCCCCGGCAAGGTCTACCGCCGCGACTCCGACGCCACCCACAGCCCGATGTTCCACCAGGTCGAGGGGCTGGCGATCGCAGAGGGGCTGACCCTCGCCGACCTGCAGGGAACGCTGCTGGCGATGTGCCGGGCGCTGTTCGGGGCCGAGCGCCAGCTGCGCTTGCGGCCGCACTTCTTCCCCTTCACCGAGCCGAGCGTCGAGGTCGACGTCTCCTGCTTCCAGTGCGGCGGCAGCGGCGAGCTGGCCGGCGGCGAGCGCTGCAACCTCTGCAAGGGCCAGGGCTGGATCGAGATCCTCGGCGCCGGGATGGTCGACCCCAACGTGCTCGGCTTCGTCGAGGGGCACGGCTACGACGCCGAGCGGGTCCAGGGCTTCGCCTTCGGGATCGGGGTCGAGCGGGTGGCGATGCTGCGCCACGGCGTCCCGGACCTGCGGCGCTTCTTCGACAACGACGTGCGGATGCTGGAGCAGTTCTCATGAGGGTGCCGAACAGCTGGCTTCGGGAGTACTGCGACCCCGGGATGGACCCGGCGGCGCTGGCCGACCGCCTGGTGATGACCGGCACCGAGGTCGAGCGACTGGAGACGATCGGGCCGGAGTCGGGCGAGGGGTTCGTCGTCGGCAAGGTGCTCGAGCGCGAGCAGCACCCCAACGCCGACCGGCTCAGCGTCTGCAAGGTCGACACCGGCGACGGCGAGCGGACGATCGTCTGCGGCGCCCCCAACGTCGACGCCGGCCAGACCGTAGCCGTCGTCCTGCCCGGGGCGACGATGCCGGGCGGGATGAAGATCCGCAAGGCGAAGCTGCGGGGGGTCCCGTCCGAAGGGATGATCCTCTCGGCCGCCGAGCTCGAACTCGCCGAGGAGGCCGACGGGATCGTCGTCCTCGACGACGGTCCGGTGCCCGGCACGCCGCTCAGCGAGGTGCTGCCGCTGGGCGAGGCGGTGCTGGAGATCGAGGTGACGCCGAACCGCAGCGACTGCTTCGGCGTCCACGGCGTCGCCCGCGAGGTGCACGCGATCACCGGCGCGCCGCTCGCCGCCGACCCCTGGGCCGAGGACGCGCCGGTAGAGGGGGAGGGCGACGTCGGCGACTACGCCTCGGTCACGGTCGAGGTCCCCGAGCTCTGCCCGCGCTTCACCGCCCGCGTCTTCACCGACGTGACGATCGGCCCCTCGCCCCTCTGGCTGCAGGCGCGGCTCGCGGCCGCCGGGCAGCGGCCGATCAACAACGTCGTCGACATCACCAACTACGTGATGCTGCTGACCGCGCAGCCCCTGCACGCCTTCGACCTCGACAAGGTCCCCGGCGGCGAGCTGATCGTGCGGACCGCGAGCGAGGGGGAGAAGATGACCACGCTCGACGACGTCGAGCGGACCTTCGACGCCGAGACGGTGCTGGTCTGCGACTGCGAGGGGCCCTCGGGGATCGCCGGGATCATGGGCGGACAGCGCTCCGAGGTCTCCGAGCAGACGACCCGCGTCCTGCTCGAGGTCGCCAACTGGAACGGGACCAACATCCTCCGCACCTCGCGCCTGCTCGGCCTGCGCTCCGAAGCCTCGGCGCGGTTCGAGAAGCAGCTCCATCCGGCGCTCTGCGACCGGGCGCAGGCGATCGCCTCGCGGCTGCTGGTCGAGCTCTGCGGGGCGAAGCTGGTGCCGGGGACGATCGACGTCGCCGCCGAGGCGCCTGAGCCGCGGCGGCTGACGCTGCGCGCCTCCCGGGTCCGCGGCCTTCTGGGGATGGAGATCTCCCAGGCCGAGCAGAAGACCTACCTGGAGCGGCTCGGCTTCGAGGCCGCGGCGGACGGCGATGACCTGGCGGTCGTCGTCCCGCCCGAGCGCCACTACGACGTCACCCGCGAGGTCGACCTGATCGAGGAGGTGGCGCGGGTGCACGGCATCGACGAGCACCTGCCGACCACGCTGCCCGCGACCGGCGATGCCGTCGGTGGCCTCAGCCGCGAGCAGAAGCTACGGCGCCGGGCCGAGGACGTCCTCCGCGACCTCGGCTTCGACCAGGTCGTCGGCTGGAGCTTCACCGACCCGGGCGAGGCCGGCCGGCTGCGGATCGGCGGCGAGGACCCGCGTGCTACCCCGGTAATGCTCGCCAACCCGCTCTCCGAGGAGCAGTCGGCGATGCGGACGACCCTGCTCGGCTCCCTGCTCGACGTCGCCGCCCGCAACGCCGCCCGCGGCGCCGGCGAGCTCGCCCTGTTCGAATCCGCCCGCGTCTACCTCCAGGGGGCGGGGCAGGGCGAGAAGGTCGATCCCCTGGCGGGGCACTTCGCCGGCGATCAGCCGGCGCCGTTCTCCGAGCCGCACCGGTTCGCGGCAATCGCTACCGGGGCCATCGCGCCGCGCTCCTGGCGCGGTGGGGGAGACGCCGCCGACTTCTTCGCGCTGAAGGGAGCGCTGGAAGCGCTCGGGCGGCAGCTCGGCGTTGAGCTCGGGTTCGCGCCCGGCGAGGAGCCGTTCTTGCACCCGGGCCGCTCGGCCGCGGTCTCGATCGGCGGCCAGCCGGCCGGCTGGCTCGGCGAGGTTCACCCCCTCGTCTGCCGGACCTGGGACCTCGAGGCCGCCGTCGCCTTCGAACTCGACGCGGCGCCGCTGATCGCCGCCGCGACCCTCGGCGAGGAGCGCTACGAGGACGTCACCACCTTCCCGGCCGTCTACCAGGACCTCGCCGTGGTCGTCCCCGCCTCGACCCCCGCGGGCGAGGTCCGGGCGGCGGTCCTGGCCGGCGGCGGCGAGCTGCTGGCCGCGGCCGAGGTCTTCGACCTCTACGAGGGCGAGCAGGTCGGCGCCGAGCGCAAGAGCCTGGCGCTGAGCCTCGAGTTCCGCGCCCCGGACCGGACCCTCACCGACGAGGAGGTCACCGGCCTGCGGGAGAAGATCAAGGCGAAGCTGGGCGAGATCGGGGGGTCCCTCCGTGAGTAAGCGCGTGCTCGTCGCCGGCGCCTCCGGCTTCACCGGGGCGCTCGCGGCGCAGATCGTCTGGGACCACCCGGACCTGGAGCTGGTCGCCGCCACCTCGCGCAGCGACGCCGGCAAACGGCTCACGGACCTCTACCCGCGCTACCGGGCGGAGGTCGAGCTGACCGTCCTCGACCTCGACGACCTGCCCGAGGTCGACGCCGCGATCGTCGCCTACCCGCACGGCGCTGCCGCCCCCACCGTCGCCGCGCTGCGGGCGGCCGGGATCCTCGTCGTCGACCTCTCCGCAGACTTCCGCCTCCGCGACCGCGAGACCTATGAGCGCTGGTACGGCGAGCACGGCGCCCCCGACCTGTTCGGGACCGGCGTCTACGGCCTGACCGAGCTCTACCGCGACGAGCTGCGCAAGGCGAAGCTGGTCGCCACCCCCGGCTGCTACCCGACGGCCAGCGTCCTGGCGCTCGCCCCGCTGGCCGAACAGGGCCTGCTCGGCGAGGTCTTCGTCTCGGCCATGCAGGGCACCTCCGGCTACGGCCGCAGCAGCGACGACCTCGTCCACTTCTCGGCGATGACCGAGAACGCTTTCCCCTATAAGACCGAGGGCCACCGCCACCGGCCCGAGATCGAGCAGGAGCTGGCAGCGCTCGGCAGCCCGGCGCCGGTCACTTTCGTCCCGCACCTGCTGCCGCTCGACCAGGGCGAGCTGGCGACCTGCTTCGCGACCCTCTCCGAGGCGACCTCGAAAGAGGCGATCACCGAGCTTTACGCCAAGCGCTACGCCGACGAGCCCTTCGTCCACCTCCTCGACGGCCCGCCGAACCTGCGCGCCGTCAGGGACACGAACGAGTGCCACGTCTACGTCACCGTCGAGGAGCGGGGGAGGGTGATGGCCTTCTCCGCGATCGACAACATCTGGAAGGGCGCATCCAGCCAGGGCGTGCAGAACCTCAACCTGATGCTGGGCCTCGACGAGACGGCGGGGCTGAAATGACCTCCGCCGCCCCATTCGTCTGTTCCTTTTCGTTGCTGTGCCCCGATAAGGAACAGGCGAAATGATGAGTGCCTCCTTTTTCCGTTCGCGTTGGGTCGACGTTCCCACCGGAGTCGAGGAGCTCGACCCGGCCCAACTGGCACCCGGCTTCCGCGCCGGCGGCGCCCACTGCGGGCTGAAGGGCGGCGGGCGGACCGACGTCGGGATCGTCGTCTGCGACGCCGACGAGGTCACCTCGGCGATGGTCCTCACCCGCAACGCCTCGGCGGCGGCGCCGATCCGGGTCTGCCGCGACGAGGTCGACGGTGGCGATGTCCGCGCCGCGGTCGTCAACTCGGGCAACGCCAACGCCGAGACCGGCGAGCAGGGGCTGGCCGACGCGCGGGCGATGTGCGAGCGGACCGCCGCTGGGCTCGGCCTCGCGCCGAATCAGGTCGCGGTCGCCGAGACCGGGACGATCGGCGTGCCGCTGCCGATCGACGCCGTCCTCGGCGGCATCGCCGACGCCGCCACGACCCTCGCCCCCGACGGCGGCACCGCCTTCTCCGACGCGATCCTCACCACCGACCGCTGGCCGAAGCGCTGCACCCTGCGCGCCGGCGGCGTGACGCTTTCCGCCCAGGCGAAGGGGGCGGGGATGATCGAGCCGAACATGGCGACGATGCTCTGCTTCGTCCAGACCGACGCCGTCGTCCCCGACGCTGACGCGCGCCTGCGCGCCGCGGTCGAGGGCTCCTTCAACCGGATCACGGTCGACGGCCAGATGAGCACCAACGACATGGTCCTGCTGCAGGCCTCCGGTGCCTCCGGGCAGCCGCTGCCCGAGGGCCTGCTCGAGGCGGTGCTGATGCAGCTGGCGATCGAGATCGTCCGCGACGGCGAGGGCGCCGCCCGGATCGCCCGGATCGAGGTGACCGAGGCCGCCTCCGAGGCCGAGGCCGAGCGCGTCGCCCGGGCGATCGCCAACTCGCCTCTGGTCAAGACCGCCCTCTTCGGCCGCGACCCCAACTGGGGCCGGATCGCCCAGGCGGCCGGCGCCGCCCTCGCCGGCGAGGACCTCGACGAGCTCGGCGCCGGGAACATCGACGCCGCCGAGCTCGGCGGCGAGACCGAGGAGGCCGAGATCGGCCTGCGCCTCGGCCGCGGCGAGCACGCCACCCACGTCTGGTTCTCCGACCTCGGCTACGAGTACATCCGGATCAACGCGGAGTACACGACTTGAGCTCGCCCACCGACAACGCCCGCTACGACAGCGGCAGCGTCGCGACCCTCCTCGAGGCGCTCCCCTACATCCGCGAGTTCCACGGCCGTACCGTGGTGATCAAGTACGGCGGCGCGGCGATGCTCGACGAGGACCTGCGCGAAGCCTTCGCCACCGACGTCGTCCTGCTCAAGTACGTCGGCCTCAACCCGGTGATCGTCCACGGCGGCGGGCCGGAGATCACCCGCTACATGGACCGGCTCGGTCTCGAGGTCCGCTTCCACGAGGGCCTGCGCGTCTCCGACTCGGAGACGGTCGAGGTGGCGAAGATGGTCCTGGTCGGCAAGCTCAACTCGGAAATCGTCCAGCGGCTGAACCGCCACGGCCAGGCCGCGGTCGGCCTCTCGGGCGAGGACGGGACCCTGTTCGAGGTCTCGCCGGTCGCCAACGCCGAGCAGGTCGGCTTCGTTGGCTCGATCGACCGGGTCGACGTCGACGTCCTCGCCCACATCGCCGCCGACTACATCCCGGTGATCGCCTCCTCGGCCTCGGACCGCAGCGGCCAGTCCTACAACATCAACGCCGACGAGGCGGCGGGCAAGGTCGCCGCTGCGCTCGGCGCCCACAAGGCGATCTTCCTCACCGACGTCAAGGGCTGGCTCGACGATCCCGACGACGAGGGGTCGCTGATCTCGCGGGCGACCGTCGACGAGGTCGACGCGAAGCTGGCGGGTCTGGAGGGGGGGATGCGGCCGAAGCTGCAGGCCTGCACCGACGCGATCCGCGGCGGCGCCCAGTCGGCCCACATCATCGACGGCCGCGTCCCGCACAGCCTGCTGCTGGAGCTCTTCACCGACGCCGGCATCGGCACGATGGTGACTCCTTGACCGAGACGCTCGGCCTGGAGCAGGCGCGCTCGCTCGAGGAGCGCTACCTGATGCGGACCTACAAGCGGGCACCGGTCGACTTCGTCCGCGGCGAGGGGCCGCTGCTCTGGGACGCCGAGGGCAAGAGGTACCTCGACTTCCTCACCGGGATCTCGGTCTGTTCGGTCGGCCACTGCCATCCCGAGGTGGTCAAGGCGGTCGACGAGCAGTCCCACCGCCTGATCCACGTCTCCAACCTCTTCTACACCGAGCCGATGGCGCGGCTGGCCGAGCGGCTGGCGGAGTCGAGCCTCGGCGGCCGCGTCTTCTTCTCCAACTCGGGGACCGAGGCCAACGAGTGCGCGATCAAGATCGGCCGCAAGCACGCCCACCGGCGCGGCGTCACCGCGCCGGAGATCGTCAGCTTCGAGCACGACTTCCACGGCCGCACCTACGGCGCCCTCTCGGCCACTCCCGGGCTGGCGACCAACGAGGCGCTGGGGCCGATGCTGCCGGGATTCCGCTCGGTCCCCCGCAACGACGCCGCCGCCCTGCGCGAGGCCGTGGGGGAGAACACCGCCGCAGTCCTGATCGAGCCGATCCAGGGCGAGTCCGGCGTCTTCCCGATCTCCGACGAGGCGCTGCTGGCCGCCCGTCAGGCCTGCGACGAGGCCGGGGCGCTGCTGATCTTCGACGAGATCCAGACCGGAGTCGGCCGCACCGGCTCGCTCTGGGCCTACGAGCAGACTCCCGTCCGCCCCGACGTGATCACCAGCGCCAAGGCACTCGGCGGCGGCTTCCCGATCGGCGCCTGCATCACCGCGCCCGGCGCCGCCGACATGCTCGAGCCCGGCGACCACGGCTCGACCTTCGCCGGCGGCCCGGTCGCCACGGCCGCCTCCCTGGCGGTGCTCGAGATCGTCGACGACCCGGTCCTCCTGCGCCGCGTGCGCGAGCTGGGCGGCTACCTGCGCGAGCAGCTGCAGGCGCTGGACGGCGTCGCCGAGACCCGTGGCCGCGGCCTGATGGTCGGCGTCGGCCTCGAGCCGGGGATCGACGCCGCCGCGGTCGGCGCCGACCTGCTCGGGCGCGGCCTCGTCGTCAACGTGCCGCGGCCCGACACCCTGCGCCTGCTGCCGCCGCTGGTGATCGATTCCGACCATGTCGACGAGGCGGTTCGCGCGATCGGCGAATCGCTTCTAGGCTTCGCCGCAGGATGAGCCGCTTCCGCAAGCCCACCGACATCTCGGAGAAGAAGCGAGACCTGCAGACCGACACCGCCGAGCGGCTGGAGGCGATCGTCGAGGCCGCCGAGCGCGCCGCCGAGAGCGTGATCGACGACGCTGAAACGCAGGCGCGCCGCTACCTGGCGCAGGCCCAGGCGGAGGCCGAGCGCCAGTCCGAGGACAGGTTCGCCGAGGTCACCGACCTGATCGACCCGCTGCTGGCGCAGGCGACAGCGCTGCGGCACGACGCCGAACGCCTGCAGATCACCCTGGAAGCGGCGAAGGCGCGGATCGAAGGCGTCGATCCGCCGCCGCAGGCGCCGGCCGAAGAGCACGAGGCTCCGCGTCTGCGAGCCGTCGAAACAGCCGAGGCGCCGGCTTCGGGGTTCCAGGCCGAGCCGGACCCCAGGCGCGCCGATGCCTCTGGCGCGCGTCTACTGGCCACCCAGATGGCCGTTTCGGGCAGCAGCAGGGAGGAGATCGCCGAGCGGCTGCGAAACGGATTCGAGATCGAGGACACCGACGCGATCCTCGACGCGATTCTCGGACCGGAGGGTTAAGCACCGATGCACGAGGACCCGACTCGTCTGATGGGACCCGAAGACCGTGGCCCCGGCGGCCAGGGGCCGCAGGGCGGCCGCCCGCACGGCAACATGCGGCTGCTCGTCGCCGGCCTGATCGCGGTGATCGTCGGCCTGCTGATCGCGGTGATCGTGATCGCCAACGGCGACGACGGCGGCGAAACGACGACCGTCTCCACCCTCGAATCTTCGACCGAACCGTCCTCGACGACGACCGAAAGCTCGACCACGACGACCACCGAATCGACGACGACGCCCGAAGAAGAAGAAGGCATCGAAGAAGACGAAGAAGCGCCGGAAGAAGAAGAACCGCCTGTCGAAGAACCGGAAGAAGGCGGCGCCGGCGGCATCGAAGCGCCCTGAGGGCGTCTGGTCAGACACCCTCAGAGCTAATACCCGTGACAGACTTGCGCCCCCGTGAGCGCTGACCAGGCACATTTCCAGCCGACCGCCTCCTATGAGGCGGACCCGGCCGATGTACACCGCGTCCTGCTGCTCTACTCGGGCGGGCTCGACACCAGCGTGATGCTGAAGTGGATTCAGGACCACTACGAGGCCGAAGTCGTCTGCCTCACGGTCAACCTCGGCCAGCCCGGCGAGGACTACGGGGTGATCGAGCGCAAGGCGCTGGACCTGGGCGCCGCCGAGTGCCACGTGGTCGACGCCCGCGAGCGCTTCGCGGCCGAGTTCGTCGCCCCGGCAATCAAGGCCAACGCCGTCTACGGCAACGGCTACCCGCTCTTCACCGCCCTCGGCCGGCCGCTGATCGCCCAGCTCGCGGTCGAGTACGCGCGGCAGACGAATTGCGACACGATCGCCCACGGCTGCACCGGCAAGGGCAACGACCAGGTCCGGATCGAGGCCACGGTCGCAACCCTCGCCCCCGAGCTGAAGACGATCGCCCCGGTCCGCTCCTGGGAGATGGGCCGCGAGGAGGAGATTGCCTACGCCCGCGAGAACGGGATCCCGGTCAAGGGCGGCACCGAGGTCGCGCCCTACTCGATCGACGACAACCTCTGGGGCCGCTCCTCGGAGGGGCGCTGGATCGAGGAGCTCGACCACGCGCCCGAGGACGACGTCTTCCAGCTGGTGACCCGCCCCGAGGAGGCCCCCGACGAGGCGGAGACGGTGACGGTCGGCTTCGAGGCCGGCATCCCGGTCTCACTCAATGGCGAGCGCCTCGGCCTGGTCGAGCTGCTCGAAAAGGCGGCCGAGATCGGCTGCCGCCACGGCGTCGGGATCGTCGACCACATCGAGGACCGGATCGTCGGCCTCAAGGTGCGCGACATCTACGAGGTCCCGGCGGCGGCGATCGTGCTGACCGCGCACGAGGAGCTGGAGCGCCTGGTCGGCACGATCCACCAGAACCAGTTCAAGCCCGCCCTCGACCAGAAGTGGGGCTACCTCGTCTACGCCGGCCTCTGGTGGGAGCCGCTGCGCACCGACCTCGACGCCTACATGGACGCGGTCAACGCTCAGGTGACCGGCGAGATCGGCCTGCGCCTCTACAAAGGCAGCGTCCGGGTCGTCACCCGCTCTTCGCCCAACGCCGTCTACGACCCCGAGCTGGCGAGCTTCGCGGAATCCGGCGGCCTCTTCGACCAGAACGCCTCGCCAGGCTTCATCGAGCTTTGGTCGCTGCAGTCGCGGATGGCGCACCGGCTCCGCCAGCGGGGGGAGGGCTGATGTACAACCGGGTCGGCAAAGCCTCGGTCAAGTTCGCCTTCCGCTACCTGCGGCGCCGCTACCGGCGCGAGACCCGGATCGCGTTCGGCGTCTTCGGCGTCGCGACCGTGGCGGCCCTCGCCTTCTTCGCCAGGCGCGACGCCCCCGAAGGCTGACCGCGGGCTCTCGCAAGTTCCCTTGCGGGTTATCGTCGACTTGCAGGACTTTTAGGGTCGGCTCGCTAGCCTCGGCCGCTCGTGCGGTCGTTCCTGCTCAGAAGGGATCTCCTCGGGATCTGCGCCGCGGCGCTGCTCTGCGCGCTGCTCGTGCTCCTCGGCGCCGCCGTGGGCAGGGCCGGCGCGACCGAAGCCGAGAAGCTCGAAGCGAAGCTGGCCTCGGCCCGCGACGAGGCGAGCTCGCTCGCCTCGCAGCTGCAGGCGACGACGGCTGAACTCGGCTTCGCCGAAGCCGAAGCCAAGGACGCGGCGGCCGAAGAGAGGGAAATGACCGCGCTGCTGGCCGAAGGGCGCGAACGGGCCGCCGAACTCGCCGAAGAGCTGCAGCGGACCCAGCACCGGCTGGCGGTCGAGAAGGCCCGGCTGCGACGCTCGCGCGCGGTCCTCGCCGAGCGCCTGGTCGCGATCTACGAGAGCGGCACGCCCAGCACCGCCGACCTGGTCTTCGGCGCCGGCGACTACCAGGACTTCGTCACCCAGAGCGATTACCTGCGGGCGATCTCCGAAGCCGACAGCGCCCTCGCCGACCGCGTCGCCGAAGTGCGCGCCGCGGTGCACCGCCAGGTGCTCGAGGTCGCCGACCTGAAGGCCGAGGCCGTCGCCTACGACGAACGGCTCGAAGCCGCCCGCGCGGAAATCGCCGCCGTGCGCGAAGCCGCGCAGGCTTCCGCCGCCCGCCTTGAATCGCTGAAGGGCAGCCGCGAAGCCTCGATCGCGACGCTGAAGTCCGACATCGCCGAATGGGTCGACCAGATCCAGGAAGCGCGCCTGGCCGAATCGGAAGCCGAAGCCGAAGAAGAGGTCGGCCGCTGGCTCGGCGGCCCGTACTCGGTCCCGACCTACATCGTGATGTGCGAGTCCGGCGGCAACTACGGCGCGGTGAACCCCTCCAGCGGGGCCGGCGGCGCGTACCAGATCCTGCCCTCGACCTGGGAACTGTACGGCGGCCAGGGCGAACCGCAGAACGCCCCGAAGGCCGAACAGGACCGGATCGCCGCCGAAATCTGGGCCGACTCGGGCGGCAGCGCCTGGGTCTGCGCGTAACTGCCACCGGATCAGCACGGAAGTAGCGCGAAAGGCTCGCGGAGACCGCCGGTTCCGACGGACCGATTTGCGATGCTCGACGCCGCCCTTGAGCACCGCATCCGCCGTACATCTCCATGCCCACAGCGAGTACTCGCTGCTCGACGGCGCCTGCAAGATCGACGCGATGGCGGCGCGGGCGGCTGAGCTCGACCAGCCGGCCCTGGGGCTGACCGACCACGGCGTGATGAACGGCGCCGTCGACCTCTACAAGGCCTGCAAGAAGCACGGGATCAAGCCGATCGCCGGGCTCGAGGCCTACCTCGTCGAGGACCGCCACGCGATCCGGGAGCAGACCAAGTACGAGCGCAACCACCTCACCCTGCTGGCCGAGACCGACACCGGCTTCTCGAACCTGGTCAAGCTCACCTCCGCCGGCTTCCTCGAGGGCTTCCACCGCGGCAAGGCCAACGTCGACATGGACCTGCTGGCCCAGCACTCCGAGGGCGTCATCGTCCTCACCGGCTGCCTGCAGTCGCGCTTCTGCCGCCGCCTGGTCGAAGAGCGCGCCGACGACGCCCGCGCCCACCTCGACGACCTGATCCAGGCCTTTGGCCCCGAGCAGGTCTACTTCGAGGTGCAGAAAAACGGGATCGCCGAGCAGGACAAGGCCAACGAGGGGATCGTCCGCTTCGCCCGCGAGCTGAACCGGCCGCTGGTCGGGACCGCCGACGTCCACTACCTGCGGCGCGAGGACTTCGACAACCACGCGGCGCTGCTCTGCGTGCAGACGAAATCGACGCTGCAGCTGCCGAAGATGAGCTTCGACACGAACGAGTTCTACATCAAGGACAACGCCGAAATGGCCGAGTCCTTCGCCGAGTGGCCGGAGGCGGTGCCGACCTCGCTGGAGATCGCCGAGCGCTGCGACATCGAGATCGAGCTCGGCAAGCTGCTGCTGCCGCAGTACCCGACCGAAAACGGCGAGGAGCCCGAGGCGATGCTGCGGCGGATCGCGATGGACGGCCTCCGCGCCCGCTACGGCGACCCGCCGCCGGCCGAGGCGGTCGAGCGGCTCGAGTTCGAGCTCGGGGTGATCGAGGAGATGGGCTTCTCCTCCTACTTCCTGATCGTCTGGGACTTCGTCAGCTACGCGAAGCAGAACGGGATCGCCGTCGGCCCGGGCCGCGGTTCGGCCGCCGGTTCGATCGTCTCCTACGTGCTGCGGATCACCGACCTCGACCCGCTCGCCAACGAATTGATGTTCGAGCGCTTCCTCAACCCCGGCCGCAAATCGATGCCGGATATCGACATCGACTTCTCGGTCCGCGGCCGCGAGCGGATGATCCGCTACGTCGGCGAGAAGTACGGCCGCGAATCGGTCGCCCAGATCATCACCTTCGGCAAGATGGCGCCGCGCGCCGCCACCCGCGACGCGGCCCGCGTGCTCGGCTTCGACTACGCCACCGGCGACCGCCTGGCGAAGCAGATCCCGGAGCCGATCATGGGCCGCAGCCCCTCCTTTGCCGAATGCCTCAAGGCCGGCCAGGAGCTGAAAAAAACCTACGACTCCGAGCCCGACGCGAAAAAGATCGTCGACGTCGCCCAGGGGCTCGAGGGGATCATCCGCAACAACTCGATCCACGCCGCCGCGGTCGTGATCGCCGACCGGCCGCTGCAGGAGATCGTCCCCCTGCAGCTGGCCGAGGACAAGAGCGCCCCGGCGCCGGCTCCGGCCAGCGGAAACGGGAACGGGAACGGCTCCGGCAAACCCGAGCGCCAGTACAAGATCGTCACCCAGTACTCGATGGGCCCGATCGAGGAGATGGGCCTGCTGAAGATGGACTTCCTCGGGCTGCGGAACCTCGACGTGATCGAGGACGCGATCGACATCATCGAGCGCTCGCGGGGCGAGCGGGTCGACATGGAACAGATCCCGATCGACGACGCCAAGACCTACGCGATGCTGGCCCGGGGCGACTCGACCGGCGTCTTCCAGTTCGAGTCGGAGGGCATGCGCGACGCCCTGCGCAAGGTCGGCCCGACCGAGTTCGCCGACCTCGTCGCGCTCGGCGCCCTCTACCGGCCCGGCGCGATGGCCTACATCCCCGCCTACGCGAAGGGGAAGAAAGACCCCTCCACGGTCCGCTACCCGGACCCGCGCCTTGAAGCGATCACCAAGGAGACCCACGGCTGCGTCGTCTACCAGGAGCAGTTGATGGCGATCGCGCGCGAGATGGCCGGCTTCTCCGGTGCCCAGGCGGACGACCTGCGCAAGGCGATCGGCAAGAAGAAGCGCGACCTGATGGCGACGATGAAGGACCAGTTCATGGAGGGGCTGGCCAAGTCCGGGACCGACCCGAAGGTCGCCGCCGACCTCTGGAAGCTGAACGAAGCCGCCGCCGATTACTCCTTCAACAAGTCCCACGCCGCCTGTTACGGGCTGATCTCCTACCGCACCGCCTACCTGAAGGCCAACTACCCGGCCGAGTACATGGCGGCGGTGATCTCCTCGGTGATGAACACCAAAGACAAGGTCCCGTTCTTCGTCAACCGCTGCGCGGAAATGGAGATCGAAGTCCTGCCGCCCGACGTCAACTCCTCCGACCACAGCTTCGTCGTCAACGAGAAGGCGATCCGCTTCGGCCTCGACGCGGTCAAGAACGTCGGCCACGCGGCGGTCGAGGCGATTCTCCGCGCCCGCGAGGAGAAACCGATCGAGTCGATCTGGGACTTCTGCGAGCGGGTCGACTCGCGCGCGGTCAACAAACGGGCGATCGAATGCCTGATCAAGTGCGGCGCCCTCGACTCCACCGGCGACAGCCGCAAAGGGATGCTGGAAACGCTGCCGGCGGCGCAGTCGGCGGGGCAGAAGGCGCAGGAGGACGCGCAGATGGGCCAGGGCTCGATCTTCGACTTCGGCGGCGAAGAAGCCGAGGGGGCGGCGGCCCAGTCGCAGGCCCACCACCGGCCGCCGATCCCCGGCGCCGAGTTCGACCGCGCCGAGATGCTGGCGATGGAGAAGGAGACGCTCGGCACCTACCTCTCCTCGCACCCGCTGACCGAAGTCGGGCCGGCGCTGCGGGCCCGCGTCGACTGCAGCCTGGCGCAGCTGGCCGGCAAGCCCGACGGCGGCTGGGTGACCGTCGGCGGCATCGTCGTCGAGTGCAAGAAGATCCGCACCAAGAGCGGCAGCCAGATGATGTTCGCCACCCTCGACGACGTCGAGGGCCAGGTAGAGATGCTGGTCTTCAAGGCCGACGAGGCCGAGAGCGCGGCGGTGATCCAGCCCGACGCGATCGTCCTCGTCCGCGGCCGGATCGACCACAAGGACCGCGGCGAGACGAAGCTGGTCGTCCAGGAGGCCCAGCGCTTCGAACCCGACCGCGACGAGATCGAGAAGGCCGGCAAGCTGGCCCCGGCGGCGCCGGCGACCCCGGCCGGCCCCTTCGAGGTGCCGATCGACCTCGCCCGCTGGAGCGACGAGCTCTGTGAGGAACTGAAGGCCGTCTTCGAACACCACAAGGGCGAGCAGGAGGTCCACCTAGTCGTCGGCGACCGGCGCTACCGGATCGGCGAGCGCTACCGGGTCAAGCCCTCGGGCCTGCTGCGCTCCGACGTAGACGATGTACTGAGCGCGACCGCGCTGGCCGCGTGAACCGCTTGGTTCCGCGGTCTCGCCTCTCTAAGCTTTCCCGATGACCGCCACGCGCACCCAGGTCGGCGAGTGCCGCCAGTGCCGTTCCTTCTGCGACAAGATGATCGAGCCGCGGGGCTGCGTCGAGCTCGGCTGCCGCTTCCTCTACAGCTACGTCGACCGCCTCACCGGCGACCAGTACGTCGGCTGCATGCAGGAGGTCTATGCGGCCGAGGTCGAGCTCAGCGCGGTGCTGGAGAAGGGCGGCTTCGGCGGGGTGAAGATGACCGGCGAGCCGCTGCCGCACTGCCCGTTCTCGGTCGAGCAGGCCTACGAGGGGAGCGGCGAGTCCTACGGTTGCGTCAACCGCCGCTTCTTCGACTGCACCGACGAGGGCTCCGAGGGCCTCCGCGCCTTCGATCTGCGCGACGTCTCAGACCCCCTCACCTGATCGTTTCCACCCTTGTCCTCGCTATAGCGAGGACGATCTCGGAAACGATGCGCGTTTTCGTGACACGACACCGTTCCGTGTAAACTTCGCCGCCATGGCTGACTCCTCCGTCGCCGACGTCGACGCGCAAGCGCTGCTCGACGAGGCCAACAGCACGTCCTCCGATTCGGCCGAGCCGAAGTTCTCGCTCGAGCTGAGTCAGGACCAGAAGGACATCCGCGACTGGGTCCACGGCTTCGCCGAGAACGTCGTCCGCCCCGCCGCCGAGGAGTGGGACGAGCGGGAGGAAACGCCGTGGCCGGTCATCGAGGAGGCCGCCAAGATCGGCCTCTACAGCTTCGAAGCGGTCGGCCAGTTCTGGGCCGACGAGACCGGGCTGACGCTGCCGATCGCCAACGAGGAGCTCTTCTGGGGCGACGCCGGCATCGGCATGGCGATCATGGGCACGACGCTCGCGGTCGCAGCGATCTTCGGGCAGGGAACCCCGGAGCAGATGGGGGAGTGGATCCCCCAGTGCTACGGCACGCCGGACGACGTCAAGCTCGGCGCCTTCTGCGCCTCCGAGCCCGACGCCGGCTCCGACGTCTCCGGCATCCGCACCAGCGCCAAATACGACGAGGCGAAGGACGAATGGGTGCTCAACGGCCAGAAGGCCTGGGCGACCAACGGCGGCATCGCCAACGTCCACGTCGTGATCGCCTCGGTCGACCGCGAGCTCGGCTCCCGCGGCCACGCGGCGTTCATCATCCCGCCGAACACGCCGGGCTGCGAGCAGGGCGCCAAGGTGAAGAAGCACGGCCTCCGCGCTTCCCACACCGCCGACGTCCACCTCGACGACTGCCGCGTCCCGGGCTCCTGCCTGCTGGGCGGCAAAGAGAAGCTCGACGAACGCCTCGCCCGCGTCCGCGAGGGCAAGAAAGCCAAATCGCAGGCGGCGATGCAGACCTTCGAGGCGAGCCGGCCGACCGTCGGCGCGCAGGCGCTCGGCATCGCCCGCGCCGCCTACGAGTACGCGCTCGACTACGCCAAAGAGCGCGAACAGTTCGGCCGCAAGATCGTCGAGAACCAGTCGATCGCCTTCGACCTGGCAAACATGAAGCTCGAGATCGACGCCGCCCGGCTGCTCGTCTGGCGCGCCGCCTGGATGGGCCGCCAGGGCCACAAATTCGAAAACGCCGAGGGCTCGATGTCGAAGCTCAAGGCCGGCGAGGTCGCCGTCTGGGTGACCGAGCGCGCGATCCAGATCCTCGGCGGCAACGGCTACACCCGCGAGTTCCCGGTCGAGCGGATGCACCGCGACTCGAAGATCTACACGATCTTCGAGGGAACCTCCGAGATCCAGCAGCTGGTCATCTCCCGCGCGATCTCGGGCTTCCACATCAAATAAAGACTTACGGCGGGAGAGCAAGGACCGGGGCAGGGGTGCACCGGTCCTTGTCGCCGTGCCTAAAACGGTTTGGTGGGGAGAAGCCGGGTGCCCCTCTCCCAAAGACCGTCGCGCAGCTGGGCGGACTTATGGGCGCCACCGTGACTTCTTGAGCCTTTGTGAGAGGGGCACCCGACTCCTCAGCGACACGCTCTAAGGGCGCCAAGGTTCTGCTCCCCTGCGTTTGGAGAGCTCGATAGAGGGCGGGTCGGTGGGGGTCCCTGGGTACTCAGCATGGAGCCGAGCCGACTGCTTTCCAGGCGCTAGCCATCGCCGCTCCTCTCGGCGGAGGTGCTCCCAGGGACCCCCACCGACCCGCCCTTCCCGCAGCGGTTACTTCTTCCGCCGTTTGAGGCCTTCGCGCCGGAGGCGCTTGGCGAGGGTTACTTCGGCTTTCGAGGTGCCTTTCTTTTCCGGGCCCGGCGTCTCCAGCGTGGCCGGCAGGCCCTCGAAGCGGGGCTCGGAGAGGAAGGCGGCTAAGCCCCTTTTGCCCATCTCGCCTTTGCCGATGTTGGCGTGGCGGTCGAGGTGGGCTCCGAGGGGGACGGCCGCGTCGTTTACGTGGATGGCGCCGAGGCGCTCCAGGTCCACCTTGGCGTCGGCTTCGTCGAGGACCGCGGTCAGGTGGGCCTCGTCGGTGATGTCGTAGCCCTGGGCGAACATGTGGCAGGAGTCGAGGCAGAGGCCGAGGCGCTTGTCGTCGTCGGCACCGTCGATCAGGGCCGCGATCTGGTCCCAGTCGCGGGCGAGCAGGCCTTTGTGGCCGGCGGTCTGCTCGAGCAGCAGCGGGCAGGAGTCGGTCTCCTTCAGCGCCGCGGCGATCACTTTCGAGGCCCGTTTAAGCGACGGTTTCAGCGGATCGGTTTTCTGCGACCCCGGATGCAGGACGACGCCCCTGGCGCCGATCGCGTCGCCGATCCGCAGCGCGTGGGTGAGCGAGGTGAGCGACTTCTTCCGCAGCTCTTTGTCTTTCGTCGCGCAGTTGATCAGGTAGACCGCGTGGATGATCACCGCTTCGACCGGGGAGGCGTCCATCGCCTCGCGAAACGCGGCGAAGTCCTCCTCGCCGAAGTTCGTCGGCCGCCACATGCGCGGGCTCTGGTTGAAGATCTGGATAGATTCGCAACCGCGCTCCTTGCCGCGCTCGATCGCGTTGGCGAGTCCGCCGGCGGTGGAAACGTGCGCTCCTACGAACATGACAAGCGATAACTCCCGTCTCAGGTTTGCCCCCTCGCCGACCGGCGCGCTGCACATCGGCGGAGCGAGGACGGCACTCTACAACTGGCTGGCCGCCCGCCACGACGGCGGCGAGCTGGTGCTGCGGATCGAGGACACCGACCGCGAGCGCTCGACCGAGGCGAACGTCGAGCAGATCCTCGACGCGATGCGCTGGCTGGAGCTCGACTGGGACATCGGACCGGTTTCGCAGGCCGAGCGCGCCGACCGCCACGCCGAGGCGCTGGGGCGGCTGCTCGAGTCCGGCCACGCCTACCGCGACCACGCGACCGGCAAGGACGTCGAGGCGTGGAAGGCCGAGCACGGCGCCGGCCGCGGCTACCGTGGCACGCCCACCGACGACCCGACGGCGGCGATCCGCCTGCGCGTCCCCGACCAGGGCGAGACCGTCGTTCACGACCTGATCCGCGGCCCGGTCGCCTTCCCCAACCCGAGCTACGACGACTTCGTCATCGCCCGCGCCGACGGCTCGGTCCTCTACAACTTCGCGGTCGCCGTCGACGACGCCGAGATGGGCGTCACCGAGGTGGTCCGCGGCGACGACCACCTCTCCAACACGCCGAAGCAGCTGCTCGTGCTGGAGGCGCTCGGCTTCGAGGCGCCCCGCTACGCGCACCTGCCGCTGCTGCACGGCCCCGACGGCAAGAAGCTCTCAAAGCGCCATGGTGCCGCCTCGGTCCAGGAGCTGCGCGACGCCGGCTATCTGCCGGCCGCGGTCCGCAACTACCTGGCGCTGCTCGGCTGGGGGACCGACGACGACACCACCCTGATGTCGACCGAGGAGCTGGTCGAGCGCTTCCGCGTCGCCGACGTGGGCAGGTCGGCGGCGATCTTCGACGAGAAGAAGCTGCGCTGGCTGAACGGCCGCTTCATGCGGGAGATGCCGCTCGACGCCTACACCGCCGCGGTCGCCCGCCACCTCGGCCGCGAGGCCGACGAGCGGCTGCGCGCCGCCTGCGAGATCGCCCAGGAGAAAGCCCAGACGCTGGAGGAGGTCTGGCCGCTGATCGGCTTCCTCTTCGAGCCGCCGGTCTCCGACGAGAAGGCCTGGGCGAAGGTGATGAAGGAGGGGACGGGGGAGGTGCTCGCCGCGGTGGCGGTGGCGCTCGAGCCCGTCGACCCCTTCGAGCCGGAGCCGATCGAGGCGGCCCTGGCGCCCCTGCTCGAGCGCTTCGACCTCAAGCCGGGCCGGCTCTACCAGCCGATCCGGGTCGCGATCACCGGCACCTCGGTCTCGCCGGGGATCTTCGAGTCCCTCGCGGCGCTCGGCAGAGAGCGCTCCCTTGAGCGGATTCGCGCCGCCGCCGCCCGTCTCGGCGCCTGAGAATCAGCCCCGAACCCTAATTTTGGGATTTGAGGGTTACTCAGGGCTAAACCTGCGCTCGTTTACTGCCGATGTGTTGTGCCAATGAGCGTTACGACCGCGCAAAGCAACGGCAAGGCCTCCCTGGAGGAGCCGAAAGCCGGAACGCGAACCCCCGCCGCCCCCGGCAGTCGCCTCGCCGAGGCATTCGAGGCGGTAGAGCGCTTTCCGGTCCTGATCGAGTCCCGCGAGCGGGTGATCGCGGCCGCGACCGCCGAGACCGCCCGCGTCGGCGACATCGTCGCCGCGGTCGAGACCGACGTCGCCCTGGCGATCGCCGTTCTCCGCCAGGCCAACCGCGGCGGCATCGTCGCCGGCGGCATCGCCGGCATCCCGGCGGCGCTCGACGTGCTGAAGCCGGCCGGCGTCCTCGCCCTCGCCGGCACCGCGCCCAGCTTCGACTTCTTCGACTCCAACGGCGGTTGGGACCTGAAGCCCGAGCGCTTCCGCGTCCACGCCCTCGCCAGCCAGCGCGCCGCCGACCGGCTCGGCCGCATCGTCGGCTGGATCGATCGCGACGAGCTCGCCGTGGCGGCGCTGCTGCACGACGTCGGCCGCCTCGTCATCTCTCGCCTGCACCCCGGCTACAAGGTCTACTTCGACGCGATCTCTCGCACCCCCGAGCAGCGCCTGCGGGAGGAACGCGAGCAGCTGGGGATCGATCACGCCCTCGTCGGCGGCGTCCTCGCCCGCCGCTGGAACCTGCCTTCGCGGATCGCGGTCGCGATCGAGCGCCATCACGCCGAGGACGCCGACGGCCTGGCGGCGATGGTCGCCACCGCCGACATGGTCGCCCACTACTGCCAGGGCGAGGCGATCTCGCCCGACCGCCTGCGCGCCTCGGCCGAGCGCTGCGGCCTCAGCCCCGAAGCCCTGCGCGACCTCCTCTACGAGCTGCCGCTGCCGGTCCAGGACGCCTCGCGGGTGAGCGAGCCCTGCCCGCTCTCGGGCCGCGAGCTCGACGTCCTCCGCCACCTCTCCGAGGGCATGGTCTACAAGCAGATCGCCGGCGAAATGCACCTCTCCGTCTCGACGATCCGCACCCACCTCCACAACGTCTACGGCAAGATCGGCGCGGTCGATAGGGCTCAAGCCGTGCTGATGGCACGCGACCGCGGCTGGATCTAGCGATGAGCCAGGTCAGCGCTCCCGCGGCTCCCGCCGCGCAGAAGGACGACGCTCCGGCCAAGTGGCGCCGTCGCTCCCTGGTCCGCGTACGCCGTCCCGCCTGGGCTCAGGCCGCAGCGTCCGCGCAGAGCCCCGCTAGTCGATAAGGCACTCGCGCAGGGCGATCGCCACCGCATGGGTGCGGTTCTTGGCGCCGAGGCGGACGAGGGTGCTCTTCATGTGGGACTTGACCGTCTCTTCGCTGAGGTCGAGTTCGCGCGCGGCGACGGTGGTCGACTCGCCGTTGGCCAGCAGCTGCAGGATCTGGCGCTGGCGACTGGTCAGCTTGCCGCGGCTGCCTTTCGGCGGCACGGCGGGGTCGATGAAGCTCTCCTGGGCGGCGGCGGCGTCGACCGCGCGGCGCAGTTCCTCCGGGCCGGCGGTGCGGGAGACGTAGGCGCTGGCGCCGGCCTGGATCGCGGCGCTCGCCAGGTGGCGTTCCGGCAGCTCGCCGTGGGCGACGATCCCGAGCGCGGCGCTGGAGCGGTGGAGCATCCGGATCGCCTCGGTGCCGGAGACCGCGTCGCCGTCGCCGTTGCCGCGCCAGCGCATGTCGACGATCGCCACGTCGAAGTCGCCGATGTCGCGGAAGAGGTCGAGGCCCTCCTCGCGGGTCGTCGTCTCGTGGACGACGAAGCCGCCGTCGAGGGCCTCCCGGATCCCGAGCCGGACGAGAGGGTGACCGTCGATCACCAGGCAATGTGGGGGCTCGCTCAGGGGGCTTTCCGTTCAGATCGTTTTCGCGATGCGGGCGTTGAAGACCTCTGCGGCTCCCGCGGCCCGATCCTACCCAGCCGGGGGGTGCGGTAGAAAGTCCCTTGTGATTTCAATTACCTCAAAGTCGAGGTATGCCGTGGTTGCCATGGCGGAGCTTGCGAGGGCGGGGGAGCGGCCGGTGCCGATCAAGGAGCTGGCCGAGCGCCGCGACATCCCCGAGCAGTTCCTCGAGCAGCTCTTCTCGACCCTGCGCCGCAACGGCCTCCTCACCAGCCACCGCGGCATGCGCGGCGGCTACACCCTGGCCCGCCCGGCCGAGGAGATCACCGTCCTCGACGTCGTCCAGGCCCTCGACGGCAAAGTCGGCGACGAGGCCGACGAGGCCGGCGGCATCTGGGCCGAGGGCGTAGCCGCCCTGCGCAAGGTCTTCGGCCAAACCACGATCGCCGAAGTAGCCCGCCGCGAGGCCGAAGAGGCCGGCAGCGGCATGTACTTCATCTAAGGGGAGCGCCGCCGGTTTGGACCTGCTGCGTTCGAGCACATTCACTGAGCCGTTGACGACACGGGGAGGGCGTGGAAGGATCGCGACGATGCGTTCCTCGGTGGGAGTGTTGGTGGGAGTTGCTCTGCTCGTAGGAACTGTCGGCGGTTGCGGTGGATCCGACGACACGTCCGAAAAAGCGCCTGCGATTGCGCCTGACCAGACGATTGCGCAGCCACCCGTTCTGACTCCTCAGGAGAAAGCCGAAGCCAGGGTCAAGAGGAAGGCTGCCGCGGCGGCGGAAGCTGCTCGGCTGAAAAAGCAGCGGACATTGGCTGCAGAGCGCCGGGCCAAGGCAGCAAAGGAGCAAAGAGAAAAGGTCAAGCGGATGGAAGCGCAGGAAAAGGCCAGGGGAGGGTGGTCTGGCGTTGACGGCGATAACTACGAAATCGCCAAAGCTTCCTGCGGAGCATTTCCGAAAGAGCAGCTCGCCTCTGAATACGGGTTGTCGTCTTCGGCCGATGAGTTCGAAATCGCGGAAGCGTATTCACACGAATTCGTGGGCCGGTTCCAGCAAGCGAACTTCGAGGGCTGCCTGGCAGGCATGGGCATCGAATAGTCCGGTGTCGCGGCGTTTGCTCGGAAGCCGCGCGGCCTAAAAGTCCGAACTGACCGGCAGAGGGGGGAGATAACGAGCGCCTCCGCGACTTGGGAAACCAGTCGCGTGGAAACCCTCAATCAGAAAAAGGCAATGAAGCTCCTGCGAAAGCACGGCTGGACGCTGGCCCGCGGGGGCAAGCACCAAGTGAAGATGGCAAAGGCGGGGTGTCGTCCCATCACTCTTCCGTAACACAAGGGACGCGATTATCCGACCGGCTTGGCCCGGGCGATTCTCAGGCAGGCGGGGCTAAGATGATGAAAGTTCGACCATGGAGCTAACTGCTCGCATTCATATCGAGGACGGCAGCTACTGGGCCGATGTGTCGGAGCTTCCAGGCTGCTTTGCCTCCGGCGAGACGCTGGACGAGCTGTTCGCGTCATTGCAGGAGGGCGTCGCCCTCTACCTGGCCGGCGAAGGCGAGCAAAGCGGGCCGCTTCGCGTTGCGAGCGCGACGTTGACGGACCACCCGCTGAGCGCCGCGTAGACTCGCGCGATGCGGATTGGTGCGGAGGCCTCGGCAGTCGTCGGCAAGACGCCGATGGTGCTGCTCGACCGGCTCTCCGAGGGCCTCGCCGGCGAGGTCTGCGTCAAGCTCGAGTACTTCAATCCCGGCGGGTCGGTGAAGGACCGGATCGGGGTGGCGATGATCGACGCGGCCGAAGCCGAGGGGCAGATCCAGCCCGGCAAGGCGGTGGTGGTCGAGCCGACCAGCGGCAATACCGGGATCGCCCTGGCGATGGTCTGCGCGGCCCGGGGCTACGAGCTGATCCTCACCCTGCCGGAGGGGATGAGCCGCGAGCGGGGCAAGCTGCTGCGCGCCTACGGCGCCGAGGTGCGGGAGACCCCCTCGCTGGGCGGGATGAACGAGGCGGTGGCGCTGGCGGAAGAGATCCGCGACCAGCGCAAGGGCTTCATGCCGATGCAGTTCTCCAACCCGGCCAATCCGGAGGTCCACCGGCGCACCACGGCGGAGGAGATCTGGAGCGACACCGACGGAGAGATCGGCGCCTTCGTCGCCGGCGTCGGCACCGGCGGCACGATCACCGGCGTCGGCCGGATGCTGAGGGAACGCGCGCCGGAGGCGCTGGTGGTCGCGGTCGAGCCGGCCAGCTCGCCGGTCCTCTCCGGCGGCAAACCGGGCCCGCACAAAATCCAGGGCATCGGCGCCGGCTTCGTCCCCGAGAACCTCGACCGCGAGGTGGTCGACGAGGTGCTCGCGGTCGACGACGAGGACGCGCTGGAGATGGCGCGCCGGGTGGCGCAGGAGGAGGGCGTCCTGGCCGGCATCTCCGCCGGCGCCAACATCTGGGCGGCGCTCGAGGTCGCGGCGCGGCCGGAGATGGCGGGGAAGAGGGTGGTGACGATCGTCTGCGACTCGGGTGAGCGCTACATGTCCCTACCCTTCTTCTCACCATGAACCGCTGGAAAAAGCTGGTCAAGGAGATTCGCGCCGACGTCCGGGCGGCGCGCGAGCGCGACCCCGCTGCCCAGGGGGTCTCGACCTTCGAGATCCTGACCAGCTGGGCGGGGGTGCAGGCGCTGCTGGCGCACCGGGCGGCGCACGCGCTCCTCGAGGCCGGGGTGCCGCTGCTTCCGCGGACGATCGCCTACCTGACCCGCTCGGTGACCGGCGTCGAGATTCATCCCGCCGCGCAGATCGGCAACTCCTTCTTCATCGACCATGGCTCCGGCGTGGTGATCGGCGAGACCGCGGTGATCGGCGACTGCGTCACCCTCTACCAGGGGGTGACCCTGGGCGGGACCGGGTTCCAGCGCGGCAAGCGCCACCCGACCCTCGGCGACAACGTCACCGCTGGGAGCGGCGCCAAGCTGCTGGGTCCGATCGCGGTCGGCGACGGGGCGAAGATCGGCGCCAACACGGTAGTCGTCGAGGACGTGCCGCCGGGCGCGACCGTGGTCGGCAACCCCGGCCACCCGGTCCGGCTCGAAGGCCGGAAGGTCGAAGGCCCCGACGCCGACTGGATCCACCTGCCGGACCCGATCGCCGACGCGATCAAGGCCCTCTCGGAGCGGATCTCCGACCTCGAGGCCCGGCTGGCACAGCTGGACGGCGGCAACGGCCCCTCGGCCGAGGTGGCCAAGATCGAGCCCCGCACCGGCCGTTCTTCGGCCGGCGGCTGAGGCGGGGCGCCTTTGTCAACCATAGGTTGACTAAAGCGCCCCGAATCGTCGAGCGGATGCAGGCGAGCCCCGCCGCGCCCCTGGCTATGCTCGCTTGGTGAGTCTTCAGGAGCAGTTCGACGCCGAGCCCGAGGTGCCCGCACCGGGATCTGGCGCTCCCACCGAGCCCGGTGCCGACCGGGTCGAGCGGCTGCTGGCGGGGCTGAATCCCCCGCAGCGCGACGCGGTCGTGCACGGGGAGGGGCCGCTGCTGGTCCTCGCCGGGGCTGGCTCCGGCAAGACCCGGGTGCTGACCCACCGGATCGCCTACCTGCTTGCCACCGGCGCCGCCCGGCCGGGCGAGATCCTCGCGATCACCTTCACCAACAAAGCCGCGGCCGAGATGCGCGAGCGGGTCGGCCAGCTGGTCGGCCGCTCGGTGCGGGCGATGTGGGTGACGACCTTCCACTCCGCCTGCGCGCGGATGCTGCGGGTCGACGCCGAGCGGCTCGGCTACTCGAAGAGCTTCACGATCTACGACCAGTCCGACTCGCTGCGGATGCTGAAACGCTGCCTCACCGAATTAGGCGTTGACCCGAAGCGATTCCCGCCGCGCGCCGTCCACGCGAAGATCTCCGGCGCCAAAAACCAGCTGATCGACTCCGACTCCTACAACGAATCGGCCTACGCCGAGTTCGAGGAGATCGTCGCCGAAGCCTTCCCGCTCTACGAGAAGCGGATGCGTGAGGCCAATGCAATGGACTTCGACGACCTCCTGGTCCGCAGCGTCAACATGCTGGAACTCTCGAAAGAGGCCCGTGAGCGCTGGCGCCAGACCTTCCGCCACGTCCTCGTCGACGAGTACCAAGACACCAACCACGCCCAATACCGGCTGCTGCAGCTGCTGGCGGGTGGGCACCGGAACCTGATGGTGGTTGGCGACGAGGATCAGTCGATCTACGGCTTCCGCCACGCCGACATTCGCAACATCCTCGATTTCGAGAGCGATTTCCCGGAAGCCGACACCGTCAAGCTCGAGCAGAATTACCGCTCGACTCAGACGATCCTCAAAGCAGCGAATGCAGTTGTGGAGCACAACCGCGAGCGGCGCACGAATCCGAAGGCGCTCTGGAGCGAAGGGGGAGAGGGCGAGCCGGTCCAGCTGAACGAGCTGACCGACGAGCACGAGGAGGCGCGCTGGGTCGCGGGCGAGATCGAACGGCTCGAAGAGGAGGAGGGCGTCAGCCGCTCCGGGGTCGCGGTCTTCTACCGGACCAACGCGATGAGCCGGGTGCTGGAGGACACGCTGCAGCGCTTCGACGTCTCCTACCAGGTGATCGGCGGCACCAAGTTCTACGAACGGGCCGAGATCAAGGACGCGATCGCCTACCTCAGCCTCCTGGCCAACCCGGCCGACCTCGTCTCCTTCGGCCGCGTCGTCAACTCGCCACGACGGGGGATCGGCAACACCACCCAGGGGCGGATCGCCTCCCACGTCAACACCACCGGCCAGCAGGTCTGGGAGGTGATCGAGCGGGTCGAGGAGGTGCCCGGCCTGAGCGGCGCCGCGATCAAGGCGGTCGGCCGCTTCTACGAGACGATGGCGACCCTGCGCGAACGCGCCGAAGAAGGGGGGCCGGTGGCGACGCTGCTGGAGGCGGTCCTGCACGAGAGCGGCTACCTGGAAGCGCTGGCGGCGGAGCGGACGATCGAGGCCGAAGGCCGGGCGGAAAACCTGGAAACGCTGATCGCCGGCGCCGCCGAGTTCGACATCGAGCGCGAACGCGAGGGGGAGAGCGAGGTGACGCCGCTGGAGGAGTACCTGCAGCAGATCTCCCTCTACACCGAGCAGGACGGGCTCCGCGAGGAAGGCGAGCTGGTGACGCTGATGACCCTGCACAACGCCAAGGGGCTCGAGTACGACACGGTCTTCATCGTCGGCTGCGAGGAGGGCGCCTTCCCGCACATGCGGGCGCTCGAAGAGGGCGGCGAAGAAGAGGAGCGCCGCCTCTGTTACGTCGGCATCACCCGCGCCCGCAAACGCCTCTACATGACCTGGGCGCGCGAGCGGCGCCTGTTTGGGCGGGCCGAGCGCAACCTGCCCTCGCGCTTCGTCGACGAGCTGCCGAGCGAGCTGACCGAGAGCCACTCGACCGCCGCCCGCAGCCTCGGCACCAGCTGGAGCACCTCGGTGACCAGCGACGTAACGCCCGCCCAGCCGGTCGATCCCGGCCCGGCGCTGCAGCTGCAGACCGGCGACGACGTCGTCCACGCCAGCTTCGGCGACGGGGTGGTGACCGCGGTCGAGCCGGGCGGGGTGGTGGTCGTCCGCTTCTCCGGCGACGGCACCGAGCGCAAGCTGATGGCCGACTACGCGCCGATCCGGAGGCGCTGAGCCGGTGGCCGCCCGGGTGATCGACGGCAAAGCCGTGGCCGCCGCGGTTCGTGAGCGGGTCAAGGTCGACGTCGCCGCCTACACCGAGGAGACGGGACGGGTTCCCGGCCTGGCGACGGTCCTGGTCGGCGAGGACGCCGCCTCGAAGGTCTACGTGGGGATGAAGCGGCGCAACTCCGAGGAGGCCGGGATGCGCTCGATCCACCACGAACCCGACGCTTCGATCCGCGAAGAGGAGCTGCTGGAGCTGGTCCGGGAGTTGAACGAGGACAACGAGGTCGACGGCATCCTCGTCCAGCTGCCGCTGCCCGCCCACATCGACGAGAACGCGATCGTCGCCGCGATCGACCCGCGCAAGGACGTCGATGGCCTCACCCCGGTCAACGCCGGGCTGCTGGCCCACGGCGCGCCGGGACTCGTCCCGTGCACGCCGGCCGGGGTGATGGAGCTGCTGGCTCACGAGGGGGTCGAGCTCGAGGGCGCTGAGGCGGTCGTCGTCGGCCGCTCGAAGCTGGTCGGCGTTCCCGTCGCCCGGCTGCTGCTGCGGGCGAACGCGACCGTCACCGTCTGTCACTCGCGCACCCGCGACCTCGACGCCACCTGCGCCCGCGCCGACGTCCTCGTCGCCGCGGTCGGCGTGCCGCGGCTGCTCGGCGCCGAGGCGATCAAGCCCGGCGCGACCGTGATCGACGTCGGCGTCAACCGCCTGGAGGAGGGACTCGTCGGCGACGTCGACTACGAGGCCGCGGCCGAGGTCGCGGCGGCGATCACGCCCGTTCCGGGCGGAGTCGGCCCGATGACGATCGCGATGCTGCTATCCAACACCCTCCAGGCAGCCCGGTCTCGAACCGCCTGACCGGCGCGCTGCGGCGTCCTCGGTCGCTCGCGTGCAGAGCACGCCACGCTCCCTGCGTCCTTGCATCGCTTGGTCAGGCGGCCCGAGACAAGGTATTTGGCTATTTAGCGCGTATACCTCACTGAACTCTCTACCGAGGAGGAAGAATCACCATGGACAGGCTGAGTACGGGGGAGAAGATCGCCGGCGGGTCCGGGGTCCTTCTCTTCATCTTCATGTTCTTCGATTGGTTCAAGGTCGACGTCAGCGGCGGTGAAGGACTCTTCAGCCTCAGCATCGGCGGCAACGCCTGGGAAGCGTTCAGCACGATCGACATCATCCTGATGATCGTCGTCATCGTCGCCGTCGGTGTGGCCGTGCTCCGCCTCAGCGACGCGGTCTTCGAGCCCCCGTTCTCGCTCAACGCCGCCGTCGCGATCCTCGGCGGCATCGCGGTCCTGCTGATCCTCTACCGGATCATCGATCCCCCAGGCGACACCGGCGGCGTCCCCGGCGTCGACATCAGCCCGGCGGTCGGGATCTTTCTCGGGCTGATCGCCGCGGCGGGCATCACCTACGGCGGCTACCGGGCGATGCAGGAAGAAGGAACCTCGTTCGGCGAGATCGGCGACAGCCTCTCCAACCGCGGCGGCGGCTCCGGCGGGGGAACCCCGCACCAGCAGCCGCCCGCGGCTACGCCGCCGCCGCCGCCCCCGCCACCCCCGCCGAGCTCCGGCCAGGGCGGTCCGCCGCCCCAGTAGCAACGCGTCGGGAGACCTGCTTGGCGAAGGCGATGATGGTCATCATCGGGTTGACGCCGACGGCGGTCGGGAAGAGCGAGGCGTCGGCGACGTAGAGGCCGGCGGTTCCGTTCACCGAGCCGTCGACGGCGCAGACCCCGCGGTGCGGATCGGCTGAGATCCGCGCCGTCGCCATCGGGTGGAAGGCCTCGAGCCGCAGCTCGGAGGCCTTGAACCGGGTGGCCTCGAAGGTCGCGAGGTCGCCCGGCCGCAGCACCCCGGCCCGGGGGATGTTGGGATAGACCTCGGTCGCGCCGGCAGCGAAGTGGATTTCGGCGGCGCGGGCGATGCCGAAGACCACCTTCTGGGCGTCCTCGTCGCCCAGGCGGTACCTGGCCCGCAGGGCGCCGTCGTTGGCGAGCCCGACCGCGCCGACCGAGCTGTCGCGCAGCTGGACCCCGATCGAGCCGATGCGGCCGAAGTCGAGCATCGCCTGCTGGTGCTCGGCGCCGGTCCCGACCAGCCAGGCGCCGCCGAAGGCCAGCGGCGTGAAGGTCGCCTCGAGCAGGACGCCGCGCGTCTCCTCCCACTGGTCGACGTAGTAGCTCTGCATCACGCCGTCCCACCCGCGCACCTCCTCCTCGTAGCGGGCGCCGACCCAGCAGGCGGGGTGGATGCGGAGGTTGCGGCCGACCTGGGAGCCGCCGAGGCCGGACCGCAGCAGCAGCTCCGGCGTGCCGAGCGAGCCGCCGGCGGCGATCACCGCACGCCGGGCGCGGACCGTGAACGGGCGCTGCCGCCCGGCGCCGTCACGCGCCGAGCAGGCGACGCCGACCGCGCGGCCGTCTTCGACCACGACCCGCTGCGCCTCGACCCCGGTCCGCAGCCGCGCCCCGGCGGCGACCGCGCGGGGCAGGTAGCTGACGTGCATCCCCCGCTTGGCGTCGATCGCGCAGCCGTAGGGGCAGGAGCTGCACTGGACGCAGTTGCCGGCGTTGCGGTGGATCGGGCCGCCGCTGAAGCCGAGCGCCGCCGCGCCCTCCATCGCCAGCTGGCCGTTGCGCCCCATCCGGTTGGGGTCGAGCTGGGTGACCCGGAGGAAGCCCTCGGCCTCGGCGTAGTCCTCGCCCAGGTCGTGCGCCCACTCGAGGCCGAACTCGCCGCGCCACTCCTCGAGGATCGAGTCCGGGGCGCGGAAGCAGGTGCCGGAGTTGATCACCGTGGTGCCGCCGACCACTTTCGCCACCGGCACCGGGATCGGCGGCCGCCCTTCGGCGATCGTCAGCCCGGCTTCGCGGTAGAGGGTCTGGATCGCCTCGAGCCGATCGGCCGGGTAGCTGTCGCGGTTGTAGTGGTCTCCCGCCTCGAGCACGAGGACGTCGAGCCCGGCCTCGGCCAGGGTCGCCGCCGCGACCGCGCCGCCGGCGCCGGAGCCGACGATCACGACGTCGCATTCCTCGCCCTCGCCGCGCGGTTCGGTCTCGCCCAGCGACCCCGCCGGCTCGGGCAGGGTGCCGTCGGCCAGCGCGCAGGTGGTGACGGTCCCGATCTGCGCCTCGACCTCCGGCGCCACCGCGTAGCCGAGGGTCGAGAACAGCTTTCCCATCAGCAGCAGGTCGTGGTGGAGTGGGAACCGCGAGCCGTCGAGCTTGCGGAGGAAGTCCTGGGCCGCCTCGGGGTCCAGGCGGCTGAAGCGCCAGGGGAAGGGCAGCCACTCGAAGGCGCGCAGGCCGAGGCGCAGCCGCAGCAGCAGGGGCGGGGCGAGCGATCCGATGAATCCCGCCACCGGCCCGGAGACGTCGACGTCGCGCTCGGCCGCCGGCAGGCCGTCGATGCCCGGCGCCATCGCCGCGCAGATCGCGCTCAGGGTGCGCTGCTCAGCGGCCGAGAGCCCTGGCGAGCGCCGTCAACCGGGATCGAGAGGACGGCCGACCCGTCCCGCCAGCATCCAGAGCCAGAGCGCCAGCAGCGCCAGGAAGCCGTCGACGAGAAAGTTCAGCAGGTAGATGAAGACGGGTTCCTGGATCGCGAAGAAGGCGAGCGAGCCGAGCGAGGAGGCGGTCTTGCCGGCGGCGAGGACCAGCAGCAGCGGCCGGTAGCGGACGACGTCGGCCTGGGCGACCAGGCAGATGCCGGTGATCACGACCATGTAGGCGAAGGCCAGCGCCAGCCAGAGGTACTCCTGGGTGTGCGGGGCACGGTGGTCGTTGCCGAACCATTCGCCGACGTCGGAGATGACGTCGAGGACGCCGCTGGGGACGGCGATGAAGAGGATGCCGACTACGGCGAAGGTGAGTGCGAGCAGGCGCAGGTTGAAGACGACGAATCTCTCGGCGGCGGGTCCCTGCATCGGGGAAGACAATAACTGGCTGGGTAGCCAGTATGGGTGTCGGTAGGGGGTTTCGCTCAACTTTTTCGAGGAACGGCTTCAGCTGGCCGCGAAATCTGGCCAGCGAAAAAGTACAAGCCGCTCAACCCCCTACCGACACCCATACAATCGCCGCCGATGATCGACCAGGCACAGGTACTGCACGTGGCGAGGCTCGCTCGCCTTCGTCTTTCAGATGGGGAAGTCGAGACGATGGTGGGGGAGCTGAGCGGGATTCTCGAGCACGTGGACCGGATCGGGAATTTGGATCTGGAGGGGGTCGAGCCGACTTCGCATGTGGTCGCGCTGGAGAACGTCTTGCGGGCTGATGAGCCATGGCAGAGCCTGCCGCGCGACGCCGCTCTCGCCCAGGCGCCCGAGCCGCAGGACGGCGCCTTCCGCGTCCCCTCTCCCCAGGCCGAATAAGTGACCGACATTCTCGATCTCTCGGTCCTCGAGGCCCACAACGCCAAAACGGTCGGCGAGCTGTCGCCCAAGGAGCACGTCGAGGCCTGGTTCGAGGCGGCCGCCGCCGACGAGCTGAACGCCTACCTCTGGCGTAACGATCGCGGCGCCGAGGCCGCCGCGATCGAGGTCGCGGAGGACTGGAACGCCCCGATCGCGGTCAAGGACATCTTCTGCACCGAGGGGGTCCCGACCACCGCCGCCTCGCGGATCCTCGAGGGCTACCGCCCGCCCTACACGGCGACCGCGGTGCAGCAGCTGATCGCGGCCGGCCTGCCGATCCTCGGCAAGACCAACATGGACGAGTTCGCGATGGGCTCCTCGAACGAGAACTCCGCCTACGGGCCGGTGCTGAACCCGTGGGACCGCGAGCGGGTTCCCGGCGGCTCCTCGGGCGGCTCGGCGGCGGTCGTCGCCGGCGGCCTCGCGCCCTGGGCGATCGGCACCGACACCGGCGGTTCTATCCGCCAGCCGGCCGCCTTCTGCGGGATCGTCGGCCTCAAGCCCACCTACGGCGCGATCTCGCGCTACGGGATGATCGCCTTCGCCTCTTCGCTCGACCAGTGCGGCCCGCTCACCCGCACCGTCAGCGACGCCGCCCTGCTGCTGGCGATGCTGCAGGGGCGCGACCCGCTCGACTCGACCTCGGTCGGGATCGAGGGCGGGGTCTCCCTGCCCGACCGCGAGGACCTCAGCGGGCTCCGCTTCGGCGTGCCGGCCGAGCTGGCCCGCGACTCGGTCGACGCGGGCGTGCGCGAGGTCTTCGAGCGGACGCTGCGGAAGATCGAGGAGCTGGGGGGCGAGATCGCCGAGGTCTCGCTGCCGAACGCCGAGCACGGGATCTCCGCCTACTACGTGATCGCCCCCGCCGAGGCCTCCTCCAACCTCGCCCGCTACGACGGCGTCCGCTACGGGATGCGCGCCGGCGGCGACGGCGACCTGGTCGAGATGTACGAGACGACCCGCTCCGAGGGCTTCGGCATCGAGGTGAAGCGGCGGATCATGCTCGGCACCTACGCGCTCTCCTCCGGTTACTACGAGGCCTACTACGGGCAGGCGCAGAAGGTCCGCACCCGGATCGCCCAGGACTTCGACGGCGCCTTCGGGAAGGTCGACTTCGTCGTCACCCCGACGGCGCCCTCGGTCGCCTTCAAGCTCGGCGAGAAGACCGACGACCCGCTGGCGATGTACCTGAACGATTTCTTCACCGTGCCGATGAGCCTCGCCGGGATCCCGGCGATCTCGATCCCGGCCGGCCTCGCCGAGCCCGAAGGCGGCGGCCCGCAGCTTCCGGTCGGCTTCCAGATCGCGGCGCCGGCCTTCGCCGAGCAGCGCCTGCTCGACGCCGCCTACGCGCTCGAGCAGGGGATCGGCTTCGACGCGCGGCCGGGAGGGGCCAATGGCTGACCTCGAAGCGGTGATCGGGCTGGAGATCCACGTCCAGCTGGCGACGAAGACGAAGATGTTCTGCGGCTGCGAGCTCTCCTTCGGCGACGAGCCGAACGTCCACACCTGCCCGATCTGCCTCGCCCATCCCGGCGTGCTCCCGGTGCCCAACGAGCAGGCGATCCGCTACGCGCTGCAGATCGGCGCGGCGCTGAACTGCGAGATCGCCCCGCGCTCGATCTTCCACCGCAAGAACTACTTCTATCCCGACAGCCCGAAGGCCTACCAGATCAGTCAGTACGACATCCCGATCTGCGGCGCCGGCCGGCTCGGCGAGGTCCGCATCCACCGCGCCCACCTCGAGGAGGACGCGGCGAAGATGATCCACGTCGGCGAGTCCGGCCGGATCCACGGCTCCGGCGCCTCGCTGGTCGACTTCAACCGCGGCGGCACGCCGCTGGTCGAGATCGTCACCGAGCCCGACCTGCGCGGCGCCGCGGAAGCGGCCGAGTGGGCGCGCCTCCTGCGCGAGACGGTCCGCCAGCTCGGCGTCTCCGACGTGAACATGGAGGAGGGGAGCCTGCGGGTAGACGCCAACGTCTCGGTGCGGCCGGCCGGCAGCGAGGAGCTGGGGACCAAGACCGAGCTGAAGAACATGAACAGCTTCCGCTTCCTCCAGCGCGGGGTCGAAGCCGAGCTGGCCCGCCAGCGCGAGCTGGTCGAGGCGGGGGGGACGGTCGAGCAGGAGACCCTGCACTTCGACCCGGCGAGCGGCACCCTCACCTCGCTGCGCTCGAAGGAGGAAGCCCACGACTACCGTTACTTCCCAGAGCCCGACCTGGTGCCGCTGGCGCCGACCGAGGAGATGCTGCGCGAGGCCCGGGAGGCGCTCCCCGAGCTGCCGGTGGCGCGGATCGAGCGCTACGAGGAGATGGGGCTCGCCAGCGACGTCGCCAAGGCCCTGGCAACGGACCCGGAGACGGCGGACTACTTCGAGCGCACGGCGGCGGCTGCTGCGGGCGCGGATGCGAAGGTGGTCGGCAACTGGGTGACCGGCGATCTGGCGGCGGCCCTGCGCCAGGCCGACGCGGAGGGCGGCGCCGCTTCGTCCAAGGTCTCACCCGAGAACCTCGCCGCCCTCGTAGCCCTCGTCCAGGAAAAGAAGATCTCCCACGGCAGCGGCAAGACCGTCCTCGGGATCATGGTCGCCGAGGGCGGCGACCCCGCCGCAATCGTCGAGCGCGAGGGCCTAGCCCAGATGTCCGACTCCGGCGAGCTGGAGGCGATAGTCGAGAAGGCGATGGCCGACAACCCCGAGGCCGTAGCCAAGATTCGCGAAGGCAACGGCAAGGCGATCGGAGCAATAGTCGGCGCCGTGATGCGAGAGACCAAAGGCCGCGCCGACGGCGGCGAGGTCAACCGCCTGATCCAGGAGAAGCTGTAGTCCTACTTGCTGGTGGTTTTTCGGTACGGTGCTGGTCTCTGGTAGCGGAGGAGTGAAAGGAGACAGCGGTGCCGCAAAAGCACGGGCTGGGAGGCGGGCACGGCCGAATAGTGGAGTACGAGGACGGATTCGCTGGCTACATCCCGTCGATGTCTTTCACCCAGGCGTTCCGGGTCAAGATCGCGGATGTCACGGGCTTCTCCACGGAGAAGTGCGGAAAGATCCTTACGAGGAAATTCAATGTCCTCGGGAACGGAACCCTTCTCGGCTCGGCGGAGGTGAACCATGGAACCGCTGAGGTCATCGAACAGTGGTTCAGATCTCACCCGGCCTTTTCATCGGCGACGCCTGTTATTGGTGCGACCACTTCCAGCGTTGCCGACGAGCTCACGAAGCTCGGTGTACTTCGCTCCCAGGGCCTGCTTACTGAGCAGGAGTTTGCCGCGCAGAAAGCCAAGCTGCTCGGCTGAGGTACGGACAGTGTCGAGTGAAGCGACCCGCAAAGTTGGCCTACTCGCATGTGTTGCGACTGTGGTTGGCGCTATCGGTCCCTGGCAGACCACGTTTCTGGTCGACCTTGCCGGCACCGACGGTGACGGCGTGATTACCTTGGTCCTCGGATCGCTTGCGGGCCTGCTGTTGCTGACGAAACGTCCAGGGTCGGGCTGGCTCGCCTTCGCCGGAGTGCTGGCCGGCATCGGCGCGGTGGTCGCCGCCTACGACCTCGTCCAAATCCTGAACTCCGAACAGGAAATCTTCGGGCAGCAGGTCGAGTTGGTTCGCCCGGGATGGGGGTTATGGCTGACCCTCGTTGCCTCAATTGCTCTCACTGCAGCCTCGGCAGCACTGTGGGTAGAAGCGCCGAGTTCTGAGGTCTAAAACCCCCGCTAACTGACTTTCAGCACTTTGTAACAACGTGTTACAAAGTGGTAGGTTGGGGTCATGGCCTGGAACGTCGTGATCGCGGGTGGTGGGTTCGGCGGCGCTGCGGCGGCGCGGGAACTGGAGAAGGTGATGCCGAAGCAGTCGGCTCGCCTGGTTCTCGTCAACGAGACGAACTTCGCGCTATACACGCCGTTCTTGCCCGAGGCGGCGGCCGGGACCTTGGAGCCGCGGCATGTGGTGACGCCGCTGCGGGAGATCCTCAATCGCACCTACCTGCGGCTCGGCTCGATCGTCGGCCACGACCCCGAGGCGAAGGCGGTGACCCTGCGGGCCAAGTACGGCGAAACCGAGCAGCTTCCCTACGACCAGTTGCTGCTCTCGCTCGGCTCGGTCTCTCGGGTCCTGCCGGTGCCGGGCCTGGCCGAGCACGCGGTCGGGTTCAAGAGCCTCGCCGACGCGATCTACCTCCGCAACCACGTGATCGAGACGCTGGAGGAAGCCAACGCGACCGAGGATCCCGCGCGGCGCGAAGAACTGCTCACCTACGTTTTCGTCGGCGGCGGTTACGCCGGCCTCGAGGCGCTGGCCGAGCTGCAGGACTTCGCCGCCGACGCGATGGACAGCTACCCGCGCGCCCGCCTGCACGGGATGCGCTGGGTGCTGGTCGAGGCCACCGATCGGGTCCTGCCGGAGATCGACCAGAGCCTGGGCGAATACGCGCTGCGCGAGCTGAGGGGCCGCGGCATCGACATCCGCATGGAGACGACGCTGGAGGAGGTCACCGCCAACACCGCCCGCCTCTCCAGCGGCGAGGTGCTGCCGACGCGGACCGTCGTCTGGACCGCCGGCGTCGCCCCGCAGCCGATCCTCAAAGAGCTGAACGTGCCGCTGGACGAGCGCGGCCGGGTCCCGGTCGACTCCTACCTGCGGGTCCAGGGCATGGACTCGGTCTGGGCGATCGGCGACTGCGCGGCTGTCCCGGACCCGAGCGGCGGCACCTCGCCGCCGACCGCGCAGACCGCGGTGCGCCAGGGCCCGGTGGCGGCGCGCAACATCGCCGCCGAGCTCGGCGTCGGCAGCCCGAGCCCCTACGAGTACCGCTCCGAAGCCGCCTTCGTCAACCTCGGCCGCTACAAGGCGGTCGGCAAGATAGGAGACCGCACCTTCCGCGGCTTCCCCGCCTGGTGGCTGGCCCGGACCTACCACATGAGCCAGATCCCGGGCTCGGCCCGCAAGGTCCGCGCCGTCCTCGACTGGACCGCCGGCCTTCCCTTCCGCCGCGACATCTCCGAGGTCGGCACGATCGGCCACCCGAAGCCGCTGATCTAGATCGAGTCCGCGAGAAAGTCCGCATAGCGGACACTGACGCGGACTCGATGGCTACTCCACGAGGAGGCTGGTCGCCATTCCCTTTTCTTCGTGTTCGGGGAGGGAGCACCAGAGGCGGTATTTGCCCGCCGGCAGGTCGAAGCTGGCGACGTTGCGCTGCAAAGAGTCCGCTTCGGGGATCTGCAGCGGTTCGCCGCTGTCGCCTTCCCGTCGCAGGTTGAGGTTGTGAGGGTCTTCGCCCTGGTTGTTGAGTTCGACCGTCACCTCGCCTGCTTTGACTTTCGGCCGCGAGAGGGTGAAGTAGTACTCGGCGCTCCGCACCGAGACCCGGTTCGCTTCCGGTTCGGCTTCGGGCTCACTCGTCGCCGGCGGCGCCAGGGCTGGTGCCGAAATCGGCGGTGCCTCGGCCTGCGGCACGCAGCTCCACACGACTCGCCTCCGCACCACCCGGCGGACCTTGCCGTGCCGCCGCACCCGCTTCACCACCCGCTTCGCGTGGTGCTCCCATCTGCATTCGGCCGCCACCGCCGTCCCGGAAAGCGCCAGCGGGGTCTGGGTGGTCCTCGCCGCCATACCCGCCAGCAGAATGGCGACGAGGACCGCCCCCACGGATAGGACTCTCAAGCCTTCACCAGCGTCGGCCGCGCGAACCCCGAGGCGCCCGGGATGATCGCTGCGGCGTCGTACCCCAGCCACTGCTCGAGCAGCGAGCAGTACATCCCGCGGAAGTCGCTGGTCACTTTCAGGTTGTCGTCGGCGTCGAGGCTGCTCAGCCCGGGGAACTCGCCGACCATCTCGCCTTTCGCTTTCGAGCCGATCACGAAGGCGCAGCCGGCGGCGCCGTGGTCGGTCCCCAGCGAGCCGTTCTCCTCCGGCCGCCGCCCGAACTCGCTCCACATCTCGATCATCACCCGGTCGGCGAGGCCGCGCGCCTCGAGGTCGCGCTGGAAGGCGAGGATCCCCTCGCAGGTCCGTTTCAGGTTGTCCTGCAGGTCGGCCGCCTGGTCGGCATGGGTGTCGTAGCCGCCGGGGGCGCGGATCGTCACCACCCGCATCGGCAGGCCGACGGCGATGTAGGCGGCGAGGCCGGCGAGCTTGTGGGCGAACCAGTCGTCGGGGTAGGCGACCGGGCTGCTGAAGTCGCCGACGCCGGCAAGGTCCTGGCGCAGCTTGTCGGTCTGGGAGGTGGCCCGGCGGACCTGGGTGAGGCCGGGCGAGTCGGAGGGCAGCGAGCCGAAGCGGGCGAAGCTGCGGAACATCTCCGTTTCCACCGGGTCGTTGACCCGCGACCAGAGGTCGTAGCCGTCGACGCTGTCGATCGCCGCCACCGGCTTCTCCGCAGTCGCGATCATCGGCGATAGCGAGCCGTCGAGCGAGAGCCCCTGCAGCGGGTTTTCGTCGTCGCCGACGGCGTCGAGGTAGCGGCCCAGCCAGCCGGTCCGGTAGCCGACCTGCAGCTCGCCGATCTCGTAGTAGTGGCGGGAGGTGAAGTGGGACTGGTCGGGGTGGTCGTAGCCGATCGCCGGGAAGGCGCTGACCTTGCCCTCGCCGTGCAGGGTGGCGAGTGCCGCCGCCGAGGGGTGCCACTGCAGGCTCGTGTCCTCGGCGAAGGCCGGGCCGGCGCCGGGGGGCAGGGCGAGATTCGGCCGCAGCTGGGCGTAGCGGGAGTCGCCGACCGGGGCCAGGACGCTGAGCGCGTCGATGCCGCCGTCGAAGAAGACCGAGACGAGGATCTTGTCGCCCTGCGCCGCCTGCGCGATCCCGGTTTCGAAGGCCGAGAGCGGGATCTTCGAGGCGCCGTAGACGGCCAGCGCCAGCCCGGCGCTGCGGGAGAGAAACTTGCGCCGCGAGAGGCCGGTGCCGGCCGGCTCGGGCATCCCCGCCTCGATCGCCGGCAGGCCCTTGCCGGCTTCGGCGGCGGCTGAGCGCAGCAGCTGCGAGCGGGTGTAGCCGTCGCAGCAGGAGTGGTTGGGACGGGACGCGCTCATTGCAGGATCACGTCCGGGCTGACGCCGATCAGCTGCAGGAGGGCGTTCTGGCGCAGCGCCCGGTAGGGCCCTTTTTGCCAGCCCGCGACGACCAGTTTCTCGCTGCGGTTGGCGAAGTCGAGCAGCTCTTCGCGGTGCTCGCTGCGCAGTTCCGGTGAGCCCCAGGCGGCGACCGCGCGCGCCAGCGCTTCCTCGGGGGTCTCGGTCGGGCTGTATTCGTCGTTCCAGGCGTCGACCGAGACCTCCTCGAGCGCGTAGGTGACCATGTTCCAGCGCGCCCGCATCCGCGAGGTGTCGAGCCAACGGTTGTCGTCCCAGCCGGAGACGTTCGGCGGCCAGAAGAGCCGCTGCCCCGCTTCTTCGCAGGTCCAGACCCAGGCTGCGGTGTCGATCCCGCGGCCGAGCGCCCGCAGCATCGTCGCCAGCTGGACGACCGGCGGCTTCACCATCGGCGGCCCTTCGTAGAGCTCGGGGCTGGTCAGGATCGCCTCCAGCACCGGCCGGATCTGCCAGCCGGAGGAGACGTAGGTCGATTCCAGCCCTTCCCGGACCGCGTTCGAGGGCGGCGTCGGGACGAAGTAGTTCCACAGCTTGGCGACGAAGAAGGAGGGGTGGAGGGGGTGCTCGACACAGAGCCGGCAGGCGTCTTCCCAGTTCCAGTTGCCGGTGTGGCCGAAGACCGTCTTGGCTTTTTTGTCGTGCCAGGCCGGTTCGAAGCGGAAGTTGTAGGCGCCTTCTTCGCCCGACCAGTCGTTGCGCCAGCCGGTCAGCGCGCGCGCCTGTTCGCGGATGTCGTCCTCGGTATAGGCGCCACGATCGGCACCGAGCGAGAACAGCTCCATCATCTCCCGCCCGTAGTTCTCGTTCGGCGCCCACTCGTAGTTTTCGTTGCCGTTCAGCCACTGCAGCATCGCCGGGTCGACCGTCACCGCCCGGAAGAGGTCGAGGAACGAGCCGAAGCAACGGGCCCGGAAGAGGTTGGACTGGTCGATCATCTGCTGCGTTTTCGAGACGTTGGCGTTCGAGGTCGCGAACCAGTCGTGGAAGATCAGCGCCATCCGCTCGACCAGCGGCTGGTTGGTGCGGACCATGCGGTCGAGCCACCAGAGGTGGTCGTGGCCCCAGGCGTCGGCGGGCGCGAGCGGGTTGCCTTCGTCGTCGCGGGGTGCCGGCCCGCTGAGGACGGCGGCGCCGCTCGGCCGGGTCAGCGACTGGACCGCGGCGAGGAGGCCGAGCGAGACGAGCTGGTCGGCCTGGCCGGGAACGGGGCCGAAGCCGGCGCGCTGCAGCAATCGCACCGCCTGCGCGTGGCCGAAGGCGCCCTGGTAGGTGCCGGGCGGACGCGGGTCCGAGGCCGGCGGGGAGACGGCCGGCGCCGCGGCGCCGGTGCGCGCCGGCTTGGGACCGGGGCCGCGAAAATGCCCCCGCTTCGGTTTGTGGTGGTGGCGGAAGATGTAGCCCTGGACGCGCCAGTCGCCCTGCCCGTCGGGGACCCAGCGGTAGTGCTTGTCCTTCCAGACGCGGCGTCGCTTGGAGTGCCGCGGTTTCGGCCTCGCTGCGACTGGTTTGTGCTGCGGGATCGCCATGTGCGATTAGGCCCCTGCGGGGCCTCCCGTCGGTTGTCGGCAGCGATCAGACCCGGTTCAAGTCCCTTTACCGATGTCTGGACGTTCGGTCTAGGCGGCGCAGGCGCAAGAATGGGCACATGGAGTACCTCGTCATCGCCTTCTTCTTCGGCCTCGGCACCGCGATCATCGGCCGCGGCAAGGGCAGCTCGTTCTTCATCTGGTTCCTGATCGGTGCGGTCCTGCCCCTGCTCGGCCTGATCGCGGTGATCCTCTACCGGGTCGACAAAGACGAACCCGAACGCCAGTGCCCGACCTGCCACAAGGCGCTGAAGCTCTACGTCCAGGTCTGCCCGCGCTGCGGCACCGACCTCTACCTGCCCGACCCCGCCGCCGTGCGGCACCCGGGCGTTCGCTGAGGGCTAGGCGAAGCGCTTGACGAAGGCGATGGCGCGGTCGCAGACCTCGCGCCAGCCGCTGTCGATCGTCAGCGAGTGGCCGCGGTTGGGGACTTTCTCGATCTCGGTCACCGCCTCGTTGCGGTTCTGGCGCTTGTAGGAGGCGTTGGCGATCGCCCAGGGGACGGTGTGGTCCTTCTCGCCGTCGATGATCAGGAGCGGCCCGCGGGCCGGGTTCTTCGGATCGAGCTTGGCCTCGGTGAACGGGTTCAGGTTCGCGTTCGCCATCTGCATCAGCGCCACGCCAGGGGCGGCGACGTGGAAGGTCTCGTAGAGCTCTTTCGCCTCCTCGTCGCTGAGCGCGTTGGCCCACCCGTACTTGAACTGGTCGAGGGTGAGGGTGACCGCGCGGCCGCGGTTGAGCGGGTTCTGCAGCACTGGTTTCGCCGACTTCAGCGCGGAGAGCGGCAGCGGCAGGACGCCGCGGAAGGGACCGGGATCGATCGCCACGGTCGCGGCGGAGAGGCCGCGGTCGGCGATGATCTGCGCCAGCAGGCCACCGGTCGAGTGGCCGAGCACGGCTGGCTTCTTATCCAGCCCCGCGATCACCTCGGCGGTGTGGTCGGCGATCATCCCGAGCGTCTTGCCGGCGAAGACGTCGGGGTTGGCCCGCGCCTCGGCGACGGTGGTCGGGTCGTCAGGCCAGTCGGGTTTCACCGCCGCGTACCCGGCCTCCTCGAACGCCTGGCCCCAGCGGTCCCAGCTGCTCGGCAGCAGCCACAGCCCATGGATGAAGACCGCCGCCGTCTTGCCGGCGGCATTGGCTTTCTCGACTTCGGCTCTCTCGCGCTCGCTGATCGGGATCTGATCAGCGTAGCCAGGTTCTGACGATCGCGTTGGCGAATCCTGCGCCGTAGCGGAAGGCGGCGGGCTTCTTCGAGTGGCCGTGGAGCCGCTGCTCGACGGTGATCGGGACCTCTTTGGCGGGGATGCCGCGCTTGATCGCCTCGATCATGAACTCGGAGGTGTGGAACTGCTCCTGGCGCAGGACGAGCTGCGGGAGGACGGCGGTGCGGACGGCGCGGTAGCCGTTGGAGCAGTCGGTGACGTGGGTGCGGGTGATGAAGGAGACGAGCCGGTTGAAGAAGACGATCCCCAGCTCTCGGGCGAAGTGGTTGCGGTCGGCGTGGCCGAGGACGCGGGAGCCGTGGGCCATCTCAACTTCGCCGTCAAGGATCGGCTTGACCAGGCGCTCCATCTCGTCGGGGCGGTGCTGGCCGTCGGCGTCGAGGGTGACGACGATCTCGGCGCCGGATTCGACCATCAGCCGGTAGCCGGTCCGCAGCGCCGCGCCGCCGCCGCGGTTGGTGACGTGGCGGGCGACCGCGGCGCCGTGCTCGGCGGCGACGTCGGCGGTCCCGTCGCGGGAGCCGTCGTCGACGACGAGGATCTCGGTGCGGACGCCGCAGACCTCGGGCGGGATCTGGTCGAGGACGGTGGCGATGTTCTCGGCCTCGTTGTAGGCCGGGATCAGGATCGCGATCTTGCCGCGGAAGCGCTCTGGCAAGCCCGCCTGGCGGAACTCCTCCCAGGCCAGGCCCTCGAGCGCGGCGGCGAGCTGGCGGCTGTTGCGCGCGCCCTGCGAGAGCGCCCGCAGGGCGAGCAGGAAGAGGATGAAGATGGCGAAGACGGCGAGGCCGAGGATGCGGCCGCCGTTGCCCTTCTCGAAGGAGAAGGCGGAGAGCAGGCCGTTGACGATTTCGGTCCCGGAGACCAGCGCCAGGCCGAGGCCAGCGGCGATCAGGATCAGGACGTCGGCGTTGCGCAGCGAGTGGCGGCGGACAACCGCGTAGGCGACGAGGAAGATCGCCAGCAGCAGACCGACGCTGCGGAGCGCCGTCAGTTCGGCGGGGAAGATGCCTGCGGTGAGGACCATTCGCGACCGGAGAATATGGCCGCGAGGCCGGATGACAGGGCCAAACCGGCGAGTGGGAAGACGAGCGTCATCAGCACCTCGTTGCGCCGCGGCGCCGCCAAGGAGGCCGCGCCGATCGCGGTGACGAGGAGGATCGGGGTCGCGAGGACGACCAGCTCCCACCAGCGGCGGCGCAGGCCGAGGAGGACGAAACCGGCGAGGCCGAGGGCGACGAGGAGGATCTGGACGACGCGACCGGCGGTGCTGTCCATCGCTTCGCCGACGCCGCTGCTCCACATCCTCCCGACCTTGCGGGCGGTCATCGCCGCGTAGCCCCACGGGTCTTCGCCGAAATACTTGGAGAAGTTTTCCTTGCCCGCCTTACCGAGCGCTTCGTCGCGGGTCAGGTCGGGGTGCTCTTTCTGGACTTCTTCCGCGACCCGGTCGAAGAGCGGGGTGGGATCGATGGCGTCGAGTTCGGAGCCCGGGTCCACATGCACGCCCATCTGCTGTTCCGCGAGAGCCTGCTTCACCCGCTGGTATTCGCCGTCGGCCGGCAGGTAGGTGCCGACGTAGACCGCCTTGCCGCCGCCGGTAGAGATCGGCACCACGCGTTCGAGGACGACGACGTTGCGGATCGTCCAGGGCAGGATTGGCAGGACGAGGGCAATCAGCAGAGCGGCAGCCCCGGCCACGCTCGACTTCCAGCCGCGGTTCCAGCCGGCGCGCACGCCGCCCAAGACGACGAACGCCGCGCCGACGAGCAGGTACTCGGGCCGGAACATCGCCGTCAGGCCGAAGAGGAACCCCGGGACGAGCCACGGCCACGTCCCTTCCCGGTCCGAGGCCCATAAGAAGGCGAGGATCGCCGCCGGCAGGGTCAGCATCGCCGGCGGCTCGCTCATCAGCTCGCCGGTGGTGTGGAGGAAGGGGGGATAGACGGCGACCGCGAAGGCGCCGAAGAGGCCGACCCAGCGGCCGAGCTCGCGGCCGCCCAGCCGCCAGCCGAGGGCGAAGACGACGAGGATCGTCGCAATCCCCAGCAGCGCCTCGACGATCCGCGCCGTCCCTTCCCGCGCTCCGCCGGTCGCATAGAACGAGGCCGCGTAGAGGAACGGGGCGCCGGGAGACCAGTCGCTCGAGTCGTGGAATTCCGGCCCGCCGAAGCTCTGTTCCGTGTAGAGGGACTTGGAGAGCGCGTAGTAGGCGCGCGAGTCGTCACCCGGGTGCTCGACGGGGTTGACGACCACGTAGGCGCGCACCGCCAGTCCCAGCAGCACGATCGCTGCCAGCACGATCAGCGTCCGAGTCCCATAGCGCTGCGGCAGCGCGCGAAACCATGCGGCGAGGGCGTTCAAGAGGCGCCCAGGCTATCCGGGGGCGCGGGTGCGATTGGTGAGTTATGGGCGCTATGGCGCCCATAACTCACCAATCGTGCGCTGGCCCAGGTCATGCTGACCGCGGCCAGCGGGGCCAGGAGCGGGATAAGGACCAGGACTCGGCGGGGGGAGGCGACGAGGAGGGCGCTGATCGCGGTGATCGCGAGGAAGATCGTGCCGAGCAGGAGCGCCTCCCAGCGCCGCCGCCAGGCGAGGATTGCGAGGCCGAGCAGGCCGAAGGCGACCAGCAGCCAGTGCACGACCTCCCAGACCGGCTCGCGCATCACAACCCTTGGCCCGTGCCCCCAAATGCGCCCGACCTTGGTGGCGACGAAGCCGGCGTATTCGACCGGCTCGTCGGAGACGTCGTCCCAGAGCTGTTCCTTGCCCATCTTCGAGAGCGCTTTGTCGGTTTCCATCCCGGGATGCTCCGCCGCGGCGAGCCGGGCGAGGATCTGCTCCAGCCTCAGTCGTTCGGCGTCCTGGGGTTGAAATAGATCTGGATTTTCGGAGACCACCTCGGCACCGACCTTTTCCGGGTCCCCGTCCGAGGGCACGTAGGTACCGGCGAAGAGAACCTGCCCGCCGCCGGTCGAGATCGGCACGAAGCGATCGAGCGCGACCGCGTTGCGCAGCGTCCAGGGGGCGATGACGACGAAAGCGGCGATGAAGAAAACAGCAGCAGGTAGGAGGGAGGTGCGCCAATCGCCAGGCAGCCTCCGGGCCGCGATGACGAGCGCGACGAGGGCCATCACGCCCAGATACTCGGGCCGCGTCAGGGCCAGAGCTCCGAACAATGCCCCCGGCAACAGCCACCGCGCCCACGACCCCTCCCAAGCCCAAAGCGCCGCCAGCACCCCACCCGACAACAACGTCGCCGCTAGCGGCTCGCTCATCAGCATCCCCTGGTACTCGAGCATCGCCGGGTACACGGCTACTACCAGTGCTCCCAACAGCGCCGGCCAGACGGTTGGTGAGCTAAGCCGCCCATAGCCGGCATAACTCACCAACCGCGGATCCGGGGCGGGCACTCCAGCGACCTCACCTGATCGGGGTCGCTGGAGTGCCCGCCCCAACCGCCTCCCGATCAAATACGCGAACAGCACGCTCAGCGCTCCGATAACCGCCAGCACCACCCGCGCCAGCCGTTCGTGCACGCCGCCCGTCACCCCATACAACCCCGCCACGAACAGCGGCAGCCCCGGCGAGTAATTGCTCGACGGCTGCGTCGCCCCGGCGCCCACCGTGAACCCTTCGCCGTGCTCCAGGTTCGCCGCGATCGCCGCGTAGGCCGTGGCGTCGTAGACCGGCGCCCGCCCGTCCCAGGCCTCGCCGAGCCGCAGCCCTAGGCCGAGCAGCAGCACCGCCGCCAGCGCGGCGAGGCCCAGCCGGCCCCCGTGTCGCGCCGCAAGTCCGCTCACCATCGCCCGGATTCAACTAGGGCGGCTGGTCGGCTGTCGGTCCCGCGCGCCGCCCGAGCGTTTAAAGTGCCGCCCTCATGCGAATCCTCATCCTTGGGGGCGACGGCTACCTCGGCTGGCCGACCGCGCTCCGCTTCTCGGCCCGCGGGCACGAAGTCTCCCTCGTCGACAACTTCTCCCGCCGCCGCTGGCACACCGAACACGGCACCGCCTCGCTGACCCCGATCGGGGAGCTCGACGAGCGGATCGCCGCCTGGCGCGAGGTCTCCGGCGAGCAGCTCCGCAGCTACGTCGGCGCGGTCGAGGACGGCGACTTCCTCGACGAGGTCGTCGCCGAGACCAAGCCCGAGGTCGTCGTCCACTACGGCCAGCAGGCCTCGGCGCCGTTCTCGATGCTCTCCCGCGAGCGCGCGGTCGAAACCCAGCACGCCAACGTGATCGGCAACCTCAACCTGCTCTTCGCGATGCGCGACCACGTCCCCGACGCGCACCTGGTCAAGCTCGGGACGATGGGCGAGTACGGCCAGCCCGAGATCGACATCGAGGAGGGCTACATCACGATCCAGCACAAGGGTCGCGAGGACACGCTCCCGTATCCGAAGCTGCCGGGCTCGCTGTACCACTGCTCCAAGGTCCACGACTCGACCAACATCCACTTCGCCTGCCGCACCTGGGGCCTGCGCGCGACCGACCTCAACCAGGGCGTCGTCTACGGCGTCGAGACCGAGGAGACCGCCCGCGACGAGCGCCTCGTCACCCGCTTCGACTACGACGAGCTGTTCGGCACCGTCCTCAACCGCTTCTGCGTCCAGGCGGTGATCGGCCACCCGCTGACCGTCTACGGCGCCGGCCGCCAGACGCGCGGCTTCCTCAACATCCGCGACACCCTCGCCTGCGTCGAACTGGCGGCGCTGAACCCGGCCGACCGCGGCGAGTTCCGCGTCTTCAACCAGTTCACCGAGCAGTTCTCGGTGCTCGAGCTGGCCGGGCTGGTGAAGGAAGCCGGCGAGCACCTCGGCTACAGCGTCGATATCCAGCACTACGAGAACCCGCGGGTCGAGAAGGAAGAGCACTACTACAACGCGATCCACACCAAGCTGCTGGACCTCGGCCTCGAGCCGACCCTGCTGGGGGAGGAGCTGGTCGAGTCGATCATCCACGCGATCGAGCGCCACAAAGGCCGCGTGATCGAGACCGCGATCGATCCCCAGACCCGCTGGAACCCGGCGAAATCGCCTGCAGGCCAGGCGTAGCCCAGCCGTAGCGGCCGGCGGGGCGGAGGCCTCGCCGCTGGTACCATCGCCAGTCCTTATGCGCGCTGCAGACACGTTGATGGAATCCCTCAAGGCCGAGGGCGTCAAAGACGTCTTCGGGATCCCCGGCGGGGCGAACCTGCCGACCTACGACGCGATGGTCGATGCGGACTTCCGCCACGTCCAGACGCGCCACGAGCAGGGGGCGGGACACGCCGCCGAGGGCTACGCCGAAGCCTCGGGCCGCGTCGGAGTCGCCTTCGCCACCTCCGGGCCCGGCGCCACCAACCTCGTCACCGCGATCGCCGACGCGATGATGGACTCGGTCCCGACCGTCTTCATCACCGGCCAGGTCCGCACCGAGCTGATCGGGACCGACGGCTTCCAGGAGGCCGACATCCTCGGCGCCACGCTGCCGTTCGTGAAGCACTCCTTCGCGGTCACCGACCCGCGCCAGATCCCCGAGTACGTCCACCAGGCCTTCCACGTCGCCTCGACCGGGCGGCCGGGACCGGTGCTGCTCGACATCCCCCAGGACCTCTCGCGCGCCGACATCGACTACCAGCCGCGGACCGAGCCGGTCGAGATGCCCGGCTACAAGCCCTCGACCGAGGGCAACATCAAGCAGATCCGGATCGCCGCCAAAGCGCTGGCGAACGCGCGCCGGCCGATCTTCTACACCGGCGGCGGCGTGATCAACGCCAACGCCTCCGAGGAGCTGCGCGAGCTTGCCGCCTCCGACCGCTTCCCGGTCACCTCGACCCTGATGGGACTCGGCGCATTTCCGGCCTCGGACGAGAACTTCCTCGGCATGCTCGGCATGCACGGCACCGTCACCGCCAACTGGGCGATGGACAAGGCCGACCTGATCGTCGCCATCGGCGCCCGCTTCGACGACCGCATCACCGGCAAACTCGACGAGTTCGCGCCGCACGCCAAGGTCATCCACATCGACATCGACCCAGCCGAGATCTCGAAGAACGTCGGCGCCCACATCCCGATCGTCGGTGACGTCAAGCTGGTGCTGCCGAAGCTGACCCGCGAGTACCGGGCGCTGCAGACCGACTCCAGCCGCCTCGACGAGTGGTGGACGACGCTGCGCGGCTGGCAGGACGCGCACCCGCTCTACTACGAGCCCGGCGAGAACGGCGAGATCAAGCCGCAGTTCATGATCGAGGCGATGCACCGCGCGACCCAGGGCGACGCGATCATCACCTCCGACGTCGGTCAGCACCAGATGTGGGCGGCGCAGTACTACGGCTTCGACAAACCCCGGCGCTGGATCAACTCCGGCGGTCTGGGGACGATGGGCTTCGGCCTGCCGAGCGCGGTCGGCGCCAAGGTCGCCTGCCCCGACGAGCAGGTCGTCTGCCTCGGCGGCGACGGCAGCCTGATCATGAACATCCAGGAGCTGGCGACCTGCGTGACCGAGAACATCCCGGTCAAGGTCTTCCTGATGAACAACGGCTACATGGGGATGGTCCGCCAGTGGCAGGAGCTGTTCTGGGACCGCCGCTACAGCGCGGTCGACATGGGCTCGAGCCCCGACTGGGTGAAGCTGGCCGAGGCCTTCGGCGCGAAAGGGATGCGGGCCGAAAACTCGGCCGACCTCGAGGAGCAGATGGTCGCGGCGCTGGAGCACGACGGCCCGGTCCTGCTCGACGTCCGCGTCGCCCGCGAAGAGAACTGCTATCCGATGATCCCGCCGGGCAACGCCGCCCGCGACATGGTCGAGTCGCCGCAGAAGCCGCAAAAGACGGTCGGCTGATGGAGGCGGGTACTCCTCAGACGGTCAAGCTCGAGGACCTGCACATGCCGGGTCAGCTCAGCGGCCGCAAGCACATCCTCTCGATCCTGGTCGAGAACAAGCCGGGCGTGCTGGCGCGCGTCGCCGGGCTCTTCTCCCGCCGCGGCTTCAACATCGACACGCTCGCCGTCGGCCCGACCGACGACCCCAGCGTCTCGCGCGTCACCCTGACGCTCGACGGCGCGGTCCACCCGATCGACCAGGTGACCAAGCAGCTGCACAAGCTCGTCAACGTGCTGAAGATCCGCGACATGGAGCCGGAGGAGACGGTCGCCCGCGAGATGGCCCTCTTCAAGGTCTCCTCGGCGGTCGAGAACCGCGCCGAGATCATCCAGTTCGCCGAGATCTTCCGGGCGAAAATCGTCGACGTGGCGCGGCGGACGATGACGATCGAGGTGACCGGCTCCGCCGACAAGATCGAGGCCTTCGAGCGGATGGTCCGCCCGCACGGCCTGGTTGAAATGGTCCGCACGGGCGAGATAGCGATCGGTAGAGGCCACGACTGAAATGACGGCCCAGGGCGTCCTCAGACGGCGTCCTCGGTCGCTTGTGTGCAGAGCACACGGCGCTCCCTGTGTCCTTGTCTGAGAACACCCTGACCTCGTCATTGGCCCCGGCTTTGGAGAAGGCCGCCGGGCGGGGACGACGCACCCTCGTAAGCGTCACCACCGAGGTCGAGGTCGACGATCCCTGCGCGGTCGTCTTCGCCTCGCGGCTGGCGAGCGACCGCTGGTTCTGCTGGGAGCAGCCGGATCGCGAGTTCGCGCTTGCCGGGCTTGGGGTCGCCCACGAGGCCAGCTCGCGTGGGGCTGGGCGCTTCGGCGACGTCGCCGAGGAGTGCCAGCGGATCGGCTCCAGCGCCGTGCTCGACGAGCCGCGCGGAATTCCCGCCGGCGCCGGCCCGGTCTGGCTCGGCGGCTTCGCCTTCGAGGCCGACGGCGGCTCGACGCCGACCTGGTCCTCGCTCTCGCCCGCCTCGCTGGTGCTGCCGGAGGTCTCTATCTGCCGGCGCGCCGGGCGCACCTTCCTCACCGTCAACGCCGTCGTCCAGCCGGGCGAGGAGGTCGAGCGCGTGGGGGAGAGGCTCGGCTCGCGGCTCGCCGCGTTGCGCCTCGACACGCCCTTGCCGCTGCTCGACCCGCACCCGACCGCCCACGCCGGCATCCGCAGCGCCCGCCCGCCGCGCGAGTTCGAAGCCGCGGTCGAGGGCGCCACATCCCGGATCGCCGCCGGCGAGTTCAGCAAGGTCGTCCTCGCCCGCGAGGTGATCGTCAGCGCCGCCGCCGCCCACGACCCGGCCGCCCTATTCGGCGCCATGCGCGAGCAGTTCCCGGCCTGCTTCTGCTTCTGCTGCGGGACGCCGGAGGCGGCCTTCCTCGGCGCCAGCCCCGAGCTACTCGTGCGCCGCGCCGGCGCCGGCGTCTCCACGGTCGCCCTCGCCGGCTCGACCCGGCGCAGCTCCGACCCCGCCGTCGACGACCACCTCGGCGAGCAGCTGCTGCGCAGCGACAAGGACCGCCGCGAGCAGCGGATCGTCTCCGAGCGGATCGTCCGCGCCCTGCGCCCGCACGCTGTCTGGGTCGAGGCGGCGGCCGAGCCGGAGATCGTCAAGGTGGCGAACATCCAGCACCTGGCGACGCCGGTGATCGCCCAGCTCGCCGAGCCCCACTCGGCGATCGAGCTGGCCGGCCTCCTGCACCCGACCCCGGCGGTCGGCGGCGAGCCCTGGCCCGAGGCCGCGGGCGCGATCGCCGAACTCGAGGGCATGGACCGAGGCTGGTACGCCGCCCCGGTCGGCTGGATGGACGCAACCGAGGACGGCGAATTCTGCGTCGCCCTCCGCAGCGCCCTCCTCCGCGACCGCGAGGCCCACCTCTTCGCCGGCGTCGGCGTCGTCTCAGGGTCCGACCCGGCGGCGGAGCTGGCCGAGACCGAGGTCAAGCTCGGGGCCTTGCTGCCGCTGCTGGCCGAGTAGAGGGTCTCCCCGCCATTTCGTCGAAGATACCCGTGTGATTCGCCGCTTGGCAGGAGCTGGGTCGATGCTAATCGCCGCCCTGGCGCTGGTTGCGCCGGCGGGTTCGTTTGCAGCGCTGCCGGAGGGGCCCCGGGTGGCCTTCGGCGTCTGGAAGGTCGCGAAGAAGCGCATGGACCTGACCGTGCAGACGATCGGCGCCAACGGCAACGGCCGGATGACGTTGACCGGCACGGGCCGGATCTGGGCGACTCCGTTCGACAGCGGATCCTGGTCACCCGATGGCACGATGCTCGCCTTCACGGGGGCGCCGCGAAAGGATGACGGCAAGAAGAAGAGCAACAGGATCTATCTTGCGTCGGCGAGCGGGGGTGCGCCGGTTGCCGTTCCGCACACGCGTGGGGCGAGCGAACCGGTCTTCTCTCCCGACGGCAACACGATCGCCTTCTCCCGAACCAAGCTCGAACTGCACCTGAACTTCAAGCACCCTGAGCGATCGCGCGACTACTTCGCCACCACGACCTGGATTGTCGACCTGGCCGACGGTCGAGTGCGGCGCCTGACGCCCTGGCGCAACGGATACAGGGTGGAAGCCACCTCGTTTTCGCCCGACGGCAGCACGCTGCTCGCCGAGCGCGAAATGGGAGATGGGTCCGAAGTAGTCGCCCTCGACGTCGGGACCGGGCGCATATCCCTATTTGCTCGGGAAGCTCGGGATGGCTCCTACTCGCCTGACGGGAGTCGCATCGCTCTGGTCAGCGACCGCGACGGTGTTACGGTCGAGGGCGCCGACGGACCGATTGCGCTCGGCGAGCTCTACGTAGTCGCCGCAGACGGCAGTCACTGGCAGCGCCTGACTCGCAACCGCACCCAGGAAGAGGAAGCGCCGAGCTGGGACCCTTCGGGTCAGCGACTGGCATACGCGCAGTCGACCGGCCCTGGAACGATCGGCTTCGGCTTCACCAACGTCGTCATGGAGGTCAACGCCGACGGCAGTTGCCCGACCCGTCTGGTCGGCACGCCCCGCTCTGAGGGTCGGTCGGACACCGCTCTGTACGCGCCGACCTGGCGTCCCGGACCCGGCCGGGAGGCCGGGCCGATCAGCTGCTGATCGCGGCCTGAACCGCGTCCGCCAGGCGGCGGTGCAGCTCGGCGTTGGACTGCCGGTCCGTCTTCACCTCGATCAGGCCGGTGCCGGTGGCGAGAGCCTCGGGCAGTTCCGCGAGCGATTCGAGGCGTCGGTGCGGCAGGTCGAAGAGTGCCGCCGCCTTAGCGGCGTCGACGCCGCGCGGGGTGCCGAGCAGCGCCTCGAACTCCTCGCTGTCCAGCGCGGACTCCTGGGGCAGGAAGTGGAATATGCCCCCGCCGTTGTTGTCGATGACGACGATGCGCACCGGGGTCTCGATGTCGCGCAGCGCGGCGAGGCCGCCGACGTCGTGGAGCAGGCCGAGGTCGCCGGTGACGATCGTCGTCGGCCGGCCGCTCGCCTGGGCGGCGCCGATGCCGGAGGAGACGAGGCCGTCGATCCCGTTGGCGCCGCGGTTGCAGAGGAAGTGGACGTCGGCGTTGCCGGCGGCGAGGAAGGCCTCCTGGTCGCGGATCGGCATGCTCAAGGCGGTGTAGACGAGGTCGCTGTCGCGGTGGGCCTGGCCGAGCGCTCGGTGCAGGGCCGGCTCGGAGATCTCGGTGCCGGCGAGCGCCTCCTCAAGCGCCGCCTGCGCAGCCGTCTCGGCCTCGAGCCAGCGATCGGGCAGCGGGCGTTCGCGCCCCTCAAGTCCTTCCAGTCGCGCGGCCCAGCCTGAGGCGAGCTCGGTCGGGTCGGCGCGGAGGATCGCCGCCGCCCGGTTGGTCGGCTCGTTCCAGCCTCCGTAGGGGTCGATCACGATCTGGTCGGCGCCGCTGGCTGCGATCCAGGCCCGCAGCGGCTTACTGGTCGGCATCGCGCCGAAGCGGAGAATCAGGTCCGGGACGACCGAGCGGGCGAAGTGCTCTTCCCGCAGCAGCAGGTCGTAAGAGGCGACGACGTGCGAGCGGTCGTGGGGGCCGCAGCGGACCTGGGAGGTCGGCTCGGCGAGGATCGGGAAGCCGGCGACCCGCGCCAGGTGCGCCAGCGGCTCGCGCAGCTCGGGGTCGAGCTGGCGGCCGGCGACGATCACGCCGGAGATCGCGTTGCCGATGTGTCCCGCCACCTCGTCGAGGAGGAAGGGGGAAGGCTCGAGGTCGATGTGCGTCACCGCCGTCAGCGGCCGCCCGTCGCGCCCCTTCAGCGCCAGCTCGTCGGTCGCGGTCACGGCCCCTTCGACCGGCACCGGCGCCAGCGGCTCGCGCCAGGGGAGGTTCAGGTGGACGGGACCGGGCCGCGTCTCGCCCCGCGCCGCGGCCAGCGCCCGGCAGGCGACCGAGCGGTAGTGGAGCAGGCCGCCGTCGTCGGCCTCGTGGGTCCCGACTTCGCAGAACCAGCGCACCGAGGAGCCGAAGCTCTTGATCTGGTCGATCGTCTGCCCGGCGCCGATCCCACGCAGCTCCGGCGGCCGGTCGGCGCTGAGGACGACCAGCGGAATCCCCGATTCGTCGGCCTCGACCACGGCCGGGTGGTAGTTGACGAGCGCCGTCCCCGAGGTGCAGAGCAGCGCCACCGGCTCGCCGCCCGCCTGCGCCGCCCCGAGGGCGAAGAAACCCGCCGAGCGCTCGTCGACGATCACCTTCACCTCGATCTCGGGTTGCCGCCAAAGCGCCACCGCGAGCGGCGTTGAGCGCGAGCCGGGAGAGATCACCGCCAGCCGCAGCCCCCCACGCGCCAGCTCCTCGGCGAAAGCCGAGGCAAGAGCGGTGTTGGCGTTGGTCGGATCCATCGTGGCAGTGTCGCCTTTTGCGCCCATATGGACGGAGAAAGCGACACTAGAGGCGGTGGTCTTGCAGCGCCTTTTCGTCGATCTCGACACCAAGTCCGGGGCCGGGAGGGAGGTGGAGCATGCCGTCGCGGACCTCGCACTCGACGGAGGCGATCGTGGAGGCGAACAGCCGCTGGGTGGCAAGCCCGTGGGCGAGATGCAGGCGTTCGGGGTGATCCGTGTCCGCGAGGCTGAGCGCGACCTGCGCCGCCGCGGCGATCCCCACCGGTCCGTCGAGGGCGCTGGTGACGTAGGCGGGGAGGACATCGGCGATCGCGAGCGCTTCCTCTGGGCCGCCGACCTTGGAGAGCTTGATCCCGGTGAACTCGCAGGCGCCGAGGGCAGCGGCTCGCTCGGCCTCCTCGAGCGTCGGCACGCTCTCGTCAGCCGCGAGCGGAATCGAGGTGCTCGCCGCGAGCTCCGCCATCGCCTCGAGCCCCGCCACGGGTTGCTCCGCCAACTCGACGTCGAACTCCTCCAAAGCCGCCAGCGTCGCCTTGGCCGTCTCCAGGTCCCAAGCCTCGTTCGCATCAACCCGAATTCGCACGCCGGCCTCAAGGGCCTCCCGCACCGCCCGCACCTGCCCGACGTCCCCAGAGCCACGAGTCCGCGTCAGTGTCCGCATATCGAACACTGACGCGGACTCGGCGCCGAGCTTCAGCTTGAAAGTCCTAAACCCCGCCTGAGCCCACCGTTCCGCCTCGGCCGCCACCGCATCCGGCCGTCCCGCGACAAGCGTCGCGTTGCACTCGACCTCTTCGTCCCGCTCCTCCTCACCCAGCCCTTTTCCAGTCCGCCGGCCCCGCAAGTCCATCAGCGCGGTCTCCACCGCGCACCGAGCGGGCGCCGACAGCGCCTGAACCTCTCCGTGCTCCGCCCACGCCTCCAGATCCCCAACCACCTCCACAAGCCCAACCCCGCCCCGCAACGCCAGCGGCACCGCTTCGCCAAGCCCCACAACCCCGTCCCCATCCCGCACCCGCAGCAGCACCATCTCCCGCCGCCGCAGCACCCCGCGCGCCGTGACATACGGCTCCTTGAACGGGAGCGCGTAGGGGATTACCTCGACCGAGCTGAGGCGCACGCCCCGAGTCTCTCAGGCGGAGATCAGCAGCCCGACGGTGACCAGCAGGCTGAAGACGCCGAGCAGCGCGCCCGTCTGCGCCAGGACCGCGTTCAGGGCCGGGCCGTCGCGGCGCACGGCCAAAGTCTTCGCCGGTTTGATCGCCAGCGGGGCCGCCAGCCAGCCGATCATCGGCAGCAGGCTCGCGTCGCCGGCCACGAGCGCGATCGGCAGGACGAAGAAGCCGCCGGCGACCAGCAGCCGGTACAGGTTCACCGCGCTCTCGCGCCCGATCCGCACCGCCAGCGTGTTCTTGCCCGCCCGGCGGTCGGTCTCGACGTCGCGGACGTTGTTGACGACGATGATCGCGGTGGCGAGGAAGCCGACCGAGATCGAGAGCCCCAGCGGCAGCGCGTCGAGTTCCTCGAGCTGCACGTAATAGGAGCCGTTGACCGCAACCAGGCCGAAGAAGAGGAAGACGAAGACCTCGCCGAAGCCGGCGTAGCCGTAGGGGCGCGGTCCGCCGGTGTAGAGGACGCCGGCGGCGATCGAGAGGACGCCGATCACCAGGATCACCGGGCCGGCCACCGCCGTCAGGTAGATCCCGCAGGCGACGGCGACCGCGAAGGCGATCCAGGTCGCGCGCATCACCCGCTGCGGGGTGACCATCCCGCTCGCCGTGACCCGCACCGGCCCGAGCCGGTCGGCGGTGTCGGCGCCGCGCTTGGCGTCGGAGTAGTCGTTGGCGAGGTTGGTCCCGATCTGGATGAAGATCGAGCCGACGAGCGCCGCGAAGAACGCCCCCCAGCGCGGCAGGTGCCCGGCCCACTGCACCGCCGCCGCGGTGCCGACCAGGACCGGGGCGACCGCCGCCGGCAGCGTCCGCGGCCGCGCCGCCATCAGCCAGATCCTCATGCGCGCCTCGGGAACTGCGAGAAGTCGGGCTGGCGTTTCTGCTTGAACGCCTCGCGCCCCTCGGCCGCCTCATCGCTGCCGTAGAAGAGGAGGTTGGCGTCGTGGGCGAGCTGCTGGATCCCGGCGTAGCCGTCCTCGTGGGCGTTGAAGCTGGCCTTGACCAGGCGCAGCGCGAAGGGGGAGAGGGCGAGCATCTCGCGGCACCAGGCGACGGTCTCGCGCTCCAAGTCGGCGAGCGGCACCACTGCGTTGACGAGGCCCATCTCCAGCGCCTCGGAGGCGTCGTACTGGCGGCAGAGCATCCAGAACTCCTTCGCCTTCTTGGTCCCGACCAGGTCGCGCAGCAGCGAGGCCCCGTAGCCGCCGTCCCAGGAGCCGACCCGCGGCCCCGTCTGGCCGAAGACGGCGTTGTCGGCGGCGATCGTCAGGTCGCAACAGAGGTGGAGGATGTGGCCGCCGCCGATCGCGTAGCCGGCGACCATCGCGACGATCGGCTTCGGCAGCCGCCGCATCTGGATCTGCAGGTCGGTGACGTGGAAGCGACCGACCGAGGCGCCCTCGGCGATGTAGCCGGTGTCGCCGCGGACGGTCTGGTCGCCGCCGGAGCAGAAGGCCCGCTCACCGGCGCCGGTGAAGACGATCACGCCGACGTCCGCGTCCTCGCGCGCCAGCTCCATCGCCCGCGAGACCTCGATCAGCGTCTGCGGCCGGAAGGCGTTCAGCACCTCGGGGCGGTCGATCGTCACCTTGGCGATCCCGCCGCCGGTCTCGTAGCGGATGTCCTCGTAGTCGCCGGGACCCGCTTTCCACTCGATCGGCGCGTACAGCTGTTCCTCGGACGGGGCTCCTTTGTGGCGTTTGGGCATGATGGGGACGATATCCCGATGAAGCTCGACGACTGGCTCTCGCAGAGATCGCAGAGCTGTCCTGACCGGACGGCGCTGGTTGCCGACGGCGCGGAGATGACCTACGCCGAGCTCGAGGCGGAAGCGACCTGGGTCGCGCGCCGGCTCGCGGCCCACGGCGTCCGCCGCGGCTCGGTCGCCGCCCTGACCATGCAGCCGCGCCGCGAGCAGGTCGTCCTCATGCACGCGCTGATGAAGCTCGGCGCGGAGCTGCTGCCGTTGGGGCCGCGGCTGACCGCGGCGGAGCGGGCGACGATCGTCAACGCCGAGGAGCCGATCATCGACCTCGACGACCCCGGCCAGCTGACCCAGACCGAGGCAGACATGCCGCTGCTCGGCGAGCACGACATGGACGCGATCTGCTGCCGGGTCCTGACCAGCGGCAGCACCGGCACACCGCGCCCGGTCCAGCTCAGCTACGGCAACTTCCTCTGGAACGCCGTCGGCTCGGCCTTCAACATCGGCGTCGAGCCGACCGACCGCTGGCTCTGCTGCGTGCCGCTCAGCCACATCGCCGGCCTCGGGATCGTCATGCGCTCGGTGATCTACGGCACCGCCGCGGTCGTCCACGACGGCTTCGACGTCGACCGGGTGGGGGAGTCGCTGGAGCGGGACGGGATCACCCAGGTCTCGCTGGTGGCGACGATGCTGACCCGGCTGCTCGACGCCGGCGTCGACCTCTCCGGGCCGCGGGCGATCCTCGTCGGCGGCGGACCGGTCCCCGCCGGGGCGCTGGAAGAGGCGATCGCCAAGGGCGCGACCGTCGTCCAGACCTACGGCCTGACCGAGACCTGCTCGCAGGTGACGACCCTCGCCCCGGCCGACGCCCAGCGCAAGCTCGGCTCCGCCGGCCGACCGCTGCTGACCACCCACCTGCGGATCCGCGAGGGGGAGATCCTCGTCCAGGGGCCGACGATCGCCCCCGGCAGCGCCGACGCCGACGGCTGGCTGCACACCGGCGACCTCGGCCACATCGACGAGGAAGGCTTCCTCTACGTCCGCGACCGGATCGACGACATGATCGTCAGCGGCGGCGAGAACGTCGTCCCGGCCGAGGTCGAGGAGGTGCTGCTGCGCCACCCGCAGGTCGCCGAGGCGGCGGTGATCGGCCGCGAGGACCCGGAGTGGCAGCAGGCGGTCACCGCGGTCGTCGTCCTCGAGAGCGGCGCCGAGGTCAGCCCCGACGAGCTCCGCCGCCACTGCGCCGAATCGCTGGCCGGGTTCAAAGTGCCGAAGCGGGTCGAGCTCGCCTCGGCGCTGCCGCGCACCCCCTCCGGGAAGCTGATGCGCAGGGCGCTCCGCTAGCCTGCCGCCTCATGCGAACCGACGACATCTTCACCGACAAAGACGCTGACCTGGGCAAGCTCGACGGCAAGACCGTCGCCATCCTCGGCTACGGCTCCCAGGGCCACGCGCACGCTCTCAACCTCAAGGACTCCGGCGTCGACGTCGTCGTCGGTCTGCGTCCCGATTCCTCCAGCCGCGCCAAGGCCGAAGCGGCCGGGCTCGAGGTGCTCGACGTCGCCGAAGCCGCGAGCCGCGGCGACCTGGTGATGATCCTGCTGCCCGACGAGAAGCAGGCCGAGGTCTGGCGCGAGGAGATCTCCGACGGGATCGCCCCCGGCAACCTCCTGCTCTTCGCCCACGGCTTCGCGATCCACTTTGGCGAGATCGATCCGCCCCCGGGCGTCGACGTCGGCATGGTCGCGCCCAAGGGCCCCGGCCATCTGGTCCGCCGCCAGTACGAGGAAGGCAGCGGCGTGCCCTGCCTGATGGCCGTACACCAGGACGCCTCCGGCGAAGCGCACGACCTCGTCCTCGCCTACGCCTCCGGGATCGGCGGCGGCCGCGCCGCGGTGATCGAGACGACCTTCAAAGACGAGTGCGAGACCGACCTCTTCGGCGAGCAGGCGGTCCTCTGCGGCGGCGCCTCGGAGCTGGTCCGCGCCGGCTACGAGACCCTGGTCGAGGCCGGCTACGACCCGCGCCTCGCCTACTTCGAGTGCCTGCACGAGCTGAAGCTGATCGCCGACCTGATGTACGAAAAGGGCATCCAGGGCATGCGCTACTCGATCTCCAACACCGCCGAGTACGGCGACATGACCCGCGGCAAACGGGTGATCGGCGAGGAGTCCCGGGCGGCGATGAAGGAGATCCTCTCCGAGATCCAGTCAGGCGACTTCGCCCGCGAGTTCATCGCCGAGAACCGCGCCGGCAACGAGAACTTCGACCGCATGCGGGCCGAGGGGGCCGGGCACGAAATCGAGGAGATCGGCCACGACCTCCGCGACATGATGCCCTGGATAGATCAGACGTTCAAAGACACGAAGTAAGCAGCGTCACTCTTTGATCGGACCCCGGGGGCTCGTCTCGCCCTCGGGCAGCCGCCCGTCCCGGCCCACATAACCGTCTTTGCCGCCGACGCAGATGTAGATCGCGTCTTCGTCGGGGCTCAGGTTCTTGAGGCTGCGGACCACCTTGGCGTCCACCCAGGCGAAGCCGCCTGGGCCAAGCTGGTGCTTGGTGCCGTCGAGGTCGATCTCCATCCGGCCCTGGTGGACGAAGTAGAGCTCCTCCTGCTCGTCGTGGTAGTGCTTGCCGGACTCGTAGTTGGGCGGCATCACGATCGCGTTGACGCCGAAGGCGGTGACTCCCAGCTCCTTGCGGACCTTGCGGAAGCCCCAGCCCTCGCCGAGGTCGTCGAGTTGGGCGACGGCGTAACCGTCGCCTTTGGCGATTCCTTGTTGTTCGTCGTTCATGCCGGCAACCCTAAAGGCGCTGGCGGGGAAGTAAAGGTTTCTTTCGGGAACAGTGGAATACGATCCCGCGATATTTCCCAGAACGCTTGAGGAGGCGTCAAATGATGGATGACGGACAAACTGAACAGACTGATCCAGCGGCGGAGCAGGCTCCGACTGCTTCGGAACCACTGCCGCCTCCACCGCCACCTCCGGCCGGTGCGGGTGTAGGCGCCGTGGCTCAGACTGAGAAGACGGATGCGGAAAGAAAGGGTTTGCTGGCGAACACTCTTCAGGGGCAGGTGGCAAACGGCGCCAGAATCGAGTCGCAAGGCGATTTCCAGGCTGTCGTAGTCCGCGGGCATCGGGTCAACCACCTCCTCCATTTCCTGATCGGGATCTTCACTCTGGGCCTTTGGTGGCTGGTGTGGATCGTTCTCGCCATCACCGGCGGCGAGAAGCGGCAGATGATCAGCGTCGACCAGTTCGGCAACGTCTTCGTCCAAAAGGTCTGAGTCGATGAACGTAAGCCCGCAGCCCATCCAGCCGCAGCAACAGCAGCCTCCGGCATGGGTGCTGGAGCCGGTGACTGCCTGGCTCTACCTGGTCATCTCGATCGCCTTGGCCCTGTCGCCCGCTTGGTTCCTCGGCTTAATCCTCGGCATCATCGCGGCGGTTTTCACCTACCAGGACCGTAAGGCCCAGGGCTACCCGACCCTTGGGTGGACTGCGGCAGTGGTCCTTTTTGGCGCTTTGGGCTTTCTGTTCTTCGTCTACAAGCGTCCCCGTAGACCGATCGTCTACCCACCCGAGGCAGCGTTGTCTCAACAGGATCGCGTCGCCCGCGGCCTGCCGCCGATTTCACCGGCGGCAGCCTCCGCGCCGAGCAGACCTCCCGACTGGCATCCGGATCCGAAGGGCGAGGCGAGGCTCCGTTATTGGGACGGCGCTAACTGGACCGATCACATCTCCGAATAGCCGATTAGGTCGTCGCCGGGGGAGGGGGCGGAGATGCTGCGACAACCGGCGCGCCGCCGTTGTTGGCCTTCTCTTCGCCGATCGGCGGGTAGTCGTCGGTCAGCAGGGCGATGTAGCCGTAGACGCGGGCGTAGAAGCTGTTGACGAAGGTCAGCGCGTTGTTGACCCCCTGCGGCTGGTAGCCGCGGAAGACGATCGTCAGCCAGGCGATCACCGCTACCCAGAGGTGCATGTAGTTGACCGCGTAGGAGACGATCAGCATCGGCAGCGCCAGGATCAGGCGGAAGAAGGCTTTGAGGCGGCTCTGGCTCTCCGCCCGCGGGGCGATGTTGACCCGGATCGGGTAGCTGGGATCGTCGGCGAGGCCGAACGGCGGCCACTCGTCGGTCTGCAGGTAGATCCAGGCGCCGGTGCGGACGCCGAAGCGGACGACGCCGGAGTTGAACTCGTACAGCCACTCCGGGTAGCGGCCGGTGACGATGATCGCGACCCAGGCGAAGAGGTGGGTGAAGAGGAAGAGGGTCCCCCAGAACAGGGCGACGATGATCCACGGGATCGCCAGCAGCGGCCGGAAGAAGGTGGTCCATCGGTTCGGAGCCGGGTTGAAATCGGCTTCGTAGTTGACTGGATACATCGTGCTCCCCTCGTCGTGGACGGCGACCAAACGGCGCTGCCGAGCCTAACTTCGCCCCCGGCGGCGCCGCGCCTGCCTGGTCAATAACCTGTCGATCCGGATGGCGCCTCAGACGACCGTGCAAATTCCCAGCGAGATCAAGCCCGCCGACGGCCGCTTCGGCTGCGGGCCCTCGAAGGTGCGCCCGGAGGCGCTGGAGCGCCTCGCCGAGCGCTCCGACCTGATGGGAACCTCGCACCGCCAGGCACCCGTGCGCGACCTCGTGCGCGAGGTGCGGACCGGCCTCGCGGAGCTCTTCTCGCTCCCCGACGGCTACGAGATCGCCCTCGGCAACGGCGGCACCACCGCCTTCTGGGAGGCCGCCTGCGCCTGGCTCGTGCGCGAGCGCGCCCTGCACCTCACCTACGGCGAGTTCTCCTCGAAGTTCGCCAAGGCGACCGCGGCGGCGCCGTTCCTCGCCGACCCGATCGTCGTCGAGGCCGAGCCGGGCGACGCGCCCGCGCCGGTCGCCGACCCCGCCGCCGACGTGATCGCCTGGGCCCACAACGAGACCTCGACCGGGGTGATGGTCGACGTCCAGCGCCCCGCCGACGCCGGCGATGCGCTGGTCCTCGTCGACGCCACCTCGGGCGCGGGCGGCCTGCCCCTGGATGCGACCCAGGCCGACGCCTACTACTTCGCTCCGCAGAAGGGCTTCGCCTCCGACGGCGGCCTCTGGCTCGCCGCCCTCAGCCCCGCCGCGATCGCCCGCATCGAGGAGCTCGACGGCGCCGGCGACCGCTGGCAGCCCGCCTTCCTCTCGCTGCAGACCGCGCTCGACAACTCGCGCAAGGAGCAGACCTACAACACGCCCGCTCTGGCCACGCTCCTGCTGCTGAACGACCAGGTCCAGTGGATGCTCGGCCTCGGCGGCCTCGCCGGCTGCGTCGAGCGCACTTCGGACTCCTCCGGCCGCCTCTACGGCTGGGCCGACCGCAGCGAGTTCGCAACGCCCTTCGTCGCCGACCCGGCCAAGCGCTCGCTCGTCGTCGGCACGATCGACTTTGACGAGAAGGTCGACGCCGCCGCCCTCGCCGCCGCCCTGCGCGCCAACGGGATCGTCGACGTCGAGCCCTACCGCAAGCTCGGCCGCAACCAGCTGCGGATCGGCATGTTCCCGGCGATCGACCCCGACGACGTCGAGGCGCTCACCGCCTGCATCGACTGGGTCGTCGAGAACGTGGACGGCGTCGCCTCGTGAAGGTCCTGGTCAAGGAGAAGATCGCCGACACCGGCGTCGAGCTGCTCCGCTCGCAGTTCGAGGTCGACCTCGGCCTCGAGATGTCCGACGAGGAGCTGCGCGAGCAGATCGGCGAGTACGACGCGATCCTGATCCGCTCGGCGACGCAGATGACGCCAGAGCTGATCGAGCTGGCGACCAACCTGAAGGTGATCGGCCGCGCCGGCACCGGCGTCGACAACGTCGACATCCCGGCCGCGACCCGCCGCGGGATCATCGTCGCCAACGCGCCGGAATCGAACTCGGTCGCCGCCGCCGAGCACACCCTGGCGCTGGCCCTCGCCCTCTTCCGCAACGTCCCGCAGGCGCACGGCTCGCTGGTCGAGGGCCGCTGGGACCGGGCCAAGTACAAGGGCGCCGAGCTTTACGGCAAGACGCTGGGCGTGATCGGCTTCGGCCGCATCGGCCAGCTGGTCGCCAAACGGGCCCAGAGCTTCGACATGGACGTCGTCGCCTTCGACAAGTTCGTCTCCGCCGAGCGCTTCAAGGACCTCGGGGTCGAGGGCCTGGACAGCATCGAGGAGGTGCTGGGCCGCGCCGACCTCGTCACCTTGCACACGCCGAAGACCCCGGAGACGATCGGGATGATCAACGCCGAGACGATCGCGGCGATGAAGGACGGCGCCCGGGTCGTCAACTGCGCCCGCGGCGAGCTGATCGACCTCGACGCCCTGAACGCGGGCCTGGAGTCCGGCAAGCTCGGCGGCGCCGCGCTCGACGTCTTCCCCTCCGAGCCGTTCACCGAGCACCCGATCTTCTCCCGGCCCGACGTCGTCGTCACCCCGCACCTCGGCGCCTCGACCGCCGAGGCCCAGGACCGCGCCGGCGTCGTCACCGCCGAGCAGGTCACCGCCGCGCTGACCGGCGGCGTCGTCACCAACGCGGTCAACATCGCCGCCGTGCGCCCCGAGGCGATGGAGGCGCTGGCGCCGTTCGTGCCGCTCTGCGAAAAGCTCGGCCGCCTCGCCCAGGGCCTGGCCGACGGCTCGGTCGAGAAGGTCAGCGCCGAATTCCGCGGCCGCATCGCCTCCCACGACACCCGCCTGCTGGGGATCGCGGTGATGGCCGGGATCCTCTCCGGCAACACCGAGGAGCCGGTCAACCTGGTCAACGCGCCGCAGATGGCCGAGGAGCGCGGGATCGAGCTCTCCGAGACGACCGACGCCAGCGCCGAGGACTTCACTGAGCTGGTCAAGGTCCGCGTCCACACCGCCGGCGGCGAGGTCGAGGTCGCCGGGACCAGCGTCGGACCGCGCAACGAGCCCTACCTCGTCTCGGTCTGGGGCGAGAGCTTCTACCTGCCCTTCGACGAGCACATCGCGGTCTTCCGCTACGCCGACCAGCCGGGGATGATCGGCCGGGTCGGGACCCTGTTCGGCGAAGAGGGGGTCAACATCGTCTCCGCCGCGGTCGGTGCCGAAAGCGGGGGAGAGCGGGCGGTGATGGCGCTGACCACCGACGCGCCGGTCCGCTCCGAGGCGATCGAGAAGATCATGGGCCTCGACGGCTTCTCCAATGGCCGCTCGGTCGACCTCTAGCCGCCGACCGCCGGCAGCGCGCTCCCAGGCCGGCAGCGCAACGTCTGCCCGCGCTCGTTGTTCCCTTAAATGGGGCTTCGGCCCGCGGCCAGGGACATTTCATGAAGAAGGCGATTCTCATCTTGTTGGCGACGCTTGCCGCTCTGCCGGCGACCTTTGCCGCGGCCGAACCCGGCCCGGTGAACCTGCTGATCAGCGGCGGCAGGGAAAACAACGCCTTCCACATCGCGCTCAGCGCCGACGGCCGCAGCTACCTGATCCTCTCGACGATCGCGCTCGAAGTAGGCGGTGACCTCTGCGAACACCCGGAAGAAATCCCGACCGAACTCGCCTGTAAGGCGCCGGCGATCGCCGGCTTCGAAGTCAACGCCGGCGGCGGCAGCGACACCGTCTTCTTCACCAGCGACATCCCGGTCCCGGTCACGATCCGGGGTGGGGTGGGGCGCGACAGTCTCTTCGGCGGTGGAGCGGCGGACAAGATCATCGGCGGCCCCGACGACGACAACCTGATCGGCCGCCGGGGGGGGGACTGGATCATGGGTGGTCCGGGGCAGGACCGTCTGATCGGGGGACCTGGCAACGATCAGCTGATCGGCGGCCCCGGCAAGGACATCCTGGTCGGCGGGCCAGGGGAAAACGGATCGATTCCGTAGGGATCAGGTTGTTTCCGGCGCCGTTTTGGCAGAGCCGACGAGCCGGCCGCCGACGAAGGCCAGCGCGGTCAGCAGGCCGACGAGCGAGAGCGCCGCGTCGAGCCGGAAGGCGGCCTGGATGCCGTCGACGAAGGGCGGGACCGCGCCGGAGAAGACCGTGGTGGTGAGCCCGAGCCCGATCGAGCCGCCGGCGATCTGGAACATGTAGACGATCCCGCCGGCGAGGCTGGTCTGCGATTCGTCGACCGAGGTGACCCCGGCGGTGGTCGCGGTGGGGTAGAAGCTGCCGATCCCGAGCCCGAGGACGAGCATCCCGACGACCAGCGAGTCGTATCCCGAGCCGGCGTCGACCCCGGAGAAGAGGAACGGGGCGATGGTGATGCAGGCGGCGCCGAACACCGCCAGCACCTTCGCTCCCAGCCGGTTGTAGAGCGGGCCGGCGATGAAGGAGACGAGGCCGAAGGTGGCGAGGAAGGGCAGCATCCCGACGCCGGCTTCCAGTGGCGAGTAGCCGAGCTGCTTCTCCATGAACTGCGGCAGGTAGAGGAGCGAGGCGAAGAAGGTCGCCGACATGAAGAGGATCGCGATGCAGGAGGCGGTGAAGCTCTCGTTCCGCATCACCTCCCGCGGGACCAGCGCGTGGCTCCCGGCGCGGCGCTCGAGCGGCACGAAAGCGATCAGCATCGCCGCCGCCAGCGCCAGCAGGCCGATCACCCGCGGGTCGCTCCAGCCCCAGTCGGCGACCTGGTCGAGGGCGATCAGCAGCGAGACGAGGCCGATCGAGATCGCCGCGACGCCGGTGTAGTCGATCCGCCGCTCGCCCGGGTCGGGCTCCTTGACGTGGACCAGGAACCAGGTCACCCCGACGGCGAAGGCGGCGATCGGCACGTTGAGGAAGAAGATCCAGCGCCAGCTCAGCTCCTGGGTGAGGACGCCGCCGATCAGCGGCCCGATCGCGTTGCCGAGCCCGGCGGCGCCGATGATGATCCCGCCGGCCAGGCCGGCCTTCTCTTCCGGCAGCAGCTCGTAGGTCATGCCGAGGATCGCCGGCCACATCAGCGCCCCGCCGATCCCCATCAGCACCCGCGCGAAGATCAGCCAGGTCTCGGTCTGGGCGGCGCCGCCGAGGGCCGACATCGAGGCGAAGATCGCGGTGCCGAGGAAGAAGGCGTTGCGGCGGCCGAACATGTCGGCGAGCCGGCCGCCGGTGACGATCAGCACCCCGAAGGTCAGCGCGTAGGCGTTGACGACCCACTGGATCGTGTTGACGTCGGTCTCGAAGTCCTTCTCCATCGTCGGCAGGGCGACGTTGATCGCGGAGAAGTCGTTGGCGATGACGACGACGGCGAGGCCCATCGCGAGGAGGGCGAGCCAGGGGGTCTTCTGCGGCGAAACGGTGGCGTCCGGGCTTGCGATTCGCGGAGCCTACGCTAAGGTTCGGAGCGGAATGAGCTTCCGGCTCGACAGCCTCGCGCTACTCCTTCTCCTCCCCCCTCGGGGGGAATAGCGCTGGGCGGCGCGTTAGCCGCGAGAGACAAAGGCCATTCGATTCAAAGAGAGAAGGAGAGGTCCCATGGGACCGCAGACTGAGAACAATTCCGGCGCCAACCGCGTCCACATCTTCGACACCACCCTGCGAGACGGCGAGCAGTCGCCCGGCATCTCGCTGAACACGGCCGAGAAGGTCGAGATCGCCCAGCAGCTCGCCCGCCTGGGGGTCGACGTGATCGAGGCCGGCTTCCCGATCACCTCACCCGGGGACTTCGAGGCGGTCCAGGAGATATCCCGCAAGGTCGAGGGCCCGGTTGTCTGCGGCCTGGCCCGCACCCACAAAGCCGACATCGACGCGGCCTGGGGGGCGATCAAGGAGGCGGCGCGCCCGCGCATCCACACCTTCATCTCGACCTCCGACATCCACATCGAGCACCAGTTGCAGACCGACCGCGAGGACGTCAAGGGCCAGGCCCGGGCGGCGGTGACGCTGGCCAAGTCCTACTGCGAGGACGTCGAGTTCTCGCCGATGGACGCGACCCGCGCCGACATCGAGTTCACCGCCGAAGTCTGCGCGATCGCCGTCGAGGAGGGCGCGACCGTCGTCAACATCCCCGACACCGTCGGCTACACGACGCCCGAGGAGTACGCGGCCTATCTGGGCCGGCTGTACGAGCTGGTTCCCGGTCTGAAGGAGGTCGAGCTCTCGGTCCACTGCCACGACGATCTGGGGATGGCCGTCGCCAACTCCTACGCCGGGCTGCTGGCGGGGGCGCGGCAGGTCGAGTGCGCCGTCAACGGGATCGGCGAGCGGGCCGGCAACTGCTCGCTGGAGGAGATCGCGATGCTGGTCCACGTCCGCGAGGACGCGCACGGGCTGAGCACCGGGATCAACACCCGCGAGATCGCCCGCACCAGCCGCATGGTCAGCCGCCTGACCGGCTACCCGGTGCAGCCGAACAAGGCGATCGTCGGGCGCAACGCCTTCGCCCACGAGTCCGGGATCCACCAGGACGGCGTCCTCAAGGAGCGCAGCACCTACGAGATCATGGACGCGACCGAAGTCGGCCTGGAGTCGAACTCGATCGTGCTGGGCAAGCACTCCGGCCGCCACGCGCTGAAGGACGCCCTGGAGCAGCTGGGCTTCAAGGTCGAGGGCCAGGCGCTGAACAACGCCTTCAAGGCCTTCAAGGAGGTCGCCGACCGCAAGAAGCAGGTGACCGCGCTCGACCTGGAGGCGATCGTCTCCGACGAGATGCGCGAGCGCTCCGACGCCCACGAGCTGGCCTGGTTCGAGGTCGAGGCGGGGACGCGCCGGCCGCCGGTCGCCAAAGTCGCCGTCACCCTGCCCTCGGGCGAGGAGTCGGTCGGCGAATCGAGCGGCGACGGCCCGGTCGACGCGATCTTCCACGCGATCCAGGCCGCGGCCAAGACCGAGTGCGAGCTGGCCCAGTACACGGTCGAGGCGGTGACCGGGGGAGAGGACGCCCTCGGCGAGGTGACTGTGATCCTGCGAGCCGCCGGCCGCCTGGCGACCGGCCAGGGCGTGGCGACCGACATCCTCGAGGCGTCGGCGCGCGCGTACGTGCGGGCGCTGTCCAACGCTCTGGAAGGGGCAGCGACTCGGGAGGCTGAGGCGGCTACCGCCCAGGCAGTGGTAGAGCGTACGCCCGGGCCGTAGGAATTCGTAGGGCCTGAGTCGGGCCGCACCACCTTCTTCTTCGGCAGGTAGAAGGTGGTGCGGCCCGACTCTCGTGAGGGTTTCGTGTGAGAGCCGGCGCAATCAGCGCGCCACACGCGCGCCGTTTCCCGCCAGGCTCAAGGAGTGCCCACCGAGTCCGCGACAACCCGTACAGAGCCAGGGTTAGCGCGGACTCGCGGAGACGACCACTCGCTCTCCTGGCTGGCCCGCCGTCAATACGGGGTGGTGGGACGCCGACAGCTGATCTCCAGCGGCTGGAGCGAGGAAGAAATCGACTGGCGCCTTCGCGCCGGCCGCCTGCACCGGCTTCATTCCGGCGTCTACGCGGTGGGCCATCGGATGATCCCAAGGGAGGGACGATGGATGGCTGCGGTCCTGGCCTCTGGGTCGGGTGCGGCCTTGAGTCACTGGTCGGCAGCCGCCCTCTGGATGATCCGGACGAACTCGCGGACCAGGATCGACGTCACCGTGGCCCACCGCAGCCGCTCCTCGGATCGGATCCGCAGACACATCTCCGAAGTCCCCGAGGATGAGCGCACCGTGAAGGACGGCATCCCGGTCACCACCGTCCCCCGCACGATCCTCGACCTCGCCGCCACCGAGCCCGCCGACACCGTCGAGAACCTCCTGCGGGAGTCCGAATACCTCCAGCTCACCGACCGCCTCTCACTGCCCGACCTGCTTGAGCGATACCTGGGCAAACGGGGCACCCGCAAGGTCCGTATTGCCCTGGAACGCCTTGAGGAAGAGCCCGAAGGTCGCAGGCGCTCACCCCTGGAGGAGCGATTCGCCCCCTTCCTGCGCCTGCACTCCCTTCCCATACCCCGCTTCAACGACTGGATCCTTTTGGGCGGCAAGCGTTGCTGCGTCGACTGCCACTGGCCCGGCACGAACCAGATCGTCGAGCTGGACGGCTGGCAGGCCCACGGGACCCGCTCCGCCTTCCGCGAAGACAAGGCTCGCGACCGACGCTTAGCCGCCGCTGGCTACACGGTCACCCACATCACCTGGAACCAGCTCGAAGACGAACCCGACGAGATCGCCTCTGATCTTCGGGCGCTCCTACAGATAAACAGATAGATAGAGAAGTGGACACTCCAAATACAAACGTCCGTGATAACGTACAGCCAATGGCCCCCACTATGACCAAGCCTTCGAGCCCTTCCGGCTCTCCCCCCAAGGCCCAGAAGGACCCCGCATCCTCCGTCGGCCCCCGCGTCCGCGCCCTGCGCGATGCGATGGGCCTCTCGCTCCGCGACCTCGCCGAGCGCTCGGGCGTCAGTGCGCCGATGCTCTCGCAGGTCGAGCGGGGGGAGACGAGCCCGACCCTGGCCGTTGCCGGCAAGATCGCCGCCGGCCTGGAGCTGACGCTCTCGCAGCTGCTGCGCCTCGACGAGGGCCAGCACGTGGCGATCAGCCGGGCCGCCGGTCGCCGCCATTCCGAGCGCGGCGGACACCGCTTCGAGGAGCTGACGCCGCCGCTGCCCGGCCAGCGCGCCGACGTCTCCCTGCACGTGCTCGAGCCCGGCGCCAGCACCGGCGGCCGCGCCGATCCGCCGATGCACGAGCCCGGCAGCCGCGAGACCGCGGTCGTCCTCGCCGGCACCCTGGCGCTGGTCGTCGACGGCACCCGCCACGAGCTGCAGGAAGGCGACAGCGTCACCTTCGACGCCGACCTTCCCCATCACTTCGAGAACGAAGGCCGGGAGGCGACCCGCTTCCTCGCCGTAATCGCCGCCGGCCTCAGGAGGTCCTAGCCATGCCGAAAACCATGTTCGACAAGATCTGGGAGGCCCACGAGGTCTCGCCCGGGTTGATCTACATCGACCTGCACCTGGTCCACGAGGTCACCTCGCCGCAGGCCTTCGACGGCCTGCGCCTGGCCGACCGGCCGGTCCGCCGCCCGGACAAGACCCTCGCCACCGCCGACCACAACACCCCGACCGACGGGACGATGGCGGCGCGCCTGATCGCCGACCAGCTCTCGCGCGTCCAGGTCGAAACCCTGGAGCGAAACTGCGAGGAGTTCGGCATCCCGATCTACTCGCTGGGCTCCGACCGCCAGGGCATCGTCCACGTGATCGGCCCGGAGCTGGGCGTCACCCAGCCGGGGATGACGATCGTCTGCGGCGACAGCCACACCTCGACCCACGGCGCCTTCGGCGCGCTGGCCTTCGGGATCGGCACCTCCGAGGTCGAGCACGTGCTCGCCACCCAGTGCCTGGTCCAGAAACGGCCGAAGACGATGCGGATCAACTACTCCGGCGAGCTGCGCCACGGCGTCACGCCGAAGGACCTGATCCTGGCGACGATCGGCCGCCTCGGGACCGGTGGGATGACGGGATACGCGGTCGAGTACGCCGGCCCCGCGATCGAGGCGCTCTCGATGCCGGGACGGATGACGATCTGCAACATGACGATCGAGGGCGGCGGCCGCGCCGGGATGATCGCCCCCGACGAGACCACCTTCGAGTGGGTCAAGGACCGCCCGGCCGCGCCCGGCGACTTCGCCGCGGCGATGGCCCGCTGGCGCGAGCTGCCGACCGACCCGGACGCCAGCTTCGACACCGAGGTCGAGGTCGACGCCTCGGCGATCTCGCCGATGGTCACCTGGGGCACCAACCCGGGCCAGGTCGTCGAGGTCACCGACCGCGTCCCGGACCCCTCCCGGCTGGAGGCGCCCGCCGACCGCGAAGCGGCCGAGCGCGCCCTCGCCTACATGGGCCTGGAGGCCGGCACGCCGATGACCGAGATCGCCCCCGAACGGGTCTTCATCGGCTCCTGCACGAACTCGCGGATCGAGGACCTGCGCGAGGCCGCGGCGATCATCGAGGGCCGCAAGGTCGCCAGCGGCGTCCACGCGATGGTCGTCCCCGGCTCCCAGCAGGTGAAGAAGGCCGCCGAGGAAGAGGGCCTCGACGAGGTCTTCAAGAGCGCCGGCTTCGACTGGCGCGTGGCGGGCTGCTCGATGTGCCTGGGGATGAACCCCGACACCCTCGACGAGGGCGAGCGCTGCGCCTCGACCTCGAACCGCAACTTCGAGGGGCGCCAGGGCAAGGGCGGCCGTACCCACCTCGTCAGCCCGAAAATGGCCGCCGCCGCGGCGGTCGAAGGCCACTTCGTCGACATCAGGGATTGGAGCTAGAGATGAGACCGGTAGACGTGATCGAGGGCAAGGTGTCGGTTCTGGACCGCAGCGACGTCGACACCGACCAGATCATCCCCAAGCAGTTCCTCAAGCGGGTCGAGCGGACCGGCTTTGGCGAGTTCCTCTTCTACGACTGGATCCGCGACGGCGAGATCGAGCTGGAGCCGAACCCGATCCTCGTCACCGGGGCCAACTTCGGCTGCGGCTCCTCCCGCGAGCACGCCCCCTGGGCGCTGGAGGACTTCGGCTTCCAGGCGATCCTGGCGCCGTCCTTCGCCGACATCTTCTACTCGAACTGCACCAAGGTCGGGCTGCTGCCGGCGATCCTCGACGAGGAGCACTGCAAGGCCGTCGCCGAGGCCGGCGAGGCCCGCATCGACCTCGACGACGAGACCGTCAACTGCGCCGCCGGCGTCTTCCAGTTCCAGATCGAGCACGAGGTGAAAAACCGGCTGCTGAACGGGCTCGACGACATCGGGATCACGCTCGAAAACGACGGCGCGATCGACAAGTTCGAGGCGGGCCCGGCGGGCGCGCTGGGGCCGGTCACGACGTCTCTGTGAGTCCGGAGAACGTCAGGGAGTGGGACGCGGGGACCTATCAGCGGGTCTCCGTGCCCCATGAGGAGTGGGCGGAAGCGGTTCTCGCGCGCCTGCCACTCGACGGCGACGAGACTGTCCTCGACGCCGGTTGCGGCACCGGGCGGGCGACGAGGATGCTGATCGAGCGCCTGCCCGAGGGGCGGGTGATCGGGGTCGACGGCTCGCGGGCGATGATCGAGAAGGTGCGCGAGGTCCTGCGCCCGCAGGACGAGGCCTTCGCCGCCGACCTGACCGAGCTGGAGCTGGAGGCGCCGGTCGACGCCGTCCTCTCCAGCGCCGTCTTCCACTGGATCAAGGACCACGACGCGCTCTTCGCCCGCATGCGCACCGCGCTGGTCCCGGGAGGCCGCTTCGCCGCCCAGTGCGGAGGCGCCGGCAACATCGACGAGCTGCGGGAGACGACCAGGCGCCTCGCCGCGCGCCAGCCGTATGCCGAGCACCTGCAGGGGCTGGACGAGCCCTGGCACTACGCCGGGGCCGAGGAGACCGAGGCGCGGCTGGGCGCGGCCGGCTTCGCCGAGGTGCGCTGCTGGCTGCAGCCCTGGGACGTCCTGCCGCCGGAGCCGTTCGAGTTCCTGCGCACGATCTGCCTGGCTCCCTACCTGGACCCGCTGCCCGAGGAGCTGCGCCGCCCGTTCGTCGAAGAGGTGCTGGCGAGCGAAGAAGAGCCGCTGCGCCTGCGCTACGTCCGCCTCAACATCGAGGCCGTCGCCGCCTGATCATGGCCGGGGGAGCCGCCGAGTGGGATGCCGCCGCGTACCACCGGCTCGCCAAGCCGCAGGAGGAATGGGCGCGGGAGGTGTTGGAGCGCCTGCCGCTGAACGGCGACGAGACCGTCCTTGACGCCGGCTGCGGCGCGGGCGGAGTCACCCGCCTGCTGCTCGAGCGGCTGCCCGCCGGGAGGGTGATCGGAGTCGACGGCTCGCGGGCGATGGTCGACGAGGCGACGGCGAACCTCGAGCCCTTGGCGGATCGGGTCGACTTGCGGCTCGCCGACCTGCTCGACCTGGAGTTGGAGGAGCCGGTCGACGCGGTCTTCTCCAACGCGACCTTCCACTGGGTTCCCGACCACGATCTCCTCTTCCCCCGTCTCCGCGCGGCGATGAAGCCGGGGGCGGCGCTCGTCGCCCAGTGCGGCGGCCAGGGAAACGTCGCCGAATTCGTGGCCGCGATCGAGGAGGTTTCGCGGCGGCCGGAGTTTGCCGCCGCCTTCGAGGACTGGCCGTGGCCGTACAACTTCCAGGGCCCGGAGGCGACCGAAGCGAGGCTGGAGGCGGCCGGCTTCGCCGAGGTCCGCTGCTGGCTCGAGGAGAGGCCGGTGCAACCGGAGCAGCCGCGGGAGTTCGGGGCCGTCGCAGGGATGGCCCCACACCTCGAACGCCTGCCCGCGGAGAAGCGCGACGCCTTCGTCGACGCCGTCATGGAGCGCCTCGAGCAACCGATCACCTACCACTACGTGCGCCTCAACATCGATGCCGTCGCTCTTTAGCTGTTCCTTTTCCGTGCTATTGAACGGAAAGGAACAGACGAAGGGCCAGGTGCGTAAAGTGCGGCGCCGATGAGCGACGCACCTCGCATAGTCGTCCTGCCCGGCGACGGGATCGGACCGGAGATCGTCGCCGCCGCGCGCGAGGTGCTCGACGCCCTCGGCGAGTTCTCCTACGACGAGCGCCTGATGGGCGGCTGCTCGATCGACGCGCACGGCACCGCCCTCACCGACGAGGTCCTCGACGCCTGCAAGGGCGCCGACGCGGTCCTCCTCGGCGCGGTGGGCGGCCCGAAATGGGACACCACCGACCCGAATGCGCCGCGCCCGGAGCAGGGCCTGCTCGGCCTGCGCAAGGGGATGGGCCTCTACGCCAATCTGCGTCCGGTGCGGCCGAGCCCGGCCCTGGTCGGCGCCAGCCCGCTGCGCGAGGAGCGGATCGCCGGCACCGACCTGCTCGTCGTCCGCGAGCTGACCGGCGGCATCTACTTCGGCGACTCCGGCCGCGACGGCGACGTCGCCCACGACACCTGCGAGTACTCGGTCGCCGAAATCGACCGCATCGCCCGCACCGCCTTCGACGCCGCCCGCCGCCGCGCCGAGAGCTCCGGCCGCAAGGCGAAGGTCACCTCGGTCGACAAGGCCAACGTGCTCGAGACCTCCCGCCTCTGGCGCGAGGTCGTCGGCAACGTCGCCGCCGAGTACGCCGACGTCGAGCTCGAACACCTCCTCGTCGACAACGCCGCGATGCAGCTCGTCTCGCGGCCGGCCGACTTCGACGTCGTCCTCTCCGAGAACCTCTTCGGCGACATCCTCAGCGACGAGGCGGCGATGCTGACCGGCTCGCTGGGAATGCTGCCCTCCGCCAGCCTCGGCGCCGAGGGCGCCCCCGGCCTCTTCGAGCCGGTCCACGGCTCGGCCCCCGACATCGCCGGCCAGGGCGTCGCCAACCCGCTCGCGACCTTCCTCTCGGCGGCGATGATGCTGCGCCACGGTTTCGGCCGTGGCGACGACGCCGCCCGGATCGAGGCCGCCGTAGACGCCGTCCTCGAGCGCGGCCTGCGCACCCCCGACCTCGCCTCCGGCACCGTCGTCCAGCCGCCGACCAGCGGCGACCCGATGCGGGAGACCGCGGTGGGGACTGGGGAGATGACCGCGGCGGTCCTAGAGGAGCTCTAAAAGCGCGCGGGGGCCGGAGCCCCCGCGCACGCCGCAGCACCGGTACTAGGGGGCCGTTACCGCCCACTGGCCGTAGGCGTAGTACTCGCCGGCCGCTTCGGATTTGGCCACCAGGCCGAAGCCGAGGCGGGTGTTGTTCTCCGCCGCGAGCGGCGTGGTCGCGTCGAGGTTTTTGCTTTCGGTCACGTAGACGCAGAGGTTGCCGCCGGTGGCCGCCGGGGTGGAGCCGCCGCCGAGGCCGGCGCAGTTGGCGGTCGTCTCACCTTTTTTCAGCACCGTCGCGGTCGCGGTGTTCAGCAGCGGGAACTGGAAGCTGACCGCCCCGCGGGTGAAGTCGCCGGCGCCGCCGGTGTCGCCGATGTCGAACACGCCGCGCAGCGTCTGGCCGCTTTTCAGCGTCCCCAGCAGCGGCGCGACCCCGTCGGCGAGCTTGCCGAGCGTTACCGAGCCGTCGCCCAGCTTCGCCGTGGTCACGGCGCCGTTGTTGAGCTTGTTGGTGGTGACGACGCTGTTTTTGATCTTCGAGGCGATCACGGCGCTGTCGGAGAGCTTGTCGGTGGTGATGATTCCGTCGCCGAGGTTGCCGGGCAGGACCGCGTTGGCGCCGAGCTTGCCGGCCGAGACGGCCTTCGGGGCGATCTTGCCGCTGGTCACGGCGCCGCGCTTCAGTTTCGCCGCGGTGACCGCGTTGCGCTTCAGCTGGTTGGCGCCGACGCTGTTCTTCGGCAGCCCGGCGGCAACCGCGGCGCCGCCGAGGGCGACGAACAGCGCGATCGTCGCGATCACGTTCGCGTAGCTGAGCTTAGGGCGGGGGAATTGCATGAAAATTGCTCCTCTCGTTCGGTTCTGGGGCACCATTCGCGCCCGCAGCGCTGAAGCCCTGCGTTTGATCGGGCATAATTCCCCAACATGGATCCGGTCGATTTGATTTGGCGGAACGGCGAGTTCGTTCCCTGGGAGGACGCGCAGACGCACGTGCTCAGCCACGGGCTGCACTACGGGACCGGCGTCTTCGAGGGCATCCGTTGCTACGAAACCGCCCGCGGACCAGCGATTTTCCGCCATCACGACCACCTCGACCGGCTGGCGAAGTCGGCCGAGCTCTACTACCTGGAGCTGCCCTATTCGGCCGAGGAGATCCGCCAGGCGACGCACGAGCTGCTGCGCCGCAACGACCTCAACTCGGCATACATCCGGCCGCTCGCCTACCGCGGTTACGGCAGCCTCGGCCTCTACGCCAAAGACGCCCCGGTCGACGTGATCATCGCCGCCTTCCCCTGGGGCGCCTACCTCGGCGAGGAGAGCAAGAACGGCGGCATCCGCGCCAAGGTCTCGAGCTGGCGGCGGATCAGCCCCGGTGGCTCGATCCCGCACGCCAAGGCCTCGGGCTCCTACCTCAACTCGATCCTCGCCAAGACCGAGTCGACCAACGCCGGCTACGACGAGGCGATCCTGCTCGACGAACGCGGCTTCGTCTGCGAGGGCTCGGGCGAGAACATCTTCGTCGTCCGCGACGGCCAGATCGTCACCCCGCCGCAGGTCGCCTCGATCCTCGACGGGATCAACCGCAAGTCGGTGATCCAGATCGCCCGCGACCTCGGCTACACCGTGGTCGAGCGCGACATCGCCCGCGCCGAGCTCTACCTGGCCGAGGAGGTCTTCCTCACCGGCACCGCCGCCGAGCTGGTCCCGGTCCGCGAGATCGACGACCACCCGCTAGGCGATCCGGGCGAGATCACCCGCCACGTGCAGGCGAAGTTCGAAGACGCGCTCTGCGGCAAGGCCGAGGAGTACCTCGAGTGGCTCGACTTCGTCGAGACCCCCGCCGCCGAGTCGGAGTCCGGCTCGGAGTCGATCGGGCGAATTACCCCTGCCGCCTAGCGGCAGGCGCGGCTTGTCCGTGCACGCGGGGCCTCGGCCCACCCGATCTTCTTCGACTCGAAAGGCAGTAAGCAGATGGAACAGGTGAAGCTCTACGACACCACCTTGCGCGACGGGATGGGTGGCCGCGGCATGTCGCTCTCGGTGGGAGAGAAGCTCAAGGTCGCCCACGCCCTCGACGCCCTCGGGGCGCACTTCGTCGAGGCCGGCTTCCCGAGCAGCAACCCGAAGGAAGCCGAGCTCTTCGAGCGGCTGGCCGAGGTCGAGCTGGAGAACGCGACGATCGTCGCCTTCGGGATGACCCGCCGGCGCGACCGCGCCGCGGCCGAGGACGAGGCGCTGAACGTGCTGACCTCGTCCTTCGCCCCCGCCGTCTGTCTGGTCGGCAAGAGCTCGCCGCTCCACGTCGAGAAGGTGATCCGGGTCAGCCGCGAGGAGAACCTGGCGATGATCGCCGACTCGATCGCCTACTGCGTCGAACAGGGCAAGCGGGCGATCTTCGACGCCGAGCACTTCTTCGACGGCTACCGCGAAGACAGCGCCTACGCGCTGGAGTGCGTGGCGGCGGCGGCCGACGCCGGCGCCGAGAACGTCACCCTCTGCGACACCAACGGCGGCAGCCTGCCGAGCTACGTAGCCGAGGCGACCGCGGCCGTGGTCGCGGCGGTCGGCGGGAAGGTCGAGATCGGGATCCACACCCACGACGACTCCGGCTGCGGGGTGGCCAACTCGCTGGCCGCGGTCGAAGCCGGCGCCCGCCTTGTCCAGGGCTGCGTCAACGGCTACGGCGAGCGCTGCGGCAACGCCAACCTGGCGACGATCCTGCCGGCGCTGCAGCTGAAGATGGGCTTCGAGGTGGTCGGCGCCGAGCAGCTGGCGAGCCTGACCTCGACCGCCCACTACCTCGACGAAATCTGCAACCTGACCCCTGACCCCGACCGGCCCTACGTCGGGCGCAACGCCTTCGCCCACAAGGCCGGCATGCACGCCGCCGGCGTCGCCGCCGACGCCAGCACCTTCGAGCACGTCGACCCGGCGGCGGTCGGCAACGAGCGCGACATCGTCGCCTCCGAGCTGGCCGGCAAGGCGACGATCCGCAGCCAGGCCGAGCACGCCGGCATCGAGCTCGACGACGAGGCCGCGACCCGGGCGATGCAGCGGCTCAAGGAGCAGGAGCACCGCGGCTACCACTACGAGGCCGCGCCGGCCTCCTTCGAGCTGCTGCTGCGGCGCGAGGCGGGCACCTACAAGCCGCTCTTCCGGCTGGAGAGCTTCCGCGTCGTGGTCGAGAAGCACGCCGACGGCGAGGTCACGACCGAGGCGACGATCAAGGTCGAGGTCGACGGCAAGCGCTACTTCCAGGCGGCCGAGGGCAACGGCCCGGTCAACGCCCTCGACAAGGCCCTGCGGACGGCGATCGCCGATCGCTACCCGCACCTCGCCGACGTCGAGCTGACCAACTACAAGGTGCGGATCCTCGACGAAGCCCATGGCACCGGCGCCGTCACCCGCGTCCTCCTCGACTCCGCCGACGGCGAGCGGGAGTGGGGGACGACGGGGGTCTCGGAGAACATCATCGAGGCCTCCTGGGAGGCGCTGGTCGACTCGCTGGAGTACGCCTTCCAGTGACTCACAATCAACAGATTCCCCTCGCCCAGCCGGATCTTGGCTCGCGCGAGGAGGAGCTGGTGCTCGAGGTCCTGCGCTCGGGCCAGCTCTCGCTGGGGCCGATGGGGGAGCGCTTCGAGCGTGAGTTGGCCGCCTGGCTCGGCGTCGACGACCCGGTGATGACCTCGAGCGGCACGACCGCGCTCCATCTCGGGGTGCGAATGCTCGGCTGGGGGGAGGGGGACGAGGTGGTGACGAGCCCGTTCAGCTTCGTCGCCTCGGCCAACTGCCTGCTCTACGAGGGCGCGAAGCCGGTCTTCGCCGACGTCGAGGAGGAGACGCTCGACCTCGACCCGGCCGCAGCCGCCGACGCGGTCACCGAGCGCACCGCCGGCCTGCTGCCGGTCCACATCTTCGGCTTCCCGGCGGCGATGCCGGAGCTGGAGGCGCTTGCCGCCAAGCACGGCCTCGGCATCCTCGAGGACGCCTGCGAGGCGCTCGGCGCGGTCGACTCGGAGGGGCGCAAGGTCGGCGCCCGCGGCAACCTCGCGACCTTCGCCTTCTACGCCAACAAGCAGATGACGACGGGGGAGGGGGGGATGATCGTCCCCCGCGACGCAGCGGAGGCCGCCCGCCTGCGCTCGGAGCGCAACCAGGGTCGCGCCGTCGACATGGGCTGGCTCGACCACGACCGGCTCGGCTTCAACTACCGCCTCTCCGACCTCGCCGCGGCGCTCGGCGTCGCCCAGGTCGAGAAGCTCGACTCGCTGCTGGAGCGGCGCGCGAACGTGGCGCGGATGTACGCGGAGCGGCTGGGGGAGGTCGAGGGTCTGCGCACGCCCATCCCTGCTCGCGGCCCCGAGGTCCGCAGCTGGTTCGTCTACACCGTGCGGCTGCCGCAGGGCGTCGACCGCGACGCGACGATCGCCCGCCTCGCCGAGCGCGGGGTCGCCTCCAAGGCCTACCTGCCCTGCATCCACCTCTTCCCGCACCTGCGTCAGCTCGGCTACCGCGAGGGCCAGTTCCCGGTCGCCGAAGCCGCCGCCGCCGACTCTCTGGCGCTGCCGTTCTTCCCGGCGATGGGCGAGGCGCAGGTGGAGCGCGTCTGCCAGGAGCTGGCCACGGCCCTCGCTCAGGGCTGAGCAGGGCATAATCGCCGCCCCAATGGGACGCTTCCGCAAAGAGCCCGACCCGCGCTTCTGGCGCCTCAACCGCTCGCTGCCCTTCGACTGGCAGCTGGCGATATATGACATCGACCAGTCGATCGCCCACGCCCGCGGCCTGCAGGGCATCGGCGTCCTCGACGCGGACGAGCTCTCCCAGATCGAAGCGGGGCTGGAGCAGGTCCGCGTCCGGATGGGCGCCCACGGCTTCGAGTTCGAGGGGGCCGACGAGGACATCCACATGGCGATCGAGCGGCTGCTCGGCGAGGAGATCGGCCCGCTGGCGGGCAAGCTCCACACCGGCCGCTCGCGCAACGACCAGGTCGCCACCGACGTGGCGATGGTCGTCCAGAACCACTCGCTGGAGGCGATCGAGCGCTGCGGCGCGGCGATGGAGCGCCTGCTCGCCCTCGCCGAGTCCCACAAGGACTGGACGATGCCCGGCTACACCCACCTGCAGCGCGCCCAGCCGGTCTACCTCGGCCACCACCTGCTCGCCTACTTCTGGATGCTCGCCCGCGACGTGCTGCGGTTCCAGTTCGCCCTCGACAGCGCCAGCGTGATGCCGCTCGGCTCCGGCGCCCTGGCCGGCGTCAACTGGGAGATCGACCGCGACTCGGTCGCCGCCGACCTCGGCTTCGCCCACGTCAGCCACAACTCGATCGACGGCGCCTCCAACCGCGACTTCGTCCTCGACTACCTCTCTGCTGCTTCGACCTGCGCGATGCACCTCTCGCGCCTGGGCTCGGAAATCGTCATCTGGAGCTCCTCGGAGTTCGG
>DATIOC010000007.1:0-61909 GCA_035473555.1 Solirubrobacterales bacterium
CTTCGCCCTGATCTTCGCCCAGACCGACCCCGCCCTGAAGCACCGCGGCCTCGCCTGCTTCATCGTCCCCACCGACTCCGCCGGCTTCACCACCCAGGAGATCCACGGCAAGCTCGGCCTGCGCTCCTCCGACACGGCGGAAATCTCCCTCGACGCGGTCGAGGTCGGCGACGACGCGCTGCTGGGCGAGGTCGGCGACGGCTTCAAGGTGGCGATGAGCGCGCTCGAAAACGGCCGCTACAGCGTCGCCGCCGGCTGCGTCGGGATCTGCGAAGGCTGCGTCCAGTCCTCGATCTCCTACGCGAAGGAGCGCAAGCAGTTCGGCGTCCCCCTCGCCCGCTTCCAGCTGGTCCAAGAGATGATCACCGACATGATTCTGAAGCGCGACGCCAGCCGGATGCTGGTCCTCCGCGCCGGGCTGCTGAAGGACGAAGGCAAGCCGAACCTGACCGAGACCTCGGTGGCGAAGCTGTTCGCGACCGAGTCGGCGGTCGAGTGCGCCAACCTGGCGATCCAGGTCCACGGCGGCTCCGGCTATGTCGACGACTACCCGGTCGAGCGCTACCTGCGCGACGCCCGCGTCACCACCCTCTACGAGGGCACCTCGCAGATCCAGAAGCTGATCATCGGCCGCCAGGCCACCGGCATCAACGCGATGCTCCCCTTCGAGGAGTCCTGAGCCGATGGCGATCGTCGAGGCCACGGTCGACGACTTCCACGTCGGCCTGCTGCGGCTGAACGATCCCGAGACGCGCAACTCGCTCTCGGCCGAGATGCGGGAAGGGATCGTCGCCGGCCTCGAGCGCTTTGACGCCGATCCCAAGGTCCGCTGCATCGTGCTCGCCGGCTCGGAGAAGATCTTCGCCTCGGGCGCCGACATCAGAGCCCTGGCCGCCCGTGCCCCGGGCGAGCCCTCCGACGCCAGGGGCGCCGAGTTCTGGCGCCGGATCGCCGCGGTCCAGACCCCGATCGTCGCTGCCGTCGCCGGTTACGCGCTGGGCGGCGGCTGCGAGCTGGCGATGGCCTGCGACATGATCGTCGCCGACGAAACCGTCCGCTTCGGCCAGCCCGAGATAACGCTGGGGATCATCCCGGGGGGCGGCGGCACCCAGCGCCTGACCCGGGCGATCGGCAAGCAGCGGGCGATGGAGTACGTGCTCACCGGCCGCCACTTCGACGTCGGCATGGCCGCCGCCTGGGGGCTGGTCAACAAAGTCGTCAAGACCGGCGACTCCACCCTCGAGGCGGTCGAGCTGGCGCGCACTATCGCCGAGCGCCCTCCGGTCGCCGCCCGCCTCGCCAAGCGGGCGGTGCTCACCGCCGAGGAGAAGGCGCTGAGCGACGGGCTCGACGCCGAGCGCCGGATGTTCGACGAGGCGATGGCGACCGAGGACCGGGTCGAGGGGATGACCGCCTTCATCGAGAAGCGCGAGCCGGACTTCAAAGGCCGATGACCGTCAGCCGGGTCGGCGTCCTCGGCGCCGGGACGATGGGCCGCGGGATCGCCCAGCTGGCGGCGCTGGGCGGTTACGAGACGGTCCTCTACGACGTTGCCCCAGAGCTCGCCGAGTCCGGCGCCGCGGCGCTGCGCGGGGCGCTCGACAAGGGCGCCGAGCGGGGCCGCTGGAGCGTCGACGACGCCAGGGACGCTGCGGCGCGGGTCGAGACCGCGAGCGAGCTCGAGCAGCTGCGCGGCTGCGGGCTGGTGATCGAGGCCGCGCCCGAGAAGCTCGAGCTGAAGCGCCAGATCTTCACCGTGCTGGCCGAGGCGGTGGGCCCGGAGCCGGTCTTCGCCAGCAACACCTCCTCGCTGCGGGTGACGGCGATCGCCGAGGGCGTGCCAGTGCCCGAGCGGCTCGTCGGCATGCACTTCTTCAACCCGCCGGCGCTGATGAAGCTGGTCGAGGTGGTCGCCGCCGAGCGTTCCTCCGAGCGGGCGCTGGCAGCCACGACCGAGGTGGCAGAGCGGATGGGCCGCACCCCGATCCGCGCCAGGGACAGCCCCGGCTTCGTCGCCAACCGCCTCGCCCGCCCCTTCTCGCTGGAGTCGCTGCGGATCCTCGCCGACGGCGTCGCCGAGGCGGCGAGGATCGACCGCATCGTCCGCCTCGGCGGCGGCTTCCGGATGGGCCCGTTCGAGCTGCTCGACCTGATCGGGCTCGACGTCAACCTCGAGATCGCCCGCTCCTTCTTCGCCCAGGGCGGCGGGCCGGAGCGCTGGCGGCCGAGCCCGATCCAGGAGAAGCTCGTCGCCGCAGGCCGCTTCGGCCGCAAGAGCGGCCACGGCTACTACGAGTACGGCGACGGCGCGGCGCGCGAGCCGGACCCCGACCTCGGCATCGCGGCGCCGACCCTCGACCCCGAGGAGCTCGCCAAGATCGACCCCGCCGCCCCCGAGGTCCTCCCCCGCCTCTTCGCCCAGATCGCCAACGAGGCGGCGTTCGCGCGCGAAGAGGAGATCGCCTCGGACGAGGACATGGAGACGGCGATGAAGCTCGGCTTCACCTGGCCGCTCGGCCCGCTGGCGATCACCGAGCTGATCGGCCCCGCCCGCGCGGTCGAGGTGCTCGACGAGCTGCGAGCCGACCACGGCGAGGCCTACGCCGTCGCCCCCCGCCTGCGGGCCGACGCGGAGGCGGCATGAGCTCCTCCCGCAAACCGGCCTCGGAGATCACCGCCCGCCGCAACCGCGAAGCCGGGGCGGCGCTGCCGCCCGAGAGCGCCGAGGACCTCGCCGACGCCGAACGCGGCCTCGTCGCCCGCTTCGAGCCGGCCCGGGTTGAGGGCGCCGGGGGCAGGGTCGTCTGGGACCTCGACTCCTACGCCTTCCTCGGTGAGGAGTGTCCCGAGACCGCCAACCCCAGCCTCTGGCGCCAGAGCGGGCTCAACCGGATCGCCGGCCTCTTCGAGATCGCGCCGGGCTTCTACCAGCTGCGCGGGTTCGACCTCTCGAACATGCACGTGGTCGAGGGCGAGCGGGGGATCGTCGTCATCGACCCGCTGATCTCGGCCGAGACCGCTGCCGCCGCCTTGGCGCTGTACCGCGAGCACCGCGGCGAGCGCCCGGTCACCGGGCTCGTCTACACCCACTGCCACATCGACCACTTCGGCGGCGCCGCCGGGATCGTCTCCGCCGAGGAGGTCGCCGAGCGCGAGATCCCCGTCCTGGCCCCCGAAGGGTTCCTCCACCACGCGGTCAGCGAGAACGTCTACGCCGGCACCGCGATGGGCCGCCGCGCCGGCTACATGTACGGAGCGAAGCTGCAGCGCGGCCCCGACGGCGGGATCGGCTCCGGGCTCGGCCAGACGACCTCGCTGGGGACGCTGACGCTGATCCCGCCGAACCTCGAGGTGACCGAGACCGGCCAGGAAGAGACGGTCGACGGCGTGCGGATGGTCTTCCAGCTGACCCCCGGGACCGAGGCGCCGGCGGAGATGAACTTCCACTTTCCCGAGCACCGGGTGCTCTGCATCGCCGAGAACGCGACCCACACGATGCACAACGTCCTCACCCTGCGGGGCGCCCTGGTCCGCGACCCCCACGTCTGGGCCGCCTACCTCGACGAGGCGATCGAGCTGTTCGGCGCCGAGAGCGACGTCCTCTTCGCCGGCCACCACTGGCCGCGCTGGGGGCGCGAGCGGATCGTCTCCTACCTCGCCAAGCAGCGCGACCTCTACGGCTACCTCCACGACCAGACCCTGCGCCTGATCAACGCCGGGCTGACCGGGCCGGAGATCGCCGAGCAGCTGGAGCTGCCGCCCGAGCTCGCCGAGGAGTGGCACTGCCGCGGCTACTACGGCTCGGTCAGCCACAACGTCCGCGCGGTCTACCAGCGCTACATGGGCTGGTTCGACGGCAACCCCGCCCACCTCTGGGAGCACCCGCCGGTCGAGCGAGCCAGGCGCTACGTCGAGTTCATGGGCGGCGCCGGGCAGCTGCTCGAGCGGGCCCGCAAATCCTTCGCGGAGGGCGACTACCGCTGGTTCGCCGAGGTCGTCAACCACGTCGTCTTCGCCGAACCGGACAATGCGAAGGCGCGGGCGCTGCAGGCCGAAGCGCTCGAGCAGCTCGGCTACGGAGCCGAGAACGCGACCTGGCGGAACTTCTACCTGGTCGGCGCCCAGGAGCTGCGGGACGGGATCACTGGCACCCCCTCCGACACCCGCGCCCCGGCGATCCTCGCCCGCCTCTCGATCGCCCAGATCCTCGACGGGATGAAGGTGCGCCTGAACGGGCCCCGGGCCTGGGGCATGCGCCTGACGATCGGCTGGCAGGTGACCGACCCCGACGAGCGCCACCTGCTGCGGCTCGAGAACGGCGTGCTCAGGCACCGCCCCTGGAAGGAGGGCGCGCCCGAGCCCGAAGCGACCCTGGTGATCGAGCGCCAAGCGCTGAACGAGATGCTCTCCGGCAGCGCCGACCTGGCCGAGCTCGCCACCAGCGGGCGGCTGCGGGTCGAGGGGGACGGGGTGAAGCTGGGCGAGCTGCTCGGCCTCCTCGACGAGCCGGACCCCGGGTTCGCGATCGTCACCCCGGAGGCCTGAGGGCCGGGCTCAGCCTGCCTGGAGCCGCATCATCAGTTCGTCCGGGTAGCACCAGCTCCAGTCCTCGCCCGGCTCGGCCGAGCGGATGATCGGGTGGCCCGTGTCCTGATGGTGGGCGGTGGCGTGCTTGCCGATCGAGTTGTCGCAGCAGCCGATATGGCCGCAGGTCTGGCACATCCGCAGATGAACCCACCGCATCCCCAGCGCCAGGCACTCCTCGCAGCCCGCGACCTGCCCCGGGACGTCCAGGTACGTCACAGAATCGAGATGGGTGCACTCGGTTGCCACTCACCCCAACATATACCTGAGCCGAAAGCTCAGGAAACTTCGAACTATTAGGAGCCGGTTGCGATCTCGCTCGGCTCGCCGCCGGGCATCCAGTGCGCCTCGACCGGGACGTCGGCGTCGCGCAGGTAGCGCTCGGCGTCGAGCGCGCCCATGCAGCCGGTTCCGGCCGCGGTCACCGCCTGGCGGTAGGTGTGGTCGACGACGTCGCCGACGGCGAACACCCCCTCGAGGTTGGTCCGGGTCGAGCCGGCCTCGGTGACGATGTAGCCGTCCTCGTCGGTCCCGACCTGGCCGCTGACGATCTCCGATTTCGGCACGTGGCCGATCGCCACGAAGGCGCCGTCGGCCGCGATCTCCTCCGTCTCGCCGGTCTCGGCGTTGCGGAGGCGGATCTTCTCGAGCTTGCCGCTCTCGCCGGCGAGGAACTCCTCCGGGATGAACGGCGTCTTCAGGTCGATGTTCTCCTTCTCGCGGGCGCGGTCGAACATGATCTTCGAGGCGCGGAACTCGTCGCGGCGGTTGACGATCGTCAGCTCCGAGGCGAACTTGGAGATGAAGATCGAGTCCTCCATCGCCGAGTCGCCGCCGCCGACGACGATCACCTTCTGGTCTTTGAAGAAGGCCCCGTCGCAGACGCCGCAGGTGGAGACGCCGCGGCCGCCAAGCTCCATCTCGCCGGGGACGCCGAGCCGTTTCGGCTCCGCCCCCATCGCCAGGATCACGGTCTTGGCGCGGTGCTCCTCGTCGCCGAGGAAGACCTTCTGGACGCCGCCGTCGGAGAGCTCGACCCGGTCGACGTCGTCGGTGACGAAGCGAGTGCCGAAGCGCTCGGCCTGGGCGCGGAACTGGGCCATCATCTCCGGGCCCATGATCCCCTCGGGGTAGCCCGGGTAGTTCTCGACGTCGGTCGTGTTCTGCAGCTGACCACCCCACTGGAAGCCCTCGAAGACGAGCGGCTCGAGGTTGGCGCGCGCGGTGTAGAGCGCCGCGGTGTAGCCGGCCGGCCCACCGCCGATGATGATTACGTTCTCGACCTTCTTCTGCTCTGCCATATCTGCCACCTGAAGTCTAATACTTTACTTTGTATAGTACGCCCCTCGGCGAACTGAATCAACTTATCCACCCAGCAGAAGTAGAAGTTGATGCAGTTCAGCCGACGGCGGGCTCGAGGTCCGAGGTCGCTTTGCCGCCGCGGTCGATCGGCGGCTCCCCCTCTTCCCAGTGGTGGACCGTGGTGCGGAGCTGGAAGAAGGCGAAGATGCCGGGTGGGATCGGCATCCAGAAGGAGACGAGCCGGAAGATCAGGATCGCCGGGAAGACCGTCTCCTCGGGGATGCCGAAGAGGACGAAGGCGCCGATCATGCCGGCGTCGACCGCGCCCACGCCCGCCGGAGCCAGCGGGAAGAGGTTGGCGACCATGCCGAGGAAATAGCCTTGGACCACGACCGCGAGCGGGACGTGGACGCCGAAGGCGTGGAACGAGGCCCAGAGGACGCCGATGCTGAAGGCCCAGTAGCCGGCGGCGCCGATCACCGCCAGCCCGCCCTTCGAGGGATGGCGGAAGAGCCCGAGCGCGAAGCGGAACCCCTCGGCCAGCGTCGCCGGGACTTTGCCGATGCTCTCGAGCATGTGGCGGGAGCGTTCGGTGTGGGCGAAGTGGGCGAACCGCCGGTCGGTGTCCGGCGGGATCAGCGTGATCAGAACGCCGATGATCAGCAGCGCCCCGGCGACGGCCGCCGGGATGATCGTCAGCTCGACCGAGCTCTTGCCATTCATCACCCCGGTCCGCAGCAGGACGCCGAAGACGATCAGGGCGATGGGATAGAAGATGTAGTGGAGCGAGACGAAGGCGACCATCCGCCGGCCGACGTCCCGCCGCCGCATCCCCGCCTTGCGCAGCGCCCAGTAGGTGAGGGCGACGCCGCCGGCGCCGCCGGCCGAGAAGATCAGCGTCGCCGCGACCCCAGCCATGTTGATCTCGTAGGTCTCCTTCCAGGTGAGCCGCAGCGCATCGCCGCCGACGACGGCTTTGAAGAGGGCGATGTAGGTCGCGTATGCGGCGACGTTGAAGCCGATCGCGATCCCGATCCAGAGCGGATCGGCGTCGTCGAGCTTGTCCAGGGCGTTGCCGAGCCCGACCAGCTTCGGGAACAGGAAGTAGATCCCACCGAGAAGCAGAAGGACGACGACGACGGTCTGGATGATCCGCCGGGTGGTGAAAATCGGCATTTCGGCGATGCGGCCGTTGCCGTTCGCCGGGTCTTCCGGAGACACGCTCGGGAAACTACCCGCTCGCGATCCTCTCCAGACGCTGCAGCGCCCCGTTTACCCCGCGTATGAGGGGTTCGGCGAGCGGCTCGCCCTTTCTCACGGCGGCGACGAGCGCCGCGCCGGCGATCAGATCGGTGACGTAGTGCTCGCCGAGGTAGACGAGGGCGAACCCGAGCGTGCCGGCGTAGCCCCAGCCGAGGGCGCCCTCGGCCTTGCCGGCTTCCGCCAACGAGAACGCCGCCGCCAGCGAGGTGGCGAAGTGGAGCGAGGGCATCGCCGCCCAGGGGTTGCCGCCGAGGGCGTCGTACATCCGCTCCCAGGCCCGCCCCCAGGTCGGTTCGCCGACCTCGACCATGATCCGCCGCACCTCTTCGCCGCTCAGGCCCTGCTCGGAGGACCACCAGGGCGGCGCCGTCGGGACCGCGAAGTAGACGACGCAGCCAAGGTCGAACACGGCGGCCATCTGCCGGGCGGAACGCGGAAAGCGGTCGTTGTGGCGGACGAGGATCCAGCTCAGCGAGGCGTAGGGGACGATGAACCAGAGCCAGTGGGTCCAGGCGAGGAATTTGTTCACGCCGCCGACCTGCGGCAGCCGCGCCAGGCCGCGCTGGAGGCGGGCGTTGGGCAGCCGCCCGGCGCCGATCAGGCGGTCGCTGCGGATCGGATAGAGGGTGCGGAGCCGCGACTTCAGCCGCTCGGGGTCGTCATAAGGGAGCTCGTGGGCGACGGTGAAGGCCCACATCTGCATCGCGAAGAGGACCACGTCGCGCCGCTTCGAGCGCGGCTTCAGCACCGCCAGCGCCAGCGGGCCCGCAGCGACGGCGACAACCGTGACCGGGACCGGGATCCGCAACCGGCGGCGGAGCAGGGGCACCGCCACGGCCGCGCCGACGGCACCGAGGGCACCGGCCCGCACCGCTAGGCGGAGCGCATTCGATGGCCGGGAGCGCTTCCTCATAGGGGCGGCGAGTATAGGTCCGGGGCGCGAAGGCAGCCGGGAACCCGCGGCGCCGCCTCGCCTGAATAGAATGGCCGCGCTTTGGCGTCCCACTCCCCTGGCACGGACCAGATCGACACGCTGTTTTGGATCGGCTTCTTTGCCGCGGCGATCCTGATCGTCGTGGTCGTCGGCGCGCTCCTCTACGTCGTCCGCCGCTACCGCAGCGAGCGGGGCGCCGAGCCGCGCCAGCTGCACAGCGGTCGCCGCCTGCAGTTCCGGGTCGCCGGCGTGCTCATAGTCTTCGCCGCATTGCTCTTCATCGTCGGCATCGTCTTCACCGACAACGCCCGGGAAAAGCCGCACACCGGCGAGGCGGGCCTGGCCTCGCTGAAAGGCGAACCGCTGAAGATCGAAGCGACCGGCCAGCAGTGGCTGTGGCGCTACGACTACCCAAACGGCGCCTTCTCCTACTACAAGCTGGTGGTCCCGGTCGACACCGCGGTCGAGCTGGAACTGGTCTCGACCGACGTCGTCCACACCTGGAACGTCGAAGAACTGGCCCGCAAGGCCGACGCGGTCCCCGGCAAGACCAACAAGGTCCTCTTCAGCGCCGACGAGGAAGGCTCTTACCTCGGCGACTCGGCCACCCTCTCCGGCCAGGCCTACGCCGCGATGAGGACCGAGGTCGAAGTGGTCTCCCCCGATGAATACGAAGAGTTCGTCGAAACCCAGAAGGAAGAGATCCAGGCAGCCCAGGAAAAGGTCGTCAGCCAGATCGAAAACGGAGAAACTCCATGAGCCCCAGCCCGCGCCCCGAGCTCGTCGCCGACGGCTACAGCCCCAAGCGCCCCCGCTGGGCGCAGCTGGCGACCTCGGCTGACCACAAGGACGTCGGCCGGATCCTGATCTGCGGCGCCCTCGGCTTCGCCTTCATCGCCCTGGTCGAGCTGGCCCTGATGCGGATCCAGCTGCTGGTCCCGGAGAACACCTTCCTCTCCCCCGTCGGCTTCAACCGGATGCTCTCGCTCTACGGCGCGACCGCGATCTTCCTCTTCGCGCTGCCGCTGGTGATCGGGATCTCCTACTACGTGACGCCGCTGCAGATCGGCGCCCGCGGCACCGCGTTGCCGCGGCTCGGGCAGATCGGGCTGACCCTCTGGGTCGCCGGCGCCACCGCGCTCTACGCGACCTTCCTCTTCACGCCCTCGGAGGCCGGCGTCAACCCGCTGGCTCCGCTGACCGAGAAGGCCTTCCTCTCCAACAACGGCGTAGACGCCTGGGTGACCTCGTCGGGGCTCGCGACCCTCGGCTTCGTCTTCCTCGCGATCAACCTGATCGCGACGCTGAAAACGATGCGGGCGCCGGGCATGGCCTGGCGCCGCGTCCCGGTCTTCGCCTGGGCCACCGCCGTCGGCTCCTGGCTGATGGTCGTGATCGGCCCGGTGCTGCTGGCGGCGCTGACGATGCTGATGATCGACCGCCACTACGACGGGATCTTCTTCGCCGACGGCTCCGGCGGCGCGCCGCTCCTCTGGCAGCACCTGAGCTGGATCTTCTACACCGGCACCTACATGCTGATCCTGATCTTCGCCTTCGGCACGATCGCCGAAATCGCCACCGCCTTCGCCCGCAAACCGCTCTTCAACCGCACCGTGGTGATGGCCTCGCTGGCCGCGATCGCGGTGATCGGGACCCTGGCCTGGATGCAGAACATGCTGACCGCGCCGATCGGGATCGGCTGGATGTACTTCGCGATGCTGATGTCGCTGGCGCTGATCGTCCCCTTCGGCCTCGTCTTCTTCAACCTGATCGCGACCCTCGCCGGCGGCACCCTGCGGATGCGGGCGCCGTTGCTGTTCGCGGTCGGCGCGCTGTTCGCGATCTCGGTCGGGCTCGCCTCCGAGCTCTGCCACTCGCTGGTCGCTTCCGCCTGGCACCTGAAGAACACGGTCGACTCGACCGCCGCGACCCACTTCACGCTGATCGGCGGCGCGGTCTTCGGCGGCTTCGCCGCGCTCCACTACTGGTTCCCGAAGATGACCGGGCGGACGATGGGCGAGCTGATGGCCAAGATCTCCTTCTGGACGATCATGGCCGGCCTGCTGCTCGGCTTCGTGCCGCTCTTCTTCGCCGGCACCGAGCAGGGCCAGGTGATCGACGCCTACAAGTACTTCGCCGGCACCGGCGTCACCGCCTACAACGTGATCGCCTCGATCGGCGTCTTCGTCCTCTTCGTCGGGATCCTGCTGACGATCGTCAACGCGATGCTGAGCCGCGAGGGCGGCCCCGAGGCCGGGCACGACCCCTGGGGCGGTGAGACGCTCGAGTGGTTCACCCTCTCGCCGCCGGAGCCGCACAACTTCGACGTCCTCCCCGACGTCCGCAGCCCGCGTCCCCTGCGTGACATCCGCGTGGCGATCGGCCATCGCACCCGTCGCTCCGAGCAGGCGACGGCGCGCGATTCCCAGCCGGTAGCCTGAGCGCCATGCAATCCGGTGCCGGCGCGCAGACCGCGCCCAATCCGACGGCGGCAACCACTCGCTCGGTCCTTCCCACCGTCGTCCGCGACTACCTGACGCTGACCAAGCCGAAGGTGCAGTCGCTGCTGCTCTTCACCACGGTGACGACGATGTACGTGGCCGGCGACCCCTCGCTCGGCCTGATCTTCCTCACCTGCCTCGGCGGCGCTCTCTCCGCCGGTGGCGCCGGTGCGATCAACCACGCCGTCGACCGCGACATCGACCGCACGATGGCCCGCACCGCGACCCGCCCGGTCGCCGCCGGACGGATCTCACCCCAGGCCGCGATTGCCTTCGGGATCGCCCTGGCGACGGCCTCCTTCCTGCTGCTCTCGCTGACCGTCAACCCGCTGGCGGCGACGCTCTCGCTGAGCGGCTTCGTCGGCTACGTCGGGGTCTACACGCTCTGGCTGAAGCGCCGCACGCCGCAGAACATCGTCATCGGCGGCGCGGCCGGCGCGGTGCCGCCGCTGGTCGCCTGGGCGGCCGTCACCGGCGGCCTCGACGGCATGGCCTTCTACATGTTCGCGATCGTCTTCTTCTGGACCCCACCCCACTTCTGGGCCCTCTCGCTGCTGATGAAGGACGAGTACGCGAAGGCCGGGATCCCGATGCTGCCGGTCGTCCGCGGCGAGGACGAGACCCGCCGCCAGATCCTCCTCTACACCGTCCTCCTCTACGCCGTGACCCAGCTCCCCTTCTGCGCCGGTGGCCTCGGAGTCGCCTACCTGGTCCCCTCGATCCTCCTCGGAGCCGGCTTCATCTTCTACGCCGTCCGCCTCCTCCAAACCAAAGACCGCCGCTGGGCCCTGAAGACCTACCTCTTCTCCCTCGCGTACCTAGCCTTGCTCTTCCTCTCGATGGCCATAGCCGCCAACGTCTAGAGCGCCGCCTCCTCCCCGCCTGATAGAAATCCGACCTCATGGACCGCGAGACCGCACGCAGGCAGATGAAAGCGGGGCTGGTTGCGGGTGGCATCGCCGCCGGCATCTTCGCCCTCAGCTTCGTCGCCGCCTTCCTCTACGTAGCCGGCTAGGACGAGTCATGGCTGAGCACAGACAGGTTCCCGAGCCCGGCGAGACGATCTACCTTCCGCGTCCCTCCTGGGGCCCGGTCTTCTTCGCGATCGGCGCCCTTGGCGTGATCTGCGGCATCTTCGCCGGCGGCTTCATCTTCGCCCCCTACATCTGGGGCATCATCGGCGCGATCTTCCTGCTCGCCGCCTTCCGCCACATCGTCAAGGGCGCGGTCCGCGACTACTACCGCCTCCCGCGCCGCCAAGAGGTCCGCGGCGCCGCACTGCCGGTTGAAACGATTTCCGGTCCGCCGCAGCCCTAGCGACGCTTCAGGAGCCGGCTGAGCCCGGCAGCGTCATTTCTGAGGTAGCTCCGTCCGAAGTCCAGCAGCGGACGATGTCGCGCATTGAGAGGACGCCGATCGGCTCGGCTTCGTCGAAGACGACCAGGTGGCGGACGCCGCGGCGGGACATCTCGGCTGCGGCCCGCTCGAGGCTCCAGTCGGGAGCGGCGGCGAGGACGCCTTCGCTCATGTGGTCGACGACCCGCTCGCGGTCGGGGTCCTGTCCCCGCGCCACGGAGATCAGCAGGTCGCGCTCGGTGACGATCGATGGCGTCGGCAGCTCGTGGTCGATCACCAGCGCCGCACCAGTCCCTTTCTCGACCATCTTCTCGGCCGCCGCCCGCAGCGTGTGGGACGGGCCCACGGTCAGGGTGATCTCCGACATACCGTCCCTCACCTGCATCTGCGACCTCCCATCGCTGCGTTTACAGAGTTAGTGCGAATCGCCTCAAAGACTACCGGCCGACCGTGCCTGACGGCACGCTTCCCGGCAGCCTCGACATATAGACTCCGCCCCGCATTACACCCCATGGCCCGCATTTCGAAACTCATCTCTCCGCTGCTCGCCCTCGTGGCCCTGGCCGCCCTCGTGGTGGCCGCCTCGGGCTGCGGCACGACTGACGCCGACCCGCAGCGGGGCCGCGAACTCTTCCGGGTCAAGTGCGGCACCTGCCACACGCTGGCGCAGGCCGGGAGCACCGCCCAGGTCGGACCCAACCTCGATGACGCCTTCGCCGCGGCGCGCGAAGAAGGGAACGACTCGGACACGATCGAGGGCGTCGTCAAAGCCCAGGTCGAGTACCCGCGCCCCAACAACGGCAACTCCGCCGTCTCGATGCCGGCCGACATCGTCACCGGCCAGGACCTCGACGACGTCGCCGCCTACGTCGGCGAATGGGCCGGCGTCCCCGGCGCCGCCCCGCCGATGGTCCCTGGCGGTCCCGGCGCCCAGGTCTTCGCCAACAACGGCTGCGGCAACTGCCACACCTTCGCCGCCGCCAACTCTGGCGGTGTCACCGGACCGGATCTCGACGAAGTGCTGCCCGGGCAGACGGATGCGATGGTCGAAGAGTCGATCGTCGAACCCAACGCCCAGATCGCCAAGGGCTACCCGCCGAACGTGATGCCGCAGAACTTCGGCGAAACGCTTACCCCCAAAGAAATCGAAGACCTCGTCCAGTACCTGCTCGAAAGCTCGCCTTCCGGCGGGAAATCCAAAGGCTGAGCGGCAGCGGCCGCGCGGCCGCTGCGATCATTGCGGATAGATGCGGGAACGCCTCACAAGCCGCCTCGAGATCTCTCCCCACCGCTACGCCCAGGTCACCCTCGTCGCCCTGGCGGCTCTCTCGCTGATCGTGCTCACCGGCGCCGCGGTGCGCCTCACCGGCTCCGGCCTCGGCTGCCCCGACTGGCCCAAATGCTACGGCGGCAGCACGCCCCCGCTGGAATCGCACGCGGTGATCGAGTACGGCAACCGGCTGCTGACCGGGTTCGTCGGCTTCGCGGTGATCGCCGCCAGCATCCTCGCCTTCTTCCGGCGCCCGTACCGCTGGCACCTGGCGCTGTTCGGCGCCCTGCTGCCCCTCGGCGTCATCGGCCAGGCGATCCTCGGCGCTCTGGTCGTCAAGTACCACCTCGCTCCGGGGCTGGTGATGTCCCACTTCATTCTCTCGATGATGCTGCTCGACGCGGCCTTCGCCCTCGCCTGGTGCTCGCGCTACGAACCCTGGGAGAGGCGGCGCTCGCGGGATCGCCTCAGCGTCTGGGCGGTGCGGGCGCTGATCCCGCTCGGGCAGCTGACGATTCTGGCCGGGACCATCGCCACCGCCTCGGGTCCCCACGCCGGGGCCCACGAAGGGCAGCTGGTCCACCGCTTCGACTTCGAGGGGACCGGGACGCTGGAATGGGTCGTCCAGCGCCACGCGTTGCTTGCGACGATCTACGGCCTCGCCACGATCGGCGTCTGGCTCCTCCTGCGCCGCCCAGGGGCCGACGCGCGCGCCCTGCGGCCCCTGAGCCTCGTCATCGGCCTCCTGGCCCTACAGGGCGCGATAGGCGGCCTGCAGTGGTGGCTGGAACTGCCGGCGGGCATCGTCTGGGTCCACGTCGCGATCGCCACCTGCAACTGGCTGGCGATGCTCTGGACCGTGGCCGCCGCCGGCCGCCTCGAGCCCCGGGGCAAGACCTCGCCAGCCGAGCGGTCGGGGACCGAGCAAGCCGCACCGGCCGCCGCCGGGCGCGCCTGACGCTTGCTCCCCTTCTGGCTCTCGATCGTCGTCCTCAGCCTGGTCCAAGCGCTTCTCGTCGCAGCCCCCAAAGCCCCGTCCACCGTTCTGCTGGCGCGGCTGCGCAGCAACTGGTGGGCGCTGGTGCTGCCGCTCTCGATCGTCGTCGTCATCTCCGGGGTCGCCCTCGAATCGGCCAGCGCCCGCTTCCTCACCTATCTGGCGCTGGTAGCCGTCCCTCCCCTGGCCGCCGCGGCACTCGCCTGGCTGCTCCACGGCTCCCGGCCGGCGCTGGCGCTGCTGGCGCTGCCGCTCTTCGCGATCGCCTGGGCCGCCGAGGGGGCACTCGGCGGCGAGACGGCCGCCCTCTGCCTCTCGGCCCTGGCCTGCGTCACCCTCGGCTGGCTCGTCGCCTGCCTGGTCCCGGGTCGCTGGCTGAAGCTGGGGATCTACGTGATGGCGGCGATCGACGCCTGGCTGGTCGGCACGAACCTCCTCCAAGAGCCGAACTCCGTCCTCAACGCCGCGGCGCCGGCCGCCGACCTCCCCCGCCTCCAGTTCGCCTCCTTCGGCTCGGCGGTGATGGGCTTCGGTGACCTCTTCATCGCCGCCACCCTAGGCGCCCTGCTCGCCTCCGACCGCCGCCTGCAGTTGCGGGGGGCCCTGCTGGCAGCAATCATCTGCCCAGCCTTCGACCTGCTCTTCTTCTGGGTCGACCAGACCCCGGCCACGGTCCCGATCGCGCTGACGCTGGCGGTGCTCGAACTGAGTAAGCGCGTCAACCCAAGGCGATGACTAGGCCCGCGATGCCGACGAAACCAGCAATCACTACACCGAACATCCCCACAAGAGCCTGAAGCAGGCTCTTGTGGAAACCTTCGAAGCGTAAGTTCATTTCTTTCTGCATCGCTTCAAACCGATCTTCGAGCTTGTCGAAGCGCTTGTCGACATCTTTGAACTCCTCCCCCACGTCGGCAAAGCCTTTGTCGACCTTCTCGTTGAGGTCGTCGAGCCGCCCGTCGGTCCAGTTCTCCCTGACCATGGTCTCCATACTGGCAGCCTACAGAGCCAAATGCAACTTTTTGTCGTACAACGTAAATTCTCTGTGCCAACTCAGCCATATCTCGCGCGCGCCCAGCGATAGGCATAGACGCCCCCCGCGATCACGAGCACCAATCCCAGCAGCGCCCCCACCAAAGGCCGCGTCAGCAAGGTCACCCCAACGACCAGAGCCCCCGCGATCCCCACGATCACGACCCATCTGAAAACCGCCGCCTCGCTGATCTTCATGGGCGCCGGCTCTGTAGCGACTCGATTAGAGAATATATACCGTGACGTACACGATGATCCACATGATGTCGACGAAGTGCCAGTAGATGCCTGGCACCTCGACACCTAGGTGGTCCTCCGCTTTGGGGCCGAAGTGGCCGCGGAAGGCGCGGATCGTCGCGAACGTGAGCAGCATCAGGCCGACGAAGACGTGGGCCCCGTGCAGACCCGTGAGGCTGTAGAAGATCGAGCCGAAGGAGAGGTCGCGGGCGCTGAAGCCGATGTGCACGTACTCGTTGATCTGGATGAAGAGGAAGGTGGCGCCGAGCATCCAGGTGGCGACCAGGCCGAGTTTGAGGCCCTTGTGGTTGCCGCGCCGGATCGACTCCAGGGCGTAGTGGATCGTGAAGCTGGAAGAGATCAAGATCGCGGTGTTCATCCCCGCCACGCCGACCGGCAGCGGGTACGCTTCCGGCGGCCAGCTCGGCGGGTCGACGACGACCCGGAGGAAGAAGTAAGAGGCGAAGAACGCTCCGAAGAGCATCACCTCGGAGACGATGAAGAGCAGGATCCCCAGCGTCTGACGGTCGATCCGGGAGCTCTGGTTGGCCTCGGGCGGACCGTGGTGGTGGTGCTCGGCCTGGCCGACGGCTACCGATGCGCTCTCCATCAGCTGCTTGCCTCCCCCTCGGCGACGGCGGCGGCGACTGCTGCCGCGGGCCGGCCGACCTCGATGTGCTCGACGGACTTCTCGGTGATCTCCCGGACCCTGCCGATCAGGTCGTCCTCGAGCCACTGCGACCCCTCACCGGCGAAGGTGGAGATCAGGATGTCGTCGATCCGGTAGTGCTCGATCGCGTTTTTCACCGCGTAGAAGGGGTCGGGGCTCATCGGCTGCCCGGTGGCGTCGATCTCCGAGCGGTAGAGCTCGGCCAGGGTCGAGGCCAGGTCGCGGACCACCTGCCCCTCGCTGACGTCCTCGGCCCGCGGGCAGATGATCGTGAAGCGGTGCGGGCGGATGCCGGCGCGGTCTTTCATCCGGGCCACCAGGTCCGGGGCGGCGACGGTCTTGGTCGCCACGACCAGGGTGTGGTTGAGGTCCCAGCGGATCGCGTCGTCATCGATCCGGACCGGGATGTGGGTCAGCGTCACCTCGGGCTCGACCTTCTCGCGCGCCCACTCGACCAGGTCGCGGCGCATGAAGCCGAAACGGGTGTCAGCCAGGCAGGAGAGCAGGACCTCGCCGGGACGGTGGGCGCGGACGGCGTCGTCCAGCGCCAGAGAAGGCTCCGGATCCATCACCTCGCCGATCGAATCGATCCCGAACTCGGCGAGCACGGCCATCGTCACCTCGACCCGGGCGCGGGCGGCCTCGCGGACCTCGCTGGCGTCGATCAGCTGGCCGACGGAAGGCTGGTTCTGGGGCGCCGCGACGACGACGCCGGAAATCTTGTCCTGTCGCTCGCGCACAGCCTGCAGCAGCTTGCGGCCGCCGGCCACCTCGTTGAGGAAGACCAGCAGGGGCTTGCGCTCGTCGGCCTGCGAAGCGCTTTTCTCGGTCATGAGCTGCTACCCACGACGCTTTTCTCGCCGGCGGGCACCTCGGCGCCTTCGCCGGCCATGATCGCGTGCTTCGCGCCGGGGACCCCGTACTCGTAGGGGCCGCCGACGACCCGCGGGATCTCGTCGAAGTTGAAGATCGGCGGCGGCGAGGAGACCAGCCACTCGATCGAGTTGGCGCGCCAGGGGTTGGCGTCGGCCTTCGGGCCGTAGCGCCAGCTGACGACCATGTTGTAGACGAAGACGAGCTGGACGGCGCCGAGCATGAAGGCGAAGGCGCTGATCAGCAGGTTCCAGTTGCCGAACTGCTCGGCGTAGTCGGCGACGCGTCGCGGCATCCCGTCCATCCCCACCCAGTGCATCGGGATGAAGGTGCCCCAGGTGCCGACCAGCGTGCCCCAGAAGTGGACGCGGCCGAGTTTCTCGTCGTACATCCGCCCGGTCATCTTCGGGAACCAGTGGTAGACGCCGGCGAAGATCGTGAAGACCGAGCCGCCGAAGAGGACGAAGTGGATGTGGGCGACGATGAAGTAGGTGTCGGAGACGTGGATGTCGATCGGCACCATGCCGAGCATCACGCCGGAGATCCCACCGATCGTGAAGGTGACGATGAAGGCGAGCGCGAACAGCATCGAGGTCGAATAGGTGTGGATCTTGCCGAAATAGAGCGTGCCCAGCCAGGAGAAGATCTTGATCCCGGTCGGCACCGCGATCAGCAGGGTGGTGATCATCATCGGCACCCGCAGCCAGGAGAACATCCCGGCGACGAACATGTGGTGAGCCCAGACCGAGTAGCTGAGGACGACGATCCCGATCAGCGCCAGGGCCATCAGCCGGTAGCCGAAGATCGGCTTGCGGGCATGGGTCGAGATGACCTCGGAGACGATCCCGAACCCGGGCAGCATCATGATGTAGACGGCCGGGTGGGAGTAGAACCAGAAGATGTGCTGGTAGCTGATCACGTCGCCGCCGGCCGCGTAGTCGAAGAAGTTGGTGTGCAGGGCGCGGTCGAAGAGGACCATGAACTGGACGCCCGCGATGAACGGGGTCGCAGCGACCACCAGCAGCGAGGTCGAGAGGTTCGCCCAGACCAGCAGCGGCATCCGCCAGAAAGTCATCCCGGGCGCACGCATGGTGATGATCGTGACCAGGAAGTTCAGCGCCGTCGCGATCGAGGAGGCGCCGGCGAACTGGACGCCGAGGTTGAAGAACGACTGCCCCAAGGGCGCCCCGGTGGAGAGCGGCGCGTAGCCGGTCCAGCCGGCGTCGAAGGCGCCGCCGGGGGCGAGGAAACTGCCGATGAAGAGGATCCCGGCCAGCGGCAGCATCCAGAAGCTGAGCGCGTTGAGGCGTGGGAAGGCCATGTCCGGCGCGCCGATCATCAGCGGCAGGACGTAGTTCGCGAGGCCGGCGAAGACCGGGATCACGAAGACGAAGATCATCAGCACCGCGTGCGTCGAGAAGAGGCTGTTGTAGGTCGACGCTTCGACGATCTGGGTGCCCGGCTGGGCGAGCTCGGCCCGGATCAGCATCGCCATCAGGCCACCGAGGAAGAAGAAGATGAAGGTCGTGACCACGTACTGGACACCGATCACCTTGTGGTCGGTGTTGAATTTGAAGTAGTCCTTCCAGCTCTTGGCGCCGTGCTGGGAGTGATCGTCGGGGATCGTCGGCATCCCGGCGGCCCAGCGGAGCCAGTAGTCGAAGCAGCCGAAGCCAGCCAGGAAGCCGAGCGGGGCCGTGATCGCCGGCACGATCACATGCGGATAGCCGGTCTGTTCGGTCTGGTAGAGCGGAAGGTCGGAGATCGCCCGCAGGGCGATTACGAGGCCGAAGCCGAAGGCGCCGAAGGCGATGGCTCCGAGGAGGCCACGCCACCAGCCGGGTCTCTTGATCGCGGCAACCATCAGCTCTCTCTCATTATGCCCCGCCGGCGTCCAGGGCCGGGGGGTTCTCCGTCGTGGTGTCTTCGACCACTTCCATCAGCTGTTCGGGCAGTTTCTGTTTGAGGCCTTCGACCCATTCGTTGAACTTCGCCGGGGACTCGACGACGACCTTGGCCCGCATCGTCGCGTGGCCGAAGCCGCAGAGCTCGGTGCAGACCAGCTGGTAGGTCCCGACCTTGTCCGGGGTGACGATTGCCTTCGTGGTGATTCCCGGCACGTTGTCTTTCTTGATCCGCCACTCGGGGACCCAGAAGGAGTGGATCACGTCCAGCGCGTGCATCTTGAACTGGACCTGGCGGTTGACCGGGACGTGCAGCTCACCCTCGCTGTAGGCGTATTCCTTGCCCGGGTAGGCGAAGCTCCAGGCGTACTGCTGGGAGAAGACCGAGACCGTGAGGGCGCCGTCCTTCTTGTTTTCGATTTCGTCGAGCACCTTCCAGCTGTAGCCGCCGGCGAAGAGGACGATGATCGTCGGGATCAGGGTCCAGGCGATCTCCAGGCGGGTGTTGCCGTGGATCGGCTCGCCGTCGGATTCGTCCCCCGGCTTCGCTTTGAATTTCCAAAGCGCGTAGAAGAGCATCACCATCACCAGCGAGAAGACGAACGAGGAGAGGACGATCATCACGTCGAGGAGGTGATCGATCTTCGGCGCGGCCGTAGACGCTTGCTGGCCATCCCAGTTGATGGAGACCATCACCGCGGAGATGACCACCGTCGAGGCGATCGTCACCAGCAGCATCTTGACTATGGGCAGGCGGCCGTACATTGGGGCGGCGGGCATTCTATTGAAGCGGCGGCGGGAGGCTTTGCGGCCCCAGGTGACGCTTCGCACTAGCTCCCCGGTCGCGGTAAACGATCGAGTTCGCCAGAGGCCGCGGAGAGGACGCCACGGGCCACTCCCTCCCAGCTCCAGAGCCGAGCGACGGTCTCCACCAGGGTCGCCCGGGCGCGCTCCCGCTCAGTCTCCGGAAGCGAGAGCCAGCCGCCGAGGCGCGCCGCGATCGCCTCGACCGCGCCGGCCTCGACCGGGAACGAGGTCAGGGCGCCGACCCCCTCGGGCAGTTCCGCCTGCAGCTGCCGGGCGACCTCGAGCATCCCCGAGTGCCCCGCCGAGACGGGCAGCGTCCCGCAGGCGGCGGCCTCGACGGCGACCATCCCGAAGGCCTCGGGGAAGGTGCTCGGCATCACCATCGCCTCGGCGCGGGGAAAGAAGGAGGCGACCTCGTGGTGCTCGAGGCGGCCGACGAACTCGACCGAGCCGGCGGCGGCGCGGGCCATCTCGGCGTAGCCCTCGGGGGGGTCGGCGAGGAAGGCCGAGAGGATCGAGAGCGGCTTGTCCTCCCCGCCCTCGAGCGCCCAGCCGAGCCGGGCGACCTCGCGGGCGTCCTCGAGGTCCCCCCGCTCCAGCGCCGCCAGCAGCCGCTTCAGCCCGTCCTCGTAGGCGCCGAAGCCGGCGACCTCGAGCCTGGCGCCGGGATCGGCCGCCCGCACCAGCGGCCAGGCGGCGAGCAGGAGGTCGACGCCCTTCGAGACGATCAGCTTGCCGACGAAGGCGACCAGCTCCTCGCGTCCGCCGCCGGGCCGGAACTCCTCGACGTCGACCCCAGGCGGCCCGAGCCGCGACTTCTCCCGCAGGTCCGGGACGTCGGGCAGGGTCGCCCAGAGGGATTCCGCCGTGTGGGCCGAGCCGATCAGGATCCCGCGGGCGGCCGCCATCCCCTCGCGTGCGTAGAACAGGAACCGCGGGTGCGGCTTGACCGTGTACTCGAGCGCCGAGCCGTGGATCTTGGCCGCAAACGGTGCGACGCCGGCGCGGGCGAGGATCGCCGGGCCCATCACCAGGTGGTTGGCGAGGGCGAGATCGACGCCGCCCGCCTCGGCGGCGACCTGGCGCACCGCGGCGACGTTGGCCTCGATGTAGTGGGCGAGCTCGGCCTCGCTCAGCTCGGGGAAGGTCTTGACCTCGAAGCCCTCGTAGGGATCTTTGACGTAGACCGGCAGCAGGCCGCCGATGTCCGGGTTGTGGATCTCGACCCCCTCCAGCCGCACCTCGCGGTCCTGGCAGAGCAGGTGCACCTCGTGCCCGAGCCGGGCCAGCGCCCGCGCCAGGTTGACGTTGTAGATGTTGCTGCCGGTACCGCGCAGCATGTAGCCGTGGAAGATGAGAACGCGCATCGGAGCCGCCCAACCTAATAACCTGCCCGGCGATGAACGAGAAGCAGCTCTACCGCATGCGTGCCGCGGCCTCCGGTCGCGAGGCCCTCGCCCACGCCGAGCCCGGCTCGGTCTACGTCGATCGCGAGACCGGCGAGGAGATGTCCCCGGTCGCCACGGTCCTGCCCCTGGCCCCCTCGGACTCCTCCCTGCCCCGCAGCCCGGAAAACCTCCGCGCCTGCCGCCGCTGCGACCAGCTCATCGGGCTGGACGTCAGCGATTGCCCCTACTGCGGGCTGCGGCAGGAAGCTTTTTAGAAGCGCTCTCATCGGTTCTCCGCCACCGCTTCCTGGCGAACTCGACTGCGAGGAAAATCAGGAAGACCACATAGATCAGTTCGCTGAACGTTTGAGCCGCGATGGCAATCGTGCCTCCAGCAATCCCGGCCGCTACCGGACCCCAGCGGTCCCAGGTCTCTTCTCTGACAAAAGGTTTCACGCTTTTTAGATTACCTGAATGAAAAGCGCGATGAGGTAGTAGGTCGCGGCGAGCGCAAAACCGGCCAAATTACCCATGGCCATAGCTCGCTCTCGCTTCTGGGGAGTGGCGGCGGCAAAGAAGACGCCAGCCATAACGCCGCCTAACCCCGCCCCTCCAAAGACGAAGCTAAGGCCGATCTTGTCGGGAAAGGGGTCTTCAACTTCCGGCAGGACCGACGCAAACAGCAGGATCAGGAATAGAGCGACGACAGGCACGTCCCCGATGCTGCCGAGCGTGAGCGCACGCGTGGCGCGCAGAAAGCAAAAAGTGTGGCGCTAAACCGCTACGGCTTCTTGACGAGCGTCGCGGTGTAGAGCAGCCGCGCTTTGGAGTAGTAGCAGCCGTAGGTCTTGATCTTGCCGACGCCCTGCTGGGGGTGGCCGCCCTGGACGTCTTCCCGGGAGATGCAGTGTTCGGGGAGGCGGCTGCCGCGCCAGGTGTTTTCTTCGGAGAGGTTGAGGGCGAACATCGGCGCCCAGGTCGGGACCGTCAGGGCGACGATCTGCCCTTTGAGGACGGTGAGCGGATGGTCGAGGGCGAAGATGGGGGTGCTGCCGAAGTAGGGGTTGAGGACCTCGATCGGGCTCTGCCGCACCAGGGTGTATTTCGGCGGCTTCGAGCCTTCGACCGGGCGCAGGATCCCGATCCGGGCCTCGGACGGAGCGCCGAAGAAGTCGTTGAAGAAGCCCACCTCGTCGGTGGTGGTTTTCGTTTCCGCCGCCGAGGGCTTAGCCAGGGTGATCGACCAGGCGACGACTTTGCCTTCGAAGGGCGCCTCGAAGGGACGGGCGACGCCGTCGGCGATCGACTGGAAGCCGGTGATGTGTCCCTCGACCCGGCATTCGCTGACCGGGACGTTGTTGACGGTTTTGCCGGGGCAGGAGGCGGGCGGCGTTTCCGAGGTCTGGCCGAGGATGACGACGCGCAGCGGCGCCGAGTCGGCCTGGCGCGGGGCGGCGACCGCGACCAGCGCCGCGAGCAGGCAGGCGCCGGCGGCCAGGGCCCAGATGCGCCGGAACGGGGATTTGGCTTCTGCGTGTGGCATCGATCAGGCAAACACCGGGCTTGGGACCCAGTTGCGGCGCCAATCTTGCCTTCCGCCGCGGCGGGATGCGGCGCTGGTGAGGCTGTTGCACGATCCCGGCCAAAGGCCAAGGTAGGGTTCGCGGCGCGCAATGGAGGCCTCAGAGCAAACGAACGAGTTCATTCCGGCGGCCCTCGCCGCCTACGGAATCGAGGCCGACGAGATCGAGCTGGCGGTGATCGGGGCCGCCCATCAGACGCTCTGGCCGCCGATCCTCGAGCTGCTCGACCTCGACACCAGCGAGGTTCCGCTGGAGCGCGACCCCGACCTCTCGCAGGCGCCGCCGAGCCGATGAGCGAGGCCCTCGACCTGACGCTGCGCGGCCAGGCGGCGGCGATCGCCGCCGGCGAGCTCGACCCGGCCGAGCTGCTCGAGGCGACCCTGGGCCGGATCGAGGAGCGCAGTCCGGCCCTCAACGCCGTCGTCGAGACCTTCCCCGAGCGCTCGCGCGAGATGCTCGCGAATGCGCCCCGCGGACCGCTCCACGGGGTCCCGATCGTGATCAAGGACGAGTGGCCGCTGCCCTGGCGGGCGCAGCGGTTCGGCGCCGCCGAGATGCTGGCGCCGGCGGCGCCGGGCGAGTCCGGCCCCTACCGCGCCCTACGCGACGCCGGCGCGGTGATCGTCGGCGTCGGCAACATGCACGAGCTCGGCGCCAGCAGCACGGGCAACGTCTCCGTCTACGGCCCGGCCCACAACCCGTGGAAGACCGACCGCTGCCCGGGCGGCTCCTCCAGCGGCCCCGCCGCCTCCGTCGCCGCGCGCCTCGTAACCGGCGCGGTCGGCGCCGACGGGGTCGGCTCGATCCGCTACCCGGCCGCCTACTGCGGCCTCACCGGCCTGAAGCCGACCTTCGGACGCTCGGCGATGGCCGGCCACCACATGGCCGAGATCTCGACCACGATCGTCTCCGGCGCCCTCTGCGCCGACGCCGCCGACTGCCGGGCGCTCGACTCGGTCCTCTTCGGCGAAGAGCTGGCCGCGGGGGAGCCGCAGGGGCTGCGGATCGGCGTCATCGCCGGCGAGGTCTCCGAGGACGTCGCGCCGGGCGTGCGCGAGGCCTGCGAGGCCGCGATCGAGGACCTGCGGGCGCAGACCGGCGGTGAGGTGCGGCAGATCGAGCTGCCCGAACTCGCCGCGGCGACGCTGGCGACGGTCCTGATCGCCAACAGCGAGAGCCTCGGCGGCATCACCCCCGAGCGGCTCAACCACCTCGACCCGGAGCTGAGCCCGCTCGGCCGCGGCCTGCTCAAGTACCGCCTGCTGGTGCCGGCGATCGCGACGATCAAGGCGGGGCGGGTGCGGACGATGGCGCGCCAGACGCTGGCCAGGATCTTCGAGGAGGTCGACGTGCTCGCCTGCCCGACCGCCCCGGCCGTGGCGCCGCCACTGGAGGCGCCGATGGTCGAGCTGCCGAGCGGCTGGCTCACCGCCGACGAAGCAAACGTCCGCGGCGGCGCCCTCGCCAACCTCACCGGCATTCCGGCGATCAGCGTCCCGGTCGGCTCCTCCGAGGGGCTGCCGGTCGCCCTGCAGCTTCAAGCCGCCTGGGGGCGTGACGAGCTGCTGCTCGACGCCGCCGAGGCAATCGAGCGCGCCAACGGTCGCCGCTGGGTCGAGGCGGTCCCGCCCGCGCTCGGCGCCGAGCCGCTGGAGGCCTAGCGTGCAGGCGATCACGGTCGCGGGCCTCGAGCGCGCCTTCGGCGACGTCCTCGCCGTCCAGGGCATCGACCTGACGGTCGCGGAGGGCGAGATCTACGGCTTCCTCGGCCCCAACGGCGCCGGCAAGACGACGACGGTGCGGATGCTGACGACGCTGCTGCTGCCGACCGGTGGGTCCGCCAGCGTCGCCGGCTACGACGTGGTCGCCGACGCGCGCCGGGTGCGGGCCTCGATCGGCGTCGCCCTGCAGGAAGCGGCGCTCGACCCGCTGATGACCGGCCGCGAGCTGATCCGGCTGCAGGCGACGCTCCAGGGCCTGCCGCCGGCCTCCGGGCGCGAGCGCGCCGACGCGCTGCTGGAACGGGTCGACCTCGCCGCCGCCGCCGACCGCCGGGTCGGCACCTACTCGGGCGGGATGAAGCGACGCCTCGACCTCGCCGCCGCCCTCGTCCACGAACCGAGCGTCCTCTTCCTCGACGAGCCGACCACCGGTCTAGATCCCGTCAGCCGTAAGACGATCTGGGAGGAGGTGCGGGCGCTGAACGAAGACGGGACCACCGTCTTCCTCACCACCCAGTACCTCGAGGAGGCCGACCAGCTCGCCGACAACGTCGGGATCATCGACCGCGGCCGGATCGTCGCCGAGGGCACCCCGGAGTCGCTGAAGGACGAAATCGGAGACCCCCACGTCGAGCTGCTGATCAGCGAAGGCGAGGTCGCCGAGGCCGAGCGCGTCTGCGCCGAGATCGGGCGACTGCTGCCGCCGAAGGACGGCAAGCGCGTCCTGGTCGAGGTCGAAAACGGCGCCGCCGACATCCCCCGCGTCGTCCGTGCTCTCGACGAGGCCGGGATCGCGGTCGAGTCGCTGGAGCTGGTGCGCCCGACCCTCGACGACGTCTTCGTTGACAAGACGGGCCACCACCTCGAAAAGGAGGAGAGCGAGGACGGCGGCGAGGAGCCGGTGCCGGCGTGAGCGACCTGGCGGCGAGCGCGAGAGTGGTGCGGGCGCTGGGCGCGCGCTCGATCCGCCAGACCTTCCGCCGGCCGCAGCTGCTGGCGCCGATCGTCGTCTTCCCCACCCTGCTGCTGGCGATCCAGACCGGCGGCGCCGGCGCCAGCATCGAACTGCCCGGCTTCCCGCCGGTTCAGAGCTTCCTCCAGTTCATGCTCGCCGGGGCGATGATGCAGTCGATGATGCTGGCCGGCAACAGCGGCGGCATCGCCTTCGCGGTCGACATCGAGATGGGCTTCACCGACCGCCTCTTCACGGCCCCGATCCCGCGCTTTGCGATCGTCCTCGGGCGGCTGGCGGGGACGGCGGCGCTGGGCCTCTTCGGCTCGCTCTGGTTCCTGGCGATCGGGCTTATCTTCGGCGCCGAGATCGAGGGCGGCGTGCCGGGCGCGCTGCTGGCGATTCTCCTGGTCACGGCCTCGGCCCTGGCGGTCGGCGGGATCGGGGCGGCGATCGCCCTGCGCACCGGCAGCGCCAGCGTCGTCCAAGGGCTCTTCCCGCTCGTCCTCGTCGTCCTCTTCCTCTCCTCGGCCTTCTTCCCCCAGGAACTGATGATCGAGCCGGCGAAGACGATCGCCCAGTACAACCCGCTGAGCTTCATCGTCGAAGGGGTGCGGGAACCGATCATCTCCGGGATCGACGCCACCGTGACCCTGGAGGCAGTGGCGGCGATCGCCGGGATCATCGTCCTCGGGCTGGTGCTGAGTTCGCGTGCCCTCAAGCACCGGCTGCGGGTGGGCTGATGGAGGTCGCGGAAAAAACGCTGGGGACAGCGCCGGCTACGCCGGCATGGCGCACCAACCTGGCGACGATCGGTGCCCTGATGGCGCGGGCGAAGAACGAGCTGGTGCGGGTGCCGGGGGCGGCGATCCCCGGGGTGCTGGCGCCGACGATCTTCTTCCTCGGCCTGAACGGCGTCTTCGGCGCCCTGACCCAGCTGCAGGGGTTCGAAACCGGCTCGTACGAGAGCTTCATCGTCCCCGTCAGCATGCTGCAGGGGGCCGGCTTCACCGGCGCCGCGGCGGGAGTCAACCTGGCTCGCGACTACGAACAGGGGTGGGTCGACCGCCTGCTCGTCTCCCCCGCCCCGCGCTGGGTCCTGCTCGCCGGCAACGTGCTGGCGGCGAGCGCCCGGGCGCTGATCCCGGCCACCTTCGTGCTCTCGATCGCCTTCGTCATCGGCGCCGAATGGCCGGGCCTCGACGGCTTGGCGATCTGTTACCTGATGGTCGCGGCGACGGCCGCGGTCGCCGCCTGCTGGGGGTCGATGCTGGCGCTCCGCTACCGGAGCCAGTCGGCGGCACCGCTGATGCAGGCCGGGACGATGGCGCTGATCCTCTTCACCCCCGCCTACGCGCCGCTGGCGCTGCTGCAGCCCTGGCTGGAGAAGGTCGCCAACGTCAACCCGATGACCAATGTGCTGGAAGCAGCGCGGCAGGGGTTCGTCGGCAGCGTCACCTGGGCCGACACCTGGCCGGGCATCGTCGCCCTGGCGGGGTTGCTGGTGGTCCTGGGCTCGCTGGCGCTGCGCGAGATGCGCCGCACGAATGTCTAAAAGCGCCTTCGGCAGCGCCCCCTTCGGCGGCAGCGTCCTCACCGAGGCCGAGCGGGTCCTGCGGCAGAACTGGGTCGAAGGCAGCCGCGGCGGGACGCGCTTCAGCTACACCGAGCCGAGCCCCGGCCGCTACCCCTGGCAGTGGTACTGGGACTCCTGCTTCGCGGCGATCGTCTGGCGCCGCTTCGAGCCGGCGCGGGCGCGGGCCGAGCTGGAGAGCCTGCTGGCGGCGCAGCGGCCCGACGGCTTCCTCGGCCACACGATCTTCTGGCGCAGCCACGTCTCCTGGCTGCGGCTGCTCTTCTACAACGTCGCCCGCCGCAGCGCAGAGCAGACCGAGACGATCCAGCCGCCGCTGCTGGCCTGGGCCTGGCGGATCGCCGTCGGCGATCCGAAAGAGGAGCCGCGGATCGCCCGGCACGTGGACTGGCTCGCGCGCAACCGTGACCTCGAGGGCGACGGGCTGCTCTGGATCGTCCAGCCCGACGAGTCAGGGCTCGACGCCTCGCCGAAGTTCGAAGAGGTCTGGGGCCGGCGGGCGAACGGGCGGATCGGCTTCCCGCTGCTGGTCCACCGCAACCGCCGGCTCGGCTGGAACGCGCGTCGGATACGCGACGCCGGCGGTCCCGTCCTCTGCGAACCGCTCGTCAACACCTTCTGGTCGCTCTCGCTGCAGGCGGTGGGCAGGTCCTCGGCCACGCCGGCGCTGGTCGACCGGCTCTGGGACGAGCGGCGCGGGCTCTTCCTCGACGAGGCGCAGCCGGGCGGGCTGCGGCCGCAGACGCTGACCTGGGCCTCCCTGGCGCCGCTGGCGCTGCCCGATCTGCCGGAGGAGATCGGCCGCCGGCTGGTCGAGGAGCACCTGCTCAGCGAGAGCGAGTTCCTTACCCCGGTCGCGCCGCCCTCGGTCGCGGTTGGCGAGCGCGGCTACGAACCCGACGGCGGCCGCGGCCCGATCCGCCGCTACTGGCGCGGCCCGACCTGGGTCAACTCGGCCTGGATGGTCTGGCTCGGCCTGCGCCGCCTCGGCTACGAGGCCGAGGCGAAGCGGCTGGCGGACGGCGTCATCGGCGCCGTCGCCCGTGAAGGGCTGCGGGAGTACTACGACCCGCGCAACGGCAAAGGGTTGGGCGCCAAGGACTTCGCCTGGTCCACGCTCGTCGCCGAGCTGGCGGACCCGAAACCGCTCTGAGACCGCTCTATTTGTAGCGGTAAGTAATTCGACCGCGATCCAGGTCGTAGGGCGAAAGCTCGATCTTGACGCGGTCGCCGGGGAGAATGCGGATGTAGTGGCGGCGCATCTTTCCCGAGATGTGGCCGAGCACGTCGTGACCGTTGTCCAGTTTGACCCGGAACATGGTGTTGGGGAGAGCCTCGGTGATCTCCCCCTCCATTTCGATCTTTTCCTCTTTGGCCATGCGCGCGGAGCGTATCTAACGGCGCAGGTGTTCGAGCGCCCCTATGCGGTCAGTGACTTCCCCCGCATATTGCGCGGCCTCGAGCTCGGCGAGGGCAGAGCCCAGCTCGGGCCCCGGCTCGATCCCCAGCTCGGCGGCGATCTCGTCCCCGCGCAGGAGCGGCTGCGGCGGGCCCTGCCGGCGCCAGTCGAGCCCGGCGGCGATCATCTCCCGCGCCAGGGCGAGGTGGGCGGCGACCATCTCCGGGCTGGCGATCGGCCCATTGCCACGGGCCGAGAGGCGGTCGGCGACGGTCAGCAGGGTGACGTCGACGGTGACCGGGTCGGTGGCGCGCAGATAGGCGTGGACCCGGCGCGGCGGCAGCGGCATCTCCGGGATCAGGAAGCCGAGCCGGAGGTGGTGCCGCGCCATCCCCTGCAGGTGCTGGGTGAGCTTGCGGCTGGCGCGCAGGCGGCCGCAGATCGAGCCGATCGTCTCGGCTCCGACCTCGTCGTGGCCCTTGAAGCCGACGAAGCCGTTGAATTCCGCCTTCGTCTCCGGCTTGGCGATGTCGTGGAAGAGGGCGCCGAAGCGGAGCGCCGTGCGGCGGGTCGCCTCGTCGGCGAGCGGCTCCTCGAGCAGCGCGGCGACCTCGGCGGCGCGCTCGCCGGCGAAGCGCTCGAGGTCGCTCTCGACTTCGAGCGTGTGCTCAAGCACGGCGATCGTGTGGTCGTAGACGTCGAGGTGGTGGTTCGGGCCCTGCTCGACCCCGCGCAGCGTCTCCAGCTCGGGCAGGACGACGGGCGTGATCCCGAGCTCGCCGAGCAGGCGCAGCCCGCGGAGCGGGTCGGGGCCGCCGACCAGCTGGCGCAGCTCCGCCAGCTGGCGCTCGCCGGCCGGCTCGGCGGCGCGCCCGGCAGCGGCCCGGGCCAGGGCGACGGTGCGCTCGTCGATCTCGAGGCCGAGCTCGGCCGCCAGGCGCGGCGCCCGCAGCAGGCGCAGCGGGTCGCCGAGGAAGCTCCCCTCGCCGACGGCGCGGAGGCGCTTCTCGGCCAGGTCGGTGAGGCCCGCGTAGGGGTCGATCGGCTCCCCGCCAGGCAGCGGCACCGCGACCGCGCCGATCGTGAAATCGCGCTCGGCCAGGTCGGCCTCGATCGTCTCGCCGCGCAGGGCGGTGAGGTCGATCTGCCAGCCGCGCCCGCGGGCGACGACCCGCCAGGTGCCGAACTCGGCCGAGAGCTCGAAGGCATGCTCGCCTAGAGCGGTGCCGATCGCCTTTGCCGCCGCTCCGGGATCGCCAGCGACCGCGAGGTCGAGGTCGGTGACCTCGCGGCCGAGGGCAGCATCGCGCACGGCGCCGCCGACGACCCAAACGCCGTCAGCGCTTCCGAGCGCATCGCGGACAGCCACCACGACCGGCGCCCCATCGAGGTGAAAGGCGCTTTTGTCAACCATGGGGATACAAAAGCGCCTCGGTCAAGCCGGCCGGCGCGGCACCCGCGGCGAGATCGCGCAGGTGACCTCGTAGTTGATCGTCTCCAGCCGGCGGGCGAGCTCCTCGGCGAGGATCTCCTCCTCCCCCTGCCGCCCGATCAGCACCGCCTCGTCGCCGGGCTCGACCTCGGTCTCCGGCCCGAGGTCAATCATGATGTTGTCCATCGAGACGGTCCCGACCAGCGGCTGCCGGCGGCCGCGGACGAGGACCTCGGCGTTGTTGGTCAGGGCGCGGCGGACGCCGTCGCCGTAGCCGAGCGGGATCACCCCCACCCAGGTGTCGGCGGGGGCGGTCCACTTGCGCCCGTAACCGGCGCTGGCGCCAGCCGGGAAGCGCTTGACGTCGGCGACGTAGGAGCGCAGCGAGAGCGCCGGCCGCAGCCTGTGCTCCGCCGGGTCCTCCTGGAAGGGGTCGAGGCCGTAGACGGCGACCCCGCAGCGGGCCATGTCGTGGTGGGAGCGCTTGTCGCGGAGGACGGCGGCGCTGTTGGCGGCATGGGCGATCACGCCCGGGTGCTCGGCCTTGACCGCGGCGGCGACCTCGTCGAAGCGGTCGAGCTGCTCGTCGAAGTAAGTGGAGTCGGGTTCGTCGGCGGTTGCGAGGTGGGTCCAGATCCCGGCCAGCTCGAGGTTCGAGTCCTCGGCGCAGGCCCGGCACAGCTCCAGCACCTCGCCGGGGTCGGGGTTCCCCAGCCGTCCCATCCCGGTGTCGTACTTGACGTGGACGCGCGCCCGGTGCCCGTGGGCCCGCGCCCGCGCCGCGACGACGCGCCGGAAGTCCTCCCGCCAAAGCGCCAGCTCCGAGCCCGCGGAAATCACGGCGTCGACCTCCTCCTCGGTCAGCGCGCCCATCGTCAGCAGCTTCACGTGCTGGAGGCGCCGGCCGATCTGCTCGGCCTCGCCCGCCGTCGCCACCGCCAGCCGGGTGGCGCCGCCCGCCAGGGCGGCCTCGGCGCAGATGTTGGCGCCGTGGCCGTAGCCGTCGGCCTTGACGACCGCGCAGAGCTCCGCCCCGTCGCCCAGCTCCGCCTTCAGCCGTTCGCAGTTAGCGCGCACGGCCGCAGAATCGATCCGGGCGACCGCCCGCTCCACGATTACTCCGGCTCTGCGACCAAGGCGGCGAGCGCGTCTGCCCTGGTGACCATGCCGACCAGGTAGCCGTCGCCGTCCACGACCGGCAGGTGATTGTGGTGCTTGTCGGCGATTTTCTTCGCCACCCGGTCCGCCGACTCGTAGTCGTGGGCGACGATCGGGTCCGCGGTCATCAGCTCGGAGACCTCGGTGGCGAACGCTTTCTCGAGCCGCTCCTCGAACCCCTTCATCGAGCCGACGAAGACGATCCCGCCCATGATGTTGAGGTAGTGCGGCAGGTGCAGGTCCGACTCCTCCTCGCTGAGGATGAGGTCGGACTCGCTGACGATCCCGACGAGCTTGTTGTCGTTGTCGACCACCGGAATCGCGCCGAGATCCGACTTCGAGAGCAGGTCGATCGCGGTGCGGGCGTCGTCGCTGGGATGGACGCTGGGCCCGTCGCTGGCCATGATCTCTCCGGCGGTCTTCATGGGCGCGAGGTTATTCGACCGGCCCGTCGGGACGTATCCCCGCGGGGATCGAGTCGACCACGTCGGTCGCGATCACCGACTCCGCCGCGCCGACCCGCGCGGCGGCGTCGATCCCGGCGCGGGCGTGGGCGACGACCGCGGCGCAGGCGGCGGCGAAGGGCTCGAGGCCGCGCGCGAGCATGGCGGCGGTGAGGCCGGAGAGGACGTCGCCGCTGCCGGCGGTGGCGAGCGCCGGCGCCGAGATCACATTGACCGCGAGGCGGGTGCCGTCGGTGACGATCGTGTCGTCGCCCTTGAGGACGACGACGGCGCCGGCCTCGGTCGCCGCCTCCCGCGCGCAGGCGACGCGGTGTGCCTCGACCTCCGCCGAATCGCGCTCCAGCAGGCGGCCGAGCTCGCCGGCGTGCGGGGTGAGGATCGTCGGTGCGGTGCGGCCGCGGAGCTCGCCGAGGCCCCCGGCGAAGGCGTTCAGCCCGTCGGCGTCGATCAGCAGCGGCGCCTCGATTCTGCCGGCGACCGCGCGCGCCAGCTCGAAGGAACCGGGGTCCTTGCCGAGACCGGGCCCGAGGACCCCGGCCGCCGCCCGCTCGAAGGTGCGCAGCAGCGCCTTTTCGGAGGCCGGAACCAGGCAGCCGTCGCCGCCGGGGCAGCCGACCGACATCACCTCGGGCTGGGCGAGCTCGAAGACCATCTCCAGGTCCGCCGGGACGGCGACGGTGGCGTAGCCGGCACCGGCCCGGATCGCCGCCAGCGAGGTCATCCGCACCGCCCCGGTCAACCCCCGGGAACCGCCGGCGATCGCCACCTGACCGGAGCTGAACTTGGTCGAGCGCGGCCCGCGGCGAGGCGCCAGGGCCAGCACCGCCGGATCGATCTCACCCGCGACCGCCTCCCCAGGCGCCCCACCGGGGATCCCGATCGGAGCGACCCGCAACTCCCCGGTGCAGCCCTTGCCGGGCGCGACCCGCTGGCCGAGCTTGGCGGCATGGAAGCTGACGGTGACGTCGGCCTCCACCGCTTCGCCGGCCACCTCCCCGCTCGAGGCGTCCACCCCGGAGGCGATGTCGCAGGAGACGACCGGCACGCCAGCGCCGTTGATCGCCCGGATCGCGCCCGCGGCGGGCTCCCGCGGAGCGCCTTCGAACCCGGTGCCGAAGATCGCATCGACGATCGCCCCCGAGCCGGCCAGCCGATCCGTCGGATCGCCATCGAGCACCTCCCCCCCAAACCGCTCGTAGTTGACCTTCGCATCCCCCCGCAGCTCCTCCCCGGGCCAGAGCAAAAGTGCCTCAACCTCAAACCCCATCTCCCGCAGCAGCCGAGCCGCCACGAACCCATCCCCCCCGTTGTTCCCCTTCCCACAAACAACCCGCACAGGCCCCTCGGGAGCCAGCTCAGCCACCGCCTCAGCCACAGCCCTACCAGCAGCCTCCATCAACTCCAGCGAAGGAACCCCAACCTCCTCAATAGCCCACCGATCAACCCCCCGCATCCCCTCAGCGTCGTACAGCGGCTCCAGCCAAGACTCCATAGGACCTCAGCCTAAGGGCTCAACCAGCGCATCGAGGCGGGCGTCGGTGGGTGGTCCCTGGGTACTCAGCATGGAGCCGAGCCGTTAGCGCCCGAGGCGTCAGCCAATCCCCGCTCCACTCGGCGGAGGTGCTCCCAGGGACCACCCACCGACGCCTGCCCTACGAAAGCGCTACTTGAGGCCGACGATCAGCTTGGCGGTGGCCAAACCATCAGATGCTTCGGAGCCCAGCGCCAGGTATTCGATCTTCTGCAGGTAGGGCTTGGCTTCTTCGAAGCATTCTTCGCCCGACGGGACCAGCGCCGTCGCGAGATTCAGAGCGGAGGGCCCGTCGACGAACATCGTGATCGGGGTGTCCCCGAGGGAGGCCAGCGCGTCCTGGTAGGCGGGCGCGTCGGAGAGGGTCTTGTTCGCTTCCTGGAAGCTGGAGAGGGTCGGCGCAAGGCCGTAGCCGATCGCGATCTTGCTGTCCTTGGCGACGACGACCACCGGCTGGCGGCCGAGTTCCGGGCTGCGGACGGAGAAGCCGCTCGCGCCTTCGCTGATCTTGGTGACGCCGGGGGTCCCGGTCGAGCGCAGGAGGAGGCCGATGTTGGAGACCGTGGCCGTCGCTTCCTTGGCGCTGTCGCTTTCGAGCACCATCGCGCCGCCGAGGGTCTTTTCGCTGTTGCCGGTCACGTAGACGCCGACGTCGCCGATCGAGGAGGCGATCGATTCGAGGTCGATGCCGGCCTCCTTCAAGCCCTTCTTCAGCTGGTTCGGTTCGATTCCCTCGCTCGGGATCCCTTCCTTGTCGATCCGGTCGATCGCTTCGTCGAAGCGCTTGCCGAATTCGTCCGAGGCCAGAGCCGCGACCGAGGTGGCGGGCAGCGACCCAAGCAGCTCGGAGGCGTCGCCCGAGGGCGGGTTGTCGCCGCTGAGATCGGAGCTGAGGTCGACCTCGACCTGCTTGGAGCCGGGGACGAGGCTGGCGACCGCGGTCGCTTCCTTCGGTTCGATCCCGGCGCTGTCGAGGAAGGTTTCGGTTTCGGAGTCGATCTCGCCGCCCGATTCTTCGATCAGGGTGCCGATGTCGACGTAGACGTTGGCGGCGCTCTCGCCGGGGACGTTGGCGACGGCGTCGGTGTAGTTGGCTTCGCCGCCGAGGTTTTCGCCATTCGAGGCATCGACCATCGTTTTGAAGATGTCTTCGTCTTCGGCGATCACGACGAGGCCGTCGAAGACGCCGATCGTGGTGCCGTCGTCGGCTTCGACGTTGAAGTCCACGCCTTCGTAGGAGCCTTCCTCCGGCACTTCGTCCTCCGAGGCGAGCTGCTCGTCGATGAAGTCCTTTGACGCCCCTTCGTCGTCGGTCTGGAAGGCGACGCCATAGCCTTCGAAGTCTTCGTCTTCGAATTCCTGCAGGAAGATCCCGCCGCGATCGCCGAGCCACGGTTCGACTTCCTTTTCGAAGTCGAGTTCTTCGCCTTCGTCGTTGGCGGAGTTTTCGAGTTCTTCGACGATCAGTTCGCCGAGGTTGTCGACCCCGGCGATTTCCTTGGCCAGGGCGTCGATGTTTTCCTTCGTTTCGCCTTCCGGCCGCACGGTGTAGTCGATGAAGAGCGGCGCCCTCGCGGGGGCGACGCTGGCCGGGTCGGTACCGCTGCCGCCGCTGTCGCTGCCGCCACCGCAGCCGGCGACCAAGAGCGCAGCGAGGGCCGCGAGAAGGACTGGGAGGACGAGACGGAGCTTCACGGAGGCGGGCACTCTAGCTGGCGCTTTGGACAACTTCAGCCGACCGGGCGCGGACCGGACGATTTGTCACTCGACGGTGACGGTCTTGGCCAGGTTGCGCGGCTGGTCGACGTTGAGTCCGCGCTTGCGGGCAATGTCGTAGGCGAGCAGCTGCAGCGGCAGGATCGCCAGGATCGGCTGCAGGATCCAGTCGCTGGCGGCGACCTCGATCGTCTCCTCGGTGACCTCGGCCACCCGGCCGCTGCCCGCGGTGGCGATCCCGATCGTCTGCGCCCCGCGGGCGCGCACCTCCTCGACGTTGGAGAGGACTTTCTCCAGGATCGGGCTGTCGGTGGCAACGCAGATCACCGGCGTCGACTCGTCGAGCAGGGCGATCGGGCCGTGCTTCATCTCGCCGGCGGCGTAGGCGTCGGTCGGGATGTAGCTGATCTCCTTCAGCTTCAGCGCCCCCTCGAGACAGACCGGAAGGCCGATGTGGCGTCCCAGGTAGAGGAAGAACTCCTGGTCCGCGTGGCGCCCGGCGACCTCCGTCACGATCCCTTCGGTCGCCGTCAGCGTCTCCTCCATCTTCGAGGGCAGCGCCTTCAGCTCGGCGACCAGCTCGGTGATCCGCTCCGGCGGCAGCGTCCCCCGCAGCTCGGCCAGCCGCAGCCCCAGCAGGTACATCGCCGCCACCTGGGCGACGAAGGTCTTGGTCGCGGCGACGCTGATCTCCATCCCGGCGCGGATGTAGAGGACCGCGTCGGCGTCGCGGGTCGCCTGGCTGCCCATGATGTTGGTGATCGCCAGCACCTTTGCCCCGGCCTCGCGGGCGAGGCGCATCGCCGCCAGGGTGTCGGCGGTCTCCCCCGACTGGGTCATCCCGATCACCAGGTCGTCGGTGCCGACCACCGGGTTGCGGTAGCGGTACTCGGAGGCGACGTCCATCTCGACCGGCACCCGCGCCCACTCCTCGATCGCGTAACGGCCGACCAGACCGGCGTGATAGGAGGTGCCGCAGGCGACGATCACAATCCGCCGCACCCCGCGCAGCAGCTCGTCGGAGAGCTCGACGTCGGAGAGGTCGACCCCGTCGTCGCCGGGCAGCCGGTCGGTGATCGTCTCGGCGACCGCGTCGGCCTGTTCGTGGATCTCCTTCAGCATGAAGGTCTCGTAGCCGCCCTTCTCGGCGGCGTCGGCGTCCCAGGTGACCTCTTCGGTCTCCCGCGCGACGGGGTTGCCCTCGAGGTCGGTGACGCGCACCTCGCCGGCTTCGATTTCGACGATCTCGCCGTTCTCGATCGCCATCGCGGTGCGGGTGTCGGCGAGGAAGGCGGGGATCGCCGAGGCGAGGAAGGTCTCCCCCTCGCCGACGCCGGCGACCAGCGGGCACTCCTTGCGGGCGCCGAGCAGGCGCTGCGGCTCATCCGCGTGCATGGCGACGAAGGCGTAGTGGCCGCGCAGGTCGGCGTAGGCGGCGCGGACCGCGGCGGCGAGGTCGCCGTCGTAGTGGCGGGCGATCAGGTGGGCGACGACCTCGGCATCGGTCTCGGAGGTGAAGTCCTGCCCTTCCTCCTGCAGGCGGCGGCGCAGCTCGGTGTGGTTCTCGACGATCCCGTTGAGGACGATGTGGACCTGGCCGGAGCTGTCGTCGTGGGGGTGGGCGTTCTCCTCGGTGACCCGGCCGTGGGTCGCCCAGCGGGTGTGGGCGATCCCGGTCGCCGAGGGCGGCAGCGCCCCGGCCCCGTTGTTGGCGCGGGCGTCGACCGCGGCCCGCAGGTTGGCGAGGTTGCCGACCGCGTGCACGCTCTCGACCTCGCCGTCGGCGAGCACGGAGAGTCCGGCCGAGTCATAGCCCCGGTATTCGAGCTTTTCCAGACCGGAGAGGAGCAACTCCTCGCAGGGCCTGGCGCCCACGTATCCGACGATGCCGCACATGAAGGCGAGTAAGGGTAGAGGGCGGGACCCGCTGGGGCCCGGATCAGCCCAGCTCTGACCGAACGAGTGCGGCCAGCCGCTCGGCGACCGTCTCGGCCTCCTCGTCGGTCGGCGCCTCGACCATCACCCGGACCAGCGGCTCGGTCCCGGAGGGGCGCAGGAGGACGCGGCCGCGTCCCTCGAGGCTCTCGCTCTCGCCCTCGACCGCTTTCCAGACGGCGGCGGCGTCCTTGATCGCCTCGCGGTCGGCGACCTTGACGTTGATCAGGACCTGGGGCAGCTTCGCCATCGGCACCGCGTCCTCGAGCCGGGCACCGCCCAGCTCGCGCATCGTCATCAGCGCCGCGGCGATCCCGTCGCCGGTGGAGACGAAGTCGGAGGCGATGATGTGGCCCGACTGCTCGCCGCCGAGCAGCCACTCGCGGCGCTGCATCTCGTCGATCACGTAGCGGTCGCCGACCTGGGTCACGGCCACCTCGATCCCCGCCTCCTCCATCGCCTGGTGGAAGCCGAAGTTGCTCATCACGGTGACGACGACGCCGCCGTCGAGCTCCCCCCGCGCCGCCATCCCGCGGGCGGTGAGGGCGATCAGCTCGTCGCCGTCGTGGACCCGGCCGGAGGCATCGACCGCGAGGACCCGGTCGCCGTCGCCGTCGAAGGCGAACCCGATCTCGGCCTCGGAGGCGGCGACCCGCTCGGAGAGGCTCTCCATATGAGTCGAGCCGCAGCCGGCGTTGATGTTGCGCCCGTCGGGATCGACCCCGATCGTCTCGACCTCGGCGCCGAGCCGCTCGAAGATCGCCGGCGCGGCGCGGTAGGTGGCGCCGTTGGCGCAGTCGAGGACGACCTTGCGCCCGGCGAGGTCGAGCGGGAAGGCGGAGGAGAGCTCGCGCAGGTAGTCCTCGAGGCCGCCGTTCAGCTCGCGCACGTGGCCGGCCCGCTCGGCCGCCGGCGCCTCCTCGATCAGCGCCTCGATCTCGGCCTCGACCTCGTCGGCGAGCTTGACGCCCTGGCCGTCGAAGAACTTGATCCCGTTGTCATGGAAGGGGTTGTGGGAGGCGGAGACGACGGCGGCGAGGTCGAGCCCGAGGCGCTTGACGAGGATCGCCGCCGCCGGGGTCGGCAGGACGCCGCCCAGCAGCGCGTCCCCGCCGGCCGCGGCGATGCCGGCGGCCAGCGCCGCCTCCAGCATCGGGCCGGACTCGCGGGTGTCGCGGACGATCAGGACCTGCGGCCGCTCGGCTTCGAGGGAAGCGGTGGTGGCGCGGCCCAGGGCCGTCGCCAGCTCGGCGGTAAGGAAGGTGCCAGCCTCTCCCCGGACCCCGTCGGTGCCGAAGAGCTTGCGCGCGGTCGTCAACCCGCTCCCGTCAGCGCTTGCTGAACTGCGGCCGCTTACGGGCCTTCTTAAGCCCGGCCTTGCGGCGCTCCTTGACGCGGGCGTCGCGGGTGAGGAAGCCCCTGCGCTTGAGGTCGCCGCGAAGCTCGGAGTCGATCTCGGTCAGCGCCCGGGCGATCCCGTGGCGGACCGCGCCGGCCTGGCCGCTGATCCCGCCGCCGTGGACTCGGACGCGAACGTCGACGTTGCCCTCGTAGCCGGAGACGGCGAGTGGCTGCTTGGCCATCGTCTGGTGCAGCGGCCGCGGGAAGAACTCCTCGAGGCTGCGCTTGTTGACCTCGATCTTGCCGTTGCCCGGCATCACGGTGACGCGGGCGATCGCGCTCTTGCGTTTGCCGGTGGCGAGGAAGCGGGCGCCTTTCTCCATTTTCGCCGGCGCGCGGCTGGCGGCGGCGTCGGTCTCCTGGGCGGCGGCAAGCTCCGCCTCACGACGAGCTTTCTCCTCTTCCTCAGCTTCCAGCCGAGCTTTCTCTTCAGCGCTGAGTTCAGGCCCCTCGGGCTCAACCAGGATCGGCTCCAGGTCAGCGCCGGGAATGACGTCCTTTTTCTTCTCCTCGGCCTTGGGCTCGGGAGCCTTCTCCGGAGGAGCCTCCTCGGTCGCCTCTTCGGCCACCGGCTCCTCGACGACCTCCTCGGACGGCTGCTCCTCGGCAACCGGCTCCTCGGAATCGGAGACAGGAGCCGCGGCCTCAGGCGCCTCGTCCTGGGGAGTTTCGTCCTGCTCGGGCGTTTTCTGCTCGTCGTCCATCAAGTTCAGTTCGTCTCCATAGTTTTCGGCTGCTGCGCCGCATGCGGATGATCCGGCCCGGCGTACACCTTCAGCTTGGTCAGCTGCTGGCGGGCGAGGCGGTTGCGCGGCAGCATCCCCTTGACGGCCTTGCGGATCACTTCCTCGGGCTTGCGCTCGAGCATCTCGCCGAGCGTGCGGGACTTGATCCCACCGGGGTAGCCACTGTGGCGGTAGTAGGTCTTCTGCGCCAGCTTGTCGCCGGTGACGCGGATCTTCTCCGCGTTGATGACGACGATGAAGTCGCCGGTGTCGATGTGCGGCGTGTACTCCGGCTTGCGCTTGCCGCGCAGCGCGTCGGCGATCTGGGTCGCGAGACGGCCCAGGGTCTTACCCTCGGCGTCGACGACGTACCAGTCGCGCTGGCGGTTGGCTGGAGTGGCTACAAAGGTCTTCATCGCGCAAAAACCGCGCGGTCCTTCCCACGCGGCCGGGGGATGATAGCCGCATCGCGGCCTGCGGGGGTCTCCGGACGGTCGCCTATACTGCCGCCCGAGCAATAGCCGAATCCTGTGCAGGCCACTGTGCGGGAGCGGAGGAACCGAAGAGGCCATGCAGGTCTCAGGGGCGAATCGGACGAAACCGTCCGTAGCGCGACTCTTTCAGCGCGAGCCCGTCAGCTAACTCCGCAGGCGATGGAAAGAGAGGGCTTAGCGGTTTGAACAGCAAAGGGTTCGTCCGATCCGCGTGGATCGGCCAGATAGGCATAGCGGCGCTGGTCGCCCTGCTCGCCTGCTTCGTCGGCAGCGCCGGCGCGGCCTCCGGGGGCGCCGGGACCCCCGAGGCGACGCCGAGCGCCAAGGGCAGCCCCTCCGGCGCCCCCGCCAGCGCCCCGAGCGCGGGCACGATCTCCCTCGTGGCCGCGACGACCACCCCGCGCAAGTCCTTCTACTTCGGCTACCGCTACCCCCGCCTCAGCTACACGATCGGCAGCACCCAGCCCGAAAACGACCTGCAGATCGACGTCGTCAACGAGGCCGGCGAAGTCGTCAAGACCTTCTACCGGGAAAACATCGCCCCCGACGTCGAAAGCAAGGTCCGCTGGGACGGGACCACCAACGAAGGCCGCCCCGCCCGCAACGGCCGCTACAGCTTCCGGATTAGCCCGCAGTCGACCACCTCGCCGCCGCCGGCCGCGCGCAAGGCGCCCGGCGCGACCACCCTCAGCCTCGGCTTCGCCTTCTACGGCTACGCCTTCCCGATCCTCGGCGCCCACGAATACGGGATGAGCGCCGGCCGCTTCGGCGCCGGCCGCACCGGCCACACCCACCAGGGCCAGGACGTGATGGCCGCCTGCGGCACGCCGCTGGTCGCCGCTCGCGGCGGGATCGTCCAGTACTCCGGCTACCAGGGCGCCGCCGGCAACTACGTCGTCATCGACGGCCGCGGCACCGGCAACGACTTCATGTACGCGCACCTGGCCGAACCCTCGCCGCTGCAGACCGGCGACACCGTCCGCACCGGCCAGCCGATCGGCGTCGTCGGCGAAACCGGCGACGCCCAGGGCTGCCACCTCCACTTCGAGATGTGGGGCGCCCCCGGCTGGTACGAGGGCGGCTCCCCCTTCGACCCCCTCCCCTATCTGGAAAAGTGGGACGCGTATAGCTGAGGCTGCACCAGCTCGCCCTGGCTTTGTCCTCGGTCGGCTGATTTGCTCACGCACCAAAGTGCGCTCGCGGCATCAGCCTCCCTGCGTCCGCGCCAGGCCTTCGCTGGAGCAGCCTCGGTGAAATAAGAATGAGTCTCATTTTCATGTAGCCTGCTTCCCCATGAGATGGAGCGAGCGGGCAAGCGGGCGGCTCAACGAGGCGGGGTTTCGGGCCGGCGCCGCGCGGCGCCAGGTGATCGAGCTGCTCGCGGGCGAGCACTGCGCCGTCACCGCCCTGGAGATCGACCGCCGGCTGCCGTCGGTCGGCAGGGCCTCCGTCTACCGCACGCTCGAGCAGCTGGAGCAGCTCGATCTCGTCCACCGGGTCGAGGTCGGCGGCGAGAGTGCCGCTTATGAGCGCAACGACCCCGGTGAGCACCATCACCACATGGTCTGCGTGCGCTGCGGCCGCCTCGTCCCCTTCGAGGACGCCTCGCTGGAGCGGGCGATCCATCGGGTCGGCGAGGGCGCCGAGTTCGAGGTGATCTCCCACGACGTCCTCCTGCGCGGGGTCTGCCCCCGCTGCCACGGGGACGGCTGAGATGTCGATCGCGATCCCCCTGGCGGGGCTGACCGTGGTAGCGACGCTGATCGGCGGTCGCGTCGGGCTGCGCTTCTCGGACCGCCTGCCGACGCTCCTGGCGCTGACCGGCGGAGTCGTCGTCGCCGTCGCCCTGCTCGACGTGCTGCCCGAGGGGATCGAAGGGGTCGGAGACACCGACCTCGCCACCGCGCTCGTCGCGGCAGGGTTCCTCGCCTTCTTCTTCGCCGAGCGGATGCTGGTCCTCCACGACCGCACCGACGCGATGGAGACGCTCGGCAGCGAACGGGTCGGGATTCTCGGCGCCGCCGGCCTCTCCGCCCACAGCTTCCTCGACGGCCTCGGCATCGGCCTCGCCTTCGGGGTCGACTCTGCAACCGGGTTCCTCGTCTTCCTCGCCGTGATCAGCCACGACTTCGCCGACGGCCTCAACACCGTCAGCTACGTCCTCCGCCGCTCCGGCAACCGCCAGGCGGCGATCAGGTGGCTGACGATCGACGCCCTCGCCCCCCTGGTCGGGGCGATCGTCGGTTCCCAGGTCGCGATCTCCGATCACACCCTGGGCTCGGCGCTCTGCGTCTACTGCGGGATCTTCCTCTACATCGGGGCCAGCGACCTGCTCCCCGAGGCCCACTCGCAGGGTTCCTGGGGCCGCGTGGCGCTGACCGCGCTGGGTTTCGCGGTGATCTTCGCGATCACGCGGCTCGCCAGCATTTAGCCCGCTTGCAGCGGAAAACGCGCCTTCTGAAGAAACGCCGTGTTCTGGATTAGAGATGCTGAATGATCTATACGTACTAACTGCATGACGAACGAAGCCGTACCGACCAGTGAGGCCCCAAAGGAGACGATCACCATGAAGGAGCCATTCCCCGAAGCCATCGACCAGCGACTGGTTCGATCCCTCGCCCACCCGCTGCGAATTCAGATCCTCGAGCTGTTGACGGATCACGTGGCGAGTCCAAACGTGCTGGCCAGCCAACTCGAGGCCGGCCTCAGCGACGTCGCCTACCACACGCGCGCGCTGGACCGGTACGGGGCGCTCGAACTCGTCGACACCGCCCAGCGCCGCGGCGCGACCGAGCACTTCTACAAGGCGACGCCCGGCGCCTTCGTCGGCGGCCCGCCCTGGCGGAAAGTGCCGAAGACGATCCGCGGCGGGGTCTCGGCCGCGACTCTGCAGACGTTTCTCGACAAGGCGATCGCCGCGCTCGAAGCGGGCACGCTCGACGGGCGCGACGACACCGTCTTCCGCTGGATGCCGCTGCACCTCGACGAGGAGGGGTTCGCAGAGGTGGTCGCGATCCTCGAAGAGGCGACGAAACTGATGCTGGCGGCCCACGTCCGCAGCCAGGACCGGCTCAACGACAACTGCCCCGAAGACACCGTCTCAACCGTGGTCGGGATGGCCGCCTTCGAGACGGCGGGCTCGATGAAGGCGGCCGTCTGAGTCAGGCCGGCACTACTCCCACTCGATCGTCGCCGGCGGCTTCGAGGAGATGTCGAGCGCGACTCTGTTGACGTCGCGGATCTCGTTGATGATGCGGTTCGAGACCCGCTCCAGCAGGTCGTACGGCAGCCTCGCCCAGTCGGCGGTCATCGCGTCGTCGGAGGTGACGGCGCGGATCACGATCGGGTAGGCGTAGGTGCGCCCGTCGCCCTGGACGCCGACCGAGCGAACCACCGGCAACACGCAGAAGGACTGCCAGAGCTGCCGGTAGAGCTCCGCCGCGCGGATCTCCTCCTGCAGGATCGCGTCGGCCGCGCGGAGGATGTCGAGCCGCTCTTTGTTGACCTCGCCGCCGACGATCCGGATCCCCAGGCCAGGCCCCGGGAAGGGCTGGCGCCAGACCATCCGCTCCGGCAGCCCCAGCTCGGCGCCGACCGCCCGCACCTCGTCCTTGAACAGCATCCGCAGCGGCTCGACCAGCTCGAACTCGAGGTCGTCGGGAAGGCCGCCGACGTTGTGGTGGGACTTGATCGTCGCCGCGTGGTCGGAGCCGCCGGACTCGATCACGTCCGAGTAAAGCGTGCCCTGGACCAGGTAGCTGACGTCCTCGAGCTTGTCCGCCTCCTCCTCGAAGACGCGGATGAACTCGGTGCCGATGATCTTTCGCTTCTCCTCCGGGTCGTCTTTGCCGGCGAGCTTGGCGAGGAAGCGCTCTTCGGCCTCGACGTGGACGAGCGGGATCCCGAACTGGCCGAAGGCCTCGACCACCTGCTCGGCCTCGTTCATCCGCATCAGGCCGTGGTCGACGAAGACGCAGGTCAGCTTGTCGCCGACGGCTTTGTGGACGAGCAGGGCGGCGACCGAGGAATCGACCCCGCCCGAGAGGCCGCAGATCACCTTCCCCTCCCCCACCTGGGCCCTGATCTTCTCGACCTGCTCGGCGATCACCGACTGCGGCGACCACTGCTCCTTGCAACCGGCGACGTCGCGCAGAAAGCGGGTGAGGATCTCGGTCCCGTAGGGCGTGTGGACGACCTCGGGGTGGAACTGGATCCCGTAGAGACCACGGTCGGGGAACTCACAGGCAGCAACCGGCGAGCTAGGACTGGAGGCCAGCGCGGTGAACCCCTCGGGCGCCTCGAAGACCGCATCCCGATGGCTCATCCAGCAACTCTGCTCCTCGGGCAAACCCCCAAGCAGCTTGCCGCCGCCATCACGCAGGATCAAATCCGTACGCCCGAACTCCCCCGACTCCGCCGACTCGACCCGACCACCAAGAGCAAGCACCATCGCCTGCATCCCGTAACAGATCCCCAGCATCGGAATCTCGAGATCCAGCAACTGCGTAGGGAACTTGGGAGCTTCAGGCTCATAGACCGAAGCCGGGCCCCCAGAGAGCACGAGGCCTTTCGGCTTCCGCGCCCTGATCTTCTCCACAGACGTGGTCGCCGGCAAAAGCTCGGCAAACACGCCGCATTCCCGGATCCGCCTGGCGATCAGCTGCGAGTACTGACCACCAAAGTCCAAAACCAAGACCTCCTCCAGCGCCCCTCCGGCGGGTGGCACGGTAGGGGGGACCCCCCCTGAGGAAGCTTTAGCTACCGGAAGGGGGGGTGGGTCCCCTGCCGTGACAGGACCCGCCGGCCGGGACGTTCCCGAAGTACTAGTCATCCGATACGGCAACTCCCGTCGAAACGGCAGCCCGACCATTCGAGCCCATCCCCACATGCTGCTCGTTCTGCAACTTCTTCCCCTCGCTCATCAGAGCCGGAGCAACCATCACCTCGGCCCGCTGGAAAGAACGGATGTCCTCGTAGCCACAGGTGGCCATCGAGGTTTTCAGCGCCCCCATCAGGTTGAAGGTGCCGTCGTTCTCCTTGGCCGGACCGAGGAGGATCTCCTCCAGGGTCCCGTCCTGCTTGGTCGAGACGCGGGTGCCGCGCGGCAGCGAGGGATGGAAGGTCGCCATCCCCCAGTGGAAGCCGCGGCCCGGCGCCTCCTTGGCCCGCGCCAGCGGCGAGCCGATCATCACCGAGTCGGCGCCGCAGGCGATCGCCTTGGAGACGTCGCCGCCGGTCCGCATGCCGCCGTCGGCGATCACGTTCACGTACTCGCCCGTCTCCAGCATGTGCTGGGCACGGGCGGCCGCGACGTCGGCGATCGCCGTCGCCTGCGGGACGCCGATCCCGAGCACGCCGCGGGTCGTGCAGGCGGCGCCGGGGCCGACGCCGACGAGGACGCCGACCGCTCCGGTCCGCATCAGGTGCAGCCCGGTCGAGTAGGAGGCGCAGCCGCCGACCACGGTCGGCACCGGCACCTCGGAGATGAACTCCTTCAGGTTGAGCGGCTCGACCGTGGTCGAGACGTGTTCGGCCGAGATCACCGTGCCCTGGATGACGAGGATGTCGAGGCCGGCCTCGACCGCCACCTCGTAGTGCTCGCGCACTTTCTGCGGAGTGAGCGAGCCGCAGACGACGGCGCCGCGGGCCTTGATTTCGGCGATCCGCTTGGCGATCAGCTCGGCCTTCACCGGCTCGGTGTAGATCTGCTGCATCAGCCGCGTCGCCTCGTGCTTGGGAGCGGCGGCGATCGCCTCCAGTTTCTCCTCGGCGTCCTCGAAGCGGGACCAGATCCCCTCCAGGTTCAGGACTCCGAGCCCGCCCAGCTCGTTGACGCCGACGGCGGTGTCGGGGCTGACGACCCCGTCCATAGCCGAGGCGACGAGCGGCAGCTCGAAGCGGTAGGGGCCGAGGGTCCAGCTGATGTCGATGTCGTCAGGGTCGCGCGTCCGGCGGGAAGGAACGATCGCGATGTCGTCGAATCCGTAGGCGCGGCGACCCTTCTTGCCGCGGCCGATTTCGATTTCCAAGTTAATCCTCCAGGGGCTGGCGTTGAACTAGCCAGCCTACACTTCGGCGGGGACCTCCAAATCGTGCACGGAGACCTCGCCGAGCAGGCGCTCGACCTGGTTGCGGTCTACCGTGCCGGCGCCGAAGTGCTGGGTCGACTCCGCCCCGCAGGCGACGCCGTAGGCGAGGCAGTCCTCGGGCGAGCGGCCCTCGTAGCGGGCGGCGACGTAGCCGGCGAGGAAGGCGTCCCCGGAACCGACCGTGGAGACCGGCTCCAACGGCTCGGTATGGATCTCGAGCAGGCGCCGCGAGTGGTTCTCGCCGACGGCGGCGACGCAGCCGTCGGGGCGGGTGATCGCCGCCTCGTGCGCCCCCAGCCGGACCAGCTCCAGCAGGCCCTGGGCGAGGTCGCCGGGGTCGGCGAACTCCTGCCCGACCAGCTCCTCGGCCTCGGTCTCGTTCGGGGTGACCATCGAGGCCCCGGCCCGCACCCCCGCCAGCATCGCCTCGCCCTCGGCGTCGAGGACGACCGGGACGCCGCGGCGCGAAAGGTCGTCGATCAGGCGCGCGTAGAGGTCGTCGCCGGCGCCGGGCGGCAGCGAGCCGGCAAGGACGCAGATCTTGGCGCCGCCGGCCAGGTAGCCGATCCGGTCGAAGAGCCTCTTGACCTCCTCCGGGCTGACCGCCGGGCCGCGCTCGTTGATCTCGGTCTGCTCGCCGGAGGTCGGGTCGATCACCGCCAGGTTGATCCGGGTCTCGGCGGCGATCCGGGTGAAGTCGGTGAGCACCGATTCTTCGTGCAGCTGTTCGAGCACCCGCGTCCCAGTCGGGCCGCCGACGAAGCCGGTCGCGATCACCGGGCGGCCGAGCAGGCTCAGGGCGCGGGCGACGTTGATCCCCTTGCCGCCGGCGACGGTGCGGCTCTCCACCGCCCGGTGGCGGCGCCCGAGGCGGAAATTGGGAACAGCGACCGTGCGATCGATCGCCGCGTTCAAGGTCACCGTGAGGATCACTTGGGCTCCACCCGAATCAACTCCTAGCTTCGTTTCTGCGGGCCAGCCGGCGCAGCAGTAATACGGCGATCATGAGTATCACGAACAGCGCTATTCCGATAGGGATCGAGTTGTCAGCGACCGTCGTGCGGGCGCGGTCGAAGAGGCTCGCCTTTGGGACCGCGCGGCTGGCCCGGAGGGTGACCGCGCCGACCTTGCGGGCGTCGACGAGGACGACGGCCCGGCCCAGTTTGGCGCCGCGCTGGATCGGCCCCTGGACCTCGTCCGGGGCGCTGACCCGCATTTCCAGCTGCTGGCCGCGGCGGAGACCGACCTCGAGCGAGCGTTCCGCCCGCAGCGGCAGCGCCCCGCCGGAGTAGCGGATTTCCGGGGCGGCGAACTCCTGGCCGCGGCGGATCGGGAGCCGCCGGCTGTACTGCGAGAAGCCCCATTCGAGCAGGGCGAGGCTGTCGTCGAACCGTTCTTCGTCGGTCCAGGTGCCGACCACGGCCGAGATCAGGCTGACGCCTTCGCGGGCGCCGGAGCCGACGAGGACGTAGAGGGCGCCGAAGGTATGCCCGGTCTTCACCCCGGTCACCCAGGGCGCCAACAGCAGCAGTTCATTGATCGTCGCGATCCGCCGCTGCGGGTGGACGCTGCGCAGCACGGCGCTGCGCGAGTCGGCGATCTTGGCGAAGGCCGGCTCTTCCAGCAGGTGCCGGGTCAGGGTCATCAGGTCGAGGGCGCTGGAGTAGTTGCCCTTCTCGTCGAGGCCGACCGGGTTGGCGTAGTGGGTGTGGGAGAGCCCGAGCGCCGCCGCGTAGCGGTTCATCTCGGCGACGAAGCGCTCTTCCGACCCCGCGGCGGCGATCGCCAGCGTGTGGGCGGCGTCGTTGCCGCTGCGCAGGATCAGGCCGTAGAGGAGGTCGCGGACGCTGATCCGCTCCCCCGCCCGCAGCCCCATCAGCGACTCGCCGTATTCGGCCGGGTAGGACTGGGCGCGGACGATCTTGCCGAGCGGCATCTCCCGCATCGCCACGTAGGCGGTCATCAGCTTCGTGGTGCTGGCGATCGGCAGCTCCCGGTTACCGGCGTGGGAGGTGAGGACGTCGCCGGTGCGGGCGTCGACGACGCCCCACGACCGCGCCGCCAGCTGCGGCCCCGGCTCCGGCTGGTTTGCCTGCTGCTTCGGCGCCGCCGCTGCGCCCGCGGGCAGCAGCAGGCAGGCCAGCGCTGCGAACAGCAGCAGGGCGCCTCGACGGCTGAAGCTCACTTGAGCTGAAGCGTCTGCCCGGCGATCAGGATCTGCGGGTCGACTTCGGGGTTCAGCGCCAGGATTTCGGCGACCGGGACCCCGGTCTTGTGGGCGATCGCGGTCAGGGTGTCGCCCGATTCGACGGTGTAGGTCTTGGCCTTCGTCCGGTGCTTCGCTTCCTTCTGCGGGTGGCTCTTGCCGTGGTGCTTAGAGGAGGACGAGTCGCTGCTCATCGTCGCCGAGAGGACGACGACCACGACGACGACCGCCGCGATCAGGGCGAGGGCGGCGGCGATGCGGGTGGCGGCGCTGGAGCGTTTTTCCATTGGACGGGAAGGGGCGAATCGGTGGGGGCGGGCTGATCGTAGTCGCGACGGGCGTTCTCAGGCGGTCGATATCTCCCAAACCGCGAGCCGCAGCCGCTCGGCCGCGGCTGCCGGGTCGGGGTCGGCGGCGATCCCGCGCGAGGCGGCGACGAGGCCGGCGGCGCGACCGGCCGAGAAGGCGGCCCCGAGCAGCTCTGGCTTGCCGCCCTGGGCGCCGACGCCGGGGATGAGGAAGATCGCCCGCGGCATCAGCTCGCGCATGCGCGCGAAGTGGCGCGGCTCGGTTGCGCCGACGACCGCCCCCATGCCGCTGAGGCCGCACTCGCCGGGCAGGCGGTCGGCGAGCTCGGCGACGATGGCGGCGAGACGCTCGTGCAGCGGCTCCTCGGGCGCCGGCAGGTCCTGCAGGTCGGCGGCGCCGGGGTTGCTGGTGCGGACCAGGGCGAAGACCCCCGCCCCGGCCTCGGCCGCGGCGGCGACGAGCGGCTCCAGGGCGTCGCGGCCGAGCAAAGGGTTGGCGGTGAAGGCGTCGGCGTCGAGACCCCGCACGGGCCCCCAGGGGGTCGGCGTCTCGCCGACCAGGGCCTGCGCATAGGCGGCGGCGGTGACCGGGACGTCGCCGCGCTTGCCGTCGGCGACGACCAGCAGGCCGGCTTCACGGGCGGCGGCGCAGACCGCTTCGAGTGCGGACCAGCCGAGGGCGCCGAGGCGCTCGAAGCAGGCGAGCTGCGGCTTCACCGCGACGCAGGAGGGGCCGGCCCGGTCGATCAGGGCGCGGCAGTGGTCGGCGACCGCGGCGGCTGCCAGCTCAGCGGCCGGCGCCTCGGGATCGCCCGCCTTCGCCCCCTCCCCGGCCAGTTTGGCCGGGTCGGGGTCGAGGCCGAGGCAGATCTGGCTGCGGCGCTCTTCGACGAGCGCCGCGAGCCGATCGGAAAAGCCAGTCAGCGAATCAGCCGCCCTTGACCTTGGTCTTCAGGGCCGAGCCGGCGGAGAAACGCGGAACTTTGCCGCCCGGGATGGTGATCCTTTCGCCGGTGCGCGGGTTGACGCCCTGACGGGGGCCGCGCTCGGCGACGTGGAATTTGCCGAAGCCGGTGAACGCAACCTCCTCGCCTCTACTCAGGGCGCCGGTGATCGCATCGAGAACAGCGTCAACGGCGTCGCTGGCAGCTTTTTTGCTGCCGAGACGATCGTCGCCTGCAAGTTGGTCCAGAAACTCAGCCTTGGTCACGTCGAGATTCCTCCTCGGGGGTTTGAAGACGGCCGCAATCTAACAGTGGCTTCGGCGTAAGAACTCGCGCTATAGAGCCAAACGTCACGAACCGCTGATCGCCATCTCGGCGACGAGCAGCGGCGGAGTGCTGACCGAGCCCCCGAAAGGAACCCAGCGAGCCTCCGCTCCGGCGGCGCTGACGGCGCTCAACATCGCCACCAGCTCGCCGGCGATCGTGAACTCGCGAACCGGCTCGGCGAGCGCGCCGCCGCGGATGATCCGGCCCGAGGCGCCGACCGAGAAGACGCCGGTGACCGGGTTGACGCCGGAGTGCAGCCCGGCGACGTCGGTGACGTAGACGCCCTCCCCCGCCTCGGCCAGCAGGCCCTCGAGCGAGAGCTCGCCGCTGGCGACGATCAGGTTCGAGGGAGCGACCGAGGGCAGCGACCTGTAGCCCTGCCGCGAGGCCGAGCCGGTCGAGGAGACCCCCTCGCGGTTGGCGGTATAGGTGTCGTAGAGGTAGGAGCAGAGCCGGCCGCCCTCGATCAGGGCGGTGCGGCGCCGCGGCACCCCCTCGGCGTCGAAGGGGGCCGAGGCCGGCCCCTGCGGGTCGCGGCCGTCGTCGTGGAGGGCGAAGGCCTCGCTGGCGACCACCTCCTCGAGGCGGCCGGCGAAGGGGGAGCGGCCGCGCTGCACCGCTTTGGCGCCGAGGCCGCCGCCGATCAGGCCGGCGAAACTGGCGGCGACGGTCTCGTCGAGGACGACGGGGCAGGAGCGCGAGGCGGGCTTGCCGGCGCCGATCATCGAGAGCGCCCGCTCGGCCGCTTCGGCGCCGATCGCCTCGGGGTCGAGTCCGTGGGGGCCGCGGGCGAGGCCGAAGCCGAGGCCGGTCTCCCGCGCCCCGTCGCCTTCGGCAAGCGCCGAGAGGTAGGCGTAACAGATGGAGGACTCGTACTCGCCGGCGACGCCGGTCGAGGAGGCGATCGCCACCTGCTCGTCGGAGTCGGCGTAGACGGCGACCTCGACGCCGACCAGGCGCGGGTCGGACTGCAGCGAGGTGCGCTCGACGGCGAGGGCGAGGTCGACCACCCGCGGCGTCTCCCATTCGGCGATCGAAGGGTCGCCCAGCCCCGCCAGCGCCTCGACCTCGGCGGGCGCCGGCGGCGCCGCGAACTCGTCCTCGTCGGCGACCGCGGCCGCTTCCGCGGCCCGGGCGGCGATCGCCGCCACCCCGGGCTCGGAGAGGTCGGTGCCGTAGGCGTAGCCGACCCGGTGGCCGCTCCAGGCGCGGATCCCGACCCCGGTCTGGGTCGCCGCGGTGAGGCTCTCGACCTCGCCGCCGTGGACGCGCACCTCGCGGCCCGCGTCGCGGGAGACGTAGGCCTCGGCGTCGCTGGCGCCGGCACCGGTCGCGGCCTCGACCGCCCGGCGCGCAACCGCGCTCAGCTCAGTCATCAAACGCTCCCGCTGCCATCAAACGCTCCCGCTGTCATCTCTCGGTCCCGCCGACCGTCATCGCCTGCACCCGGACGTGGCCCTGGCCGGTCCCGACGGGAACTTTCTGGCCGCCCTTGCCGCAGATCCCGGTCTTCATGAAGAAGTCGTCGCCGACCGCGTCGATCGCGGCGAGGGCCTCGAGGCAGTTGCCGATCAGGGTCGCGCCGCGGCAGGGGCTGGTGACCTTGCCGTTCTCGATCAGGTAGCCCTCGGAGACGCCGAAGACGAAGTCGCCGGTCGCCGGGTCGACCTGGCCGCCGCCGAAGGAGACCGCGTAGAAGCCGCTGCCGACCTCGGCGATCATCGCCTCGGGGGTGGCCTCGCCGGGGGCGATGTAGGTGTTGGTCATGCGCGGGATCGGCAGGTCGCGGAAGCTCTCGCGGCGGCCGTTGCCGGTCGAGGCGACGCCGTCGCGCTCGGCGGTGAGGTGGTCGTAGAGGAAGGAGGTGAGCCGGCCGCCCTCTATCACCTGCGTCTTCTGCGTCGGCTGGCCCTCGTCGTCGATCGCGTCGCTCCCCCACTCGCCCGGCAGGCGGCCGTCGTCGTAGGCGTTCAGCAGCGGCTCGGCGACCCGCTCGCCGAGCTTTCCGACGTAGACGCTGGCGCCCTTCTGGATGTGGTCGGCCTCGAGCCCGTGGCCGGTCATCTCGTGGAAGAGGACGCCGCCGAAGCCGCCGCCGACGACGACCGGCATCGAGCCGGAGGGAGCCGGGACCGCGTCGAGCAGGGTCAGCGCCTTGCCCGCGGCCTGCTCGGCGATCTGGCCCGGGTCGTCTTCCAGCAGCTCGAAGCCGCGGTGGGCGCCGAGGGTCTCGGCGCCGGTCTCGACCGTGCCGTCGCGGCGGGCGACGGCCTGGACCCCGATCCGCACCCGGGTGCGGTCGTCGCCGGTGAAGAGGCCGTCGGAGTTGGCGATCGCGACCTCGCGCCGGGCCTCCCCGTAGGAGGCGTTCAGCTGGGCGATCTCGGCGCCCCTGGCGCGGCCCCGCTCATCGAGCTCGCGCAGCAGCTCCGCCTTGCGCTCGGCCGGCACGTCTTCGGGGCGGCGCTCGATCGGCAGCGGCGTCGCCTCCCGGGCCTGCAGCGGGCGCGGCTCGGTGCGCTCGGCGCGGAGCGCCGCGGCGGCTTCGTCGGCAGCGCGTTCGACGTCGGCCGGGTCGAGCCCGTCGACGTGGGCGAAGTAGGTGGTGTTGCCGTCGACGACGCGGACGCCGGCGCCCTCCTCGGCGCCGGACTGGACCGACTCGATCCGCCCCTCGTCGATCGCCAGCGTCTGGCCGCGGCGGCGTTCGGCGAAGACCTCGGCGAAGCGGCCGCCGTTGGCGAGGGCGCGAGCCAGCGCCCGCTCGGCGAGGGCCTGGTCGATCAGCCCGCTCATCGCTTCGGCTTCTTCCCGGCGACCTCGATCAGGCGCCCGGCGGCGACGAACAGCTCGGCGCCGCTGCGCGAGTCCTGGGCGTGGTCGGCGCTGCGGCCGTGCGGGTAGTAGAGGCGGGCGAAGGGGCGGCGGGAGACCCGCCGGCGGCGCATGAAGGCGGCGGCTTCGTCGGCGTAGACGGAGACGCGGTCGAGCAGGATCCGGTGCGGCTTGGCAGGCATCAGTCCTCGCCCTTCCGAGGTTTGGGGGGCTCTGACCCCCCGAAGTTCGGAGACGCCAGCTGGCGCAGGACCGAGCGCAGGTCGAAGAGCATCAGCGAGGCGAGGGCGAAGCGCTCGGTGACCGAGACCGCCGCCAGGCCGGCGTTGCGGATCGCGAAGACCTCGCCCTGCTCGGTGGCGATGTGGACCTGCTCGACCGCTTCGCCCTCGGCCTCGTCGGCGGCGGCGAAGAGCGCGGCGGCGTCGTCCTGCCAGCGTCCCTCGTCCCCCTCGGTCGCGGCCAGCACCTCGCCCCCGGGGCCGAGGATCGCGGCCCCGCGCAGGTCGGGGGACATCTCGGCGAGGAACTCGAGCGCGGCCGCGGCGGACTCCCCAGAGGGAGGGGCGGCGGTGGCAGCGTCAGGCATGTCGGCGAAGATACCGACCGTGACCCTTGCCCGAGCCTCCTGGATCATCACCGTCGCGATCTGCGCGATCGCCGCGATCCTCTTCGCCTTCAGCGGCTACACCGGCTACGCGATCACCCTGGTTGCAGTCGGGCTGGCCGCCAGCGTCAACCTGCTGCCGCCTGCCTAGCCAGATCGATAGGGGCCGCTTTCGCGCTCGCGGTAGGAGGTCTCCGGCTCGGCGTGGATCAGGACCTCGGCCTGCGGGATCTCGGCCTCGATCGAGTCGCGCATCTCGTGGGCCAGCTCGTGGGCGCGCTCGAGGCTGGTCCCGGAGCGGTACTGGACGTGGAAGTCGATGTGGCGGCGGCGGCCGGCGCGGCGGGCGCGGAGCTTGTGGTAGCCGGCGACCTCGGGGGTGCGGGCCGCGGCGATCGCCTGCTCGATCCGGTCCATCTCGGCGTCGGGCAGGGTTTCGTCGACCAGCACGCCGGAGGAGCGGCGGATGATGCTGATCCCGGCCGAGACGATCGCCCCCGCGACGACGAGGGCGGTGATCGAGTCGAAGGCGTCGATGCCGGTGATCTGGACCAGGGCGAGGCCGAGGAGGACGCCGGCCGAGGTCAGAGCGTCGGTGCGCAGGTGGGCGGCGTCGCCCTCCAGCGCCGGCGATTCGTGCACCCGCGCCTGGCGGTAGAGGACGCCGGAGACGACGAGGTTGGCGAGGACCGAGAACCCCATCACGGCGATGCCGACCCCGAGGCTTTCGACCGAGGCGCCGACTACGAGGCGGTGGGTCGCCTCGTAGACGATCACCGCGGCGCCGACGAGGATCAGGATTCCCTCGATCGTGGCGGCGAGGTTCTCGACCTTCTCGTGCCCGTAGGGGTGCTCCTCATCGGCCGGCTCGTCGGCTTTGCGGACCGAGATGAAGGCGATCACCGAGGCGACGAGGTCGATCAGCGAGTGGATCGCCTCGGTCAGGATCGCGATCGAGCCGGTGATCGCGCCGGCGGCCAGCTTCAGCGCGATCAGGATCGAGTTGGAGGCGATCGAGAGCGCCGCGGCGCCGCTTTTGGTGCGGATCATGGCCCCGCCTCGGCCTCCAGGCCAAGGTGCCGGGCCAGCATCCGCGCCGCCTTGCCGCGGTGGCTGATCGCGTTCTTCTCCTCGGGGCTTAGCTCGCTCATCGTGCGCTGGTCGCCGTGGCCGGTCTCGTCGGGGACGAAGGCCGGGTCGTAGCCGAAGCCGCCGTCGCCGCGGCCCTCTCTCAGCAGCGTCCCCTCGCAGCGCGCCTCGAAAACGTACTCGTGCCCCTGCTCGTCGATCAGGGCGATCGCGCAGACGTAGGCGGCGCGGCGATCGCCGCCGGCGACGTCGACCTCGCGCAGCAGCTTGTCCAGGTTGGTCTCGTCGCTGGCGCCCTCGCCGGCGTAGCGGGCCGAGTAGATGCCGGGGGCGCCGCCGAGGTCGGCGGCTTCGATCCCCGAATCGTCGGCGATCGCCGCCTCACCGGTCGCGGCGTGGGCGGAGCGCGCCTTGATCAGCGCGTTGGCCTCGAAGCTCTCGCCGGTCTCCGGCGGCGAGGCGATCTCGTCGGGCAGCGGCCGCAGGTCGAGGCCCGGCAGCAGCTCGGCCATCTCCCGCACCTTGTGCTGGTTGCGGGTGGCCAAGATCATGCTGCCCGCTCCTGCACCTCCCGCAGGCGGCCGATCCCCAGCTCGGCGAGGCCGAGCAGCTCGTCGAGCGAGGCCCGCGAGAGCGGCGTCCGCTCCGCCGTCGCCTGCACCTCGACCAGGCCGCCGTCGCCGGTCATCACCACGTTGGCGTCGACTTCGGCGTTGGAGTCCTCGCCGTAGTCGAGGTCGCAGAGGGCGCGGCCGTTGACCATCCCGACGCTGACCGCCGCGACCGAGCCGTTCAGCGGCAGCGCGTCGAGGGCTTTCTTGTCGACCAGCTTCTGGAAGGCCATCCGCAGGGCGACGAAGCCGCCGGTGATCGCCGCACAGCGGGTGCCGCCGTCGGCTTCGAGCACGTCGCAGTCGACGTAGACGCTGCGCTCGCCCATCGCCCTGAAGTCGACGACGACGCGCAGCGAGCGGCCGATCAGGCGCTGGATCTCCACCCCGCGCCCGTCCTGCTTGCCCTTCGAGATGTCGCGCTGCTTGCGGTCGCCGGTCGAGGCGGGCAGCATCGCGTACTCGGCCGTGACCCAGCCTTTGCCCTTGCCGGTCATCCAGCGCGGCACCTGCTCCTGGATCGAGGCGGTGCAGATCACCCGGGTTTTGCCGATCGAGATCAACGCCGACCCGTCGGCGCTTTCCACGAACCCGGCGTCGATCGTCACCGGCCGGATGTCGGCCGGCGCCCTGTCGTAGCTGCGAGAAGCTGGCATCGCGCGAGTCTCTCATGCGGGGGCAAGGCCGCGACGGGAGACGAGTGGCGCTTTTGTAAGGCATAGCCGAACAAAAGCGCCACGCCCCCTATTTGAACGCGACTTTGTCCACCGCCTCCTTGATCTTGTCGACGATCACGTCGGCCAGCTCGGTTCCCTGTTTGCCGTTGAAACCTTTCATCGCCGCGACCATCCCGACCATCAGCAGCGAGACGAGCAGGATCAGGCCGACGTACTCGACCGTCCCCTGTCCCGTCTCCCCCGCCAGCCGCCGGATCTCCCGCAGCCGCCGGGTGACCCTGGCGTGGAAGAAACCCATCAGCGCGTAGACCATCGTTGCCTCCATTCGTTGGTTGGAGGGTGATGCTCGGTCGACGCAACACACGAAACAAGACACGGGAGTGCCAACTTTCATGCCGAACAGCTACAACTTTCCCTAGGGAAACGGCGTAACCACTACTGGGGTCGGACCGCTATTCAGTCCGCCATTCCCGAGTTGCCCCGCGGTATTGCGCCCCCAGCACTCGACGGTCCCCTCGGCCAACTTCGCGCAGGCATGGAAGCCGCCGGCGCTGACGGAAACGGCATTATCGATGCCGCTGACAGGGACAGGTTTGTGGCTAGAGCCATCGGGGTTGCCGAGTTGCCCCCATTCGTTCGCCCCCCAGCAATCAATCGTGCCCGCGGCCAGGATGGCGCAGGTGTGGTTTGCGCCGGCGCTAATCGCGATTGCGCCGGATAGTCCGGCGACATGGACCGGGGTGGCGCTGGAAACAGTCGTGCCGTCGCCGAGCTGGCCTTCACTGTTGCTCCCCCAACATTCGACGCTGCCGTCGGCAAGCAAGGCACAACCGTGAAAGCCACCAGCGGAGACGGCGATCGCGTTGGTGATGCCTTTGACCTGGACCGGAGTCGACGTCGACGCGTGTTGGCCATCTCCCAGCTGGCCATTGGTGTCGCGACCCCAGCACTTCACCGTGCCGTCCGTGAGCAGGGCGCAAGCTTGGTTGTAACCGGTGCTGACGGCCGTGGCGTTTGAGATGCCGCTCACCGGGGCCGGCGTTGACCTGAATGCGTTGTTGTTGAAGGGAGCGCTGTCGCCGAGTTGTCCATCGCTGTCGAAGCCCCAGCATTCAATCGCTCCAGATCCGTTCAGGACGCAGCCGGTGAGGCCACCGAAGCTGAGTTCAGTTGCGTTCGATATCCCGCTGACCCTGACTGGCGAAAGAGAGTTTTTCGTGCCTCCATTGCCAAGCGAGCCATATTCGCCCCCACCCCAACAGCTCACGGACCCGTTACTGAGCAGGGCGCAGGAACCGGAGCTTCCGCTGCTGACCGAGACGGCACTACCAAGGCCGCTGACCGACCCTGCGCTAGGAACGCTCGCCGATTCCGTACCGTTGCCCATCTGCCCGAAGAAGTTCTCGCCCCAGCAATCCACGTGGTCCTCGCTAAGCGCGCAGCTGTGCCGAAAACCGGCACCCACCACAGACCCGGACAGCGACCCAGAGTTCTGCTGGCCGCAGCTCACGGCAGCGGCCGCATTGACGATCGGAATCGAGCCAGAGAAGGCTGGCGCGTTCGCGAAGCCGGCGGGGTATTGGTCGCGCTCGGTGACGCTTCCGACTCCGCCTTGGCCCGCGGTCGAGACGAGGCAATGCGCAATCTGTTCGCCGCTGTAGGTGGGATGGGCTTCCGCCACCAACGCCGCTACGCCGGCGACGATAGGAGCCGCCATCGACGTCCCGTAATCAGTCCCGTAGTTCGCCGTCGCGGTCGACTCGTTGAAGTTCGTGCTCCAGAGGCCAACCGTCCCGTCGCCGGCGTCCAGGCCATTCACGTTCATTCCAACCCCCCCGGGCGCCGCTACCTTCACGGCACTGCCGAAGTTAGAGAAGCTGGCGAGGTTTCGGCTCGAGTTGGTCGCAGCAACCGGAATCACGTTCTCGAGACCGGCGCCGCCGATTCCCATCGGACTGAGGATCTCAGGAACACATGCGTTACCTGCCGAGATAGTCCAAACCACGCCTGGGGTGCGCTTAAATAGGGAATGGAACTCTCCAGCAAAATTCTGGCTGCGTCCCTCTGCCGCACTCAAACTCGCCGACGTAGCGCAGCGTTCGGTGGTTTTGTTCACTCCCGACGGGTTCTCAGCCAGCGAGAGATTGATCACCCTCGCCCCTGAGTTCACCAGCTTAGTCGCGGCTGCATAGGCCGACTTCCATGAGTTTTGAGCGTCGACCTGTCCGCTCAGGATCGGGCAGCCCCAAGCGGCGCCGACCATATCGACGCCGAAGCCGCTGTTCCCCCTCGCACACGCGAGACCGGCGACAACCGTCGCATGTCTACCGGGTACTCCAGGGCCCAAGATTTGGACAACGTTGAGATCGGGGTGCGTCCGCGCTACATACTTTTCGTCGACCACACCAACTTTGATCGCCGAGCCGGTGCTGGTCTCCCACGCCTTCGGCGCCAAGATCTGCTTGAGCGGCCAGGTCACAGGGGCCCCATCACCATTCCATTTGCCGGGTGGATAAATGTCGCTGACGCCGGCGGTTCCGAGATCGGAATAGCTCACGTCGCTGACCCCAGACAGCGCGAGGAGTTGCATGCGGCGTATCGAGAGATCTTGGGGCGAAGTCCAGCGCAGCTCGTAGACGCCCTGCTCTTCGATTCCTCCTGAGACAACGGCGCCGACCGCTTTTGCAGCGGAATTCGCCGCCGTACGATTGCCCGGCGCGTCGAGGGTGCCGAGCATCACGATCAACTCGTCGTTTAGGCGCGCACCGGCCGAGGGTAACGGTGATGCCGCCCCGACACGGTCCGGAGAGGGCGTGGTGAATGAGGTGGGTTCCGTCCCAGCCGGTACCGCCAGCGGCTTGACGGTCACAACCACGTTCATGCTGAAGCTGACCCCACAGCGCGACACGGTGCAGCCCGTGCCAGATATCGCCAGGGTCCTCTGTCCCTGGCTCGCCTGCGCGGATGCCGCGACGAGCACAGATCCTTCCGTGAGCCGGACCGTGAGCCCAGAGGTGTTCCCGGTGGGTGCAGCGATCGAGGTGATGGAGATGAGGGGGCTGGGCGCCGGGACAGGGATCTCCGAACCTACCGGGACCGAAACCGAAGTGGACGGAGCTTTGATCGTGACCACCTGGGTGATCGTGCTCTCGCTTGGTTCGTAGTTGGCACTCCCCTCGTAGGTAGCGGTGATTTCGTTTGCGCCCGCAGGAAGAGAGCTGAGCGGAATGGTGGCCGTACCGGCGGTAAGTGGGACCACCGCGAGGACCGTTTCTCCTTCGTGGAAGGTCAACTCGCCCGAAGGTAGGCCGCCGCCGGGCGCCACCGTCTTGACGGTGGCCTTGATAGTTCCGGTCGAACCCGATGGTGCTGGATTTTTGGAACTGGTCAAGGTCAGCGCGGTCGAGGCTTTGACGACCGTCTGGGATAGCACGGATTCGCTAGCTTCGTAGTTGGCGCTGCCGCTGTAGGTGGCGGTGATTTCGTGGGTGCCCGAGGCGAGCGTTTTGAGCGAGAACTGGGCGGAGCCGCTGCTCAGGGTGACGGTCGCCAGGGTGGCTGCGCCCTCGCTGAAGATGATCGAGCCCGTCGGGGTCCCGGTGCCGGGGGCGAGCGCCTTGACGGTCGCCTTGAGGCTGCCGGTATAGCCGTAGGGCGCGGGGTTTTTGGCGCTGGTCAGGGTCAGCGCGATAGACGCTTTGACGATCGTCTGGGTGAACGTGGCTTCGCTGGCTTCGTAGTTGGCACTTGCGCTGTATCGGGCGGTGATTTCGTGGGCGCCGGGAGGAAGCGCTTTGAGCGAGAGCTGGGCCGAACCGCTGGCCAGAGAGACGGTCACCAAGTCGGTGGCGCCTTCGCTGAAAGTGACCGTGCCGGTCGGGGTTCCGGTGCCGGGGGCGAGCGCCTTGACGGTCGCCTTGAGGCTGCCGGTATAGCCGTAGGGCGCGGGGTTTTTGGCGCTGGTCAGGGTCAGCGCGGTAGACGAGCGTTTGACGTTCTGCCCAACCGGCGCAGACTGGCTCGGCCCGAAGTCAGAATCGCCACCGTAGGTGCCGATTACAGGGTGGGTGCCCGCCGCGAGAGCCGAGGTACTGAACGTCGCAACGCCTTTACTCAGGTTGGCGACCCCCAGATTGGTCGAACCCTCGGAAAAGGTGACCGTGCCGGTGGGCGCAGGCGCGCCTTTGGCGGCGGGAATGACTTTCGCCGTAAAGGTCGTTTTCTGGCCGAAGGTGGATGGATTCGGCGTGCTGGCAAGGGTGACCGGCGGCGCGTACCGATAGCGATCAGCCGCGCTGGTTGAACTGGTGCCGTTAGGCGTGGTCACGGTCACATCCACGGCCCCGCTCCCAGCCGGCGCCGTCGCCGTGATCGAACTCGAGGAGTTGATGACGAATTTGCTCGATTTCGTCAAGCCAAAGTGAACTGCAGTCGCACCGAGAAAACCGGCTCCCGAGATCGCGACTTCGGTGCCACCTGCTTCAGAACCGGAACTGGGAGTTATGGCGGCGACGCTCGGCCTCAGTGCGACCGTGATCGAACTCGGAAAGCCCGCGGCCACCAGGTCGGGCGTCTGCAGCTGCCTGACGTTGCCGGCGCTGTCGAACAGGGAGACGTTGACGATGTTCCACGTACCGACTTCCGAGAAGCGGGCGAATTTCGCCGTGGCTTTGTAGATGCCGTCGCCAGCCGAGCCCGAGGCCAGGCCGAAGACCGCTATCGCGTCCTGCTGACCGCCGGGCGACTCGACTCGGAGGATCATCGAGCTGACGCCCGACAGATTGTCGGTCAGGTGGGCCGCGAAGGCCACGGTTTGCGCGGCTTCGCTGGTGTCAACTTCGGCCGGTTCGATCGAGAGCGAGTGGAGGACGGGCGGTTCGGTGTCTTCGATCGGATCGGCGCTCGCCACCGCGAGGCCCATCAACGCAGCGACGACGAACACGAGTGGAATGGCGAGGAATCGTTTGCGGGTCATGCACCCTGCCTTAATTCGAGTTCTAGAAAACCTCGCCTCAAATATAGGTATGCATAAGTCTCTTTCGGTGAAGCTTCAGTTAGGAAGGGACAGCGGCGCGATCAGCTTCTGTGGATCTCGCCGCGGTCGAGGGCTTTGACGACGGCCTCGGTCCGGGTGCGGGCGTCGAGCTTTTCGGTCGCGTTGCGGACGTGGGTGCGGACGGTCTCCGGGGAGAGGACGAGGCGGCGGGCGATCTGCTCGCCGGTCAGGCCTTCGGCGAGGAAGGTGAGGACCTCGGACTCGCGGCGGCTCAGGACCTTCGCCGACGAGGCCTCGTCGCCATTCGCCTGGACGAAGCTGCGGTCGAAGTAACGGCCGCCGCGCCCGACCTCGCGCAGGGCGTCGACCAGTTCCTCCAAGCCGGCGGGCTTGGCGACGAGGCCACGGGCGCCGCTGCGGTAGGCGGCCTCGAGCAGGTCGGGGTCTTCGAGCCCGGTGTAGATGAGGAACTTCGGGCAGGGCGGGTGATCGCTCATCCGCCGCACCAGCTCGGTGCCGCGCTCGTCGGGCAGGTCGACGCCGACGACCGCGACGTCGGGATGGCGCTGGGCGATCACCTCCTCGCCGCCCGCGGCGGTCGTCGCGCAGCCGCGGACCTCGAAGCCGCGGCGCTCGAGCAGCATCGCGAGGCCGTCCCTGAGGACCTCGTGCGGCTCGACCAGAACCAACGACGGACTACCGGTCTCCCCCATCTCTACCTCCCACCTCGGGTGCCGTTCGCTTACCGCCGAACGCTCAAATACCCAAGACCCGTGGGAGAGAAACCGCCGTGTCTAACGAACCCTCGCTAGCGGAACGCCTGAATCCCCGTCACCGCGCCGCCGACGACCAGCGCGTGCACGTCGGCGGTTCCCTCGTAGGTGACCACCGACTCGAGGTTGTTCATGTGGCGGATCACCGGATACTCGAGCGTGACGCCGTTCGCACCAAGCACCTGGCGGGCGCTGCGCGCCACCTCCAGCGCTCCGTTGACGTTGCCGAGCTTGCCGAGGCTGACGTGCTCGGGCCGCAGCGTGCCGGCGTCCTTCATCCGCCCCAGGTGGATCGCCACCAGCGTCGCCCGGTTGACCTCCAGCACCATCTCCGCCAGCTTCTGCTGCTGGATCTGGAAGGAGGCGATCGGGCGGTCGAACTGGACCCGCTCGAGCGCGTACTCGAGCGCCGCTTCGTAACAGGCGCGCCCCGCCCCGGCCGCGCCCCAGACGATGCCGTAGCGGGCCTCGTTGAGGCAGGAGAGCGGCCCTTTCAGCGAGCTCACCTCGGGCAGGACCGCCTCGGCCGGCAGGCGCACGTCGTCGAGCAGCAGCTCGGAGGTGACCGAGGCCCGCAGCGAGAGCTTCTTGTGGATGTCCTGGGTGGCGAAGCCCTTGGTCCCCTTCGGGACGAGGAAGCCGCGCACACCCTCGTCGGTCTGCGCCCAGACCACCGCGACCTCGGAGGCCGAGCCGTTGGTGATCCACATCTTCTGCCCGTGCAGGATCCAGTCGCTGCCGTCGCGCCGCGCCCGCGTCCGCATCGAGCCGGGGTCTGAGCCGGCGTCGGGCTCGGTCAGGCCGAAGCAGCCGAGCGCCTCCCCCGCCGCCATCCGCGGCAGCCACTCCTGCTTCTGCTCCTCCGAGCCCCAGCGCCAAATCGCGTACATCGCCAGCGAGCCCTGCACCGAGACCAGCGAGCGGATCCCCGAGTCGCCCGCCTCGAGCTCCAGGCAGGCGAGCCCGTAGGCGGTCGCCGAGGCGCCCGCGCAGCCGTAGCCCTCGAGGTGCATGCCGAGTACGCCGATTTTGCCCAGCTCTGCCGCGAGCTCCAGCGGGATTCGCGCCTCCTCGAACCACTCCCCCACGTTGGGCAGTACGCGGTCGGCCACGAACGCGCGGACGGTGTCGCGGATGTCGCGCTCCTCGTCGGAGAGGAGGTGGTCGATGGCCAGGAAGTCCTTGGGACGGATCTCGGGCGGTGCGGCGGCGGTGCTCACGGAC
>DATIOC010000008.1:0-6176 GCA_035473555.1 Solirubrobacterales bacterium
GAAGGACTTGAACGCCGCCTCGATCATGTGGTGGGCGTTGGTCCCGGAGCGGACCGAGATGTGCAGGGTCAGCTTGGCGCTGTTGGCGACGGCGCGGAAGAACTCCTCGGCCAGCTCGCTGTCGAAGCCGGCGATCGAGACCACCGGCAGGTCGGCGGTGAAGTCGCAGTAGGGACGGCCGGAGATGTCGATCGCGCACTCGGCCAGCGACTCGTCCATCGGCACCAGGGCCGAGCCGTAGCGGCGGATCCCCGCCCGGTCGCCGAGCGCCTCGTCGAGCGCCTGCCCGAAGACGATGCCGACGTCCTCGACCGTGTGGTGGGCGCCGGTCTCCAGATCGCCGTTGGCCTCGACCTTCAGCCCGAGGCGGCCGTGGCGCGCCAGCAGGTCGAGCATGTGGTCGAGGAAGCCGACGCCGGTCGCGGCGCTTGCCTCCCCCCCGTCGAGGTCGAGCGAAAGCCGGATCTGCGTCTCGGCGGTCTCGCGCTGCTTTTCGGAAGTGCGGCTCATGACTTGCTCCTAATCATCGCGGACTCGCCGTGGACGGGGAAGCCCTCGGCCCGGGCGAGGACGTTGACGTGCGGCGCCAGCTCCGCCACGGCGCCGTCGATCTCGACGTTGGAGATGCGACGGCGGAAGGCTCCGGGACCGAGCGGGCCGGCATAGCGACCGGCGCCGCCGGTCGGCAGTACGTGGTTGGAGCCCGCCAGGTAGTCGCCGAAGGCGGTCGCGCCATAGCGACCGACGAAGACGCAGCCGGCGGTGGTTACGCGGTCGGCGAACAGCGCCGCGTCGGTCTCCAGCAGCTCGAGGTGCTCAGGCGCGTAGGCGTTGGCAAGGTCGATCGCGGCCTCGGTCTCAGTCACCCGGACCAGCGCCAGCGGTGCGTCGGCGACGCTCGGCCGCGAGGCGGCGACGGCCTCCGTCGCCGCGGCGATCGCGTCCAGCACCGCGTCCTCGACCGCGACCGCGACGAGCGGGCTTTCCGGCCCGTGCTCGGCCTGGGCGCAGAGGTCGAGGGCGGCCCACCCGGGGTCGGTGTCGTGCCCGGCGACCAGCATCAACTCCGAGGGGCCGGCCAGCGAGTCGATCCCGACCGTGCCGTAGACGGCGCGCTTGGCCTCGCGGACCCAGGCGTTGCCCGGACCGGCGATCACGTCGACGGGATCGATCGTCACGGTCCCGTAGGCGAGGGCGAAGATCGCCTGCGCCCCGCCCATCGCGTAGATCTCCTCGATTCCGCAGAGCGCCGCGGCGGCGAGCACCAACGGGTTGAGGCGGCCGTCGGGCCCGGGGGGCGAAGCAAGGGCGATCCGCCCCACTCCCGCCACATGGGCCGGAATCGCACACATCAGGACCGAAGAGGGATAGGCGGCGCGCCCGCCGGGGGCGTAGACGCCGGCGGCGCCAACCGGCACTTCACGCAGCTTCACGCTCTGGCCGGCGGCGAGCTCGACCGTGCGCTCCTCGCCGATCTGGGCCTCGGCGACGCGCCGGATGTTGGCGCTCGCGGCTTCCATCGCGGTCCGCAGCTCGGGATCGAGGTCGGCGAGAGCAGCGGCCGCCTCGCCGGGATCGACCCGCAGCGAGTCCAGAGTGACGCCGGGGGCGTCGAACCGCTCCGTCAGCCGCAGCACGGCCTCATCTCCACCCTCACGCACCTCGCGCTCGATCGGACCGACGTCGACCTCGGACGCCGTCTCGGCCGCCCAGGCGCGCAGCGAGGCGGCGGTCGCGGCGGCCCCCTCCCACTCGAACCTGCGGGTCCTCATCCGCCGCTCGCCTCGCGCAGCTTCGCGGTCAGCTCGTCGATCTCCGCCGCCCGCAGTTTGTGCGAGACGCGGTTGGCGACGAAGCGGGCGGTGCACTCGACGATCTCCTCGCGCACCTCGAGTTCGTTCTCTTCCAGGGTGCGGCCGGTGGCGACGAGGTCGACGATGCCGTCGGCGAGGCCGACCAGCGGCGCCAGCTCGACCGAGCCCTTGACTTCGACCATTTCCACCTGGCGGCCGGTCGCCTCGAAGTAGTGGCCGGCGATCCGCGGGTACTTGGTCGCGATCCGCATCATCCCCAGCCGCCGCTGCGCTTCGGCCAGGCGGTCGTCGCCGGTCTGCGCGGCGAGGACCATGCGGCAGGCGCCGAAGCCGAGGTCGAGCAGCTCGTAGACGACCCGGTCGGCCTGCTCGAGCAGCACGTCCTTGCCGGTGATGCCGACGTCGGCGGCGCCGCTCTCGACGTAGGTGGGGACGTCGGAGGGCCGCATCGTCACCAGCACCATTCCCGAGGCCTCGAAGATCAGCGAGCGCGAGTCGCCGCGCAGCTCGGCGGTATCGATCCCGGCGCCGTCGAGGACGTCGAGCGTTTCCGTGAACAGGGCGCCGCGCGGCACCGCGATCTTCAGCGGCTCAGCCACGGCGCTGCTCCTCCAGCTGGGCGGTGTGGACACGCTCCAGGTAAAGCGCGAATCCTGCCGCGGAGAGATCGGTCCCGAAGCGCTTCATCAGCCCGTCGTAGCGGCCGCCACCGCCGAGGACGTGCCCCAGCGCCGGGTCGTAGACCTCGAGGATCGCGCCGCTGTAGTAGCCGAGGTCGCGCAGCAGGCCGAGGTCGATCTGGACCCGTTCGGCGGCGCCGCGGCGCTCCAGCTCCTCGTAGGTCTCGCTGATCCGGGCGATCGCCCGCTCGATCGCCGCGCCGCCTAGGCCCCGCGCCGCCTCGAGCACCTCGCTGCCGCCGCGCAGCTGGGTCAGCGCCACGCAGGACTCGACCCGCTCGGGGCCGATGCCGGCGTCGGCGAGCTTCGCCTCGAGCGCAACCAGGTCATGCGTCGCGAGGCTGGCGAGAACCGAGTCCCGCGTCTCCCCCTCGACGCCCACCTCCTCGAGCAGCTGCCGGTAGAGATCGGCGTCGCCGAGCCCGATCACGGCGCGGTCGAGGCCGGCGGCGTCCAGCGCCGCCTCCAGCACCTCGATCACCTCGACCGTGCCCTCGGCCGGCGAGGCGCCGATCAGCTCGACCCCGGCGTGGACCATCTCCCGCATCTGGCCGCTCTGGGGACGGACCGCGCGGTAGGCGCCGGCCAGGTAACAGAGCCGGTACGGCGGCTCCTGCGTGCCGGCGAAGCGGCTGGTGACGAGGCGGGCGATCGGCACGGTCATTTCCGAGCGCAGCGCCAGCAGCCCGCCGCTCTCGTCGAAGAAGCGGTAGGCGGAGCCGGCGGCACGGCCGTCGCCGCGGGCCAGAACCTCGTCGTACTCGATCGCCGGCGTCGCCACCTCGCCGTATCCGCGCGCCTCGAAGACGTCGATCAGGGCCTGCTTGAGCCTGCGCAGCTCGCGCATCTCGTCGGGCAGCACGTCTCGCGTTCCGGGCGGAATCGGGTGGATCATCGGCCTGACCTTACGAGAGCGGTGCGGAATCCCCTGCTCGGAGGGCCCCTAAGCAGGGACCTCTGCAGAGACCCGTTCGATCTGGGCGCCGAGCCCGCGCAGGCGCTCGTCGATCTGCTCGTAGCCGCGGTCGATCTGGCGGATGTTGCCGATCTCCGAGGTCCCCTCGGCCGCGCAGGCGGCGATGAGCATCGCCATTCCGGCGCGGATGTCGGGGCTCTCGACGCGCTCGCCGTGAAGCCGGCCCGGACCGCTGACGATCGCCCTGTGGGGATCGCACAGCGTGATCCGAGCGCCCATCGCGACCAGCTTGTCGACGAAAAACAGTCGGTTCTCGAACATCTTCTCGAAGATCAGCACCTCTCCCTCGGCCTGCGTCGCCAGCGCCAGGGCGATCGAGGTCAGGTCGGCGGGGAACGCCGGCCAGGGCCCGTCCTCGATCTTCGGGATCGCGTCGCCGAGGTCAGACTCGACCTGCAGCTGCTGCCCGGCCGGGACCAGCATGTCTGTCCCCTCGATCTCGGTGCGCAGCCCGAGGCGCTTGAACTGGCGCCTGATGTTGGTCAGGTCGCTCGGCTCGACGTCGCGGATCCGCAGCTCGCCGCCGGTCGCCGCGGCAAGCGCCATGAAGCTGCCGACCTCGATGTGATCGGCGCCGATGGTGTGCTCGGCGCCGCCGAGGCTCTCGGCGCCGTTGACGGTCATCACGTTGGAGCCGATCCCGTCGACCCGCGCCCCCATCTTCGTCAGCAGCCGCGCCAGGTCCTGGACGTGGGGCTCGGAGGCGGCGTTGGAGATCTGCGTCGGGCCGGGACAGAGCGCGGCGGCCATCAGCGCGTTCTCGGTGCCCATCACCGAGGGCTCGTCCATGAAGATCTCGCCGGCGCAGAGCCCGGTGGGCGCGGAGAGCTCGATCCAGCGACTGCCGTCGACCCGGGCGCCGAGGTCTTTGAAGGCGTCGAGGTGGGCGTCGAGGCGGCGGCGGCCGATGAAGTCCCCGCCGGGCGGCGGCATCTTCGCCTCGCCGAAGCGGGCGAGCAGCGGGCCGGCGAGCAGGAACGAGGCGCGGATACGGCCCGAGAGCTCCTCGTCGACGGTGCCGCCGGCGACGTCGCGGGCGCAGAGCCTGACGCTGTTGTCGGCGACCCAGGCGACCTCGACGCCGAGCTGCTCGAGCAGGGCGATCTGGGCTTCGGTGTCGCGGATCCGCGGCACCCGGTGCAGCAGCACCTCCTCCTCGGTCAGCAGGCATGCGGCGAGGATCGGCAGGGCCGCGTTCTTGTTGCCGGCGACGGTCAACTCCCCGGACAGGGGGACACCGCCCTGGATCACGAACTTCTCCATCGTTCCGGCTAGGGTAACGACCGTCATGGGGAGGCGACTGAAGGTGGGCCTGATCGTGGTCGCAGCGCTGCTCGCGCTGCTGGTCGTGAACATGCTCGTGGTCGACGGCAAGACCAAGGGGGCCGAAGTCACCGAACCCGGCGGCCGGATCTTCAAGCTGCCCGACGGCGACCTGCAGGTGGCCGAACACGGGCCGCGCAGCGGTTCCCCGATCGTGCTGATCCACTGCTTCAGCTGCGCGATGAACTGGTGGGACGGGATGGTGCCGCTGCTGGAACGCAACCACCGGGTGATCACCGTCGACCTGCTCGGTCACGGCGGCTCGGAAAAGCCCGGCTCCGGCTACACCCCGGCCAACCAGGCCAAGGTCGTCGCCGAGGCGCTCGACCGGCTGGAAGTAAGCAATGCGACCGTCGCCGGCCACTCGCTCGGCGGCTCGGTCACCGTCGCCCTCTCCGAGCAGGATCCGGAACTGGTTGCGCGCGCGGCGATCATCGACATGCCGCCCGACAACTCCTACGGCGACCTCGGCTTCATCGCCGGCCTGGCCTTCCAGCCGTTGATCGGCGAGGCCCTCTGGCAGATCAAGCCCGACTTCTCGATCCGCAAGGGCCTCGGAGTAGCCTTCGCCCCTGGCTACGACGTCCCCGACGCCTTCGTCGAGGACGTCAAGCGGATGACCTACACCTCCTACGACGAATCCCCGACCGGCGTCGACGACTTCCTGAACGAAGAATCGCTGGACCAGCGCATGGCGGCAACCGGCAAGCCGCTGATGGTCCTGATGGGCGCCGAGGAGCAGATCGTCAACGACCCCCAGCGGGCTCTCGACCAGTACAAAGCCGCGGTCCCCAGCGCCGAGACCCATTTGATCGCCGGCGCCGGCCATTCGCCCAACGTCGAGCGCCCCGCCCTGACCGCAAAGCTCCTCCTAGCATTCGCCGAAGAACCATGACTTTGGCTTTCCAGAGCCGTTTACGGCCACCACTTGCAACGCCTGTTGCAGAAACCACTTAGCGTCCGGAGCCCCCCGTACCTTACGAACTCATGTTCGATTCAAAGACCAAGATCACCCACCGGCTGACCGACGCCGCCGACCTCCTAATCGACTTCGCAACCCTAGGCGAGTACGGGCTAGAGCCCGTTGGGAGCACTCGCCAGGGTTGCGCAGACCTTCCGTCTGCACCCACCCGGAGGCCTGCCCCCACTCGGGCACAGGCACGCAGCGGCAACTGCACCCTTCTCCAAGAATCGGGTCTGTTCCAGCAGCGTCGCACTCGCCCAGGCCAGCCGGCCTAGCGCAGCGGTCCGCCTCCCTTTCGGGGTGCGGACCGCAATAGAAGAACCGGCGGCGACCTACTCTCCCAGGGGGTTGCCCCCCAAGTACCATCGGCGCAGAGTGGCTTAACTGCTCTGTTCGGAATGGGAAGAGGTGTTTCCCAC
>DATIOC010000009.1:0-44169 GCA_035473555.1 Solirubrobacterales bacterium
GTCGGCGCCCAGTACGAGTCCGAGGTCGTCTACCACCAGGTGAACGAGAAGCTCGAGGCCCAGGGCGTGATCTTCACCGACATGGACACCGCCCTGCGCGAGCACGAGGACCTGGTGCGCGAGCACTGGGCGACGATCATCCCGCCCAACGACAACAAACTGGCGGCGCTGAACAGCGCGGTCTGGTCGGGCGGGTCCTTCGTCTACGTCCCCGCCGGGGTCAAGGTCGAGATGCCGCTGCAGGCCTACTTCCGGATCAACACCGAGAACATGGGCCAGTTCGAGCGGACGCTGATCATCTGCGAGGAGGGTGCCGACGTCCACTACATCGAGGGCTGCACGGCGCCGGTCTACTCCAGCGACTCGCTGCACTCCGCGGTGGTCGAGATCGTCGCCAAGAAGAGCAGCCGGGTCCGCTACACGACCGTCCAGAACTGGTCGCAGAACGTCTTCAACCTCGTCACCAAGCGCGCGGTTGCGCACGAGAAGGCGACGATGGAGTGGGTCGACTGCAACCTCGGTTCGAAACTGACGATGAAGTACCCGTCGATCTACCTGCTCGGGCCCGAAGCTCACGGCGAGATCCTCTCGATCGCCTTCGCCGGCGAGGGCCAGCACCAGGACGCCGGCGGCAAGATCATCCACGCGGCGCCGCGGACCTCGTCCTCGATCTTCTCCAAGTCGATCTCCAAAGACGGCGGCCGGGCAACCTACCGCGGCCTGCTCGAAGTCGCCGACGGGGCGAGCGAATCCCGCTCCAAGGTCGTCTGCGACGCGCTGCTCCTCGACGAGGACTCGCGCTCGGACACCTACCCGACGATCCGGATCGACGAGAACGACGCCGACATCGGCCACGAGGCGACCGTCTCGAAAATCGGCGACGAGCAGCTCTTCTACCTGCAGAGCCGCGGGCTCGACGAGGAGGAGGCCTCGAAGATGATCGTCAACGGCTTCATCGAGCCGGTGACCAAGGAGCTGCCGATGGAGTACGCGGTCGAGCTGAATCGCCTCATCGAGCTCCAAATGGAGGGCTCCATTGGCTGAGGTCGCGACGCAACCGGCCTGGCTCGAGGAGAGGCGCCGCAAGGGCGCCTCTCTGACGCAGAGCCTCCCCCTCCCCGACCAAAAGGCGAAGGGCTGGGAATTCACCGATCTCTCCGGGCTCGACCTCGACTCCTACGCGGAGGCGAGCGCCGCGCCGGTCGTCTCCGGCGCCGAGGGCGCTGTCGTCCTGCCGCTGAGCGAGGCGCTCGGCAGCCACGGCGACCTGCTGCACGAGCGGTTCGGCTCGCTGGTTCCGGTCGAGGACCCGTTCGTCGCCCGCAACGAGGCCGCCTGGAGCGACGGGGTGCTCGTCTACGTGCCCAAGGGCGTGCGCCTCAGCGAGCCGATCCAGATCGAGGTACCCGTCAGCGCTGACGGCTCCGCAGTCAACTGGCGGACGCTGATCGTGCTCGAGGAGGGCGCCGAAGCGGAGGTCTGGGAGCACTGGTCCTCGCCCGCCGACGACGTCGACGCGGTCCTCAACAGCGTCGTCGAGCTTTCCGTCGGCCAGGCCGCGACCCTGCGCTACGTCAACACCCAGGACATCTCCGAGAAAGCCTGGATCTTCGCCACCCAGCGCGCCGAGGTGCAGCGCGACGGCCGCCTCGACTGGGCCGCCCTCGGCTTCGGCTCAGCCAACGGCAAGGTGCGGATGGAGACCAAGCTAGCCGGCCCGGGCTCCGAGGCCCGCGTCACCGGCGGCTACGCCGGCGGCCCCGGCCAGCACCTCGACTTCGACACCCTGCAGGAGCACGCGGCGCCGAACACCAACTCCGACCTCGCCTTCCGCGGCGTCCTCGCCGCCGGCTCGACGGCCGTCTGGCGCGGAATGATCAAGGTCGACCCCGGCGCCCAGCAGACCGACGCCTTCCAGGAGAGCCGCAACCTGCTGCTCTCCCCCGAGGCCCACGCCGACGCGATCCCGGGCCTGGAGATCCTCGCCGACGACGTCCGCTGCACCCACGCCGCGGCGATCGCCCAGGTTGACAAGGAGCAGCTGTTCTACCTCACCTCCCGCGGCCTCAGCGACGAGACCGCCAAGGCGCTGATCATCGAAGGCTTCCTCGAGTCCCTGGTCGAACGACTGGCCGAGGGACCGGTGCGCGACAGCATCTCCGAGGCGCTCGAGACGCGCCTCGCCGAGATCCTTTAGCAATCTTCAGATGATGTCTCCACGGCCGTGGAGGACCCTCTCGCAGCTTCGGCCACGATCGCGGCCGTGGGCGTCGAGGATGTCGCGGCCCGGGCCGCACCGGATCACGTCCGGGTAGCCGTTGTCGTCCTGGACCGTGTCCGCACCCGGCCCCGCGAAGAGCCGGTCCGCCGCGTCCCGGTGTCCGCCGGCGACTTCCAGCGGCGTGGTGTAGACGAGCGCGTCTTCTCCAAAGCCGCCGTAGGCGGTCTCGGACCCGGTGCTGAGCCCGAGTAGGTCGTCCCCTCCGGCTCCGCGGATGAGGTCGTCTCCCGGTCCGTCATAGAGCCCCTCGGCCTCGGGGCCGCCGAGGATCGCGTCGCGTCCCTTGCCACCGTTTAGGCGGATGACCGGAAATCCGATGTGGTTGTCCGGGATACCCGTCAGTCGCCTGGCATCGATCAGGTCGTCTCCCCCGCCGGCAAACACTTTCATCCTCCGGAATCCGTCTTTCGAAAGCAAAACATCGGGATCTCGTCGGCGGCCATCGCCCGCGGGGTTCAGGTTGAACGCCACGGTGTCTTTGGGGCCCACCCCGATCCGGGTCACGCTGTCTTCAGGGCCGCGGTACAGGCTGAAGAAGTCCGCTTCGTGCACCTCGACCTCGATCTCCGAGGAACCGCCTCGCTCAAGTGTCGCGCCGGGGCCCAGGCGCCCACCGCGCTCGTCGACAGTGACGCTGGTGTCTTCGGCCCTAAACACGACACGGTCGACCGAGTCGACCGGGACCCGCGTCCGATCGCAGCCGATCGAACCTTCGCGAACCACCAGGGCATCGCCGATGCGACGCAGCCGTGGCTCGCCGCCGCCGACCACCAGCAACCGGTTCCCCTTCGGACCCGGTGGCCCCGCCTCGACGTATTCGCAGCCTTCGCCGTAGCGATCCAGGTTCCCCGAAGCCGTACCGCTCGAGAGCATCAGGGCCACGGAAAGGCACGCTGCGCCGGCCACCAAGCGAAAACGCGACGTCACCGCTCCTCTGCACCGAGAGTTCAAACGATTGGACACGCCGGGAACATAGTCCTCAGGGGCTTCCAGATTGGGCCAATTCTGGCCCGTTTCGGGTCATCGCTCCTCCCGATCCCCTCGCTTCTCGAGAATCGTCGTCCTCAGGATCGCTCCGACCACCACCAGCACCGGAAGGACGTAGAGGACCCAGAGGGCGTAGTGGCCAGCGTGGGCTAGTGGCAGCACTCCCTTGTTCTACCCGTTCGCGACCGACAGCAGGTAGAGGCCGAAGCAGGTGAAGGCGACCATCACCGCCAGCATCCAGTACTGGGAGGCGGTCGCGCGGCGGTAGTTGGGCCAGTAGACGAGGGCGCGGTCGTGGGCGAGCATCAGCCCGATCACGTGGCCGATGACGAGGGCGGCCACCTGGACGTACCAGATCGCGTTGGCGCTGAGGACGTTGTAGTTGACACCGGCGTTGACGGTGCCGAAGAGGTCGGTGTGCCCGGTCCCCAGCGGGTCGGAGAGCAGGTAGCCGAACTGGGCCTGCTCCTGGAAGACGAAGAGGCTGAAGTAGTGGGCGACCAGGTAGGCGAGGGCGATCGGAATCAGGGTGTGGGCGAAGCCGACGCTGAGCTTGGCGAAGGCCGGGGCGCCTGGGACGGTCCGCATCCCGCGCACGCCGAGCAGGTAGATCGCCCCGACGCCGGCGAAGGTGAGCAGCATGAAGATCGTGTCGGTAGCCCGGACCGCGGTGATGGAGGTGCCGGCTTCGGCAAACCAGCCGATGACCTTTTCGATCGGGGCCTGGTAGGCGCCGTCTTTGGCGCCGTCGAAGCTGGTGCTGGCGATTGAGGCGAGGACGACGGCCGCCGAGCCGGGGATCACCGCCCAGGTCGTGGCCGCGGAGAAGGGCCGGCGGCGGACCAGGCGCCCGGAGTCGTCGCTGCCGAAGATCCCCAAGCGACCGAACATCCCGAAGTAGACGGAGAAGATCTCGCCGCGCTGGCACCAGGTCTCGACGCCGAAGACGGCCATCATCGCCAGCGTGTAGGCGCTGTAGAGGAGGGCGGCGGTCGCTACGGCCTCGGGCGAGAGGCCGACGGCGACGCCGGCCCCGCCGCCGTAGACGACCTCGAGCCAGACGACGGCGAGCAGGCCGATCGCCGCTGGCCAGCGCCCGAGCCACTCCGGGTACCGCAGGTGTGCGGGGGGCTCGCCGGCGATCGCGTTGAAGCCGCCGCCCACCGTGCGGCCGATCGCGCGCCAGGGGTTGAAGGGCCGGAAGAGGTCACCGAAGATCGCCGAGAAGAAGGGGAAGCCGAGCCAGCAGGTGACGAAGAGGAAGGTGAGGGCGAAGTTGCGGTCGGGGGCTTCGGTGCCGCGCAGGCCGGCGTAGACCGCGAAGCCGAGGAGGAAGACCCCGATCGCGCCGCAGAGGATCTGCACCGGCAGGCTCAGCAGCGCCTGCGAGAGCCCGGCGCGAAACGGTCGCCGCCGTTCGTCCTCGAACTTCGGCTCCCGCCAGGCGGCGGAGAGCGCGAAGAACGAGACGATGAGGACGATCGACGCCGCCCAGGCGAACAGCCAGGCAGGGACCGGGAGGTCCTGCCTGGATGCCAGCGCGTGGGCGAACGGGATGAAGCTCACGGTTCGACTTTGAGTTCGACGATCTGTTCCTTGTGGCCCTCGAGCTCGGCCTCGAAGACCCCTTCGATGTTGGCCGGGAGGTCGTAGGTGACGGTGCCGCCGCCCTTCGGGACCTCCTTCGCCACGTCGTAGCCGTGCAGGTGCACCTCTTCTTCGAACGGGACTTCGACCTTGAAGTGGATCTGGTCGCCCTTGCGGTAGACGAGTTCCTGGATGCCTCCGACCGGGTGTCCTTCCTTGTCAACGACGACGGTCGGCACCTTGCCGGCGTCGGTGGTGCTGCTCGAGTCGCTGCTGCTGCCACTGCCGCCGCCGAGGACGATGAAGAGGACGACGGCAGCTACGACCAGGCCGGCGCCGATCAATGCGGTTCTCGTATTCATTTCATGCTCCTTTCGCGCGGATCTCCGCGCGGACTCAGATCGCGTGGTTCCTTTGTCCGCCTATGGAGGACAAAGGAACCGCGAAACGCCAGATTGGGATCAGGCCGGGAGCGGCGGCGGGCGCTGGGCGAGGCTGAGGGCGATCAGGAGACCGCCGGCGGGAGCGAACGAGCGTGGAGGCTTCGGCCGGGCTTCGCTGCGGGCCGCACCTTGGTTCGCCTCGGCGCCCCCCGCGACCCGCTCGGAGAGGCGGACGATCGCCTCGCAGCCGGGGTAGTGGCCGAGCAGCAGCGTCAGCAGCAGAGCCAGCAGCGGCAGCGCCGGCAGCAGGAATGTGACGAGCCCGGACACGCGGCCAGGATACTGTCCCGCCTCAAGCACCCCTAAATGCGCCCTGGACGCGACAACATCGCCGCCCCCGACCTCCCCCCCGGCCTCGCCTGGGTCGGAGCCGAACCCGAGTCGATGCCGGCGCTGACCGCCGGTGGGCCGGCGCTGGTCCACTTCGTCGAATACGCGCAGCTGAACAGCGCCCGCACCCTCCCCTACCTGGCCGAGTGGCGGCGCCGCTACCGCGATGCCGGCCTCAGCGTAATCGGCGTCCAGTCGCCGCGGTTCCCGTTCGCCGCCGAGCCCGAGCACGTGGCCGCCGGCCTCGAGCGGCTCGGGGTCGATTTCCCGGTCGCGATCGACGCCGACCACGAGCTCTGGAGCGCCTACGGCTGCGAGGGCTGGCCGTCCCTCTTCCTCTGGAGCCTCGGCGGCTCCCTGGCCTGGGCCCACTTCGGCGAGGGCGAATACCGGGCAACCGAGGAAGCGATCCAGGCCGAGCTGCGGGAGATGGACGCGCTGCAGGAGCTGCCCGAGCCGATGGCGCCGCTGCGCGCGACCGACGCCCCCGGCGCCCGGGTCATTCCCCCCACCCCCGAGCATTTCCCCGGCGGCTCATACGAGCGGCCCTGGGTGGCGGGCGAGGACGGCGAGGACCTGGCACTCGACTACCAGGCCGGCGGCGCCTTCGCCACGGTCGAGGGAGAGGGCGAAATCGAGGTGGAGATCGACGGCGAGTGGACCACGCTGCCGTCAGACCCGGTGCCGGGCCTGCGCACCCTCGCCGAGCACCCGAGCCACGAGGCCCACAGCCTGATAATCCGGCCCGCCGCGGGTATGAGGATCTGGTCGATCAGCTTCGCCCCTGGCGTGCCCTAGAGCGCGGCTTGCCGCGAACCAAAGGAGGAACTCCGTGATCACCAAGACCGACTTCATCGGCATCCCGTCCACCGACGCCGAGCGCTCGCGCGCCTTCTACATCGAGACGCTCGGGCTGCGGTCCGACGAGAAGGGCCGCTTCGAGTGCTGGGCCGGCGACACCTGCTTCGGCATCTGGGAACCGGCCAAAATGGGATTCGAGTTCACGCCGCAGAAAAACGCCCACCCCGCCCTGCACGTCGACGACGTCGAGGCCGCCCGCAAGGAGCTGGAAGCCAAGGGGGTCGAGTTCAACGGCGAGACCTTCGACACCGGCGTCTGCCACATGGCGCTGTTCACCGACCCCGACGGCAACGACCTGATGCTGCACAACCGCTACGCGCCGTACGAGTGAGCGTTTGGCGAGTTATGGGCGCCATAGCGCCCACAACTCGCCAAACGTCAGGCGCGCGCGGCGACCTCGTCGCGGATCTCCTTCGGGAGCATGAAGCGGACGTCCTCGTGGACGGTCCGCAGCTCAGAGACGTCGTCGGCGCCGCGGTCGCGGAAGAGGGAGACGAGGCTCTCGACCAGCTCCTCGGGAGCCGAGGCGCCGGAGGTGATGCCGACCGTCTCGACTCCCTCCAGCCACTCCTCCTGGACCTGGGAGTGGTTGTCGATCAGGTGTGAGGCGGCGCCGTGTTCGCGCGCGACCTCGACCAGGCGGTTGGAGTTGGAGGAGTTGGTCGAGCCGATCACCAGGACCAGGTCGCACTCGCGGGCGAGCTGCTTGACGGCGATCTGGCGGTTGGTGGTCGCGTAACAGATGTCGTCGGACTTGCTGGAGACGATGCCGGGGAACTTGGCCCGCAGGGCGGCGATCACCTCGGCGGTCTCGTCGACCGAGAGCGTCGTCTGGGTGATGAAGGCGACTTTGCCGGGGTCGGGGACGGTGAGGCTCTCGACTTCGTCGGCGGTTTCGATCAGGACGATGCTCTCGGGCGCCTCGCCGGTCGTCCCTTCGACCTCCTCGTGGCCCTGGTGGCCGATCATGATGATCGTGTAGCCCTGGGCGGCGAAGCGGCGGGCGGAGACGTGGACCTTGGTCACCAGCGGGCAGGTCGCGTCGATCGTGCGCAGGCCGCGGCTGGCGGCGTTGGCGTGGACACTCGGGGCGACGCCGTGGGCCGAGAAGACGACGATCGCGCCCTCGGGCACCTCGGTCTCCTCCTCGACGAAGATCGCCCCGCGCTCGGCCAGCTCCTCGACCACGTGCTTGTTGTGGACGATCTCCTTGCGCACGTAGACCGGCGCGCCGTAGAGCTCGAGCGCGCGCTCGACCGTCTGCACGGCGCGGTCGACGCCGGCGCAGTAGCCGCGCGGGGCAGCGAGGAGGACCCGTTTCGGGCCGGTGACGGTGGCAGGCATTCCTTCAGGGTACAAGGCTTGGAGACCCGCAAACTCGGGCATAAGTAGCCTTGCGCAATGGCTACTTCCGGACGCCACCTCGATCGACTCACCGCCGTCGACGCCTCGTTCCTGACCAACGAGCACTCGAACAGCCACATGCACGTCGGCGCGATCCTGATCTTCGAGGGGCCGCCGCCGAAGTACACCGACCTGGTCGAGCACGTCCGCAGCCGCCTGCCGCTGGTGCCGCGCTTCCGCCAGAAGCTGGTGGTGCCGCCGCTGGAGGCCGGCCGGCCGCTCTGGGCCGACGACGTCAACTTCAACCTGACCTACCACATCCGCCACACCGCGCTGCCCGAACCGGGCGGCGAGGCGCAGCTGAAACAGCTGGCGGGGCGGATCTTCTCCCAGCAGCTCGACCGCTCGAAGCCGCTCTGGGAGCTGTGGCTGGCGCAGAACCTGGAGCGCAACCGCTTCGCGATCATGACCAAGACCCACCACGCGATGGTCGACGGGGTCTCGGGCGTCGACATCGGCACCGTCCTCTTCGACCTCGAGCGCGAGCCGCCGCCGACGCAGCTGGAAGACGACTGGGTGCCGCAGCCCGAACCGGGCACGACCGAGCTGGTCGCGCGGGGCGTCGCCGACCTCGTCGCCGCCCCGGTCAAGCTCGCCGAGCGCGCGGTCGACGTCGTCCGCAACCCGGAGACGACGGCGCGCAAGGCGGTCGAGGCGCTGGAGGGCGTCGGCGAGATCGTCAGCGCCTTCGCCGACCCGGCGCCGGACGTGCCGCTGAACGAGGAGATCGGGCCGCACCGCCGCTACGTCTGGACGCGCTCGGAGCTGGACACCTTCAAAGGGATCAAAAACGCCCTCGGCGGCACGGTCAACGACGTCGTCCTCGCGGTGGTCACCGGCGCTCTGCGCAAATGGCTGCACGAGCGCGGGGTGCGCACCGAGGGGCTGGAGATGCGGGCGCTGGTGCCGGTCTCGATCCGCAGCGAGGATGAGCGCGGCAACCTCGGCAACCGGATCGCGCTGATGCGCGGGCCGCTGCCGGTCTACATCGAGGACCCGGTACGGCGGCTGCGGACGATCAGCGACGCGATGGCCGGGCTGAAGCGCTCCAAACAGGCGCTCGGCGCGGAAGTGATCTCCCGCTTCAACGACTTCGCCCCGCCGACCCTGCTGGCCCAAGCCTCGCGGATCAACTTCTCGACCCGGCTCTTCAACCTGATCGTCACCAACGTGCCGGGGCCGCAGATGCCGCTCTACGTGCTGGGCAAGGAACTGGAGGAGGTCTATCCGGTCGCCTTCCTGCCGCAGAACCACTGCCTCGCGGTGGCGATCATGAGCTACAACGGCAAGGTCGGGTTCGGCCTGCTCGCCGACTACGACTGCATGGAGGACATCGAAGTCGTCAGCGACGGGATCAGCGAATCGCTGGCCGAGCTCGAGGCGGCGGCGGGCAAAGCCGCCAAGGCCGCGTAACCACCTCCCTAGGCTTCGCCTATGGCCTTTCTCCTGATCGCGCTGTTCATCGTCATCCCGATCGCGGAGCTCTACGTGATCATTCAGGTGGGGCAGCTGATCGGGGTCTGGCCGACCCTGATCCTGCTGCTGACCGACGCGGTGCTGGGCTCGATGCTGCTGAAGCACGAGGGGCGGAGCGCCTGGCGGCGCTTCAACGAGGCGCTGGCGACGCGGCGCTTCCCGGGGCGCGAGGTGGCCGACGGGGCGCTGATCATCGTCGGCGGCACCCTGCTGCTGACCCCCGGCTTCATCACCGACGTCTTCGGGCTGTTCTTCCTGCTGCCGCCGACGCGGGCGATCTCGCGGCGCGTCCTCAAACGCTTCACGATCGGGCGCTTCGCCGTCGTCGGCGTCTCCGGCGGCGGCTTCGGGCCGTTCGGGCCGCCGAACGGCAACCCCGGAGCGCCGCCGACGCGCGACTACGACTTCGAGGGCAGCGCTGAAGAGGTCCCGCCCCAGGGCAACGGCGAGCGCCGCCTGCCGCGCAGCGACGAGGGTTGAGCGCGGTGGGCGGGGAGCGGCAGACCGAGCGCCTCCTCCTCCGCCGGCCGGCCCCCGAGGACCGCGCCCTCTACCACTCCCACTTCTCCAGCCCCGAGGTCGAGCGCTGGCTGCGCCCCTCCCCCCTGCCGCCCTTCAACCGCGGCGCGCTCGACGAACTGGCCGAGGGCGACCAGGCCCACTGGTCCGACCACGGCTTCGGCCCCTGGGTGCTGATCGACCGCGAGACCGGCGGCTTCGTCGGCCGCGGCGGCCTGCACTGGACCACGGTCGAAGACGTCGCCATGGTCGAGATCGCCTGGAGCGTCGACCCGGCCCTGCACGGCCGCGGATACGCAACCGAGATGGGCAAGGCGGCGGTCGAGTGGGGGGGCGAGCTGGAGTTCGAGGAGCTGATCGCCCTGGTGCTGCCGACCAACCTCGCCTCGCGCCGAGTCGCCGAAAAGGTCGGCTGCGAGCAGAACGGCGAAGTCGAGCACGCCGGCCTGCCGCACCTGCTGTTCCGGCTGCAACTCGCCTAGCTTGCGTTTGGTGAGTTGAGCCGGTTATGGCCGGACCAACTAACCAATCGTGGGTCGAACTCAGAACCCGAGGGCGAACTTGGCGTCCTCGGTCATCATCATCGGCGACGGATAGCTCAAATGGCTGCATAACGGAACTTTTGAAGCTTGTTGGGGACAGGCTTGGGGACGGAACCCGCCAGCGATCAGCGCCCTCTCCGGGTCACCTAGACTCGGCGGATCAGTGAGGGCAGACCCATCCCTCCGGGGAAATACATCGTCAGCTTCCCCTGCCGCTTCGCCTCTTGAAAAGCGTTGTAGAGATCGATCTCCGGTTTGTCGATCTCTGCGGCAACGTCCTTACCCTCGATTTCGCCCGCTCGGCTCGCATCGATCAAGCGGTTCGAGACGGCGATCACTTCTTGCGTCAGCGTCATGTCCGGCATGTCATCAGGGTATCCGGAAGGGTGGACGGCTCGCTCCCCTTCGAACCGGCGACGCCACGATTTTCAGTCGTGTGCTCCAGCGACTGCGCTCGTGGGCCGGAATGTGCGTCGGGCCGCTTGCCAATGCGGTATCGGGGCTACCTGGTCGGTGATCTTATCTCGTAGGGCCGGGCCCTGATACCCGCAGTTTTGAGTGCTTCCGGGCGCCTTTGGGCGACGGACCAGCGGCTCATCGCCCAATCAGCGGCACGGAAGGGCATTGGCTTCACCGAAATATCCAGACGCAGGGGGCGGGAGGAGCGGATTCTTCGGGAACTTCGTATTCGACACTCTTCTCGTACTTCCCATTCAACCTCGTCGTCGGGACCCTAAATCAGGTACGGCTTCCTACGTGCCGTCTCCCCGCGCCCGCCCCAGCGAGGATCGCGTGATTGGTCTCGGCCTTAGATAAGTTCAACTAGCTGGACACCTTAACGATGCTGAAATGCCGAGCCCCAAGCTCGCAGCGAAGCAGCACCGCACCATCTTCGGTTCCGTGAAACTGACATTTCCAATATTCGCGCGGCACGGAGTCGGACCCAATCAAATAGTGTTCCGGTTCACTCGGTATCGAAGTGACCAAGCCGTTGATGGCAGCGCAGTTGAGCTTACTCGTTTCCGCCCGCGTGATCGCCGAGGTGCCATTGATGTCTCGATGACATCCAGAGAATCCGACCCCTACAGCTTCCTTCGGGTTGGGACACCCAGACAGAAGTAAGCTTGAGACAACACCAGCAACGACCAGCCCCAGAATCAGTTTCACCCGTGCTAATAAGAGCATGGCCGTCCTTCTTCTATCCACTGCTGGGTTGGCTCCCAATGGTTGTGCACCCTTTGTTGGAAGCCGTTCGGCCAAACCCAGATTTGCATTGCTTCCCTGTTAACGAAGTCATACACATCACCCTCATACCACCACACGCTCGCGGTGATCTTGAACCTCGCCCAAATGGTCAAATGCTTATGTTCACCTTCCCAGACTTTCTGGTCGCCCACAAAGCCGTTATCGCAAGTCACAACATTAAGCTCCGGCCAGTAATAGCCAGGGTACCACGTCTCTGAATGCAAGATAGTCCCATACTGCCAGTACGCCACCATACGATTGTTTTCATTGCGCTTGTAATGGTAGGACGGATTCCTCATTTCAATCCACCAGACGCCGCAGCTCAAACTTGAACAGCGCCTGTATGGCGTGACTACTTTCTCGGGAACGGTACTGGCACTCGCGCCACCCGGCGCTGGAGGATCAGGAGCCGGGATGATGTCGGGGCCACCTCCGACGGCGGTAATCACTTTTTGAGCTTCGGATTCCGTGAAGTACCCAGAAGCAGGCGGAGGAGGAGTGGGTTCGGGTGCTTCGTGTTCGGCTTTTTCCCGTGCCTCAATTTCAAGTTCGTTTTCCGGCCCCTGAATTAGATACGGAGTCCTATAAGCCGTTTCCCAGCCCGCCCCAGCTAGGACTGGATAAACGAAAGCGTCTTTGTGGAATTCGACCTTGAGGCTGAGAACATTGCCACTGACTTCAAGGGAGGTTGGGACTTCTTTGCCGGTCGCATCGTGGGCTTCTTCTGCCGTGATTAGGAATGCGCGTTTCCCGCTTTCGTACATCACTTGTGCATGGGTGCTGTCGACGATCTGAAGCGTTTGCCCTTCGAAAAGATGGACGTTCCATGAATAGTTTTCGGGGCTCGATTCCGATCGAATTGCTTGGAAGATTTGCACGCCGTTGTATTCCGGGCGGATCACAGTGTCAGACTGACTTTTCGAGTTGGCTGAAACGCCAGCAACACCTTCTACGACGGCGGTGGTTGAGGTTTCGGTCGCGACCGGGGAGATCGTCGTTTCTCCATACGGGCTGGTGATGGTAAAGCCGGCTGCGGGGTTGGTGGTCATCGTCGTTAACGTGGGGACACCGGTGCTAGAGATTTTCGAGCCCGTCTGTTCGAGTTCAGGATTGTCGCCGAATTCCATCTGTTCAGGCTCCAACAGCTCCTCGTTCGGAGCGATGGGAGTTCCTTCGGAGGTTCCTTCGACCGCTTCAAGAGTCGCTTCTGCTTCTTTGGATGAAATATGGCCTTCGGGATCGACGTTGATGACCCACTGTTCTTTGAGGGTGTTGCCCGCACCGTCGGCAGCGACGATTTCAGCCGGATGGGAGCCCCCCGAATAGCTGGCCATGCTGACCTGTTCGCTCAGGGTCTCGTTGCAGGCTCCATCCGGGCACGCCTGGGACGCCGAGGCCACTTGCTGGCCGTCGATCTTGAAGACGATGGAGGTCACGCCCGACCCTCCATCGATCGCGGTGGCGTGGAAGCCGTAGGTTTCCTGTTCAACCCAGCCCTCAGGGGCATTGACGAGTTCGCCCCCTGCTTCGAGGGTCGGCTTGACCGTGTCGGGAGTGATCTGGAAGGAGACGGTGCTTTCCGTGCTGCGGCCCAAGCCGTCGGTCGTCTTCACTTTGGCGCTGTGGGCGCCCGCAGACAGTGCTTTAGATCCCACGGTCCACTGCGGTTCAATCATGCAGCTGGATCCTTTGCAGGTTCCGTGGAGGCCGTTTTGCTGTTTGTTGTCGAGCCAGAGAGTCGTCGTGATTTCCGATTTCGGGGATTCCTGGGTCCATTTCTGAATCTTGAAGTGGCCGCCATCCGTGACCCAGATCGAGCCGCCGGGGTCTACCGCGATCCCCATCGACGGACCGAAGCTAAATTTCCCGCTTCCTTCGGCACCCAACTGGCCCAGGTATCTGCCCCCCTCCGCGAACTCCTCGATGCGATTGTTTTTCTGGTCGCCGACCCAGACGTTGCCCGAGGAGTCTGCCTCGATCGAAGCCGGTGCTTTGAATTCACCACCACCGGTGCCTTCTTTGCCGATCACCCGCACCAGAGACAAGCTCGAGTTCCACTGCTCGATGCGATTGTTGCCGGTGTCGGCGACCCAGATCGAGCCGTCGGGGGCGACCGCGATCCCGGTTGGTTCTTTCAGTTTCCCGGGTTCGCTCCCCTGACCGGAGAGGTTGTTGAGCATGTTTCCGGTCGGGCCGAACTTCTCGATCCGGCTGTTGCCGGTGTCGGCGACCCAGATGTTGCCGCCGGAGGTCACGGCGATGCCCTTCGGGGCTTTTAGCTGCCCTGCGAGGCTGCCGGCAGTGGCCGCCTGGCAGACGTTCCCCGAGGCTGCGGTGCAGAGGTTCTTTTCAGCTTCGGTGCCCGCGGCTTCGACCTTGGTTTTGTTGACGTTGGTGCCGAAGGTCTTCAGGAATTCGCCTTTTTCGTTGAACTCGACAACTCGATTGTTGGAGGTGTCTGCGACCCAGACGTTGTTGGAGCCGTCAAGCGCAATTGAAGAGGGGTAATTCAGTTTCCCCCCACTCGACCCGGTGGAGCCGGCGGTCAGCTGCCATTCGCCTTTTTCGTTGAACTTCTGTACGTAGCCGTTTTCCTTGTCGAGCCCCCAGAGATTGCCTTGGGAGTCGGTGGCGACGTCGGCGAGGCTGATGAATTTGCCTGGACCCGTCCCGAAGCTCCCGATCGAGGAGCTGTAGACGGGGAAGCCGGGGATCATCCAATGCTGCACCTTGTTGTGACCCGGATCGGTGATCCAGATCGAGCCCGAGACGTCGACCGTCAAACCCATCCAGGCCCCGAGGCTGAACTGGCCGCTGCCGCTTCCTCCCGAGCCGAACTGCCCCAAGTAGACGCCGGTGCGGTCGAACTCCTCGACTCGGTTGTTTTTCTGATCGCCGACCCAGATGTTGCCGGTGGAGTCTGCCTCGATCGCCGCCGGGTTTTTGAATTCTCCGGCGCCGCTGCCTTCTTTGCCGATCGCGCGGACGAAGGTCAGGCTGGAATTCCACTGCTCGATGCGGTTGTTGCCGTAGTCGGCAACCCAGATGGAGCCGTCGGGTGCGATGGTGATCGCCTTGGGTTCTTTCAACTGCCCTGGTTCGCTGCCAGGCCCCGAGAAGGTGCTCAGGAGGGTCCCGGCCGCGACGAACCGCTCAATACGGCTGTTGCCCGCGTCGACCACCCAGATCCAGCCATTGGGGGAAAGGGCGATGCCTGCTGGCGCTTTCATCATCCCGGTTGCCGAGCCCGCCTGGCAGACGTTCCCCGAAGCCGCGGTGCAGAGGTTCTTTTCGGCTTCGGTGCCCGCGGCTTCGACCTTGGTTTTGTTGACGTTGGTGCCGAAGGTCTCCACGAATTGGCCCTGTTCGTTGAACTCGACGATCCGGTTGTTGGCGGTGTCGGAGACCCAGACGTTGCCGGTGGCATCCAGCGCGATCGCCGACGGAGCGCTCAGCTGGCCGGCTCCGCTACCCCCTGCGCCGGCGGTGAGTAGCCATTCCCCTTTGGCGTTAAATTTCTGCACGCGGCTGAACTTATCGACGACCCAAAGGTTGCCGTTGGCGTCAACGGCAGCGTCGGAGGGGATGAAGAATTGAGAGTTGCCGCTGCCGTAGCCCCCGAAGGTAGAGATGTAGGCGGGGGAAGCGCCCAGCGTCGGAGCTTCGAAGCCGGCCGCGACGGCGGTCGATTTGGCTGCGACGGTGTAGCGAGGACGCGAGGTGCCGAGCGTCGCCTGTTCGGTCATCGAGCCGCTCAGCGTCAGCGTCGGAGGCGTCGCGGTATGGGTTTCGATCGACAGCGTTTTCGTCGTGGAGATGCCGACGGCGTCAGTGGCAATCACTTCGACCGTGTGGTTGCCTTCGGAGAGCCCAGCGGTGTTCAGCGTCCATTCCGCGGAAAGCGGGCAGTTTTTGGTGGCGCATTTCGGTGCCCATTCTTCTGCCTGTTTTCCTTCCATCGCCACGGCTTTGCCGTCGAGCTTGACTTCGGCTTTGGCGATGCCCGATTGCGGGTTTTCGGCGTTGCCGTCCGCTCCATTGGCTTTGAGGGTGTAGGTGGCGCGGCGGGTGCCAAGCTGTTCTTGTTCGGTGATCGATCCGGTCAAGGCGAGGACCGGCGCGATGTGGTCAACCCGCACTTCCTCCCAGGACGTGCTCGATTTGTTGCCGACCGGATCTTCGCTCACCACTTTCAGGTTGTTGATACCGGTGGGCAGAGCGTTCGGTTCGTAGTTGAGGGGCTGCGCGTTCGGGATGTAGGTGTTGTATTTCGATGAGACCCAGGTCTGCGGACAGGCCGAATCACCGACGCCGATGCAGCCGCCCGCAGCTTTCCAGGTTTTGACGGGGTTTCCTTGAGCGTCGACTGCTTCGGTGCTGGCGCTGACGGCATAAACGCCGAGGCCGTAGTCCACGGCGGTAAAGGCAATCGGCGGAGCCGACTGATTCACCCACTGGGTCTGCGGAGTAGGTTCAGGTGCTCTCGGAACCTCTTCGTCACCGAGCTCGACCGTGGCTGCACCGACGTAGACTTTTGCGAGGCTTTCACCCGTGGTTTGGGTGGCGTTGACGGTGATCTGAGCCGCCTTGGCTTCCCGGTCGTATTCGGTTCCGCCCGTGAATTTGTCTTCGAAATTGTAGATGAACGCGGTGTTTTTATTTCCGTGCCCGGTTTGACTGGATTCTTGGTAGGCGCGGACCCAGCCCGGAATGGTCGAGTCCCAAATTCCCATGAAAAGGTAGGGGCTGGCGCCTGGGCTATTCGCTTCCCAGGTGACGTTGGTGAGCTTTAGACTCTTGATGAAGCTTCGGGGGCGCGGATTTTCTTTGAAGTAGCGGGGAACCGTGTAAAGGACCGTGCCATGATCGCCGGCGTTTTGCGACCCATGCGCCTTGATGGTGATGCCCGGGGTGTACTGGTCGTAGTTGTCGACCTGCATATGCAAGGGGGTTTGACCGTTACTCCCGGTAGTGACTACGTCGTATCCCCACTCTTCACGGTTATTGCACTGATTGAACTGTTCGGCTTTGATGCTGTTGCTGCAGATGCCGGCGCTCGTGTTTTTGGTAGCCCATTCATAGGTCTGGAACAAGGGGTCGACCAGGATCGGAAGGGTGGCATCCTCGTCGACGTCGACGGTAACCGTCATGGTGTCGCCGCTGACTTCGAGTTCAGCGGACATCGCTTCGCCGGCCGCGTCAATTGCGCTGGGAGCGGGAACGCTAAGAAGAATGTCTTCACCTGATCGGACCTCAGCTCCGCCTGCGTCCGTGGCCACAAGCTCTGCACCGGAAGGAAGCGAGAAGCGATAGGTGCCGACATCGGGAGAATCCAGGCTGCGGAGCTGGGTCATCGTCTCAACCCCGCTAGGCGTCGGCGAGATCGCTAGGTCGGTGTCCGCGGCGACATTGGGATAGAAGGCGAGACTTCCGCCGCTGATCGAGGCTGATCTTTCGGCGAGCCCGGCGACTTCGATGCTGATTTCGGAATCCGGGAATTCGATTTCTTCATTGAGCGCTCCTGGAATTCGCGTCCTCACCAGCGGGGCGACCGATTCCAGGGCGCCATCGTGGTGCTCCAGACTGAGGTCCAGCGTTTCTTCGCCTTCCCCTACCTCGAGCGGGATGGTCGAGTCGACAAGAGAGGCGTTGGCTGGCTCCGCGGGAGCCTTGGGGGGAGGCCCAGAGTCTCTTCGTGCTTCCGCTTCGGGCATCGCTTCGGCGACTTCGTCCCGACTCGGGTTGCTTTCCGGCTGCGGTTCCCCGCCTTCAGAAGCAGCGCCCTGCTCTTCGTCGCCTGGCGTCTCGGCCCCGGCCGCCTCGGGTTCGGGCACCACGGCGACATGGGGACTCAGGAGCGTGGCTTCTTGAAGTTCGTCGTAGATCCCCGCCGCCCCTTCGACCGATTCGCCGAAGACGCCGTTGAGAAGTTCCACTGCTTCTTCTCTTTGCAGTCCCTCGAGAGGAACGCCTTCCGCAGCGGCTGGTTCGGTCGCGGTCAGATTGGTTTCAGAGGCACCAGATTCGATGGCGCTGGCGATATCGGACTGACTCGGGAGAAGTCCTCCGGATTCGTCATCGGCCGCGAGAGCGCTGGCCGAGGCTATCGTCGCGGCCAATACGACGATGGCTAGGCAAATTCGAACCCGACTCTTCAGTGCGGGCGATGAAAAGCGCGTAAGGATGAATCGCAATGTTCCCTCCCGAGGGGTGTCTGTGTGAGTAACTCCCTGGGGAGCCACGCTGGCTGACGGCGGATACCCAACAGGAAACGACGGGGCATTCCAATACTTAAAACTCGTCTAAAGTATTCTTTACCGTGAAGTCCACTCAGATGTCCAGTTGCCTACTCCTCTTTCCTTTCGTTCCATAGACCCAATACCTGATCTCCCTAGAATCAGAACTGGACAATGTGTGTAGCCGGTTCGAACCCGGCTGTATTCACCTGGAACCGCTACCACCAGCGAGCCAAGTGCACAGATCGGCTATTGAGTTCGCCCCTCGGAACCACGTGGGGACTCGAAGCCGGCCAATGCGACCGTTGCCTCCAAGCCCTCCTCGCCTGACTCGCGCATTCGTTCGATCGCTTCGACCTCGATCTTGCTTACCGAATCGAAAGTGCCCGTCAGGAGTTCCGTCACCTGAGTCCATCCTTGCTCGTCAAGGGTCACGGGTCGCCAAGTGATGTGTACGTCCTCCCTTGCCGTGAACGTTCCCGATTGAAGCGCCTGCGTCATTCGCCCAACGAGATCGCGCAAGATCGTGGAGGCGACGATCTGCCTCGCCTCGTCGGGCATGATCAACCAGTCGCGGTCGCTGAAGACCACCCGTTTGATGCGCCGGTAGATGTGCTCAACGGAGCCGCCCTTGGGTCGGGTGCGCGCCAGCTCGATACAGCCCATCTCTTCCAGGTGTCGGAAGTGGTAGCTGAAATTCGAGACCGGTTCACCGCGATGGCGGGCGAACTCGGCTGGACTGATATCGCGGTAGCTGAGGATTCCAAGCAGTTCTAGTCGGATGGGGTGAGCCAGAGCCTTCAGCAGCCGAACATGATCTAGGTCCGACTCGATCCTGATATCGCCAACTTTCACGACCCCTCCAATGATCTATCTGCGTTAACCACTTGGGAAGAATCCAGCTTAAGACTTTTTCCGGTCGGTTGCTCCCTCCCTCGCTGACGATTTCTCAACCGGTAGAAAGCAGTTAACCGGTAGAGGGATCTATCGGACCCGCCCGCATCCGTAAGCGAGACATACGGCTGCGCCTTGGGCGGGGGGTCGCGGTCGGGTCAGGAGAGGGGGTGAGCGCATGAGCATTGGCAAAGCCGGCAATTCGTTCCCAGCGGTATCCATCGCCAAGAACGGCTAGGTGGATTACTTGCCCGGTCTCCGCCTCACGCGGCGGGGCCGGGCAGCTCCCGCGGCGGGCGGCTTCCCTCGGTGGATTTTCTACCGCGCTATTTCTCACCTTCGGAAAATCGGTATGGACGCGGAGGCGTTTACTCCCGAACATGCTCACCACTCGACCGAGCTAGATCGCCTCTTCGCCGCAGCGGCGACGGGATCCCCGAGGGCGGGCTCTTTCCCCCGTTGGATGATCCATCAGCGCCCGGTTCTCTTGGTTCGGCTCGGTCGAGCAACTTCATGGGACCCAAAGCCAACAACGACCCCAGCCCGTCCAGTTGCGGTGAGCCACCATCCTCGATTTGGGATCGCCTAGTCCCTCGCGTAGTCCATCCCGCGAAGGTGATCATCGTCGAAGCGCTTCTGTGGATGGATCGCCCACTGTCCTCCAGTGAGATTGTCGCCTTGCTGGAAGACGAGGAGTACTACATCTCCCTTATCTCCTACCACCTTCGCCACCTGGCGGATCTCGGGGTCGCGGAGCTTGTTAAGAAAACAGAGCGCAGGGGAGCTACGGAGAAGTATTACGCCCTGCGAGATAAGCGAACCCGGTGATCTCGCTCAAATCCGAAGAGAGCGTGGTACCCAAGGACGGGCGAGGCAGGAAAGAGAGGCATGCCGAACTTCAGGCTCTGCGGCACGCCGTCGGCTCTGCCATTCGGGCGCTGCGATCGGAGGCGAAACTGAGTCAGAAAGCGCTCGCCGAACGCTCGGGTCTATCCAAGTCCTGGATATCCCGGCTGGAGTCGGGGCAGCACGAACCAACCTTCGAGAGCATAAGGCGTCTCGCCCGCGGCCTCGGCATTTCGTCGGCGGAGCTGGCCAAGAAGATCGAGGATTGCGAACAGAGCTAGCGAGCACTGCAGTTGGGACTGGGTTCTGCGGTGCTCGCTAGCTGTGTTTGGCATCGGTAACGGGAGGATCTCGCCGCCGAAGAAACCCGGCGGCGGCGCGGGGGAACACCGCCTCCCCAAATCCCCCAGTCCACTCCCATCGAGATCCCCATGAAGCCCCAGATCAAAATCCCGACCGAGACCTCCCCGAGTCCAGCCAGATCCAATGGCCAAGGACCTGAGACAAGCGCCCCAGCTAGCCCCACCTGGCCCTAGCTCAACCGCAACTGCAGAACCCCTCACGCACTATCACCGGGTGGTTCGATGCCCTCCACGGAGCGACGGATACACGTCCAACTCCCGGCCTAGCGTCCTCAGCGCGGCGGGCTGACTCCGCACTATCTCGTCGCCGGAGGCTGACCAGGAGAGTCGTGTCGCCCGCCGCGTTCGAGGACCGACGGCGTGACCTAATAGGAGCGTGCCAAGAGCCCCACCCGGTTCTGTCCGCCGCCGATCCGCCCTACAACACGACGAAGGCTAGGAGACGAGCCAGAAGTGATCACGATCGGCATCGACCCCCACAAAGACACCCACACCGCCGCAGCGGTGGAGGACGCGACCGGGCAGCTGCTGGGCGAGCTGACCGTCCCCGGCACAGAAGACGGCCACGAGCGCCTTCTTGCCTGGGCCCACGAGCTCGGCGAGGAGCGGCCCCGCTTCGCCCTGGAGGACTGCCGCCACGTCAACGGCCGCTTGGAGCGCTTCCTGCTGGCCGCAGGCGAGACCGTCCTGCGGGTCGGCACCCGGATGAGCGCCCATGCCCGCCAGGGCGCCCGCACCTACGGCAAGTCGGACTCGATCGACGCGCTGGCCGTCGCCCGAGCGGCCCTGCGGGAGCCGAACCTGCCACACGCCAGCCACGACCCGAAGCTGCGCGAGTTAAAGCTCCTGGTCGACCACCGCGAGATCTGGTCGGCGAGCGCACCGCCCATTCCATGCGGCTGCGCTGGCACCTGCACGACCTAGACGCCGGCCTCGAGCCCTTCGCCCGCACCCTGAACGACGAGAAGGTGCGCCGCGGCCTCTCCCAGCGCCTAGGGCGCTACCCCGCGGGCGTGCAGGTGCGGATCTGTCGCGAGTTGCTGATCCGCATCGGCGAGCTGACCCGAGCGATCGACGAGCTGCGCAAGGAGATCGCGGCGCGGGTGCGCCCGATGGCCCCGGCGCTCCTGGCGATCTCCGGTGTCGGCGAGCTGGTCGCGGCGCGGATCCTGGTCGAGGCCGGCGGTCCCGGCCGCTTCACTTCAGACGCCGCCCTTGCCCGCCACGCCGGCTGCGCCCCGATCGAGGTCTCCTCCGGTCGCAGCCGCCGCCACCGCCTCTCGCGCATGGGCAACCGCAAGCTGAACGCCTCCCTGCACGTCGTCGTCTTGACCCAGGCGCGGGTGCATCCGCCGGCACGCGCCTACCTGGCGAAGAAGCGCGCCGAGGGCAAGTCCAACAAGGAGGCGTTCCGCTGCCTGAAACGACACCTGGTGCGCGTCGTCTTCAGGGCGCTCCAGGAGCCGCAGGTCGTTGCTGTTTCTCCCTGATTTTCTTGATCTATATCCCCAGCAACCTGTTGATTCTCAGAGGTGTTCTTGACATAGGAGCGACTGTCCAGTGATCCATCCGCCGACGGCGGCGGACCAGACTTGCCCCGGCTCCGGACTGCGGGGGGCGTTCGCACCCCAGAAGGCATTTCTGCGGCATGGCGCGCGCAGGGAAAAAGCCGGCACTGGGGACGACCTGCCGGCACTTACCCAGCATGGCCTTCCGAATCGACCCGGTGCAGATCGCGCCCCGCGGTGGCAGTCAAGGCATGGAGCCGACGCATCGCCCTGGAGGTCCGCGCTGATGCTCTCCGCCGGAAAGCTCGGCCGAGGTCAGGAGCGCTACTACCTCGAAAAGGTCGCCGAAGGCGCCGAGGACTACTACTCCGGCGAGGGGGAGGCCGCGGGCCAATGGCTCGGCGACGGCGCCGAGGATCTCGGCCTCTCCGGTCAGGTCGAGCCCGACCAGCTCGTCGCCATGCTGACCGGCCGCCATCCCGCCACGGGCGAGCCGCTCGGTCTCCGCCACGTCGAGGGCGGCGCGGTCCCCGGCTTCGATCTCACCTTCTCGGCGCCGAAGTCGGTCTCGCTCGCCTGGGCGCTCGGCGGACCTCCCGTCGGGGTCGAGGTAAGCGAAGCCCACGCCGAGGCGGTCAAAGCCGGGCTCGACTACCTCCAGCAGACCGCCTGCCTCACCCGCCGTGGTGCCGGGGGTCGTGAGTTCGTCCAGGGCAACGGCTTCCTCGCCGCCGGCTACACCCACCGCTCCTCCCGCGCCGGAGATCCCCAGCTCCATACCCATGTCTTGGTCGCCAACGCGACCAAAGGCCCCGACGGCCGCTACACCCGGCTCTACCACCCGGGGATCTACCACCAGCTGAAAACCGCGGGCTATGTCTACGAGGCCCATCTGCGAAGTGAGCTGACGCAGCGGCTCGGGGTCAAGTGGGGCGAGGTCCGCAACGGCATCGCCGAGATCGAGGGCTTCGATCCCGGGCACCTGAAGGCGTTCTCGACCCGGCGGGCGGAGATCCTCGAGGCCGCCGGCGGCAAGGGTGCCTCAGCGCGCGATGCACACCGCGTCGGGTGTGAGCGCAATACTGCTACCTGTGTCGCAAGTATCCAGATCGTGGCAACGAAGGAGGAGAAATCCACGCCATGAGCAGAAGGACCTTCTGGGCTTAGGCGATGGCAGCCGACGCAGGCCTATGGCTTGCGATCGGCTTTGGTCTTTATATCGTCGCGATCTCTGTCGTCGGGGTGGCGCTGTGCCGATTGGCGCCCCGACTCGGGATCGAAGCCGAAGTAGAGATCAAGGGGCCATCGTTTCGCCTCAAATTTCGAGCCCCGTACGAGAGGGCCGCGGCGGAGATGCACAAGCGGGATAGTTCGACCCGACCGCCGGAGGGCTCCAGTCGCCAGCAGCCGACGACTGGCTCTTTAAACAGAAAAGACTGATGCAGGGGCCGCGGGAACGCGGCCCCTGATTTTGCTCCGAGTAAGCACTCATCCGTGGGGACAGTCTTGGGGACGGGATGGGGACAGAACTGACCCCGACTGACCCTCTCTGACCCCCGAAACCGTGCCTAGAAGCCCAATGCGAACTTGGCGTCCTCGGTCATCATCTCCGGGCTCCAGGCGGGGTCGAAGACCATCTTGGGATGGACGTCGGTGACGCCGGGCATGTCGCCGACGAACTCGCGCATCTGTTCGGAGACCTGGGGGCCGATCGGGCAGGCGGGGGTCGTCAGGGTGAAGGTGACGTAGACGTCGGAGCCCTCGATGTTGACGTCGTAGACGAGGCCGAGGGAGACGAAGTCGAGGCCGAGCTCGGGGTCGATGACCTCCTCGAGCACCTCGTAGACGTCCTCCTCGGTGAGGGTTTCGTCGTGGGTGTCGGGCGTGGTCGGGGCCGGATCGGACGCGGCTGCGGGGTTCTCAGACATGACCCAATGGTAGCCGGGCGCTACCTCGGCTCCGGAGGCGGCCCCTCGTCCGCGGGCGCCAGCTCGAGCTGGAACCAGCCTACGTCGCGCCAGGCGCCTTCCTTGAAGCCTATCTCGCGGTTGAGGCCGGTCTGCTCGAAGCCGAGGCTCTCGTGCAGGCCGACGCTCGCTTCGTTCGGCAGGGTGATCCCGGCGCAGGCCATGCGGAAGCCGCGTTCGCGCAGGCGGTCGAAGAGGGCCTCGTAGAGGGCACGGCCGACGCCGACGCCGCGGGCGTCCTCCGCCACGTAGACCGAGACGCTCGCGCTCCAGCGGTAGGCGGGCCGCTCGTTGAAGGCGGTCGCGTAGGCATAGCCGACCACCCGTCCCTCCCGCTCGGCGACGAGCCAGGCGTGGCTGGCTCCGTAGCGCTCGATCCGGGCGGCCATCTCCCCCGCGTCCGGCGGCCGTTCCTCGAAGGAGACCGGGCTGCCCTCGACGTGCGGCCTGTAGATCGCCGCGCAGGCGCCCGCGTCGCGGGCGGGGTCGGCGTCTCGGATGCGCGGTTCGGTCATGAGCGCGGTAGAGCTTATGGCCCCTATACGGGCCCTAAGCTCTGCCGCGCCTCGGGTCCGATCACTAGGCTGCCGGGCATGAGCGAGAGCGGGCCAGTCGTGCGGCGGTCGATCGGGATCGTCTTCTCCGACGGTGGCCTGCTGGCGCTGAGCACGAGCCTCCCCGCCGGTGCCGAGGGGCACGGCGAAGAGGAGGTCGCGGCGGTCCTCTGCGACCCCGACGGCGCCCCGCTGCAGTTCGAGGAATCGCTGCTCTCGACCGAGTACGGCGACGACGGCGTGCAGCGCCGGGCGACGCTGGAGCTGTGGCCCGACGTCGACGAGATGCGGCCGCTGCGCGGCGCCGGGACGCTGATCAACTCGGTCAGCGTGCGCCGCCAGGGGCTCGACTCCCAGATCGCCTTCTTCCGCTGGTCGGTCGAGGGCCGCGAGGGGCTCGGCACCTACGAGGTCGCCCGCAGCGCCGATGGCTGAGATCCGGGCGATCGTCTCCGACTTCGGCGGCGTGCTGACGACGCCGCTGTTCGCCGCCTTCGCGGCTTTCCAGGACGAGGTCGGGATCTCGCCGGAAAACCTCGGCAAGGCGATGCGGATCGGGCTGGCCGAGGGCGAGGACCTGCCCCTGTTCCAGCTCGAGCGGGGCGAGATCAGCGAGGACGAGTTCATCGCGCGGCTCGAGGACGGGCTGGCATCGATCCTCGGCCACCGCCCCCACCTCCACCACTTCCGCCAGAAGTTCTGGGGCGCCCTGCATCCCAACGAGGAGATGATCGCCCTGATGCACGAGCTGAAGGCGAGCGGGCTGAAGATGGCGATGCTGACCAACAACGTGCGCGAGTGGGAGCCGCTCTGGCGCTCGATGCTGCCGGTCGACGAGATCTTCGAGGAGATCGTCGACTCCGCCTTCGTCGGCTGCCGCAAGCCGGAAGCGCGGATCTACGAGCTGACCCTGGAGCGGATCGGGATGCCGGCCGAGGCGTGCCTCTTCATCGACGACCTCGAGCCGAACATCGAGGGCGCCGAGGCGGCCGGGATGCGGGCGGTCCACTTCCGCGACAACGCCCAGGCGATCGCCGAGATCCGCGCCGCGCTCGGCTAGGCGGGGTTCGCCAGGCCGGCCGGCGATTCGCGCCAGCGGCGGGCGAACGGCAGCCGCCAGCTGTGGGGCGCGATCAGGGCGCCGATCTCGCTCGGCCCCCAGGAGCCCTGCGGGTAGGGCTTGACCGGCGGCGGGTCCTGCAGCAGCGGTTCGGAGACTTCCCAGAGGCGCTCGATCCCCTCCGCCGTGGTGAACAGCGTGCGGTCGCCGATCATCGCGTCGCGGATCAGCCGCTCGTAGGCCTCGACCGTCTCGGCCCGGTAGTCGGTTTCCTCCAGCGAGAACTGCATGCTCGCCTTGTCGAGCACCATCCCCATCCCCGGCCGCTTGCCGTAGAAGGAGAGCGAAACGCGCGAGGACTCGTCGAGGTCGAAGGTGAGGTGGTCGGGCCCGTAGCGGCCGACCCGCGAGTGCTCGGGGAACATCGCGTGCGGCGGCTCGCGGAAGGCGATCGAGATGATCCGCGCGCCTTCCCCCATCCGCTTGCCGGTCCGCAGGTAGAACGGCACCCCGCTCCAGCGCCAGTTGTCGAGTTCGCAGCGCAGGGCGATGAAGGTCTCCGTGCTGGAGTCGGGATCGACCCCGGGTTCGGAGCGGTAGCCCTCGTACTGGCCGCGCACCACCTGGGCGGGGTCGAGCGGCTGCAGGCTGCGGAAGACCTTGTTCTTCTCCTCGGTGATCGGGCCCGGGGCCAGCGCCGTCGGCGGCTCCATCGCGACGAAGGCGAGGATCTGGAACAGATGGGTGACGACCATGTCGCGGAAGGCGCCCGTCTTCTCGTAGAAGGCAGCGCGCGAGCCGACCCCGACCGTCTCCGGCACGTCGATCTGGATGTGGTCGATGTGGCTGCGGTTCCAGATCGGCTCGAAGAGGCCGTTGGCGAAGCGCAGCGCGAGGATGTTCTGCGCCGCCTCTTTGCCGAGGAAGTGGTCGATGCGGAAGACCTGGTCCTCGTCGAGGACTTCGTGGACCATCGAGTTCAGCTTCCGCGCGCTGGCGAGGTCGGTCCCGAACGGCTTCTCCATGATCACCCGCGAGCGCTCCGAGAGCCCGCAGGACTTCAGCATCTGGATCACGTCGGGGGCGGCGACCGGCGGCACGCTGAGGTAATGGAGCAGATGCATGTCCGGGCCGAGCTCCTCTTCGGCCCGGTCGACCGCCTGCTTCAGCCCCTCCGGCGCTTGCACGTGCGGCACGTAGGAGAGCCGGCGAGAAAACTCGTGCCACTCCTCGCCGCCGAAGGCGTGCCGCGCGTGCTCGCGACAAGCCTCTTCGGCGATCGCCCGGAACCGCGCGTCGTTGATCTCCTCCATCGAGACGCCGATGATCCGAAACGGCGGCATCAGCCCCGCCTGGAAGAGCCGCAGCAGACCCGGCAGCAACTTGCGCCGCGCAAGGTCGCCGGTCGCGCCGAAGATGACTATCGCTTGCGGGGGAACGTCCACTCTGACGAGAGTAGCCCTGTCAGAAGCGGCCTAAACCGAGAGTCGAAACCAGATCTGTGGTGGCTCGTCGCGAGATAAGCGCTAGCGTCAGGCAGACCGAAACTTATTGTCGTCTTTTCCTCTATCCTATTGACACGGAGAGCAGAGGCCGCGAGGCGCGGCAAACGCCTGATAAGCGTGAGGTCGGTTAATCACCGGCAGGGGTTCGAGTCCCCCGCTCTCCGCCACAGATTGACCCGTCAACGCGAAAGTCGGTTGAACGCACGCCCCATTGATACGATCGAGGGGCTTATCAGGCGTTTGTGGGCTGATTACCCACCTTGCAACTAGACCCGCGCAGGCGGGTCTTTTTGTTGCCCTTCTAAGCGCGGCTAGTGGCTAGTTATCGGAGCCGGCTCTATCCCAGACGTAAAGCTCGAGCGCCTCGGCGGCGAGCTCCATCAGACGGGGTGGGCCGAGGAGGCTGAGGACTAGCTCCAGGGCGTCTTCCTCGGTGACGCCGGAGTCGACTGCCTCCTCGCCGCGGAAGCCGGCGGCTAGCTTGAGGGCCTCGCGGCGGTTGTCGCCGAGGGAGCTGAAGGCGGCCATCAGGAAGTCGCGGTTGGGGACCGGCTGGCCGGCCTCCAGGGAGCCGTGCCAGGCGGCGAGCATCGAGAGGTCGTGCTCGTCGAGCTCGGAGATCGCCTTCGCGTAGTGGACTTCGAGCTCGGACTCGGGGATCTCGTCCACCCAGGCGCGCACCGCCTCCCCGAGGAGCTGGCGGCGAGCCTCACGGCCGACGGAGTCGGCGATGGCCCGGATGGCGTCGGCTGGGTCTACGAAACAGAGAGACATGATCTGCCGAGCAATCTAGAGACGGCCGACGACGCTAAAAGATGCCCGCCAACCACCCATATTGCGGGGTCGCGGCGGGCGCCCGGCAGGCGACGCCGGAGGCGTCCCTAGGCTCGGACGGGTGCCGCTGAAACTGATCCACGGGCCGCCCAACTCGGGCAAGCGCGGCGAGGTGCTGCGCGGATTCGCGGGGGTGCTCGAGCGCGATCCCGTCCTCGTCCTGCCGACCACCGACGACGTCTTCGACTTCGAGCGCGAGCTCTGCACCGCGGGGGCGGTCCTCGGCGGCGCGGCGATGACTTTCGGCGCCCTCTTCCGCACCGTCGCCACCGCCGCCGGGACGCCGCCCGGAGCCGAGCTCTCCGCCGCCCAGCGGCTGCGGGCGGTCGCGGTGGCGATCGCCGCGCGACAGAGCCGCCTCGGGCCGCTGCGGCGCTCCGCCGCCCGGCCCCGCTTCGCCAGCGCGCTGGAGCGCCTGCTCGGCGAGCTGCAGGCGGCCGGGGTCGAGCCGCGGGAGGTCGAGGCCAGCGCCGCGACCCTGGAGGGCTCGGCCTACCTCAGCGACCTAGCGACCCTCTACGGCGGCTACGAGGAGGTGCGGCGGCGCAGCGGCCGCACCGACGCCCACGGCATCGCCCGCGAGGCGATCGCCCAGCTGCGCCGCGACGGCTCCTTCTGGGGGGCGCGGCCGGTCTTCCTCTACGGCTTCGACGACCTGACCGAGAACCAGTTCGCGCTGGTGGCGGCGCTGGCGGAGCGGACCGAGGTCACCGTCGCCCTCCCATACGAGGAGGGAAGCGCGGCGCTGGAGGCGCGCGGCCGCCTGCTGGGCCAGCTGCGCGAACGCCTCGGGCCGGCGACGGAGGAGACGACCGCGGCCGACCCGGCCAACACCGAGAGCCCGCTGCTCTTCCACCTGACCGAGTCCTTCGGCGCGTCCCGGCCGCGACGCCTTGAGCCCGACGGCAGCCTCACCCTGCTGCGCTCGGCCGGGACCCGGGCCGAGGCCGAGGCGATCGCCACCCACGTCTCCCGCCTCATCCAGGCCGGCGCCGAGCCGGCCGAGATCGCGGTCGCCCTCCGCGACCCCTCCCGCCGCGGTCCGGAGATCGCCGCGGCGCTGGAGGCAAACGGGATCGCAGTCGCCCTCGAGGCCGAGCTGCCGGTCGCCGGGACCGGCGTCGGCGGCGCTCTGCTCGCCCTGCTCGAGGCGGCTTTCGGCAGCCGACGCGCAACCGACTTCCTCCGCTACCTGCGCGGCCCCTCCGGTTTCTCGCCGCGCCGCGTCGACTGGTTCGAGCGCCGGGTGCGCCGCCGCCGGGTGCGCGACGCCGAGACCGCGCTGCTGCTCTGGCAGGGCGAGGACGGCGAGCCGCCGCGGGACCTGCAGCGCCTGCGTGCCGCCGCAGAGCGCTCGCCCCAGGCGCTGGCCGCCGAGGTCGGCGCCCTGGCCGCGACGATGGCCTCGCGGCCGCTGCGCGACGAGGAGGACGGGCCGCAGCTACAGCGGGGCGAGGGTCTCGAGCTACGGGCCGCCGGCGCGATCGCCGCGGCGCTCGACGAGCTGGCCGAGCTCGGCGACCTGGCGCCGCGGCAGGACGAGCTGGCCGAGATCGTCGCCGAGCTCCGCTTCCGCGCCTGGTCGGGTCCGGTCGAAGGCCGAGTCCGGATCGCCGACCCCTACCGGCTGCGCGCCGCCCGCTTCGACCACGTCGTCGTCGGCTCCCTGCAGGACGGCGAGTTCCCCCGCCGCGACCGCGGCGCCGACCCTTTCCTCTCCGACGGCCAGCGGGAGACGCTGGGCCTCGACCCGCGGCGCGACAGCGAGGCCGAGGAGCGCTACCTCTTCCACGCCTGCCTCGCCCTGCCGCGGCGCGGACTCGTCCTCTCCTACCGCGACAGCGACGAGGACGGCGCAGCGACGGCGCGCTCGCCGCTGCTCGACGATGTCAGGGCGCTACTGGCGCCGGCGCCGGAGGCGACGGGCCCCGACCCGGTCGAGGAGGCGATCACCGTCAGCCGCGACCTCGCCCAGGTGGTGGCGCCGCTGGCCGAAGCGCCCTCCGAGGACGAGCTGGCGCGGGCGCTCGCCGCCCACGGCCCGGCCGCCGACGCGCCGGCGCTGCTGAACGCCGTCGGCGTCGGCGGCGAGCTGGCGATGCGGCTGCTCGACCGCTTGGCGGCGGCCCGCCGCGCCGAGACCGCCTCGCGGGCGCCGGGGCCGCTGAGCAACCCCGCCGTGCTCGAGTCGCTGGCCTCCGTCCCCGCCTACGGCGGCACCACCCTGGAGGAGTTCGACACCTGCTCCTACCGCTGGTTCGCCGGTCACGAGCTCGACCCGCAGCTGCTGGAGCCGGCACCCGACCCGCTGGTCCAGGGCGGCCTGATGCACGAGGCGCTCGACCGCCTCTACAAGGAGCGGCCGGGAGGCGACCCGCTGCCGCGGCCCGGCAGCCTCGCCGCCTGGCGCGAGCGCGGCCGCGAGCTGGTCGCCGCGGTCGTCGCCGAGCGCGAGCTGGGCGACCACCCCGCCGAGCGGGCGATGGCGCGGCGGGTCGAGCGCCTGCTGGAGCGCTTCCTCGCCGAAGAGGCCGAGCGCGAGACCGGCGGCTTCGAGCCCTGGCTGCTGGAGGCGCGCTTCGGCGAGCATCCCGACGCCGAGCGGCCGGCACTCGACCTCGGCGGCTGGGGCCTGCACGGCGCCGTCGACCGGGTCGACCGCTCCGGCGACGGCCGCGCCGTCGTCATCGACTACAAGCTCGCCGGGGCGGTCACCCCGCGGGAGAAGTTCGAGGAGCGGGCGAAGCTGCAGCTGCCGCTCTACCTGCTGGCGGTCGCCGAGCACTGGGGCGCGGAGCCGGTCGGCGCGCTGTACCACCCGCTGCGCGGAACCTCGGTGCGGCGCCCGCGCGGGGTCGTCTCCAGCGAGGTCGCCGCGGAGCTGGCCGGCTATGACCTCTACCGCGGCGACGTCGTCGACCCGGAGGGGCTGGAGGAGCTGCTGGCGGATACGCGCTCCCGCGCCGGCGCGATCGTCGCCCGCATGCGCGGCGGCGAGATCCGCCGCGACCCCGGCCCGCGCCAGGGGCTGCGCGGCCACGACGTCTGCCCCGCCTGGTGCACCTTCGCCTCGATCTGCCGCCGCGACCGCTCGCCGCGCTACGAGGAAGACGACGAAGGGGACGAGCGATGAGCGCCGGACAGGCGAGCGCCGCGCCGCCGCGCCAGCCGACCCCCGAGCAGGCCGCGGCGATCGCCGCCCGCGGCGAGGACGTGCTGCTGGAAGCGGGCGCCGGGACCGGCAAGACCGGGGTGATGGTCGAGCGCTACTGCCGGCTGGTCTGCGACAGCGGCCTCTCCCCCGACGCCGTCCTCGCCTTCACCTTCACCGACAAGGCCGCGGCCGAGCTGCGGCAGCGGATCCGGACCGAGCTGGCGCGGCGGGCCGAGCGCGGCTCGGAGCGGGCGGCGGGCGTCCTGGCCGGGATCGGCGGCGCCTGGGTGACGACGATCCACGGCTTCTGCAACCGCGTCCTCGCCGCCCATCCCGTCGCCGCCGGGGTCGATCCGGGCTTCCGCGTCCTCGACGCGCCGGAGACCGGCCGCGCCGCGCGCGAGGCCTTCGACGACGCCGTGGTCGAGTTCCTCGCCGGCGGCGACCCCGCCCGCGAGGAGACCGTCGCCGCCTTCGACCTCGAGGGCCTGCGGGGGATGATCGCCGGCGTCCACGCCGAGCTGCGCAGCCGCGGCGTCGCCGCGCCGCGCCTGCCCGAGCCACCGCGCCCCGACCCCGAGGCCGCTATCGCCCGCGCGATCGAAGCCGCCGGCGAGTGCCTGGCCGAGCTGGAGGAGAAGAACGGCAAGCGGACCGAGGCCGAACGCGAGCTGCTGGAGCGGGCCGTGGCGCGGCTCTCGGCGCCGGGGCCGGTACCGAGCCTCGACGAGCTGCTCGGGCTGAGGACCGGCAGCCGGGCGAAGACGCTCGCCCCCTACCGCGAGGCGATCGAGGCGGCGATCTCGCGGGTCGCCGAGGCGGGCGAGGGCGCCATCGCCTACGGGCACCTGGCCGAGCTGCTCGAGCTCTTCTCGGCCCGCTTCGAGGCGGCGAAGGAACGCCGCGCCGGGATCGACTTCGAGGACCTGCAGATCCTCGCCGCGCGGCTGCTGGAGCGGGCGGAGATCGGCGAGCACTACCGCTCCCGCTTCCGCCAGATCCTGGTCGACGAGTTCCAGGACACCAACCGGCTGCAGCTGCGGCTGATCGAGGCGCTGCGCGGGCCGAAGACCGAGCTGGTCGCGGTCGGCGACGAGCTGCAGTCGATCTACGGCTTCCGCCACGCCGACCTCGAGGTCTTCCGCCGTCAGCGCGACGAGGTCGAACGCCGCGCCGACGCCGAGCTGATGCGCCTCAGCGGCAACTTCCGCTCGAGGCCGGAGGTCGTCGGCGCGGTCAACCTGCTCGGCGAGGCGCTGCTCGGCGACGCCTATCAGCCGCTGAGGGTCGGGGCCGAGTCATCCGGGCCTGGCTCGGTCGAGCTACTGCTGACCGCGCGCGACGGCTGGGACGGCGGAGGGATCGAGCTGGAACCGGCGATCGACGGCGCCACGCCGCTCAACTGCCTGGCCGAGGCGCGGTTCGTCGCCGAGCGGCTGCGCGAGCTGGCCGAGGCCGGGGTGCCGCGCGGCGAGATGGTCGTCCTGCTGCGCGCCTTCACCCACCTCGACGCCTACGAGGACTCGCTCGAACGCGCCGGCCTGCGCCCCTACGTGGTCGGCGGCCGCGGCTACTGGTCCCAGCAGCAGGTGGCCGACGTCAGCGCCCTGCTGGCGGTCATCGCCAACCCGCTCGACGACCACGCGCTGTTCGGCGCCCTCGCCTCCCCCGCCTGCGGCGCCGCCCCCGACACGCTCTGGCTGCTGCGCGCGGCGGCGGGCAAGCGGCGCCACGTCTGGCCGGCGGTGGAGCAGGTGGCGAGTTCCGTGGTTCCTTTGTCCGGATACACAGGACAAAGGAACCACGGGACGGAGGAAGGGGGACTGGCGGACCCGGAGCGACTGCTGGACATCCCAGAAGACGAGCGGGAGCTGCTCGCCACCTTCGTCGGGCGGATCGCCTTCCTGCGCGAGCGCGCCTCGCGGCTGTCGCTGCCGGCGCTGATCGAGGCGGCCGTGACCGAGACCGGTTACGACCTGGCGGTGCTCTCGCGGCCTACCGGCGAGGCGCGCTTCGCCAACGTCCGCAAGCTGGGGCGCCTGGCGGCCGAGTTCGAGTCCCGCGAGGGGCGCGACCTGCGCGGCTTCCTCGACTTCCTCGCCGCGCGGGCGGAGGGCGAAGCCGAGGCGCAGGCGGCGACCGCCGCCGAGGGCCACGACGGGGTGCGGATCATGACCGTCCACAACGCCAAGGGGCTCGAGTTCGAGGTCGTCGCCGTCCCCGACCTGGCCCGCAGCCTGCTGGCCGGCGGCCGGGCGCCGCTGCTGGCGCTGGGGCGCGAGGACGAGCCGCGGGTGGGGCTGCAGCTGCGCCGGCTGGGGGCCGCGGCGATCAACCTCTACGAGTACGGCGCGCTCTCCTCGGAGGCGCGCGAGCGCGACTCCGAGGAGGGCCTACGGCTTTTCCACGTCGCCGCCACCCGCGCCCGGCAGCGGCTGATCCTCAGCGGCGTCGTCAAACCCGAGCCCGGCAAGGAGACGCGGCCGAGCACCCCGGTGATCGAGCGCCTGGTCGACGCGCTCGGGGTGCCGCGCGACGCCGACGCGACCGTGCCGGTGGCGCCGCCAGCGCCGCGCCCGGGCCTGGAGGCCACCTTCGAGCCCTCGCAGATCGCCGTGCGAGCGAACCTCCCCTCCCCCGAGCGTGCGGCCGAGCTGCGGGCGCTGCGCCGCCGCGAGGCGAGCGAGCGGGAGCTGGGCGAGGGGCCGCCGCCGCTGGTCGAGCGCGACCCGCCGATCGTCCCCAGCCGCCCCCTCTCCTACACCGCGATCTCGGCTTACAAGGAGTGCCCCTACCGCTTCTACATGGAGCGGGTGCTGGGGCTGGCGCGGACCGAGCATCGGCCGGAGGTCGAGGGGGAGGCTTCGGCGCGGGAAGAACGGACGGCTCGGGGGGCTGCTGTGCATGCGTTGCTCGAGTGGAGTCAGGCGAACGGGTGGGCGGAGCCGTCGCACGAGATGGCAGCCCGCCACGCAATCGCCAACGAGCTTGATGAGAAAACCGGACCGGAGCTGCTCGATCCCGTTCGGAAGTGGATCAGCTCTCCCCTGCGGGAGCGCGTCGAGAGGGAGGCGACTCGGGTTCGGGCCGAGGTTCCTCTGCTGCTTGGGGTTGGCGACACCGTTTTGCGCGGGTCGATCGACTTACTCGTGGAGCGTGAGGGGGCGCCGCCGCTGGTGGTCGATTACAAGACCGATCGCCTGGGTGGGTCTGAGCCGGGTGAGCGGGCTGGGCGTTATGAGGTGCAGCGGTCCATTTATGCGCTTGCCGTTGCCGAGGCGCTGGACGTGGCGGAGGTCGAGGTCGCCTACGTCTTCCTCGAGCGGGCGGATGAGCCGGCCATGACGACGGTGGGGCCGGCGGAGATGGTTGCTGCTCGTGGCGGACTCGAGGAGACGATCGGGCGAATTGGCCGCGGGGAGTTTCCGGTGGCGCCGCCGGAGGAGCGCTCGTGGGATCTGTGCCGAGGCTGCCCCGCCCTCCGCGGGCTCTGCTCCGGGCCGGAGTCAGCTGACGTCTGAGGCGGTGTCCAGTTTCGCCGCGAGGTCGTCCAGGCGCAGCTCCTTGAGGCCGGCGCCAACCTCGTCCAGCTCGCCAGCGCAGTAGGTGACGAGCTGCTTGCCCTCGCCGCAGAGGTCGAGGGTCTCGCGCAGGCCGGCCTGACCGGAGTCGAGCCGGTCGATGATCTCCTCCAGCCGCTCGACCGCGGCCTCGTAGGAGTCAGGCTGCGTCGTCGGGCTCTGGTCTCGCTCGGACTCGTCCATCGCTAAAGCGAAGGCTAATGCGCTCCGCGGCGCCCGCCTCCGCGGCGCTGGTCAGCGGCTCCCCGCCCTCGCCCTCGACCAGCGCGTAGCCGCGCTCCAGGGTGCGCTCGGGCTCGTGGGCGCGGAGGGTGACCGCGGCCCGGTGCAGGGCGTCGCGGCGCTTGTCCATGTCGGCGCCGACGGCGCGCCGCCGGGCACGCTCGAGGACCACGGTCCCGATCCGCCGCTGCGAGGCGGATCGGTCGGTTAGGCCGCGTTCGGCGGCGGCGCGGATCTCGCGGATCTTCTGGTTCAGCTTGCCGCGCTCGCGCTGCAGCGCCCGCGCCGGTCCCCGCGCCAGGGCGCCGAGGTGGCGCGACCGGGTCCCGATCGCCCCCTCCCCCGCCCGCCGCAGGGCGACGACGGAGCGCTCGAGGCTCTCGCGCGCCGCCAGGCAGTCGAGCGGCACCGCCGCCTCGGCCGCGTGGGTCGGGGTCGAGCAGGCGACCGCGGCGACGTCGTCGATCAGGGTGCTGTCGCGATCGTGGCCGACGGCGCTGATCACCGGCACCCGCAGCATCGCCACGGTGCGGCAGAGCGTCTCGTCGCAGAAGGCCCAGAGGTCGGCGAGGCTGCCGCCGCCGCGGGTGACGACGATCGCCTCGACCTCGGGCCGCGCCGCCAGGTCCTGCAGCGCCATCCCGATCGCCGGCGCCGCGTGGCGGTCCTGAACCGGCGCGAAGCCCCAGATCAGCGAGCCGCCCCAGCCGCGCCGCTCCAGCGCGGCGAGCAGGTCGCGCCGCGCCGCCCCGCGCTCGGCCGTGACCACGCCGATCGCCTTCGGCAGGACCGGCCGGTGCAGCTGCTTCTGCAGCTCGAAGAGCCCCTCGGCGCGCATCTGCTTGCGCAGCGCCTCGAGGCGCGCGATCAGGTCGCCTTCGCCCGCCAGCCGCACGTGGGTGGCGCGGAAGCAGAAGTTGGGCGAGGCCTGGCCGCCGCCGGGGTAGTAGTCGAGCCCGCCGGAGATCACCACTTCGGCCCCGTCGCGCAGGCCCGCCCCGTCCAGTCCCGCTTTCTCGAGGTCGTTGAGCCAGATCGCGCAGGGGATCGCCCCCTCGCCGTCGCGCAGCTCGAAGTAGGCCTGGACTTTGCTGCGACCGACCCCGGTGACCTCGCCGATCAGCTGCACCCGCGCCCGCTCGCGCATCCACCCCTGCAGCTTGCGCGCGTAGGTGCCGACGGCGAACGGCCCGGGAAGATCGGGACCTGCCTGGCGCTCTGGAGCTACGCGGCTTTCTTCCAACGCCTCGCCCAAGTCTTGAGCCCGCTGAGAACCGGATCGAGCTGCTGACCCGCCTCCGTCAGCGAGTAAGTGACCCGCACCGGCGTCCCAGCTTCGACCAGCCGTTCAACCAGCCCCTCTTCCTCCAGCTCCCGCAACCGCTGCGAAAGCAACCGATCGGAGAGCCCCGGAACAGCCTTCCCAAGCTCCCCATAACGCATCGGCCGCTCCGTAAGCGCACAAACAATTGCGCCCGTCCAGCGCTTGCCGATCAGCTCAATGGCATGGTGAAAGTGAGGACAAACCGCCCCATTTGCCGCCTTCTCCTGAACCTCCGCAGAGCTGCCGGGCTCCATCTCGCGAGCTTACCGAACGTAAGTGACGGGCTTTATCGGCTGTCGTAGTGGGGTCGGGAGTCCTCCTCCAGACACTCAACATCGAGCGAAGCGAGATGTGTCTGGAGGGGGACTCCCGACCCCACCCCCATCAGCCGGTACAAGGCCCGGTATCCACTTCTTCGCTAGCCCCCTTAAGCGCCTCCCGAACCTGCTCAGCCGGAATCGCAAACCCACCCTGCGGCCCGCTCGTGGTCGCGGCGAAGACCGTCCCGACGACATTGCCGCCCGGATCCACCAGCGGCCCGCCGGAGTTGCCGCTGCGCACCGAACCGCTCATCGCCACGATCGTCCGTTCGACCGGGCCGTTGCCGTAGGAGTCCTCGCTGATCGTCTCCCGCGTCTCCCCGATCCGCGCCGGCGCCAGCGCATACGGCCCGTTTTCGGGATAGCCGAGGACAGCGCCGTCCTCCCCTTCCCGGCGACTTGAGCTGATCGGCAGCGGCGGCAGCGCCGCCCCCACCCGCAGCAGCGCCAGGTCCCGGCGCGGCTCGTAGTAGATCGGCGTCGCGTCGAGCTCGACCCCGTCCTGGGTAGTCACGGTGGTGTCGTCGGAGCCGGCGATCACGTGCGCGTTGGTGACGACGATTTCCGGTTCGACCGCCCAGCCGGACCCCTCGATCCCCAGCCCGCAGGCGGTGCTCAGCACCCGTACGACCGAGTCGCCGGCGTTCAGCACGTCGGGGTCGGAGGCGATCTTCACGTCGGGGGCGGCGACCGGCGCCGCGGGGCCGAGCACGGTCGGCGCCGGGTCGACGCGGTCGAGCGCGTTCAGCAGCGGCCCGGACGGCGGCAGCACGTCGTTGAGGCTGCGCAGGATCACCGACTGCTGGATGTCGGCGCGCAGCCGCGCCGTCGCCGGGGCGTGGAGCAGAACCGCACCGAAGACCCAGGCGAGGCCGAGGGCGACGGAGGCGATCAGGGCGGCCCCCCCGGCTCCGTCGGCGGCGCTGAGGAAGGGCCGGCGGACGAGCTTTTCCCGCAGACCGAGGGCGAAGCTCTCGACCGTCACCGCCATCAGCGCCCCGATCAGCAGCGCCCCGAGGGCGGCGCAGAGCGGCGCGTAGGGCGAGTGCGAGCCCTTGCTCAGCAGCAGAGGGCCGACCCGGCTGCCGAGAAAGGCGCCGGCGGCGAAGCCGAGCAGGGTCAGGGCGCCGACGATCAGGCCCTGTCGATAGCCCCAAAGGGCCAGGGCAAAGGTGAAGGCCAAGATCGCCCAATCCAAGACGGTCACCCGGAAATAGAAGCATGCCGGGAATCGCTCGTTTACCTTTCGCCGGTGAGTTCATCCCGGAACGAGGCGGAGCGACGCCGTCGCCTCCTCACCCGCAGCCTTCCCCTGGCCCTCGTCGCCCTCGTCGCTTTCGTGATCGGAATCGCCACCGGCGCGCCGGGATCGCCCGAGAAGGACGCCGCCAACCGCTTCGCCGAAGCCTGGGAAGCCGAGGACTTCAAAACGATGTACGGGGAACTGAACGAAGCCTCGCGGGCGCGGGTCGACCGCAAGGAATTCGAAGCCGCCTACCGCGAAGCCGAGCAGGTGGCGACGGCGCGCAAGCTGACCGCCGACTCGGCCGGCGACCCCAAGCAGACCGACGCCGGCACGACCGTCCCGGTCGCGGTGACGGTCGATACCGTCGCCTTCGGCAGCCTCGAAGACGAGCTGGAGCTGCCGTTCGCCGACGGCGGCGTCGAATGGGACAAGAACCTCGCCTTCCCCGGCCTGGCGCAGGGCGAGGAACTGGCGGCCGACGTGGAACTGGCCGAACGGGCGCCGATCCTCGCCCGCGACGGCACCGTCCTCGCCGAAGGCCCGGCCGAAGAACGCGAACACCCGCTGGGCAGCGCCGCGATCGACGTCACCGGCGAAGTCGGCGAAGCCTCCGAAGAAGAACTGGCCCGGCTCGCCCGCCACGGCTTCCCGCCGGAAACCCCGGTCGGGATCAGCGGCCTCGAGCGCGCCTTCAACGACCGCCTGGCGGGCAAGCCCGGCGGCTCGCTGCTCGCGGTCGCCGCCGACGGCACCTCGGTCCGCACCCTGGCGAAGTCGAAGCCGCAGCCCGGGGCCCCGGTGAAGACGACGATCGACCCGGACCTGCAGGAAGCCGCGGTCGCGGCGCTGGCCGGGCGTTCGGGCGGCGTCGCCGTGCTCGACACGCGCAAAGGGGACGTGCGGGCGCTGGCCGGCCAGGCCTTCTCCGCCCCCCAGCCCCCCGGCTCGACCTTCAAGGTTGTGACCACGACCGCGGCGCTGGAAGCCGGCGCGGTCAGCCTCGACGACGAATTCGAAATCACCGACGGGGTCAACGTCGGCGGCCGCTTCCTCAACAACGCCAACGGCGAGTTCTGCGGCGGCACCTTCCGCCAGTCCTTCGCCGAGTCCTGCAACGCCGTCTTCGCCCCGCTCGGGCCGGCGGTCGGCAACGACAAGCTGGTGGGAACGGCGGAAGCGTTCGGCTTCAACTCGCCGCCGAGCCTCTACTCCTCGCGGATCCTCGGCGAAGTCGAACCCGAGGAATCGACGATCCCGACCGAGATCGGCGAAGAAATCGACCTCGGCGTCTCGGCGATCGGCCAGGGGGAAGTGCTGGCGACGCCGCTGGAGATGGCGAGCGTCTCGCAGACCGTGGCCAACGGCGGCGTCCGCCTGCCGAACGCGATTGTCCTCAACAAGAAACTGCGGCCCGACCCGGAGCCGGTGCGGGTGATGACCAAGAAGACGGCCGACGAGCTGACCGAACTGATGATCGGCGTCGTCACCGAAGGGACCGGCACCGCCGGGGCGATCGCCGAGGGGCAGGTGGCGGGCAAGACCGGCACCGCCGAGCTCGGCCCGAAACCCGGCGAAGAGGAATCCGAAAACCCGGTGCAGATCAAGGACGCCTGGTTCACCGCCTTCGCGCCGGCCGAGAAGCCGCGCCTCGCGGTCGGGGTGCTGCTGATCGAAGCGGAAGCCGCGGGCGGCGAAGTCGCCGCGCCGATCGCCTCGGAAGTGCTCTCGGCCGGACTCTGAGCGGCCGCGGACCTAGAGGTCCAGCTCTACTTCTGCTTCTTCTTCGCCCGCGGGGCCGGGGATGTGGAGGGTGAGCGGCCGGTTCTCGGACGCTTCTTCGGGCAGCAGGAAGAGGGTCAGCGCGCCCTGGATCGTCCCCTGCTGGGCGGGGGTGTCGAGCCGCGGGATCTGTTCTTCGGCTTCGACTTCGCCGTCGAACGGGAGGGCGAAGATGCTTTCGCTCTCCAGCGCCTCGTACTCGTTGTCGTCGACGTCGGTGATCGTCAGCGAGGAGGGCAGCACCTGCGGCTCGTCGCTTTCGTTCTGGACTTCGAAGAAGACGCCGAAGTAGCTCTCCCCTTTGGGCGGATCTTCCTGGCCGACCAGGTAGGCCTCGTCCTCGGTGTCGGCGGGGTTGAGGTAGCGCGAGAAGGTGGCTATGTACTTGAGCTCGCCGAGCTCGACCGACTCACCCTCGCTGACCTGCTTGGAGTCGCTCTCGTAGCCGCAGGCGGAGACCCCGGCGACGAGCAGGCCCAGCGCCAGGAGCGCGAGCAGCAACAGCAGTGGGCGGCGGTGCGGGGACATCGGCGGCGCGGAGTCTATATAGAGCTAGGGGATGCCCGTCGCGTACCGGTTGCCGCCGGCGACGGCGATGCGCTCGGAGGCGGGCTCGTCGGACTCGAGGCCGTCGCGCAGGCGGCGCATCGCCTCGCGCCAGCCACGGGCCTGGAAGACGGAGCCGGCGCTCAGCAGCTCGAGGCCGCGGTCGAGGTGGCCGGGCTCGGTCCAGTGGGAGACGCGGACCGCGGTCAGCCCGCCGGCCGCCTCGGTCAGCTCCCAGACGGTGTGGCTGGGGATCCGGTTGGCGCGCCCGCCGCGGCCTTCCTCGACGATTCGGAAGGGCTCCTCGAGGGCGACGATCGTGGTGTCCATCCAAACTTTGCGGAGGGGGGCCTTGACGCGGAACCTCGCCCCCGCCCCGATGCCTTCGCTGTCGATCCGGGTGAGGTGGAAGTCGGTGAGGAAGTGGTCGGTGAAGGACGGCCGCTCCGCGAGGTCGGCGAGCTTCGCGAAGGCCTCTTCGCGGGGAACGTCGATCTCGATCTCGGCGCTGATGGGTCCCATCGGGCCGCGGAGTCTAGATGCCCGTGCCTGACGGGTGCCAGATTGAGAAAATTGAGTGCTATCTAGCTGAGGCCGGACTAGTATCGATGGAGACCAGTCGGGACGCGGTTCAACGGGAAGGGAAGTGAGTTCGATCTTCAACACTGCCGGCACCAGTCCGGCCGGCGAGGCGTACGCCACCGGCACGATGCCCGGAGAGGGCACCTTCTTCTGCCTCGTCTGCGGCACCCAGGTCTCCCTCCACGAGACCGATGAGCTGCCCCCCTGCGAGCGCTGCGGCGCCTCCCGCTTCCGCCGCGACTCGATCTTCTCCTCGATGCAGGAGCACGGCTCCCCCACGGCCGAATTCGCCGTCAGCGCCGAGCACGAGCAGCCGGCCTGGCTGGATGAAGCGCGGCAGCAGCTGAGCGGGCCCGGGTACCACCTGGCGATGCGCGAGCAGGGCAGGATCGAGACCTTCGCCCTGGAGCACGGCTGGACCCGGATCGGCCGCTGCACGACGGCCGACATCTGCCTCGACGACCCCAGCGTCTCCCGCCGCCACGCGATCGTCAACAACAAGGAGGGTCGAGGCCCGAGGGTTCTCGACGACCGCAGCTTCAACGGCATCCTCGTCAACGGCCACAAAGTGGACGTGGCCGAGCTGGAGCCCGGCGACGAGCTGACGATCGGCCGCCACAGCCTCTACCTCCTCCAGCTCTAAACGCCGAAACCGCAAACGAAGCCGTTTATCGGCTTCCTGTGCGGTTTCGCGGGACGGGACCGCGAAGTTCCGGCCACCCCCGTCCCTACGATGCGGGCGGTGAGCGCTACGCCCCCGGACGATCCCAACCTGCCCTCGGGAGAGGAGTCGATCACGGCCTCGGCCGAGCGGGCCCGAGCCGAGCTCCACGCCGAGATCGAGCGCGTCCGCCGCGGCGTCGAACAGATGCTCGACGACCAGAACGCCCCCCTCAACAGCGACCTCCGCCGCGAGCTCGACACGATGCAGGAGGACCTCCGCCGCTACGTCAAGACCCGTGTCCGCAAGTCCCAGAAGCAAACCAACCGCCGCTTCAACCGCCTAGAAGACCGCACCGACGTCCTCGAGCAACGCCTAGACAGCATCGACGCCGGGCGCCGCCTAGCCGAATGGCGAATCCACTCCGACACCGAGCAAATGCTCGACGGCCTGCTCCAGGAGGTCCGAGCGATCGCCGATCGACTTGAGGGATATGCGCGCTAATGCTCAGCTTTACTTGACTTAACGAATCCAGCCCGTTAGGACTCCCTAGGTACCCAATGCGCAATCCATGCGCAACTCGAAAGGGAGTCGAAATGAGAAACCTCAGGAAACTCGGCCTCGCAGGGCTAGCCGCTATGGGTTTAATGACCTGCGTTGGCGTCAGCGCCGCTTCCGCAACGACACTGACCGTCAACGGCGTGACCAAAAACGCGGCGGTTTCGATCACTGCGCTGGTTTCGGGAACCAAAAATGTCCTTAAAGACGAATTTGGCACCACGACCAGCGTCTGCGAAGCATCAGAACTCAAAATGACCACCATCACCTTCACTGGAACCCCCAGTGGAAGCGTTTCCGCCCTGAGTTACTCGAAATGCAGTCACACGACGACTGTCATTGCAAAAGGCAGCCTCTCGTTTACTTGGACCTCAGGGATCAACGGAACCGTCAGTTCATCTGGGACAGAAGTGACATATTTCTCAACATTCTTCGGTGCTTCTGCGGTCTGTAAAACCGGGGCCGGCACGGTCCTTGGAACCCTCACAGGCAATAGCTCCGGGGGACACGCGACGATCGATATGAACGCGAAAATAAATTGCGGCATTCTCGGAAGCTCGAGCTGGACGGGCACCTACACAGTCACGAGCCCCGCAGGCCTTGGGGTCACCAGCTAATTGCTTCTATAGAGCGGCCAGGTGACACCCCAGTTACGGAGCATGCCGGGAGAGTTAATCTCCCCCGGCCCTAACTCACTCGGTTGAGATGCTCGGGTCCGCCTGGACCTTGAAGGGGACGATCATTAGGAAGTTGCTGGTTGCGTCGGCGGCCAGGTCGAGGACGCGGTCGGCCTCCTCGTTCTGGTCGGTGGCGCGGAGCTCTCCTGCGTAGCCGTTGAGGAGGTCGTCGATGTCGATCAGGGCCTCGGCGTCTAGGTCCTTGAGCTCGACTTTGGCGCCTCGGCCGAGGCGGCGTTCGATCGCGGTGCGGTCGATGCCGAAGGCGTTCTGGCGGACGTAGACGCGGCCGCCGGTCATGCCGGCGCAGGCCCAGGGGCCGATGTCGCCGAGGACGATCGCCCGGCCGCTGGTCATGTACTCGAAGGCGAACCCCTTGATGTTGGCGCGGTTGGCGAGGGAGCCGCGGCTGTCGTCGATCGGGCCCTCGGGCTCGCCGGCGATCACCACGTCGGCCCCGGAGAGGCGGATGCAGAAGCGCGAGTCGGCGCTGCCCTGGACGTAGAGCTTGCCGCGCTGGGCGCCGTAGGCGAAGGACTTGCCGACCGAGCCGTTGACCCGCGCGCCGCGCGCGCCCTTGCCCTTGAGGATCGAGATCCGGCCGCCCAGCATCGTCTTGCCGACGCCGTCCTGGGCGCCGCCCTCGACGCGGATGTTCACCCCGTAGGAGTTGAAGGCGCCGAGGCCCTGGCCGGCGACCGAGCCGCCGTTGAACTCGAGGCTGGCGAGGACGTCGTCTTCACTCCCCTCGGGCCCGTCGTCGAAGATCCGCGAGCGGGCGATGGCCCCCGCCAGCTCGGTCCCGAGCACGCGGTCGTTGGCGTCGGTCGCGCGCGGGAACTGGCTGCGGACGGTGCTGCCGGAGCAGACTTCGGGTGCCAGCGCGGCGATCTGGCTCGAGGCCTCCTTGGCCTCCATGCGGATCGGCCGGGCGGCGACGAGGCCGGCTTCGGCGCGGGTCTCGGCCTCCGCCTCGACCGGCATGTCGAGCGGTTCGAGGTCGAGGTGCTCCTCCAGCGGTTCGATCAGCGGCGTCAGGTCGACCGTGTCCTTGGCCGCGACCTGCTCGAGCAGGTCGTAGCGGCCGACCAGGTCCTGGGCGCGTTCGTAGCCGAGCGAGGCGACGACCTGCTTGACCTCCTCACCCATCGAGGAGAAGAAGCGGGCGCAGCTCTCGGCGGCGCGGTCGACCTCCTGCGGGGTGAACTTCTTCAGCCCGTGGGCCTCCGCTTCGGCGGGGGTCTCGATCTGGGTCGCGATCCCGACGTGGCAGGTGTCGAGCTGGCAGCCGCGGCAGATCGTGCAGCCGAGGCTGACCATCGCCAGGGTGCCGAAGCCGACCCGGTTGGCGCCGAGGCAGTGCAGCTTCACGATGTCGTGGCCGGTGCGGTAGCCGCCGTCGGCCCAGATCTCGACCCGGTTGCGGATCCCGGCCTCCATCAGCGCCCGGTGCACGGCGCGGGTGCCGATGTCCGAGGGCAGGCCGACGTGGCGCAGCGCGTGCTGGCGGGCGGCGCCGGTGCCGCCCTCGAAGCCGGACAGAGTGATGATGTCGGCGCCGGCCTTGGCGATGCCGAGGCCGATCGTGCCGATGTTCGGCACCACCGGGACCTTGACCGAGACGCGCACGTCGGGGTTGACCGTCTTCAGCTCGTCGATCAGCTCGGCGAGGTCCTCGATCGAGTAGAGGTCGTGGTTGTTGGAGGGCGAGATCAGGTCTGTGCCCGGCGCCGCGTTACGGGCGGCGGCGACCTTCTCGGAGACCTTCTTGCCGGGCAGGTGGCCGCCCTCGCCGGGCTTGGCGCCCTGGCCGATCTTGATCTCCGCCAGGTAGGAGGAGTTGAGCATCTCCGCCGAGACGCCGAAGCGGCCCGAGGCGACCTGCTGGCCGCGCCACTTGCGGTAATGCCCGTACATGTCGCGGATCTCGCCACCCTCGCCGTTGACGCAGAGGACGTTGATCGACTTTGCCGCCTCGGCGTAGGCGCGGAAGGCCGGCTCGGACTGCGAGCCGAAGCTCATCGAGGAGATCACGATCGGGTAGTCGTGGTGGCCGATGCCGGCGTCGACGGTGGACG
>DATIOC010000010.1:0-14976 GCA_035473555.1 Solirubrobacterales bacterium
CTGGCGGAGGACGCTCCGCCGAGGCACGCCAGCACCAGGGCGATCGGAACCAGAGCCGCAATCTTTCCCCTGCGCGTCACAGGCTCGTAATACCCGAGGCGTACTCTTTTTTCACTGACGCGAAAGGAGAACGATGGCGACGAAAGTTCAGAAGTCCGAGCAGGAGTGGCGCGAGCAGCTGACCCCGGAGCAGTTCGAGGTCACCCGCAAGGCCGGCACCGAGCGGGCTTTCACCGGCCCCTACGTCGACGAGAAGGCCGAGGGGATGTACCGCTGCGTCTGTTGCGGCACCGAGCTCTTCTCCTCCGGCACCAAGTTCGACTCCGGCACCGGCTGGCCGAGCTTCACCGAGCCGGCGAACCTCGAGCACGTCGAGTTGCGGCCCGACAACAGCCTCTTCATGCGCCGCACCGAGGTCGTCTGCAAGCACTGCGACGCCCACCTCGGCCACGTCTTCGACGACGGGCCGGCGGACAAAGGCGGCCAGCGCTACTGCATCAACGGCTGTGCCCTGACCCTGGATAAGAAGGAGTAGGCCCTGCGCAGGTGCGCAGCACCTGCGCGCTTTTAAAGCGCGCCACCGCCGGCGCCGAGGTAGCTGAAGCGGACCGCCAGCGCGACCGCCTCGGTGCGGGTGTCGACCTCGTGCTTGGCGATCGCGTTCCGCACGTGGGTGTGGACGGTCGCCGGGCTCAGCTGCAACCGGTCGGCGATTTCTTTGACCCGCAGCCCCTCGGCCAGCAGCTCGAGGATCTGGCGCTCGCGTGGCGAGAGCTCGAGCAGTTTCTCGACCTCGGATGGCTTGCCGCCGGCGAAGTCGCCGCCGAGGAAGGTCCCTCCCCCGGTCACCGCTTTGACCGCCTTGGCGATGTCCTCGGCCGGCGCCGACTTCAGCACGTAGCCGGAGGCGCCCGCCCGCAGCGCCAAGGCGAGCAGGTCCGGCTGCGCGTGGGCGGTGAAGATGATCACCTTGGTCCGCGGCCGGACTTTGAGGACCTCCTTGGTCGCCTCGATCCCGTCGCGCTTCGGCAGCTCGACGTCGATGATCAGGACATCGGGTTCCAGTTCCTTGACGACGTTGACCACGTCGCGACCGTCGCCGGCCTCGCCGACGATTTCAACGATGTTGGAATTGGCCATGCGCGCCTTGATGGCCTCGCGGACGATCTCGTGGTCGTCGCAGAGAACCACCCGCTTGGCCTCGCGGACGCTCGTATTCATGCGGCGCCGATTCTTTCAGGCGATCCGAACGGATGCAAAGTTTTGGGTAACGTGAAACTCCCGTCGCGCTCTTGGCGGTTCTCGATCAGGGCGATGATCGTGCGGCCGACGGCGCAGGCGGTGCCGTTCAGGGTGTGGACCGGAAGCGGTGCCTCGCCCTCCGCCGGGCGGTAACGGGCGCCGAGGCGACGTGCCTGGTAGTCGGTGGTGTTGGAGCAGGAGGTCAGCTCCCGGTAGCGACCCTGGCTCGGAATCCAGGCCTCGCAGTCGTACTTCTTCGCCGCCGGGTCGCCGAGGTCGCCGACGGCGACGTTGACGACGCGATACGGGATCTCCAGCTCGCCGAGGATCCGCTCCTCGATCGCCAGCAGGCGCTCGTGCTCCTCGCCGGAGGCCGCGGGCTCGACGAACGAGAACATCTCGACCTTGTCGAACTGGTGGACGCGGAAGATGCCGCGGGTGTCGCGGCCGGCGGCGCCGGCCTCGCGGCGGAAGCAGGTCGAGAAGGCGCAGTAGCGCAGCGGCAGCGAGTCGGCGGCGAGGATCTCGTCCGCGTGCAGGCCGGCGAGGGCGACCTCCGAGGTGCCAGTGAGGTAGAGGTCGTCCTTGGGGATCTCGTAGATCTGATCGCGGTCGCCGGGCAGGAACCCAGTCCCCTGCAGGGCCTCTTCGCGGACCAGGACCGGCGGGACGACCGGCTCGTGCCCTTCGGCGCGGACCGTCTCGATCGCGAAGCGGACGAGGGCCAGCTCGAGCATCACCAGATCGCCTTTCAGGTAGGCGAAGCGGGAACCCGAGAGCCGCGCCGCCGACTCCATGTCGATCAGGTCGAGGGCGGTGCCGATCTCCAGGTGGTCGCGCGGCTCGAAATCGAACTCGGGCAGGGCGCCGACCTCGCGGACGACGACCGCGTCCTCCTCGGTCATCCCTTCCGGCGCGTCGGGATCGGGAAGGTTGGGGAGCGTGACGACCAGCTCGCCGAGCTTGGCGTCGACCTGCTCGAGCTCCTCCTTGCCGGACTCGATCCGCTGCTTCAGCTCCGCGACGGTCGCCATCAGCGCCTCGGCCTCGGCCTCCTCCCCCGCCTGTTTGCGCTCGCCGATCTGCTTGGAGAGGGTCTTGCGCTCGGCCTGGGCGCCCTCGACCTCGGGCAGCAGCTCGCGGCGGCGGGCGTCGAGGGCGAGCAGCTCGTCGACCTTCTCGGCCGCGCCGCGCCGCGCCAACGCCTGTTTGAACCGCTCGGGCTCGGAGCGGATCGCTTTCAGGTCGAGCATCGCGGGGCTCCCGGCTAGGGAGCCGAGTTTTCGCCGGGCCGCGGCGACTGTTCCGCTTCGGAGCCCGCGTACTTGGCGACGAACTTGGCGACCTCGTCAGCTTCATCGCCAACGACGATGTTCTGCGGCATGATCGCGCCGGAGAAGCCGCCGTTCTGGATCGCGTAGAGCGCATCGTCGACGGTCTCGGTCCGCTGGTTCAGGTTCGGGCCCTGGGTCCGCTCGCCGCGGTTGCCGCTGCCCTGGGTGCCGGCGGCGCTGAGCGTGTGGCAGCCGGAGCAGTGGGTCGCGAAGAGGACGGCCCCGTTGTAGTTGGGGTCCTTTTCGGAGACCGAGATCTTCTCTTCGCCGAAGCCACAGGCCGAGAGGCCGAGGACGGCGGCGAGGACCACTCCGATGATCAGCGCTGGACGCATGCGGCGGGCATCATATTGTCTAGAGCCGATCCAGCCTTCCTGACGATGCCCGCGCCCGATCCAGACGCCTTCCGCGCCGCCCTGTCCGGGCTCCCGACGGGGGTCACGATCGTCACCGCCAAGGGGCCCGACGGACCGGCCGGAGCCACCGCCAACGCGGTCTCCTCGCTCTCGATCGAGCCGATGATGATGCTCGCCTGCCTCGACCGCGGCTCCCGCACCCTGCTCGCCGTCCAAGCCGCCGACAGCTTCGGCGTCAGCGTCCTGCATGCCGGCCAGGAGCCGATCGCCCGCGCCTTCGCCACCAAGGCGCCGGTGGCGGAGAAGTGGTCCGGCGTCGCCTGGAGCGAGCGCGACGGCATCCCGGCGATCGACGACGCCCTGATCTGGATCGCCTGCGACCTCCGTGACGTGATCTCCGCCGGCGACCACGTAATCGTCACCGGCGATGTCCGGGCGCTGGAGTCGCGCGACGGCGACCCGCTCGTGTTCCACGCCGGCGAATACCGTCCGCTGAAGTAGCCGCCGAGTTCGGAAAGAAAAACCAACTGGCAAAAGTGCACCTATAAGGGGCACAATTGCCACCTCGATGAACGAATGGACCTTTGCCCAGAAGGCGCTGCTGATCCTCGCCAGCCTGGAGTTGCTCTGGGCGCTGGCGGGATTCATCGCCGAGCCGAGCTTTCACTTCGGCGCGGGGGCGCCGACCGAGAAGGTCCTCTGGGTCGACTTCAACGGCGTCCACGCCCTCTCGGGCCTGCTCCTCTTCGGCCCCGGCCTCTACTTCTGCCGCCGCCCCGACTGGGCCCTCTACTACGTCCTCTACATCGCCGCCGCCCTCTACGTCACCGGCATCTGGGCCATGTTCGAGGAACAGCCCGCCTACGTCTTCAACTTCCCGAGCAACGCCAACGACGGCGTCTTCCACCTCGTCACCGCCGTCCTCTTCTCGATCGTCGCCGTTGTTCAACTGCGCGCGGACCGTCTGCGAGCACTGTCGGCCTGACCAAGGTCGGACCGCTCAGTCAGCCGCTCGCGCTCGCGAGCCACACATGCATCACCATGGCTCTTCTTCAACCGCTTCCCGCGCGCTCGATTCCGCGATCGCCATCTCCTCACCGGTAGATGGGATGCGTTCGTACCCCTCGACGATTTCTCGGGATATCTGCTCGCGCTCCTCGTCGTCGTAGAGATAAGCCTCGATTGCCTTGCGGAGGAGCATCGAACGCGACTCGCCCTCTCGGGCTCGCTCGTCAAGCCTCCGCACAAGGTCGTCCTCCAACTCCACCTGTGTCCGTGCTTGAGACACCCCAATACGTTCTCAGACGTTGCCTTTAGTCACGGGTACTCAGGCTGAGAGGGGCCAAGTTGCAATCGAGCACCACACTGGTGTCGGATCGCAGGTTCGCCTGATCAAAGCCCGCTCGTCCCCGCCGCCCGCAGGCCAAGGAAGAAGATCACTCCGCAGCTGACGGCCATGATTCCCATCTCTCGGCGGACGATCGCCAGGGCTAGGGATTCCTGTTCGTCGGGGGTGAGGGACTCGGGGTCGAGGTCGCCTACCTCGCGGTGGGCGGCGTCGGCGCGGGCTCCCTCGGCGATGAAGGAGACGAAGAGGGGGAGGATCCCGTAGAGGTAGTGGAGGCTGTCCTCGGGTTCGTGGTTGGTGACGACGAGGAGGCCGCCGAGGAGGGCCTGGAGGAAGACCGCGACCTGGGCCGATCGCAGGAGGTACCAGAAGGGGATCGAGGCTCGGTCGCGATACCAGGCGATGCCGCCGACCAGCCCGGCGGCGAGGTTGAGCGTGATCAGCAGGACGCCGACGGCGATGTGGAGGCCGACCATGTGTCTAAATCCGCCTAAAAGGGTCGGGATTCGGCTTGCTGATGCGGAAAAGCACTATGTAGCAAGTTGTCACAAAGTCGGTATATAACAGGGGCTACAGGCGTCAAACCCGGGTAGCTTCACCGAGGACGCCCCGGCAACAGAGAAACACCACCTCCCCGTGCTCAAGACCTACCTCCCGATCCTCGTCTTCGCCTTCCTCGGCCTCACGGTCGGCGGCATCTTCGCGATGCTGAACCACCTACTCGGGCCGAAGAAGCCGGCCCGGCCCACCGCCGCCAGCCGCCGCCAGGGCGAGCCGTACGAGTCCGGGATCCCGGTCGAGCCCTCGAAGGGCTTCCGCTTCGGGGTCAGCTTCTACCTCGTCGCGATGCTCTTCATCCTCTTCGACATCGAGGTCGTCTTCCTGTATCCGATCGCCGCGATCTTCAAGGGGGCCGACAGCTTCTTCGTCCTCGGCGAGCTGGTCACCTTCGTCGTCCTCCTGCTCGTCGCCTACGTCTACGTCTGGCGCAAGGGGGCCCTGGATTGGAGGTAGAGCGCCGCTCCCTGCGCGAGAAGCAAGTCGACGCCCGGGCGATGCTGCGCGGCGACCTCGAGGGCGAGGACCTCGAGCGCTACGTCGAAGAACGGGTCGTCACCACCACCTTCGAGAAGGTCCAGAACTGGGCCCGCTCGAACTCGATCTTCCCGCTCACCTTCGGCCTCGCCTGCTGCGCGATCGAGGCGCCGATCTCGATCGTCACCGCCCGCTACGACCTCGCCCGCTTCGGCGCCGAGGCGCTGCGCGCCTCCCCGCGCCAGGCCGACCTGATCATCCTCTCGGGCCGGGTCAGCATCAAAATGGCGCCGGTCGTCCGCCGCCTCTACGACCAGATGCTGGAGCCGAAGTGGGTGATGGCGATGGGCGCCTGCTCCTCCTCGGCGGGGATGTTCGCCAACTACGCCGTCGTCCAGGGCGCCGACAAGTTCATGCCGGTCGACATGTACGTGCCCGGCTGCCCGCCGCGGCCGGAGGCGGTCCTCTACGGCTTCACCAAGCTGCAGCGCCAGATCCAGGGCAACCCCGACCAGGGCTGGCGCCAGCGCTACGACGCCTACGGGACCGAGGAGTGGGCCCGGGGCGGGCCGCGGAGCGAACCGACGCCGGAGGCCGCCGAGGCCTACCGGGAAGCGCGGGAGCTGACCCTTGCCTGACGCCCCCGGTCTGGAGCTGATCCGGGGGGAAATCGAGCGCGACTGCCCGTCTGCCGTGCTCGCCACCTCCTTCGACCGCTCCCAGGCAGCGCTGATCGTCGACCCCGAAAAGGTCCTCGACGTCCTCCGCTGGCTGAAGGAGCAGCCCGGCCAGCGCTACGACTTCCTCTCGAGCCTCCATGCGGCGGACTACCTGCCCGCCGAGCCGCGCTTCGCCGTCCATTACGAGCTGATCAACCGCGACCGGGTCGAGCGCGTCCGCGTCAAAGCGATGCTGGCCGACCCGGGCAACGAGGAGCTGCCGGAGATCGATTCCTGCGTAGACCTCTTCCCCACGGCCGAGGCCCAGGAGCGGGAAGTCTTCGACTTCTTCGGGATCGTCTTCCGCGGCCACCCAAACCTGACCCGCATCCTGCTGCCCGACGACTACGTCGGCTGGCCGCAGCGGCGCGACTTCCCGGTCGGCGGCGAGCCGGTCACCTTTACCTACTCGGAGCGGCGCTATGACTGAGCAGGTGGTCGAGCGCGACCGCGAGATCATGACCGTCAACGTCGGCCCGCACCACCCGGCGACCCACGGCGTCCTGCGCCTCGTCGTCGACCTCGAAGGCGAGCGGGTGCGGGAGCTGCGGCCGGTGATCGGCTACGTCCACACCGGGATCGAAAAGTCCTGCGAGGACAAGAGCTACTGGAAGGTCATCCCCTTCGTCGAGCGGATGGACTACGTCTCCTACTTCTTCCAGATGGAGGCCTACTGCGGCGCCGTCGAGCGCCTGATCGACCTCGAGATCCCGCCCCGCGCCAAGTACCTGCGGACGATCTTCCTCGAGCTCAACCGGATCCACTCCCACCTCGTCTGGCTCGGCACCACTGCGCTCGACCTCGGCGCGATCTCGATGCTCTGGTACTGCTTCCGCGAGCGCGACAAGATCCTCGACCTCTTCGAAATGGCGACCGGGCAGCGGATGCACACCCGCTACTTCCAGGTCGGCGGCGTGATTGAGGACATCCCCCTCGGCTTCGAGGCCAAGTGCCGCCGCTTCGCCGAGGAAATGCCGATCCGGGTCGGCCAGTACGAAGCGCTGCTCGACCGCAACGAGGTCTTCCTGCAGCGGACCAAAGGGGTCGGCGCAGTCTCCCGCGAGCGGCTGCTGGAGCTCGGCGTCAGCGGGCCGCTGCTGCGCGCCGCCGGCGAGCCCTGGGACCTGCGCAAGGCCTTCGACTACCTCGCCTACCCCGAGGTCGATTTCAAGATCCCGGTCGGCACCGTCGGCGACAACTACGACCGCTACCGGGTGCGGGTGGCGGAGATGGTCGAGTCGAGCCGGATCGTCTCCCAGTGCCTCGACGCGCTGCCCGACGGCCCCTTCATCGCCGACGACCGCAAGTACGTGCTGCCGCCGCGCTCGGAGCTCTCGACCTCGATGGAGAGCCTGATCCACCACTTCAAGCTCGTCACCGAGGGCTACCGGGTCGACCCCGGCGAGGTCTACTACTCGATCGAGTCGCCGCGCGGCGAGCTCGGCTGCTTCGTCCTCGCCGACGGCTCGGCGAAGCCGGCCCGGGTCCACTTCCGCGACCCCTCCTTCGTCAACCTGCAGGCCTTCCGCGACATGGCGGTCGACACCTACGTCGCCGACATGATCGCCAGCCTCGGGATGCTCGACCCGATCCTCGGAGGTGTCGACCGATGAGCCCCGTCGACGGCGCCGGGATGAGCAACCCGAACCTCCCCGTCGACCCGGCGGTCCGCGAGGGACGCGTTCCCGGCCGCGCCGAGGAGCAGATCCCCGAGCTGCACGAGGTCGAGTGCCCGCCGGAGCTGCAGGAGCGGATCGAGATGCTGATGGGCCGCTACCCGGACCGCAAATCGGCCTCGATCCCGGCGCTCTGGGCGGTGCAGGAGCTCTACGGCTGGTGCACCCCGGGGGGAATCCGCCAGGCCGCCGCGGTGATGCGGGTCACCCCCGCCTACCTGGAGTCCGTCGCCAGCTTCTACGACCTCCTCCACACCAAGCCGGTCGGGACCCACCGGATCGAGGTCTGCACCAACATCAGCTGCTGGATGCGCGGCGGCGACCGTCTGCTCGACGCCTTCAAGGCCGCCGCCGAGGGCGACGACGCCGAGTTCTTCGTCACCGGCTTCGAGTGCCTCGGCGCCTGCGACATCGCCCCGATGGCCTCGATCGACCAGCGCTATTACGGGCCGCTGGAGGCCGCCGAGGCCGGGGTGGCGATCGAGCAGCTGCGGGCCGGCGACGAGGTCCTGCCCGAGAAGGCGCTGGCCAAGCGCGGACTGGCGGGGGACTCCTGATGGCGCACGAGCTGGAGAAGCGCGTCCTCCTCGCCAACGCCGAGGACCCGGCGCTGCGCACCCTCGACGGCTACAAGCGGCTGGCGGACGGCTACGCGACGATGGAGCGCGCCTACCGCGAGCTGGAGCAGGACGAGGTCCTGAAGGAGCTCGAAGACTCGGGCCTGCGGGGCCGCGGCGGGGCCGGCTTCTCGATGGGCAAAAAGGCCAGCTTTCTGCCTCGCGGCGAGATGGCCAAGTACCTCTGCTGCAACGCCGACGAGTCCGAGCCCGGCGCCTTCAAGGACCGCGAGCTGATGCAGCGCAACCCGCACCAGCTGATCGAGGGGATCGCGATCGCGGCGCTCGCCGCCGACGCCGGCCACGCCTTCATCTTCATCCGCGGCGAGTACGACGAGCAGGCCGACATCCTCGACGCCGCGGTCGCCGAAGCCTACGAGGCGGGATACCTGGGGACGAACATCCTCGGCTGCCACCGCGACCTGGAGCTGGTCGTCCACCGCGGCGCCGGCGCCTACATCTGCGGCGAGGAGACGGCACTGCTCGACGCGCTCGAGGGCAAGCGCGGCAACCCGCGCCTGAAGCCGCCGTTCCCGGCGGTCCAGGGCCTCTACGGTGGGCCGACGCTGATCAACAACGTCGAGACGCTCTCCAACGTCCCCCACATCGTCCGCAACGGCGCCGAGTGGTTCAAAGGCTTCGGCACCGAGCAGTCGCCCGGGACCAAGGTCGTCTCGATCTCCGGCGGCGTCCGCCGCCCCGGCAACTACGAGGTCGAGCTGGGGATCCCGACCCGGGACCTGATCTTCGGCCTCGCCGGCGGCCCCGAGGAGGGACACGAGATCAAGGCCTTCTTCCCCGGCGGGTCGTCGTCACCGGTGCTGACCGCCGAGGAGGGCCTCGACCTCCCCTACAGCTTCGAGGCGATGGCCGAGGCGGGCTCGATGCTCGGCTCCGGCTCGATCATCGTCGCCGACGACCGGGTTTCGATCCCGCACCTGGCGCTGCGCACGGCGCGCTTCTACCACCACGAGTCATGCGGCAAGTGCGTCCCCTGCCGCGAGGGCACCAACTGGACGGTGAAGATGCTGGAGCGGATGGTCCGCGGCGAGGCGACGCCGATCGACCTCGACATCGTCAGCTCGGTCCAGGCGAACATCATCGGCCACTGCCTCTGCGTGCTCGGCGACTCGATGGCGATGCCGGTCGGAGCGATGGTCCGCAAGTACCGCGAGGAGTTCGAAGCCGTGATGGAAGACCCGGAGCTGGTCCTCGACCCGCACGCCGTCGTCCGCGGTGCGCCGGAGACGCTGGGAGCCTCGACGTGAGCCCCGCCGGCCGCGAGGTGACGATCACGATCGACGGGCGCGAGGTGCCCGCGATCGAGGGCGAGATGCTGCATGACGCCGCCCGCAAGAGCGACGTCGAGATTCCCTACTTCTGTTACGAACCGAAACTCGGCGAGCCTGTCGGCGCATGCCGCATGTGCCTGGTCGAGATCGAGGGGATTCCGAAGCTGCAGACCTCCTGCTCGACGCCGGTGCGCGAGGGGATGGTCGTCCACACCCGCACCGAGCAGGTCAAAGAGGCGCAGAACTCGGTCGTCGAGTTCCTCCTCGTCAACCACCCGCTCGACTGCCCCGTCTGCGACAAAGGCGGCGAATGCCCGCTGCAGGACATCTCCTACGGCTGGGGCCCCGGCCGCTCCCGGGTGATCGACGAAAAGCGCCACTTCGAGAAGCCGATCGAGCTCTCGCCGCTGGTCGCGATCGACCGCGAGCGCTGCATCCTCTGTTACCGCTGCGTTCGCTTCAGCCAGGAGGTCGCCGAGGACTCCCAGCTGCAGCTGATCGAGCGCGGCGACCGCACCTACGTCGGCACCTTCGACGACCGCCCCTACGTCGCCCCCTTCCACGGCAACATCACCGACATCTGCCCGGTCGGGGCGCTGACCAGCTACACCTACCGCTTCCGCGCCCGGCCCTGGGACATCGAGCACGCCGGCTCGGTCTGCACGCTCTGCCCGAGCCAGTGCAACGTCAGCTTCACGATCCGCGACGAGAAGGTGAAACGGGTGGTGACCCGCGACAACCACGACGTCGACGACGGCTGGCTCTGCGACCGCGGCCGCTACGGGTTCGAGATGTTCGACGCGCCCGAGCGGGTGCGCGGGCCGCGGCTGAAGGGCGGCGAGGTCGGCTGGGAGCAGGCGATCGCCAAGGCCGCAGAGGGGCTTCTTGCTGCAAGCCGGGGGAGCCGGGGGTGGTCCTCCCCGGACAACGGCGGGGAGGGTCCGGGGAGGACCACCCCCGGCTCCTCTCGGGTCGCGGCGATTGTCGGCGATGCTTCGAACGAGGAGGGCTTCCTGCTGCAGCGGCTGATGCGCGAGGCGTTGGGGTCGCCCCATATCGACTCGCGGCCCTCGCGCGGGCCGGACGTTGAGGTTCTGCGGCAGCTGGCCGCGCCGGCGATCTCGGCCAAGGTCAGCGAGATCGACGAGGCCGACGCGATCCTCGTCCTCGGCACCGACCCGCTGCACAGCAGCCCGATCCTCGACCTCCGGGTCCGCAAGGCGATCCGCCGCCACGGGGCCAAACTCGTCGTCGCCACCGAGCGCCCGACCGCCCTCGACGGCGGCGCCGAGGCGATCGCCCGCTACGCCCCCGGCCAGGCCGCCCACTTCGTCTCCGAGCTGGCGGCAGCGATCGGCGGCAGCGAGAACGTCGCCACCCCGATCGCCGAGACCCTCCGCGACGCCGGCAGGGTAGTCGTCATCTGGGGCGAGCGAATCGCCCGCGAGCCCGGAGCTGCCGAGGCTCTCCTCGAGGTCGCCAAGGCCGCCAACATGGCCACCACCGACGGCGCCGGCCTCCTCGAAATCCCCGACACCACCAACGCCCGCGGCCTGCGCGAGGCGGGATGCCTCCCCGACGCCGGCCCCGGCCTGACCGAGACCACCGCGGGCATGTCCACCGAGGAGATCCGCAGTGCGCTGATCTCCGGCGAGATCACCAGCCTGATCCTCTTCGGAGCCGATCCCCTCCGCGACTTCCCCGACACCCCCGCCTGGGAAGAGGCACTGACGGCTGCGGACTTCATCGTCAGCTTCTCGATGCACGAGAACGCCACCACCGCCAAGTCCGACGTGGTCCTCCCCCTCGAGACCCACGCCGAGAAAGACGGAACCGTCACCCACCCCGACGGCCGCCTCCAGCGAGTCCGCCCGAGCGCCACCCGCCCCGAAAGCGTCCTCTCCAACATCATCGTCCTCTCGGAGCTGGCCGCAAACCTCGGCCTGACCACGGGCATCGCCTCCCAACCCACCGCCTTCGCAGCCCTCACCGACACCGTGAGCTTCTACGCCGGCATCACCGACGCCGACATCGGGGGCCGCGGAATCCGCTGGCAAGACGTCAAAAGGGCGCCGGGGGGTGACTCGCCGGACACTCAGCGCGAGGCGCCAACCACCACCGCGGAGACCATCGAGGTAACCCGCCGAGTCGCGTCCGCCGAGTCACCCCCCGGCGCCCCCTCGACCTCGGACGGCTCCCTCATGCTCGGCACCTACAGGGATCTATGGGCAGGCCCAATAACGGAGCTCAACCCGCCCCTGAAGTTCTTGACGCCCCACCAGCGCATCGAGATCTCCCCGAGCGACGCCCAGCGCCTGGACCTCAAAAACGGCGAGGCAGTCCGAGTGAGCCAGAACGGCAACGCAGTAGACGCCGCCGTCTTGATCAAGGAGCGGGTGACCCCCGGCACGGCCTTCCTGGCCGAGGGAGTAACCGGAGCGAACGCCAACGCCCTCCTCAACGACGGCCCCGTCCAGGTGACCATCGAGAAGGTCAGCGCCTGATGCTCCCGATCGCCGACACCCAGCTCGCCGAAGCGACCTGGATCATGATCCTCAAGAGCGTCGTCATCTTCGCCGTGATCTTCGGCGTCCTGCCGGTGCTGACGGTGGTCGAGCGCAAGCTGATCGGCCGCTTCCAGCACCGTTACGGCCCGAACCGGGTGGGCCCCTTCGGCCTCCTGCAGCCGCTGGCCGACGTCGGCAAGCTCGTCTCCAAGGAGACCTTCCGCCCCGAGAACGCGACCCGGACCCTGTTCATCCTCGGCCCGCTGCTGCCGGTCCTGGCGGGCGTTCTCTCGCTGGCGATCATCCCCTGGGGCGACGTCCAGGACGGGGTCGGCCTCTACGGGATCGACGTCCCGATCGGGATCCTCTACTTCTTCGCCGTCGGCTCGATCGCCTTCTACGGCCTGCTCCTCGGCGGCTGGTCCTCGGGCTCGAAATACAGCCTCCTCGGGGCGATGCGCTCGGCCGCGCAGCTGATCTCCTACGAGGTCTCGATGGGCCTGGCGCTGCTCGGCGTGGTGCTGATGAGCGGCTCGCTCTCGCTGGTCTCGATCGTCCACTCGCAGGGCGAGGTCTGGTTCATCCTTCCCCAGTTCGTCGGCTTCCTGATCTTCATGCTCGCCGGCTTCGCCGAGACCAACCGCACCCCGTTCGACATGCCCGAGGCCGACGCCGAGCTGGTCCAGGGCTTCATGACCGAGTACGGCGGCATGCGCTTCGGCTCCTTCCTGCTGGTCGAATACATGGAGATCCTCGTCGTCTCCGGGATCGCCGCGGCGATGTTCCTCGGCGGCTGGATGGGCCCCGGCCCGAGCTTCCTCGACCCGATCTGGATGCTGGCGAAGATGATCGGCCTCGTCCTCGTCTTCATCTGGGTGCGGGCGACGCTGCCGCGTCTTCGATATGACCAGCTGATGAGCCTCGGCTGGAAAGTGCTGCTGCCGCTCGCCACCCTCAACGTCCTCGTCACCGCGGTCCTGGTGGTGGCGACGTGAGCGTCGACCCGCGGTCCGCCTCATACCTCGACTCGATCGACGTGGTCGAGGTGCAGCGCGGCCCCACGCCGGGCGGCGTCGGCGGCGCCTACCGCGCCTTCGGCGAGACGCTGCGCGGGCTGAAGACGACGATGGCGCGGCTGATCGAGGGGCCGATGACGATCGAGTACCCCGAGGAGAAGACCCCCGTCTACCCGCGCTTCCGCGGCCGCCACAAACTCCACAAGTTCGAGGACACCGGCCTGGAGAAATGCGTCGGCTGCAGTCTCTGCGCCGCCGCCTGCCCGGCCGACTGCATCCGCGTCGTCGCGGCGGAGAACATCCCCGGCGAGCGGGTCTCGGCGGGCGAGCGCTACGCCGCGGTCTACGAGATCAACCTCAGCCGCTGCATCTTCTGCGGCTACTGCGAGATCGCCTGCCCGTTCGACGCGATCACGATGGGCCACGACTACGAGATGGCCGACTACGACCGGCGCGACCTGATCTTCACCAAGGAGATGCTGCTCGCCGAGCCGATCGAGCGGACGCCGCTGAAAAGCGAGGGCGAGTAGCGGTGGAAGAGGTCCTGTTCTTCGTCTCGGCGCTTGGCGCCCTCGGCGGCGCGGTCGGCGTGATCGCGATGCGCAATCCCTTCTACTCGGTGCTGGCGCTGATCGTCCACCTCTTCTCACTGGCGGCGCTCTTCCTGCTGCTGACCTCGGCCTTCGTCGCCGCCGCCCAGGTGGTCGTCTACGCCGGCGCGGTGATGGTCCTCTACGTCTTCGTCGTCGCCTACGTCGGCGAAGGGGGAGAGCCCGCCTGGGAGCCGATCCCCGGCCAGCGCTTCCTAGCCCCCCTCCTCGGCATCGCCCTCTTCGTCGAGCTCTCGATCGCCGTCTTGAGCTCCTCGCTCCTGGCGCTTGGGACGCAGGGACCCGACGTCCCGGCCGGCTTCGGCGACCCGGCCGCGATCGGCCGCCTCCTCCTCGAGAAGTTCCTCATCCCCTTCGAGGCCAGCTCGATCCTCCTCCTGCTCGCCGCAGTCGGCGCGATCGTCCTGGCATCCAACCGCCGCCGGGAGATGTCGTGAACACCGAGTGGTTCATCGTCCTCTCCGCCCTCCTCTTCGCCACGGGAGCGATCGGGATCCTGATCCGTCGCAGCCCGATGGTGATCCTGCTCTGCCTCGAGCTGATGCTGAACGCCGGCAACCTGGCGCTGGTCGCCTTCAGCCGCATGGTCGGCAACGGCCAGGGCCAGGTCTTCGCGGTGATCGTGATGGTCGTCGCCGCCTGCGAGGTCGTCGTCGGCCTCGGGCTGATCGTCGCCATCTTCCGCCGCCGCCTGCCGCTCAACGTCGACGACCTGCGGGAGCTGCGCGGATGAGCGCCACCGCCTGGGCCTGGCTGGTCCTGCTCTTCCCGCTGCTCGGCTCGCTGACGATCGCGCTCGGCTTCCGGGTCCTGCCGGCCAAGGCGGCCGGCCTGATCGGCACGGTCGCGATCGGCCTCGCCTTCGCCTGCGGCATCGGCGCGCTGCTCAGCCTGCTCGGCGAAGACCCCGAGGCGCGCCACCACGCCTCCTCGCTCTGGGACTACGCCAGCGTCGCCGGCCTCGACATCAAGCTCGGGATCTTCGTCGACCCGCTCTCGGTCTTCATGGTCCTCGTCGTCACCGGCGTCTCGACCCTGATCCACCTCTACTCCTACGGCTACATGCAGTCAGACGAGGGCTACCACCGCTTCTTCAGCTACCTCAACTTCTTCGTCTTCTCGATGCTGCTGCTGGTCCTCGCCGGCAACTTCGTCCTGCTGATCGTCGGCTGGGCCTTCGTCGGCTTCGCCTCCTACGCGCTGATCAGCTTCTGGTACCGGCG
>DATIOC010000011.1:0-36251 GCA_035473555.1 Solirubrobacterales bacterium
TCATCTTTCGAGGATACCCGCCGCCGCGAGATTCCCAATTGGAATGCGATACTGCCCTGGCAACCATCTTCGAGGAGGAACTGACGTGGAGCTGAAGAGTCTGACCGAGCAGAAATCGCTGCTGGAGGTCCTGCCGCCCGGTAAAAGGGCCCGCCTGCACCGCCTTCTGTTCGAGTTCGGCCCGGGCAACGGCACCCTGATGCTGCTGCCGATCGACCAGGGGATCGAGCACGGTCCGCGCGACTTCTTCCCCAACCCGGCCTCCAAGGACCCCGATTACCAGTTCCGGCTCGCCGCCGAGGCGGGTTACTCGGCGCTCGCCTGCCAGATCGGGATGGCCGAGAAGTACTACCCCGACTACGCCGGCCGGGTGCCGCTGATCCTCAAGGTCAACGGCAAGACCGACCTCCCCTCCTCCGCCAAGGCCTTCTCCAGCTGCAACGCCAGCGTCGAGGACGGCGTCCGGCTCGGCGCCGACGCGATCGGCTACACGCTCTACGTCGGCTCCCCGCGCCAGGACGAGGACCTCGCCCAGCTGCGCCGCGTCCGCGAGGAATGCGACCGCTTCGGGATGCCGCTCGTCGTCTGGTCCTACCCGCGCGGCGAAGCGGTCGAGGCCAAGGGCGGTCAGAACAGCTTCTACGCGATCGACTACGCGGCCCGGATGGCGATGGAGATGGGCGCCGACGTGGTCAAGCTCAACATGCCGAAGATCGACTCGTCCAAGGACAAGGACGCTCCGGCGCCTTACAACGAGATGCAGGTCGACCAGACCGAGGCGATCCGCCAGTGCGTCGAATCGGCCGGCCGCGCGCTGGTCGTCCTCTCCGGCGGCTCCAAGACCGACGACGAGACGGTGCTGCAGAACACCCGCGAGGTGATGGAGGCCGGCGGCTCCGGCGTCATCTTCGGCCGCAACGTCTGGCAGCGCGATTGGAACGAGGCTCTGGAGATAGTCGCCCAGATCAAAGAGAGCCTCCTCGCCAACGTGCGCAGAACTCCTTAGGTTCGAGTCCCTCCAGGGGGGAGAGTTTCGGCCCGCCTCCGCTTGAGCGGGGGTGGGCCTTTTTCATGTCCGGATGAGCTCGAAGGGAAGCGCGATCCTGCTGGTGCTGGCGGCGCTGGTGCTGCTGCGGCCGTGGGAGTCGTGGGAGGAGCTGTGGCGGGACGAGCCGCCGGCGAGCGCCGTCGCCTACGTGATCAGAGCGGTCGACGGCGACACGATCGAAGTCGACCTCGGCGGTCACACCGAGGACGTCCGCTACATCGGCGTCGACACGCCGGAGACGGTCAAGCCCGACACGCCGGTGCAGTGCTTCGGCCCGCAGGCGTCGAGCTTCAACCACGCCCTGGTCGAGCACCGGCGGGTGCGCCTGGTCTTCGGCGTCGAGCGCCGGGACGTCTACGGCAGGCTGCTCGCCTACGTCTACCTCGACGGGCACCTCGTCAACGCCGAGCTGATCCGGCGGGGCCTGGCGCGGACGCTGACGATCCCTCCCAACGACCGCTTCGCGGGCCGGCTGAAACGGCTCGAGATGCCGGCTGCGCGCGCTGGGCGGGGGCTCTGGGGCGCCTGCTGATGTGTGAGCGAATTGCAAGCCCTGCAAGATCTTTTGCTACGGTGCCGCCTGGCCCCCGGGCCCCTTCCTTATGAGAATGCGACAGAGCATCTCCCAGTTCGAGACGGCGTTCGAGCAGGAGACCTACCTCGAGCGCCGCCGGCGCGAGCAGCTGCGCCGCCGTGCGGCGAATCGCTCCCGTGCGCGGAAAATCACCCGCGTCGAGCAGGAGGGGAAGGTCCGCTTCTCCGTTCTCGCCGTCTGCCTCACCGTCACCGTCGTCGTCGTGGTGGTGGCGATGTTCGAGGCGCTCGCCTTCCTCATGGCCTAACGCCACCCTGCCTGCCTGCGAACGAATGCCCTCCTTCAATAGACTCGCGCGCCGATGGCTCGACGCTCGCTGAAGCCGCAGCTAAATCAGATCCGCGCCTGGGTGCAACAGGGGCGGACCGATGCCTGGATCGCCCACCAGCTGGAGATCAGCGCCACCGAGCTGCGCGAGTTCCGCAAGCAGTACGACCTCTCGGCCGACGCCGAGGGTCCCGGCTCGGGCGAAATCGACCTGCGCGACGAGATCGAAGCGGAGATCGAAGCGGCCACCGAGGCCGAGGAGGCCGAAAAGGCCGAGCGCGCCGAGGACGAGGATGAGACCGAGTCCGAGGGCGACGAGGACGAGGACCGCGAGGAGCGGGGCGAGGGCGGCACCGGTGCCAGCCGTCGCCGCCGGCGTCGCCGCGGCCGTCGCGGCGGGCGCAGTCGCCGCAAAGAGATCGAGGCGACCTTCGACCACGGCGAGACCGACGGCTACGGCCTCTGGCTCGATGCGGCGGTCAAGGACAACCCCGTCTACACCGAGCACTGGGCCGGCAAGCGCGACGTAACCGTCCGCATCGACGCCGACCAGATCGTCATCCGCCGCGCCGGCGAGCCGCAGGGCTCCAGCGATAACGGCGACGGCGAGTCCGACGACTCGGACGAGTAGCTCCCTAAACCGGGAGCTGTCTGCCCCCGGCAAAGTCCGTAGCGCCTCTTAGGTAGAGCCAGAAGGCCGCGTCGGCGAGCGCCTGCGAGTCGCCGTCGATCGACGGGGCGACGTCGAGGGCGACCTGCTGGGCCCAGTCGGTCCCCTGGCCGTAGAGGTCGGCCAGCTCCGCGGCGCTGAAGGTCGGGCCGATCCGGCGGCGCAGTTCTTCACGGAGCGCGTCGACGACGCGATCGGCGAGGCGGCGCTGGCGCGGGTCCTCGATCGCCTGCAGTATGCGGCGACCCTCCTCCCACTGGAAGAGCGCGTTCTCGAGTGGATAGCTCACCGGGCCGAGGTTACCCGGGCGCCTTAAGCGGCAATCAAGAGGCCGGCATCAGACCAACCGCTCGGAGAGAACCAGGTGAACGTCATCCCGCTCGTCGGCGAACTCGTGCAGCCGGGGCGAGAATCCGACCCGGTCGAAGAAGTAGAGGTGCGCATCGGGCGCCTCGAGCTCGTTGCGGATCGTCTCCAACTTGTCGAGCTCACCTGCCTCGTGGACATGGTCGAGGGTGGAACCGTCGGGCCACTTGCAGGACCCAAGCGCAACGACCCCACCTTCCTCGTCGATCGCAACCACATCTGCCTCGTAGCTGCGACTGCGCAGCTTTTCGCCATCCCAGCGCCGGAGTTGCCCCCACCAACGCCCAACCTCGACGGCGTCGTCGACGTTGCGTAGAGCCCACTCGCGGCAGATCTGCTCGAAAGCATCCTCGGACACAAACTTGTCGAGCTGGGGAAGCACGACTTCGGCGAGGTAGCGGTCGGCGTCGCGGCGCATCTGCAGGCGGCTCTCCCGCGGCGCGACGAAGCGAAACCAGAACCGCAGGAACGGATCGGTGATCGCGTAGTGGACTCGCTTGCCGGAGGTGTGGGTGACCGGATAGCGGCGCTCCACCAGCCCCATACCCTCGAGCGTCTCGAGAAACGGTCGGGCTTCCTCGGCACGGGTCCGGCCGATCCGCTGACCGATCTCGTTGAGTCGGGTCGTTCCACCAGCGATCGCCCGTAGGCACGACATGTAGGTATTGACGTCACGGAGCCGGCTCTCCTGGGCAAGCAGGAATCGTGGCTCCTCCCGCAAGAGGCCGTCGGGGTAGAGGACCGCTCGCCGGATCGCCTCGGCCAGGTCTGCATCGCTGTCGATCTCCTTCAGGTAGTACGGAATTCCCCCGAAGACCGCCCAGGCGCGAATGCGATCGTCGATGCTCCACCCGTTCGTGAAGTGGGCGATCTCGCCGAAGCCGAACGGCTGCAATCGCAGCGATCCCGTGCGGCGTCCGTAGGTGGTCGCCCCATACCCAACCACGGAGTCCTCGAAGAAGCTGACGTCCGACCCCGACAGGCAGAGCATCAGGTTTGGGTCGCTCTCATGCTCGAGAATGAACCGGTTCAGAAGAGAGCCGAGCTCCGGCTCCTGGCGCGCTATGAACTGGAACTCGTCGAGGACGATCATCGTCTGGCCGCCGTCCAGCAACTCGCCGAAGGCGGCGAAGGCGGCGCGCCAGGTGGTCAACGGCTGCTCGGCGTAGACGCCTTTACCCGTGAAACGCGCAAGTTCCGCGGTGAGATCCTCGAGCTGGTCCTGGCGGCTGCCGGAGGTGGCCTCGAAGTAGAACTGCCTGCAGCGCTCGCCGAAATGCAGGAGCAGCTGGCTCTTTCCGACCCGGCGGCGGCCATAGAGGACGAAATACTCCGCCCGGCCCGAGCGAAGACGCTCGTCTAGTGCCTCGAGCTCGTCGCTGCGGTTGACGAAGTCCATATCCTAAAACTGTACTACAAAATAGTACTTTGTAGTCTAGTTAATTGATAGAGACTCAGGAGGTCGACGTCTGCGGGACTTCGCGCAGCGGTGCGTTGGCGGGGCCGCAGGCGTCCGGGGACAGCTCTCCTTCGACCTTCCAGACGGTGACCGGCCCGCTGCGCTCGACCGGGCGCACGGCGCTCTCGTCGCGCAGCCAGCGCGCCTCCGGGGATTCGACCGGGTCGCCCGGGTGGAGGAAGTTGAGGAAGGGCGAGGTGACGAGGTAGTCGAGTTCGGCGTCGTTGACCGCGGTGCGGAAGGCGGCGCAGGTCGGGATCGCGTTGAAGGCGCCGTGGGGACCGTCTTCGCCGAGGTAGCGGACGCGGTTGCTGAGGTCGGTGCCGTAGAAGCCGTAGCCGGCGAAGCCGGCGGTGGTACCGGCGAGGCCGATGCGGGCGTCCTCCTGGTCGCGCGCCCAGCGGTAGGCGGCGTCGAGGTGCATCCCGGGGATCCGTTCGTCGGCAGCCCCGGCGTTGGCGAAGCGGTTCTCGAGGTAGTGGCGCTGGACCGGATAGCCGATCGCGACCAAGGCGACGACAAGCCCGGCGGCGGCCCCGAGGAGCAGCGCCGCGCCGGCGCCCCGCGAGCGCAGGTACAGCAGCAGCGCCGGCAGCAGGACGACGAGCACGACCAGCCCGAAGGCGAAGACGCGAGCCCCGTCATGAAGCGCCTCATCAGGCCGATTCGTAGCCACAAACACCAGCGTCAGAACCGCCATTAACCCCCACAGCCAACGTCGGCCGTCGAACCAGCGGTCGAGTGGGAGGAGGACGATGCCGGCCAGCAGGGCCGGGATGACGTAGCGGATGTTGATCGCGAAGCCGACCGGTTCCCCCTCCGCCCCGGCCGCGCTGAGCGGGGTGAAGAGGTAGGCGAAGGCGCCGAAGAGCGCCACGGCGCCGACCCAGCGCACGATCCGGTCGCGGCCGCGGAGCAGGGCGAGCAGCGCCGCCGCGACCGCGCCGAAGACGACCAGCGGCCAGAGCGCCCCGAAGGCCTCGTGCAGACCGGGCGAGAAGTACTCGCGCCAGACGCCGGTGTCGGTCGCGTAGTGGGCAATGGTGAAGTCGGGGCGCCCTTCCTGCAGCCGCTCCGGATGGGGCAGCGAGATCGGCCCCAGCTTCTCGACCTCGGGAATCGGATTGCCGGCAACGCCCAGGTTCCGCAGGTACCAGAACGCCCCACCCGCAAACGCCGGCACGAACCACCACCCAGCAGCCGCCCAACGCCGCCCAGGCCCAGCCAGCACCACCACGGCCACGGTCAGGACCCCAGCCATCGCAAGCCCGGTAACCCGCGTCCCAGCCGCCAACCCGGCAGCAAGCCCAGCCGCCGCAATGGCCCACCCCTCCATTCGTCTGTTCCTTATCGGTGCCTGGGACCAAGAAGGAACAGACGAAGACCAGGCCTGAACCAATATTGCGATTGAGGCCAGGAGGAGGGCTGCGGCCATGAGGTCGTTCTTGGCCGCGCCGGGGTCCCTGACCACCAGCGTGTGGCACTCGAGCAGGATCGCGGCAGCAACCGCCGTAACCGCCCCGCGCCCATAGGGCCGTCCCACGCAATACGCAGCCAGGAACGCAACGGCCAACCAGCCGAGGTTGAGGAACAAGCTGAGCGTGTCCCGACCCGTGAGCAGGATCCCCATCGCGTGCAGCAGCTCCGAATTCTGCGGGTAGAACCAGTTCGTGAACACCGTCTCCACGTGGTGCATCCCGACCACGGAGTGCGTCTGCACCATGTCGACAGCAAACGGCAGGTGGTACCAGAGGCTGTCGAAGTTGAAGACCCCTCTGTCCAACGCATGCTTCGTCGTCACGGCGTAGCTGAACACCGTGGCGGCGACCACCGCCAACGCCACGAGCGCCTGGACCAGCCCTCCTCCGGTGGGTGGCACGGTAGGGGGGACCCCCCCTGAGGAAGCTTTAGCTACCGGAAGGGGGGGTGGGTCCCCTGCCGTGACAGGATCCGCCGGCCAGAAAGCCACCGTCCCTGCAACCAGTAGTGCGACGGCTATCAAAGCCCCGGCATAGAAGAGGCCAAAGGTGCCCAAGACCTCCGAAATCCAGATAACCAGCGCAACCCCAACAATCGCCTCGACCAACCGCGCCGGGGCTCCCTCCCACCCCGGCAGCAACCTCCGCCTCAGCTTGTAGGCACTGAACCCAACCGGCACGACGACCAGCGCCAGCTGCAGGGCCCCCAGGAGATAGGAGCCAAGGTCAACCATGGCTGCCCCCCAGGCGCTGCGTCAGCCGCCGAGGTTGCCGCGGATGACCACCGGCGTCTCGCCTTCGGCGACCATGCCCTGGGCGCGCGCTTCGTGGTCGACGACCAGCGGGTCGTCGGCGGACTGGATGCGGTTGTGGAGGCGCCGGTCTTCCTTCAGCAGGGTGTGCAGCTTCGCTTTGGCCGCGGTCGTGCCGGTGTAGGTCTTGACGAAGTTGATCGAGGGACCGAGGTAGGAGTAGAGCACCGCGACGAGGACGACGGTGAGGGCGACGCGGCCGACGCGGTCCCACTTGATCCGGCTGGCGCCGCTGCGCGCGGCGGGTCTGCGTTTGCGGGCGGCTGGACGGCGGCGGGGAGCCGATCGTGAACGTCCGGCCTGCGCGCGCGTTGCCATACCCGGAGCTACGCGGCCGGGCCCCGCATTCCTGCATCTAGGACCGGCGCTGGACGAATGCCTGCAGGCCCGGGAACTGCGCGGCGTCGCCCAGCTCCTCCTCGATCCGCAGCAGCCGGTTGTACTTGGCGACGCGGTCCGAGCGCGAGGGCGCGCCGGTCTTGATCTGCCCGGCGCCGGTGGCGACCGCGAGGTCGGCGATCGTCGTGTCCTCGGTCTCTCCCGAGCGGTGGGAGATCACGGCCGTGTAGCCAGCGTCGCGGGCCATGCGGATCGCCTCCAGCGTCTCGCTCAGAGTGCCGATCTGGTTGACCTTGACCAGGATCGAGTTGCCGACGCCGAGCTCGATGCCGCGACCGAGGCGCTCCGGGTTGGTGACGAAGAGGTCGTCGCCGACCAGCTGGACCTTCTCGCCGAGACGCTCGGTCAGCAGCTTCCAGCCGTCCCAGTCCTCCTCGTCCATCCCGTCCTCGATCGAGAGGATCGGGTAGCGCTCGCAGGCGTCGGCCCAGTAGGCCACCATCTCCTCGGAGGAGAGCGTGCGGCCCTCGTGCTCGAGGTTGTACGAGCCGGCCTCGAAGATCTCGCTGGTAGCGGGGTCGAGGGCGATGAAGACGTCCTTGCCGGGCTCGTAGCCGGCGGCCTCGACCCCGGCCAGAACCGCCTGCAGGGCGGCCTCGTTGGAGTCGAGGTCGGGGGCGAACCCTCCCTCGTCGCCGCCGGCGGTCGAGAGGCCCTGCGAGTGCAGCGACTTCTTCAGTGCGTGGAAGACCTCGGTGCCGACCCGCAGGCACTCGGAGAAGCTCTCCGCTCCAGCCGGGACGATCATGAACTCCTGGAAGTCGACCGAGTTGTCGGCGTGGGCGCCGCCGTTCAGCACATTCATCATCGGCACCGGCAGCAGGTGGGGCTCGCCGCCTCCGTAGAGCTCGGCCAGGTAGCGGTAGAGCGGCTGCCCGGAGTCCGCTGCGGCGGCCTTGGCTGCCGCCAGCGAGACCCCTAGCAGCGCGTTGGCGCCGAGGCGTCCCTTGTTGGGGGTGCCGTCGAGCTCGATCATCGTGCGATCCAGAGCGCCCTGCTCGGCCGCCCGCGCACCGGTCAGGGCCGCGGCGATCTCGCCGTTGACGTTCGCGACCGCCCGGCCGACGCCCTTCCCGGCCCAGCGCTCGCCGCCGTCGCGCAGCTCGACCGCCTCGAACTCACCCGTCGAAGCCCCTGAGGGGACCGCCGCCAGGCCGCGGGTGCCGGACTCCAGCACCACCTCCACCTCGACGGTGGGGTTGCCGCGCGAGTCGAGGATCTGCCGCGCGTGGATCGAGGAAATCGTGCTCACGGGCGCGCCAGTCTATTCACCGGCACCGGCGGCAAGCGGTGTGGCGAAGGGCCTATTCGCCTTCAGGCGCGGCTGCGGGCGGCACAGCACCGGCAGGCAGTTCTTCGCCGGTTTCGGCGGCGGCTTCCGGAATCGGCCGCTGCGGGAAGGGTTCGCCTTTCGGTTTGGTCGGGGTGACCTTGCCCGGCAGGGTGGGTGAGATCGGCGTCACCGGCGCGGGGCATTCTTTCGCCGGCGTTTTCGGATCGGCTTCGTAGCAGGCCGGCGATGCGCTGGCGGGGTGGCCGTTGCCCTTGAAGTTGCCGCATTTTTCCATCGCGAAGGCGTCGGCGCAGACGGTTCTCTGGGTCCACTTCGCGTCGAAGTCGGAGACGAATTCGGAGAGGTATTCCTGCTGCGCCTGCTGTCCCAGCGTCGATTCGATCTGGGCCTTGACTTCAGCGAGGTCCTGTTCTTTCTTCGGGTTCAGTTTCACGACTTCGGTCAGGACGTAGTTTTTTTCGAACTTCACCGGCCCGACGAGTTCGCCGGTGGGGCTGTCGAAGATCGCCGTTTTCAGCGGGCCTTTGAGGAATTCTTCGGTGATCCCTTCCTGCAGGCCGCCTTTGGCGCCGCTGGTCGGATCGCTCGAGTACTTTTTCGCGACTTTTTTCCAGTTCGCCGGCGAGCTGTCCTTTTCGAGCGCCGCTTTCGCCGCTTCGACTTCGGCTTTGTCTTCGTTCAGGATCAGGCGGACGTCACGGCTTTCTTTGGTCGTGAACTGCGTTTCCTTTTCGGCTTCGTAGTAAGCCTGGACCGCATCGCTGGAAGGTTTGGGGGCCTGTTCGCTGACCTTTGCCTGGATTTCTTTGGTGACGATCTGCAGTTCGACCAGCTGGTTCACTTCGTCCTGGGTGAACTGCGATTCCTTGAGGAATTTTTTGTAAGCGGCGGGGGTCGGGAAGTTCTGTTTTTTGATCGCCGCGAGTTCGTCTTCGACCTGTTTTTCGGTGACGCTGACGCCGAGTTCTTCGCCCTCGCCGCGGATCCAGACGCCTTCGATCAGTTCGGTCATCGCTTTTTTCTGCAGTTCTTCATATTTGTCCGAGCCCGGCTTCGGCGGTTTTTTCGCCGCTTCTTCGCCCGAGGTGGCCAGCCGCAGAACGGTGCGCTTCAGCTTGTCTTCGCTGATGTTGGCGAACTCGTCGGGGACGCTGGAGATGTGGGCCACGTCGCCGGACGGGACGCTCGGCCCGGTCAGGCCCTCGGCGATCGCGAAGATGACGAAGAGCAGCACGAAGAGCGCGCCGAACACGATCAGCGCCAAGCGCTGCCGCCCCGCTGCCTTCTCTCTCCTCTGACCCGCTTTCGCTCCCACGAAGCCGGCAGCATAGTCAAAACGGGTGCCTTAAGCAGCCTTTAGGTCGAGCTAGGCCGCGGCCGGCTCCGCCGCCCGGCGCGCCTCGCGCAATCCCGTCGCCATCGCCAGCACCGCGGCGAGGCGTTCGTCGGGATCGCCGGCGACGCGGACCGCGGCGGTCTGCTCGCGCCATTCGTAGACCGCGCCCTCGACCTGCTCGGCCAGGACCCCGGCCGCCTCGGAGTCGAGCTCGACCCCGGTGACGCTGAGTTTGCCGCCGCGGAACTCGATGCTGCGGGCGCCCGCCAGCCCCAGTTCGATCCGCGCCTGCTGCAGCTTCAGCAGGTTCTCGGCCTGCGGCGGCAGCGGCCCGAAGCGGTCGGAGAGCTCGTCGCGGATCGCCCGCAGCTGCCCCGGCTCGCGGGCGGCGACGATGCGGCGGTGGATGTCGATCTTCGCCGCCTCGAAGGGGACGAAGCTGGCCGGCAGGTAGGCGTCGACCGGGACGTCGAGGCGGACCGGCTCGGGGGCCTCCTCGCGCTCCTCCTCCCCGTCGGCGGCCTCGGCGACCGCCTCGTCGATCATCTGGCAGTAGAGCTCGAACCCGACCGCGGCGACGTGGCCGGACTGCTCGTCGCCGAGCAGGTTGCCGGCGCCGCGGATGTCGAGGTCGCGCATCGCGATCCGGAAGCCGGAGCCGAGCTCGGTGTGGTCGGCGAGGGTCGAGAGGCGCGCCGCCGCCTCCTCGGTCAGCGCCTCGGCCGAGGGGTAGAGCAGGTAGGCGAAGGCGCGCTCGCGAGAGCGGCCGACGCGGCCGCGGATCTGGTAGGCCTGGGAGAGGCCGAGCTGGTCGGCGCGCTCGACGATCAGGGTGTTCGCGGTCGGGATGTCGAGCCCGGACTCGATGATCGTCGTCGTCACCAGGACGTCGGCCTCGCCGCGCAGGAAGGTCAGCATCGTCTCCTCGAGCTGGTGCTCGTCCATCTGGCCGTGGGCTTCGAGGCAGCGCGCCCCGGGGACCAGCGCCCGCAGCCGCTCGGTCGTTTCCGGCAGCGAGTCGATCCGGTTGTGGAGGACGAAGGCCTGGCCCTTGCGCTCGATCTCGCGCCTGACCGCCTTGGCGACGAGGTCCTCGTCGTAGGGGCCGACGTAGGTGCGGACCGGGCGGCGGCCCTCGGGCGGGGTCTCGATCACCGAGATGTCGCGCAGGCCGGCGAGGCTCATCTGCAGGGTGCGCGGGATCGGGGTTGCCGAGAGCGCGAGGACGTCGACTTTCAGCTTCAGCTGGCGCAGCAGCTCCTTCTGCTTGACCCCGAAGCGCTGCTCCTCGTCGACGATGACGAGGCCGAGGTCCTTGGCGCGGACGTCGCGGGAGAGCAGGCGGTGGGTGCCGATCAGGACGTCGACCTTGCCCGCCTCGAAGTCCTTGAGAATCGCTTTCACCTCGGCCGGCGGGCGCAGGCGGGAGACGCCCTCGACCCGGAAGGGGAGGTCGGCGAGGCGCTCGCGGAAGGTGCCGTAGTGCTGCTGGGCGAGGATCGTGGTCGGCACCAGGACCATCACCTGGGCGCCGTCGGAGGCGGCCTTGACCGCGGCGCGCAGCGCCACCTCGGTCTTGCCGAAGCCGACGTCGCCGCAGACCAGCCGGTCCATCGGCCGCTCCGATTCCATGTCGGCCTTGACCGCCTCGATCGCTTCCAGCTGGTCGGCCGTCTCGCGGTAGGGGAAGGCGGTCTCCATCGCGATCTGCCATTCGCCGTCGGGCGGGAAGGAGTGGCCCCTGCGGGAGCGGCGCTCGGCGTAGAGGTTGAGCAGCTCGCCGGCCAGCGCCCCGGCCGCTTTCCGCGCCCGCGCCTTGAGGTTCTGCCAGCGTTTGCCGCCCAGCGCCGAGAGCGTCGGTTCGCCGCCGGCGCCGACGTAGCGGCTCAGCTTCGCCAGCTGGTCGGTGGGCACGTAGACGCGGTCCTCGCCCTTGTATTCGAGGTAGAGGTAGTCGCGGGTGACGCCACCGACCTCGCGGGTCTCGAAGCCGGCGAAGCGGGCGACGCCGTGGTCCTCGTGGACGACGTAGTCGCCGACCCGCAGTTCGCTGAAGGCGAGGCGGCCGCGACCGCCGCCGGGCGCCGGCTCCTCGGTGCGGCGGCGGTGGACGAGGCGGCGGAAGGGATAGACGGCGAGTTTCAGCTCGGGGCTGACGAAGCCCTCGCGCAGGCGCGCCTCGGCGAAGGCGAGGCCGGGTTCCGGGGAGACGCGGCCGCCTTCGAGCAGGCGGGCGTCGAGGCGGTCGAGGCCGTAACGGGTGCGCTCGGCCTCGCCGCGGCTCTCGAAGGCGACGACGGTGCGGTAGCCGGAGCGGATCAGTTTCTCCAGCTCGCCCTCGGCCTCTTTGACGCTGCGGGCCGGGGACTCGGCGCGGGCGGCGCGGAAGGCGTCCTCGTCGTCCTCGCCGGCGGCCGTCAGGGAGAGGGCGGCGCGCGCCTGCAGCGGCTCGGCGACGTCGACGTAGAGGTGCTGGGCGTCGTCGGCGTGCATCGCCGTGGTCGCGTCCTCCCAGTGGTCGCGCAGCGCCGGCTCGATCTCCTCGGAGCCGACCAAGACCACCGCGGCGGCCTCGGGGACCAGTTCCAGCGGCGCCTGGAAGTGCTCCAGCGGCAGCGCTTCGGCCAGGTTCGGGGACTCGTTGCCCTCCTCCTCGGCGGCCATCGCCGCCAGCTCGGCGACTTCGCGGTGCTCGGCGTCGAGCTCTGCCGCGGGCGCCAGCTCGACCCGCTCGGCGTCGCCGAGCGAGCGCTGGGTGAAGGTCGAGAACCAGCGCATCGACTCGACCTCGTCGCCGAACAGCTCGATTCGCACCGCCCGTTCCTCGGTCGCCGGGTAGACGTCGAGGATGCCGCCGCGGACCGCGAACTGGCCGCGCTCCTCGACCTGCTCGACCCGTTCGTAGCCGGCGGCGACGAGGTCGCCCGAGACGACGTCGAGCTCGATCTCCTCCTCGAGCGCAATCGCGAACCCGGCCGGGCGCAGCGAGGCGTCGGGGACCGCCTCGGCCAGCGCCGTCGCCGAGGCGACGACCACCGCGTCGGGCTCGGAGCCGAGCGCGTCGAGGGCGTCGATCCGCAGGCCGACGAGGTGCGGCGGCGGCGTCACGTGGGAGGCGTAGCCGGTCCCACGGGAGGGATAGAGCCGCACCCGGCGCGGTGCCAGGTAGGCGCGCAGGTCGGCGGCGAGGTCGCGGGCGGAACGGTCGTCCGGAGCGACCATCAGCGCCGGCCGATCGGCCAGCCCGCGATCGTCCTCCAGCAGCGCCGCCAGCAGCAGCGGCCGCAGCATCGTCGAGGCCCGCACCGTCTCCCCCCCGCCCCCGTCGGCGACCGCCCGCACCCGCGCCGCAAGCGCGTGCACGCGCTCGTTCTCGGCGGCGATGTCGATCAGGGGACGCAGGCTCATAGGCAGGGAAAACGCCCGGATCATGCGATCCAGGGCGCGGCGTCCGATTCTAGATGGAGCTCAGCCCCGGCCGAGGGGGCGACCCGGATACGGGAAGCCGGGCGGCTGCGGAAGGGTTTTGTCCACCCACTGCCGCATCCCCGCGTCGCAGATCGCGTAGCCCCAGTTGATCAGCAGCTCCTGGGTCGCCGGGTCGAGGCGGGCCAGCCGGGTCGCCACCTTCGCCAGCTCGAGCGTCTCTTCGTAGGGCGCTTCCATGCTGGTCGGCAGTTCGAAGTTGGCGATGTCGCTGCGGATCCCCCAGTAGGTCCCGAGGCGGTGCTCGTCGGAGTCCTCGGGGGCGCCGTAGCCCTCGATCGTCTGCTGTTTGCGCAGGCTCCGCACCTGGTTGTCGATCACCGTCGTCACCCGCACCATCTGCGTCGCCCAGTCGCGCCAGCGATAGCCGGGGAACGGACCGAACCCTCCCCCGTCGGGTTCCATCGCGCCGCCGCCGTCGCTGACCAGGACCGTCTTGCAGCTCTTCCAGGCCGTCTCCAGCCCGAGATTGTCGTAGACGCCGCCATCGGCCAGGGTGGGACGGGTGGTGAAGGGCGGTGTCTGCAGGTCTTCGCCGCTGTCCGGGACGTACTGGTCCCCGGCGAACCGGAACCTAGCCGGCGCCAGGATCGGCGGGAAGGCCGAGGAGGCGGCGACGGCATCGGCGAGCGTGACCGTCGGTTCGGAGATCATCCCGACCCGGTAGTCGGCGATGTAAGGGCGGGAGAAGCGCCACAGCACTCCCGACTGCAGGTTGGTCGCGTTGATCACGAAGCGCGGGCCGTCCTCGTCGCTCGGCAGGTCCTGCAGGGTGGCGCCGCCAAACAGGTGGCGGCGGTAGGCGGCGGCGAGCCTGGTGCTGATCGTCGTGCCCGGCAGCAGCATGCCGGTGAGGACCGCGGGCAGGTCGAGCGTGCTGGCGGCGAGGGAGCGGAGCGGCGCCACCACCTCCGCTTCGAGGTTGGCGGCGACCGGGTGCCCTTCGGGACCCACGCCGGTGAACTCGAGCTTGCTCCACCGCTGACCGAGAACAGCTGCCGCGATCGAGCCGCCGGAAACGCTGGAGACGCGGGTCAGCTGCTTCAGATAACCGAGCTCGTTCAGCCGCCAGAGGGCGCCGACGTGGAACAGCATCGCCCGGTAGCCGCCGCCGGAGAGGCAGAGCCCGATGCCGGATTCGGGCTTGCCCCGTTCTTCGTCAGCCGGGATCCAGCGGACGGGCGAGTTCGGTTTCGCTTCCTCCCGAGGTGGTTTTGCGCGTACGTCCGCCATCGGCGCCGGCAGTCTCGCCCGCCGGCGCCCTTAAGTCAAAGACAGCCGAGTTCTCAGCTGGCCAAGACCGTGAACTTGCGCTTCGCGACCTTGCTGACGTTGCCCGCCTTGTCGGTCGCGCGGACCTTGAAGACGTGCTTGGCCGGCTTCAGCTTCTTGTAGGTCTTCGGCGACGTACAGATCTTGAACTTGCCCTTGTCGAGCTTGCACTGGAAGGTCGAGCCGGCCTCGTTCGACTTGAACTTGAACCTGACCGCCGTGCTGGTCGTCTGCGCCTTCGGGGCCTTGGTGATGGTCGCCTTGGGGGCGGTGTTGTCGGCGCTCGGCGGGGCGCACATCGCCGCCGGCAGTGCGTCGTTGCAACCGCCACCGTTGTTGTTGCCTCCCCCACCCGCACTCCCGCCGCCGCCGGTGCTCGGGTCGGCTCCGGCGGTCGCCGTCGAGAGCTCCGAGGTGCCGCCGGCAGCGTTGGTCTGGGTCGCGGCGACGATCGTCCCCACCGGGATCGAGGGGTAGGTCGCTTTCCAGTTGCCGCTGCCGTCGGCAACCGTTTCGGCGAGGAAGGACTGCAGCTCTCCCGCTTCGGCGCTGGCCTTGCGGAAGACGCGGATCGTCGCACCCGGCACCGCCCCGGTGCCGGTGGCACTCGACTGGAGCGAGGTGGCGAACGCGGGCGGCTGGATGCCGCCGTTGGTGGTCGCGCCGATCAGGTCGATGAAGAGGCCGGCGTTTTTCGCGCCCCGGTTGCGGGCGATTTCGTTCTGGCTCGGTTCTTCCTCGCCCGTGTTGTCGATCTCGATCGCGTCGCCGCCGCTTTCGCGGATGTCGTTTTCGCGCGCAGCCGTGTTGCCGCCGATCTTGTTTTTGTCGGCGTGGAGTAGCGCCGCCGGGGCCTCAAGACGAATCCCCGCCGCACCCGATTCGAGGATCGAGTTGCCGAAGACCAGGTTGCCTTCGTCTTCTATGCGGATGCCGTTGGCGGTCGATTCTTCGATTTCGTTGTTTTCGATCAGGTTGGCGCCGGCCGGGCCCGGTGCGACCTTGGTGAGAATCCCGAGTTCGGCCGCGAGGATGGAGTTGAAGCTGATTTCGGCGCCGCCAAACCGCACCTCGATCCCGACGCCGCCTTCCATCTTGATCACGTTCCCGTAGACGAGCCCAGGCGTGAGGTTGCTTTCGCCGGAGAAGAAGATTCCCGTGGAGGTGGGCGAGGTGACGTCGGTGGCAACGGGGCCGGTGCCGATGAAGTTGTTCAGGACTTTGAAGCCCTCGCCGTTCACGTAGTAGATCCCCGCCCCTCCCCCGGCGAAGTAGTTCGCATCGCCGTTGGACGGACCGCCGATCGTCACTTCACCCGCTTTGGAGGTGAAGATGCCGTATTCGGAATTGGCGATGGCACTCGTGCCGGCGGCGTTCAGGCCGAGGAAGTTGCCGTGGATCGTCGTCGGCCCGGTCGCCGGTTTCTCGTTGCCGCCGTCCCCCTGCAGGTTGATCCCCGCCGTGGTCGCGCCGGAGATCAGGTTGCAGGGCCCGTCACAGGGAGCCGCGCTGCCGCTGATCGTGCCGCCGATCTCGTTGCCGGTCGCGGCGATCGCGGCGGTATCGGTGAGCTCGATATCCCTGCCGTTGGCCGCTTTCGTCACACCGTCGGCTTTGACGCCGAAATAGTTGCCGAGCACGTCCGCGTTGCTCGCGCCTTCGATGTCGAGGCCCTCAGCCGCGTTGTTGACGAAGACGTTGCCCTGCCCCGCCGTCGCGCCGCCGATGATCGCGTTGTCCGATTCGGGATCGAGCCAGATGCCGGTGTTGGCGTTGGAGCCGTTGGTGCCGTCGAGCTTCTCGCCGAGCCAGTTGCCGCGGGCGACGAAGCTTTTCGAGCTGTCGACGACCCTGATGCCGGTGGTCGCGCCGGTTATCGCCAGGCCGCTGATCGCCACCGTGTCGGTGTTTTCGACGCTGAGGCCATAGCTCAGGGCCGAGGCTTCGATGCCGACACACGGGCCACCCTGGCCCGCCTGGGTCGGGCACAAGCCGCCGTTGACGTCGACCGGATTCGCAATCGGCGGGAGCAGGCTGCCAAGCGCGATCGTGTCGGCGAGTTGGCCTTCGAAGGTTCCGTCGAAGGTGATTTCGTCGACCACGAGAGTCGATGCGTTCGACTCCTGGAGCGCCGCCCGCAGCGTGCATTTCAGCCCGGCGGTCAGGCAGCCGGCGACTCCCACCGAGGCATCGGGTTCGTCGCCCGTGCTGTTGACTTCGTAGACGGCGGCCGAGGCGGTGGCCGGAAGTGCAAGGGCGAGCAGGGCAGCGAGGAGCGTCAGGGCGACGCGCGGACGAGTGATCATGCGCGCGACCCTATCCCGCGCAAGCGGACGGACAGGAGGTCTGGCCGAACGCTCTAATCAGTCGCGCGTGGGCAGGCCCGGGCCTGAGCGCTGCCACTCGACCTGGCCGCGGCCCTCCTGGGCGGAGCGGCCAACTACGTCGTCCCACTCGTGCAGCATCCGCTTCAGCTGGGCGGTCGCCTCGGGCGGGTGGGCGGCGACTTCGGCGGCCAGCTCCAGGGCCGCCTGCTCGGTGCCCGCAGCGGGTGCGACCCGGTTGACGAGCCCGAGCCGCAGCGCCTCGTCGGCGCCCACCGTCCGCGAGCTGAGCAGCAGGTACTTGGCGGCGGCGAGGCCGCAGAGGGTGACCAGGCGGGCCGGGCCGACCGGGACGCCGAGGGCGGCGCCGGGGAAGCGCATCCGCAGGTTGGCGCCGCCGATCCGCATGTCGCAGGCGACCGCGACCTCGGCGCCGCCGCCGACGACGTCGCCGTGGCAGGCGGCGATCGTCGGCTTCGGGAACTCGACCACCTGGTCGTAGAGGTCGGCGAAGAGCTGCATGCGGCGGACCTTGCCCTCGTCGTCGAGCTGCTCCCGCACGTCGGCGCCGGCGGAGAGGCCGAGGTTGTCGGCGGAGCTGATCACCAGCACCCGCACCGCCTCGTCGCCGCGGGCGACGGCGAGGTGCTCGAGCAGCTCGAGCAGCATCTGGGTGTTGATCGCGTTGCGGGCCTGCGGGCGCTGCAGGCGGATGACCGCGATTCCCTGCTCGTCGACCGCGTAGCTGGTGACCTCGTTCTCGGCGGTGCTGCCGTTCTCTGCGCTCATGCCTCCGACGCTATTCGTTCGACCAGGCGCTCGGTCTCCTCGGCGGCCGCGGCGACGAGCCCTTCGACCTCGGCCTTCGGCTCGCTGAAGCGGCCGAGGACGTAGGCCGAGACGATCTCCGGGTCGGTCGAGTCGGGCCGCCCCACCCCCACCCGGACCCGCCAGAACCCGGCGTCGCCGAAGCCGCGTTTGAGGCTCTTGAGGCCGTTGTGGCCGGCGAGGCCGCCGCCGAGCCGGGGCTGGATCTCGCCGAACGGCAGGTCGATCTCGTCGTGGACGACGACGACCCGGTCGAGCGGCACCTTCAGCGAGCCGCGCGCCGGGCCGGCCGAGGTGCCGGATTCGTTCATGTAGGTGCGCGGCTGCAGCAGCGCCACCCGCGGGCCGCCCGGCCCGATCCGGCCTTCGGAGATCACGCCGTTGAACTTCTGCTTCGGCTTCGGCAGCTCCCAGCGCTGGGCCAGCTCGCTCGCGACCGCGAAGCCGACGTTATGCCGGGTGCGGTCGTACTCGGGCCCGGGGTTGCCGAGCCCGACGATGAGGATGCGGTCGCCCTGCTCGCCGCCGTCGCGGCGGCGGAAGAGCGACAGGGGCTACTCGCCCTCGCCCTCGCCGGAGTCGCCGCCCTCGCCCTCGGCCTCCTCGCCCTCGCCCTCGCCGACCAGCTCGGTCTCCTCCTCGACCTCGGGGGCGACCTCTTCGACGCGCGGTGGCGAGAGGGTGACGATGGTGATCTCCTCGAGATCGTCGGCGACGAAGGTGACGCCGTCGGGCGCCGTGACGACGGAAAGCTGAAGGGTGTCGTTGATCTCCATCGCGGAGACGTCGAGGACGATGTTGTCCGGGATCTCGGTGGGCAGCGCTTCGACGGTGATCTCGCGGGTGACGTGCTCGAGCACGCCGCCGCCCTTGACGCCGGGGGCGGTCTCGACGCCTTCCAGCTCGAGGGCCACCTCCGCCTGGATCTTCTCGTCGAGGCGCACCTGCTGAAGGTCGATGTGCTGGAGGCTGCCCCGCACGGGGTGCAGCTGTTCCTCCTTGATGACGACCGGGATCGCTTTGCCGCCGTCGATCTCGAGGTCGAAGAGGGCCGCGCCCTCGCTGGTGATGTTGCGCACCTCGCGTTCGCTCACCTGGAAGGGCTCTGCCGCCGAGCCGCCCGAGTAGACGACGCCGGGAACGATGCCGTCGCGGCGCATGCGGCGCGAGGATCGCGAACCGAAGTCGGCGCGCGGTGCGGCTTTGAGGGTGGAGCGTTTGCTGGCCATCGGACGGGAGAGGATAGAGAACTCGCCCCAGACGGGCCTGTGACACCCTTCGACCTGGATGGCTGACGATTCGAAGATCCCCAAGGGGCGGGTTCGCCGCTCCGCCAAGCTGGGCTCGATCGTCGGCGTACAGGGCGCCCGCTACGCCGGAACCAAGGCGACCAACGTCGGCCGCTCCGAGGAGAAGGGCAAAGAGGCGCTCGAGCAGCGCCACCTGGAGACGGCGATGAAGATGGTCGGGGCGCTCGGCCAGATGAAGGGCGCGGCGATGAAGCTCGGCCAGTTCGCCTCCTTCATCGACACCGAGTTCATTCCCGAGGAGTACCGCGAGATCTACCAGGAGCAGCTGGCGAAACTGCGCACCGACGCGCCGGCGATGCCCTGGGAGAAAGTCGAGAAGGTGCTCGAGGAGGAGTACGACGGCGAACCGATCTCCGAGCTCTTCGCCGAGTTCGAGACCGAGGCCTTCGCCGCCGCCTCGATCGGCCAGGTCCACCGGGCCGAGCTGCTCGACGGCCGCCAGGTCGCGGTGAAGATCCAGTACCCGGGGATCGCCGAGGCGCTCGACGCCGACCTCCGCAACGCCGGCACGCTGGTGCGGCTGGCGCGGGCGCTGGCGCCGGGGCTCGACGCCAAGGCGATCGCCGAGGAGATCCGCGAGCGGGTGATGGAGGAGCTCGACTACGAGTACGAGGCGCAGAACCAGCGCTCCTTCGCCCGCGCCTACCGCGGCCATCCCTTCATCTACGTGCCGGAAGTCGTGACCCGGCTCTCGCGCCGGCGCGTCCTCGTCACCGAGTTCGTCAGCGGCAGCGGCTTCGAGGAGATCAAAAAGCTCCCGCATGAGGAGCGCAGCCGCTTCGGCGAGATCGTCTTCCGCGGCAGCTTCGGCTCGATCTACCACCTGCAGCACTTCAACGCCGACCCCCATCCCGGCAACTACATCCTGATGGACGACGGCCGCGTCGCCTTCCTCGACTTCGGGATGACGAAGAAGCTCGACCGCGAGCAGATCCTGCTCGAGCAGCGGGCCTTCGACGCCGCCTCGCGCAACGACCCCGAGGCGTTCCGCCAGGCGCTGCACGACCTCGGCTTCATCAAGAAGCCCTCGAAGCTCGACGCCGAGCGGCTGCTCGAGCACATGCGCGTCGTCGGCGGCTGGTTCGTGATGGAGGACCGGGACCTGGAAATCACCCCGCGGCGGGTGATGAAGATCATCGAGTCGACCAACGACCCGCGCTCGGAGTACTTCGACCTGATGCGGCGCGAGTCGCTGCCGGCGGAGGAGCTGATGGGCCGGCGGATGGAAATCGGCGTCGTCGCCGTGCTCGGCCAGCTGCGGGCGAAACGCAACTGGCACCGGATCGCCCGCGAGTGGGTCTACGCCGACGCGCCGGCGACCGAGCTGGGCGAGCTGGAGTGGGAGTACTTCGAAGAGCGCGGGGTCAAGCGCGTGCCCGGACTTGCCGAAACCACCTGAGCAGCAGACGAACCGAGGAGGAGAGGGATGCGCAGGATCAAACGCGGTTGGGGCCTGACCAAGAAAAGCTGGGGGCTACTGAAAGAACACCCGTCCCTGATCCGCTTCCCGCTCTACGGCGGCGTCGCGACGACGCTGCTGGCGATCGTCTTCCTCGGCCCCGGGCTCTACCTCTGGGAGGAAGACCAGGTCGCCGGCGCGATCCCGATCATCGTGATCGGCGTCTACGTCCTCAGCTTCATCGGCTTCTACTTCAGCGTCGGCCTCGCCGCCTGCGCCGACATGATCTTCCGCGGCCAGGAGGCGACCGTCTCCGACGGGCTCGCCGTCTCCCGCAGCCGCATCGCCCAGATCAGCGGCTGGGCGGCGGTCTCGGCCGCAATCAGCCTGGTCATGGGCCTGCTCGAAAACCAGGGCGGCGCGCTCGGCACCCTGGCCGCCCGCCTGGTCGGGATGGCCTGGACCCTGGTCACCTTCCTCGCGGTGCCGGTGATCGCGATCGAGGGCACCGGCCCGTTCGAGACGATCAAGCGCTCGGGCACGCTGTTCCGCGAACGCTGGGGGCAGCAGATCACCGGCAACATCGCGATCGGCGCCGCGGTCTTCCTGCTCGGCGTGCTGCCGGCCGGGATCCTGATCGCCGCCGGGATCGCCCTCTGGTCCGCGGCCACCTTCGCCGGCGCCGTCCTGGTCGTGATCGGCGCCCTGGTGCTGGCGATCGCCCTGCTCGTCTCGCGGGCGCTAAACGGCATCTTCGGCGTCGCGCTCTACCGCTACGCCCTCGAAGGCGAGGTCGTCGGCGGCTTCACCCAGGAGGACCTCGAGTCGGCGGTCAAGGTCAAAGGCCGCGGCCGCGGCAAGGCGACGCCCCCGGGCGCAACTCCCGGCGTCGTCTAAACGACGACTCCGAGGTTTGGGGGGCTATGACCCCCTCAATCTCGGAGCTGCTGAAACAGGCGGGGGTCGTTGGAGACGAGGCCGCGGACTCCGGCGGCGACCAGCTTCTCCATCCGGGCTGCGTCGTCGACGGTCCAGGCGATCAGCTCGACCCCGGCGAGGTCGCAGATCCGCGCCAGGCGCGAGGTGACCAGCGGGTGGTAGACCCACATCGCCGCGACGCCGAACTGCGGCAGCTTTTCGGCGGCCAGGCCAGGCAGGCGGTGGCGCATCGCGACCAGCGCCGCCAGCATCGGCCCCTTCGCCCAGCGCTTGCGGCTCCAGTCCTTGGTCACTTTGGGATAGGTCCAGCCGCGCCGCAGCTTCGGTTCCAGTTCGAGGACACGGCGCAGGGTGTGCATCTCCATCGTCGAGATCATCGAGCGCTCGACCAGGTCGCGCTCGCGCAGTGCCTCGACCAGCTCCTCCTCGCGGCCGGGGAGCTTGATGTCGAGGTCGATCTCGAGCCCCGCCAGCGGCGGCTCGAGGAAGGCGTCGAGCGCCTCGGTCAGCTTCAGCGGCGTCCGCCGCTCGGCGTCCTCCCAGTCGTGGGCGACGACCAGCGGCGCCCGCTGCTCCAGCGGCAGGTGCGAGTCCGGCAGCCAGAGGACGTCCATCTCGATCATGTCGACGCCCACGGCGGCGGCGGCGTGGAAGCTCTCGACCGTGTTCCCGGGCGCGATCAGGTCGGCCCCCTTGTGGCCGACCAGGCGCAGCTTGCGCCCCTCTGAGGGCTGGTCGCTCAGAAGAGCTGGTTCTCGCCGGCGAAGATCTCGCTCACCGAGTCGTCGGTGAAGATGCGGCGGATCGAGTCGGCGAAGGTGCTGGCGGTCGAGAGTACGGTGATGTTGTCCGGGGCGCCGGGGCGCAGCGGCAGGGTGTCGGTGACGACGATCTGCTCGATCGCCGAGTCGGCGAGACGCTCGTAGGCCGAGCCGGAGAAGACGCCGTGGGTGGCGCAGGCGATCACCCGGGCCGCGCCCTCGTCGAGCACGGTCTGGGCGGCGGCGCAGAGGGTTCCGGCGGTGGCGATCATGTCGTCGACCAGGACCGCGGTCTTGCCCTTGACATCGCCGACCACGTAGCCGATCTCGGCGACCGCCTGGGCCGGGCGCTCCTTCTCCATCACCGCCCACTGGGTGCCGATCCGGCGGGCGAAGTTGCGTGCGGTCTTCACCCGGCCGGCGTCGGGCGAGACGATCACCAGCTCGTCCTTCAGTTCCTGGTCGATGAACCACTGGGTCAGCATCGGCATCGCCGTCATGTGGTCGACCGGGACGTGGAAGAAGCCCTGGACCTGGCCGGCGTGGAGGTCCATGGTGAGGACGCGGTCGACACCGACGCCCTCGAGGCACTTGGCGACGATGCGGGCGGAGATCGGCTCGCGCGGGGCGGACTTCTTGTCCTGGCGGGCGTACCCGTACCAGGGCAGCACGGCGATGATCCGGTGGGCGGAGGCGCCCTGGGCCGCGTCGATCATCGTCAGCAGCTCCATCAGTGCGTCGTTGGGCGTCATCCCTTCCGCCTCGTTCGCGCAGGTCGACTGGACGAGGAAGACGTCGGCGCCGCGGATCGACTCCTCGTAGCGGCAGTAGACCTCGCCGTCGGCGAAGGTCTTCAGCGTCACCGCACCGAGGTCGAGGCCGAGCTTGCCGGCGACTTTGGCCGAGAGGTCCATCGAACAGCGACCGCCGAAGACCATCATCTTCTTCGTGTAGTCGTGGTCGATGCCGGTGCCCACCTGCGGGCGCTCCTCGATCATGCTCACGGGGTTTTGTCCTCTCGCATCTTGGCCGCCTTGCGAGCGGCGTATCCGTCGATGTTCCGTTGCGCGTTCTCACTGACGGCGAGAGCCCCCTCGGGCACGTCGTCCTTGATCACTGCGCCAGCGCCAGTGTAGGCGGCGTCGCCGACTTCTACCGGCGCGATCAGCATCGTGTCAACGCCGATCCGCACATCCCGGCCGATAACGGTCCGGTTCTTGTGGAATCCGTCGTAATTAGCGGTGATCGTGCCGGCGCCGAGGTTGCTGCCTGGGCCGATGTCGGTGTCGCCGACGTAGGCGAGGTGCGGGACCTTGGTCCCCTCCCCCACGTGCGAGTTCTTGATCTCGACGAAGGTGCCGGCCTTGGCGCCATCCTCGAGCAGGGCGCCGGGGCGAAGGTAGGCGAAGGGGCCGACCGAGCAGCCCGCGCGCACGTCGCACTCGACCAGGTAGGAGTGGAGCACCTTCGAGCCGGCGCCGACCGAGCACTCGATCAGGGTGCTGAGCGGGCCGACGACGGCGCCCTCGCCGACCTGGGTGGCGCCGCGCAGGGTGGTGCCGGGCTCGATCCGGGCGTCGGCGGCGATCTCGACCCCGGCGTCGATCCAGGTCGAGGCCGGGTCGACGATGGTGACGCCGGCGAGCATGTGGGCCTCGAGCAGGCGGTGGCGGGCCTCGGCCTCGACGGCGGCGAGGTCGACCCGGTTGTTGATCCCCATCGTTACCGCCAGGTCGTCGGCGCGGTGGGCCGCGACCCGGAGGCCGGCCTCGCGCAGCGCCGGGAAGACGTCGGGGAGGTAGTACTCGCCCTGGGCGTTGTCGTTGGAGAGCCCGCGCAGGGCGGTCGCCAGCGGGGCGGCGTCGAAGGCGTAGGTGCCGGCGTTGATCTCGCGGATCTCCAGCTGCCAGGACTCGGCGTCTCCGGCGGCTTTCGCCTCGACGACCCGCTCGACCCAGCCGTCGTCGTCGCGGACGACGCGGCCGTAGGAGCCGGGGTCGTCGAGCTCGATCGTCAGCATCGTCGCCGCCGCCTCGGAGGACTCGTGCGCCTCGACCAGGGCGGCGATCGTCTCGGTCGAGATCAGCGGCACGTCGCCGGAGAGGACCAGCACCGTCCCGGCGCCGCTTTCCTCGATCAGCCCCAGCGCGGCGCGGATCGCGCCGCCGGTCCCGTCGGAGACCGGCTGCTCGACCCTCTCGACGCCCTCGGGCAGGCCGGCGGAGAGGTCGTGGCCGGGCGAGACGATCGCGGCGACCCGGCCGGCGCCGGCTTCGCGCGCAGCGACGATCGGCCAGGCGACCATCGGTCGCCCGCAGACGGGGTGCAGCATCTTCGGGGTGGAGGAACGCATGCGCGTCCCCTGCCCCGCTGCCATGACGAGGGTGAGAGGCGAACTCACTAGGCGGTCATGGTATTAGCGGACGCGCCTGTGCCGGCGCATGCCGGCGTCCTCGGTCGCTCGTGTGCAGAGCACACCACGCTCCCTGCGTCCTTGGCCTGCTTGGCTCAGACGCGTCTTGGCGTGCTTCGGGAAAGATCCCGGCCGAGCAGGGCTACGGAGGTCAGGGTCCAGCCGGCGAAGATGAGGTCTATTCCTACGAGGAGGCCGATTGCCCAGTCGGCGCTGCTTGGGAACTTGGCGAGGACTAGGACTCCGATGAGGATTCCGGCTATGCCGCTAATTCCGAGGAGGCCGGCATTCGGCTCGCCGCGGGCGATGAAGGCGATCGCGGTCCGGGTCAGTCCCATGAAGAGGAAGTAGATGCCCAGCACCAGGGTCAGGGTGAGGGTGCCGTTGTGGGGTTCGACGATCAGCCAGAGGCCGACGACGACGGTGAGGATCGCCCAGACCATCCGCAGCAGCAGAGTCCCTACCGAGTGCGCCGAGAAGGCCCCGGCGACCATCACGATGCCGACGAACAGCAGCAGCCAGCCGATGAAGATCGCCGTCCCCACCGAGGCGACCGCGGGCACCAGGATCGCGATGCAGCCGAGCACGATCGCGGCGACGCCGACGAACATCAGCGCCTTCCAGCTGCGGCTCAGCCCCTCGCGGACCTCGGGATCAAGCGATGCTCCTCCGATCTCCATGCAGGAGACAGTAGGTCGCCCGGCGGACGAAACCCCCGGGCGACCTGGCTACACCTTGCGGTAGCGGGCGTCGACGATCGAGTAGAGCCCGAACCCGATCAGCCCGGCGGCGACGGCGCCCAGCAGGAGGGGGCCGTAGGAGGCATGCGCGAGTTCGCGCAGGGCGCCGTCGAGGCCGATCGCCTCCTTCGGGTTGTAGTCGACCGCGGCCTTGATCAGCCCGTAGCCGATCAGGGCGAAGACGACCGCCCGGGCGACGGTCCCGAAGACGCCGAGGGCGGTGTAGGCCTTCTCGACCCCCTCGCTCATTTCGCCCGTCTTGGCGTCCTCGAGGAACTTCCTCGCCAGGCCCTTGTACGCCTGGTAGACCGCGACGCCGATCAGGATCGCGCCGGCAATGCCGACGAGCACGGTGCCGCCGGTCCAGTCGAGAACGCCGCCGGTCGTCTGCTTCGGCGACCCTCCCCCGCCGCCCGAGGAGGTGAGGATCTGGATGGCGGCGATGCAGAGGAGCCCGTAGGCGATGCCGCTGTCCAAAGCCGAGATCCGCTCGAAGGTGCTGTCCTCCTGTTCGGCGCCGTGGCCGACGGCCGCCCGGATCAGCCTCCAGAGTGCGTATCCGCCGAGGCCGATCGCGACCAGGACCAGCAGCAACTCGCCGAACGACTGGTGGGCGATCGTCTGCAGCGCGCCTTCCTGGTCGGTCGCCTTGCCGCCGTCACCGAGCGCCAGCTTCAGCGCCAGGATGCCGATGATCCCGTAGACCACGCCGCGGGCGACGAGGCCCGCCCGCGCGAGCCAGCCGAGCGTCTTCGCGTGCGCGAGTTCGTGCCCCCCCTGCTTCGCCTTGCTCCCCAGATCGCTGGAGCCCATCCCCACGTCGGTCTTCATCTCGCTGCACTCCCTTTCTGTGCCGCGCCCGGGACGCAGACGGTGATCGCCGCGGGTTCGACTTTGACCTTGAATGACTTGACCTTCTTGCGGTCGCCCCCGTCGAGCTCGTAGCGGACCTTGCGGTCGAGCTTGACCCGCACCTTGCTGCCCTGGGTGACCCGGACGAAGGGGGACTTCTGCGCATCGCCGAGGGCGGTGCGCGCCGCCGCGCGGACGAGCTTCACGGGGCCCTCGGAGGTGAGCACACCGACGTCGAGCAGGCCGTCGTCGGGCTTCGCGTCGGCGAAGACCTCGATGCCGCCGAACAGTTCGCCGAGGTTGCCGACGAGGATGCAGCTGGCCGGGCCCTTGTACCAGCGGGTGCCGTCAATCTCGATCTTGGCTTCGAAACCCGGCGCGTTCAGCTTTGCGGCACCTCCGAGGACGTAGGCCGCGCGGCCGAGCCGGTCCTTGAGGTCGTCGGCGCCCTTGATCATCGCCGCGTCGAAGCCGGCGCCGGCCATCACCCCGAAGCGCTCGCCGTTGAAGCGGCCGACGTCGAGCTTGCGGCGATCGCCGTGCAGTGCGACCTGGACCGCCTTGGCGATGTCGCGCTCGATGCCGAGGTTGGTGGCGAAGAGGTTCGAGGTCCCGGCAGGGGCGATCGCCAGCGGCACCTGGGTGTCTTCGAGCGCGTTGACGCAGCGCCGCACCATCCCGTCCCCGCCCCAGGCGAGGATCAGCTCGGCGCCGTCCTCCAGCGCCTGCGCGACCGCGGCCGGCGCCCGCTTGCTCTTCGGCACCTCGGTCCAGAGCGGCTCGGAGACGCCCGCCCCGGCGAGCGTGCGCCGCAGCTCGGGCAGCCCACCCCCGAACGTTTTCCCGGCATGGGCGACGACGGAGACCTTCATGCGCGCCGCCTTTCCGCGGCGGCGCCGGCGGCGCGGCAGGCGAAGAGCAGGACGAGGATCGCGCCGATGCCGACGAGGACGCCGCCGGCGACGTCGATCGGGTGGTGCATCCCCTCGTACATCCGCGAGAGCGCGACGAAGGTGGTGATCAGGATCGCGGCGGTCCAGGCCAGCGCCTTCTTCAGGCTGCTGGTGAAGCGAGTGGTGAGCAGCAGGACCAGGCCGGAGTAGACCGCGACCGAGGCGGCGGTGTGCCCCGAGGGGTAGCTGGCGTCTGCCGGCAGGTCTTCGAGGCGGTGGACCGAGGGGCGGTCGCGGGGGACGGCGAGGGAGGTGACGCGGTAGGTGGCCGACTCGACCGCCAGCACGAAAGCCGCGAAGGCGGCGATCAGCCAGCGGCGCAGGAAGGCGCAGACGAGGGCGACGATGCCGACGAGGATCGGCAGGACCGGGGCGCCGCCAACCTGCGAGCCGACTTCGGCGATCGTCGTCAGGGTGCCGGTGCGGTTTTCGGCAAAGGTGTCGTTGACGCTCTCGTCGGTTCCTTCCAGGCCGAGGCCGCTGGCGGGGAGCAGCACGTGGACGACGAGCAGCGCCAGGAGGATCGAGGCGGCGGCGAGCAGCAGGAAGCCGGTCAGCAGCGCGAGGAAGAAGACGAGGGCGGGATGGCGGGAGTCGAACCTGGCGGCGAAGCGGTCGGCGAGCCCGCCCGGGCGCGCCTCAAAGATCGGGACCGTGCGGCGGCCATCGGACCGCTCGCTCGCAGGCGCAGGCGCCGTTCGTGATCTCTCCTCGACCGCCACGCGGTGCCTAGTACCCAGGCGCGCCTTCACTATGCATCGATTCTTCAATCCAATGGCTGCGCAGGATCGCCCCGAGCGGGTAATCCTTCCTTCTGATGCCGTTTCTCCTGCTTCTGGTGATCGCATTCCTTGCCGGCCTCGGGGCCGCCGCTGTGGCCCGCCGCTACCCCGGCACGGGCGCGCCGGCCGTCGTCGAGATGGCGCGCGAGGCCGGCGAACACGCGACCGGGACGGCGGGGCGGCGGGCGGCACGTGCGGCGCGGCTCGACCCGGAGAGGGCGACCGGGCTGGCCTTGACCCTGGCGCTTGTAGCGGTGATCGCGGGGGGCGTGGTGCTGGCCCTGCTGGCGGTCGTCGTGCGCAGCACCGACGTGCTTTCCGGTCTCGACAGCGGCGTCGCCGAATGGGGAGACCGCCACGCGAGCGCCTGGACGCACGACGCCCTCACCGCGGTCACCTACCTGGGCGAGACGGTGACCGTGGTCGTCGTCGCGATCGTGGTCGCGGGCGTCGAGATCGCCCGCACGCGCAGCCGCTGGGTGGTGCCGTTCCTCGTCGCGGTGATCCTCGGCGACAAGCTCCTCACCGAGGCGATCAAGCAGCTCGTCGATCGCGCCCGCCCGGAAATCGAGGCCGTCGCCGCGACCCTCGGTCCCTCGTTTCCCAGCGGCCACACCTCCACCGCCGCCGCCTCATGGGCCGCCTTCGCCCTCGTCGCCGGCCGCTGGTGGGGCCGCCGCTCCTGGCCCGCCCTTGCGGGCCTCGCGGTCGGCATCGCCGTCGCCGTCGCGCTCAGCCGCGTCTTCCTCGACGTCCACTGGCTCAGCGACGTGCTCGGCGGCCTCGCCCTCGGCTGGGCCTGGTTCGCCGCCTGCGCGATCGCCTTCGGCGGCCGCCTCCTCAGCTTCGGCGCCGCCGCTCAGGCCGTGGGCCGCGGCGAGGCGGAAGCCGAGGCCACACGGTCAAGAATGTCAGTGGGTAATTGAGCACCTATAGGGGGCCTTATTGCCCTTTCGATTCTCGCGGCGCTACGCTCGACCCCCGATCCGGGGTGGTGTAGTCGGATAGCACGCCTGGTTTTGGTCCAGGAAGCAGGGGTTCAAGTCCTCTCCCCGGAATGCTTACCGTTCGACCTACTCCTCCGTCGCCCGCGTCACCTTGCCGCCCTTGGCGCCGGGCTCCATTGCCGGGCCGCGGGGGGAGGCGATGCCGAGGACTCGCATCGCCTTCAGGCCGAGGCCGAGCTTCTCGCGGCCTTCGGTGGCGCTGACGTCGTGGCCGCAGAGCTCGCGGACGCGCTCGAGGCGGTAGCGGATCGTGTGGCGGTGGGTGAAGAGCTGTTTGGCGGTGGCGGCGACGTTGCCGTCGTTGTCGAGGTAGGCCTCGACGGTGGCGACCAGCTCGGTCTCGTACTGGTCGTCGTAGGCGACCAGCGGCTCGACCGTCTCGGCGTAGAAGCGTTCGAGCTCGGCCGGGTCCTCGCTCATCGCCGGCAGCAGCAGGCGGTAGGCGCCGGTGTCCTCGAAGGCGATCGTCGCGCGGCCCTCGGCCTCGCCGACGTTGACCGCGAGGTGGGCCTCGCTGCCAGCCCGGTAGAGGTCGACCGGGTCGGCGCAGCGCCGGCTGCGACCGGTGGTCAGGTGGAAGCCGGAGAGGCTGTCGTCGAGCTCGCGCGAGAGCCCGGCCGCGGCGCGGGCCAGGCGCTCGTCGTCCTCGGCGGGGACGATCGCGACGACTTCGGCCGCCGCCTCGCCGCCGTCGCTGGCGGCCAGCGAGCCGGGCGCCAGGGCGCGCAGGGCGCGCTGGGCGAGGACCAGGACCCGCTCGCGCCACTCGCCCGTCTGCGCCGCCCGCGGCGCGGCGCGGAGGACGACGACGCCGGCGCCGCGGTCGAGGTCGGCGCCGAGCTCGGAGGCCTGGGCGACGATGTCGCGGCGGTCGGTCACGTCGCGCTGCAGGACGGCGCGGACGAAGGCCCCGGCCGCCTCCTCGCTCTCCCACTCGGGCGAGCGCGAGCGCTCCAGCTCCAGCGCCAGCAGCGTCGTCACCATCCGCGCGATCACCGGGTCAGGCGCCGCCTTCGCCCGGTAGCGCAGCTCGCCGACGGCGGTGTCCGCGACCCGCAGCTCGACCGTCGTCACCCCCTGCCCGCCGGAGAGCAGCTTCTGCTCCTGGTCGGAGGAGGCGCCGGCGACCGCGAGCACGGCGCTGGAGCGGTCGATCAGGGCGACGCTGGCATCGAGCAGCCGCGCCGCCGCGCGGGCGACCGCGGGCAGCCCGGCGCCGGACTCGACCGCCTCGGAGAGTGCGTCGAGCAGCCCCGCGCGGTCGCTTGCCGCAGGGGCGTCTCCCCCTTGTTTCGAGGTGGCCTGCATCCGCGCATTATCCAGACCAACAGTCGTCGCACCCGCCCGCCCGCCAGCCGGGACGCTAGCTGCCGTTGATGAAGTTGACGATGTCGGTGTAGTAGTAGACGACCGCCAACCCGATCACTACGCCGCCGATCACCAGCGCGGCGAGGACGAAGAGCGAGAGGAAGCCCGCCGCCGCCTTCTCCCAGACCCGCCCGTAGGCGCTCAGCGCCGGGCTGAGGATCAGGGTCACGAAGATCGCCAGGCAGACGACGCCGGCGATCCCGTAGAGCAGGTACTGATGACCGAGGTCGGTCAGTGCGTAGAGAGTCACTGCTCTGGATTTTGGCGCACTTGCGAGACGACCAGCCCGACCGCGGCGCTGAGCGAGAACGCCGCCGCCCCCAGCGCCCAGCCGGCGCTGACGTCGCTGAGGTAGTGGACCTCGAGGTAGACGCCGGCAAGGCCGATCAGCGCGGTGAGCACGAAGCCGGCGACGACGACCGCCGTGGCCCGCGCCATCCCCGGCCGCAGCCGCAGGACGATCGTGATCGCCAGCCAGAGGTAGAAGACCGAGTGGGCGGCCTGTTCGCTGGGGAAGGACGAGCCGGCGCTGGAGGCGAGCGGGTCCGGAGGCCGGGGGCGGTCGACAGTGCTCTGCAGGACGTCGATCCCGGTCTGGGTGATCGCCATCCCGCCGACCAGGACCCAGAACTCAACCCAGCGCCGGCGCCAGGCGAGCAGCGCGGCGCAGACAGCCGCCGCCAGGTGGACGGCGAGGACCGACCCGAACCAGGTGACGACCTTGGCGATGCCGGTCAGGGCGCCGGTCTGGATGTGGCCGACGAGTTCGAACGCGGTTTCGTCGCCCGGCGTCGGCCCGGCGTCGCCGCCGATGATCACCGTGTAGGCGACGAGGACGAAGAGCGCGACCGCCAAGGTCGCCATCAGCGAGGTGAATTCGAGGCCGAAGGTGCCGCCCGGCGTGACCCGGTCCCAGAGGAAGCGGAACTGCGGCCGGCGGGCTAGGGCGACCATCCAGGCCGTCGCCCGGTGCGCCTCCATCCAGCGCACGACCGCTTCGCGGTTCTCCTCCTCGCGCAGGCGGCGGACGACGAAGACGGTCGTCGCGGTGACGACGATCAGGGTGGCGAGGACGAAGGCGCCGCGCGCCGCGTAGTGGCCGGCGCTCTCGATCGCGCTGGAGAAGACGTAGCCGATGAGGATGTGCAGCGAGGCCCAGAGCCCGGTGCCGAGGATGCTGTAGGGGACGAAGGCCCGGTACCCCATCCCCGAGCTGCCGGCGATGAAGGGGGCGAAGGCGCGGACGAGGCTGATCCAGCGGCCGATGAAGATCGTCTTGCCGCCGTGGCGGCCGAAGTAGTCCTCGACTTTCTCGAAGCGCTCGTGGCTGATCCCGAAGCGCGGCCCGTGCTTGAGCACGAACTCGCGGCCGAGCCGCCGGCCGAGGAAGAAGCTGGTCGTGTCGCCGAGCCAGGCGGAGAACCAGGCGACGGCGATCAGCAGGTAGATGCTGATCGCGCCCTGGCCGGCGACGGCGCCGCCGAGCAGCATCACCGTCTCCCCGGGGACGACGAGGCCGACGAAGGCGCCGGTCTCGGCGAAGGCGAAGACGCCGACCAGCAGGTAGGTCCAGGCGCCGAGCGTGTTGGAGACCTCTTCCAGCAGGTTCTGCAGGTCGAGGTGGCCGAGCTGGCGGCTGATGAAGTAGTAGGCGGCGCCGATCGCCAGCGCGATCAGCCCGATTTTCAGGCGTTTGCGGTTGCTCCCGCCCTCCCCCTCTCCCGGCAGCTTCATGGCGTCAGTCTCGCGTGCCCGGCGGCGCAGACGATCGCGTCGGGGGCGTCTAGGCGCGCGGCGGCGGCCTGCGCGGCGCCGAGGTCGGGAAAGAGGCCGACGGCGGTCGGGCCGGAGCCGCTGAGGATCGCCCGCGGCGCCCCGGCCGCGCGCAGCGCCTCCAGGGCATCGCCGATCTCGGGTCGCAGCGATAGCGCGGCCGGTTCCAGGTCGTTGACCAGCAGGTCGGGATACTCGAGCGGCGAGGCGCCGGCGCCGGCCGCCTCGCGCAGCCGCGCGGCGAGGCCGTCGAGCTCCTCGGCACCGCGGCCGAGCCCGAGCCGGTCGGCCTCGGCGAAGACGGCGGCGGTGCTGAGGCCGCCGCCGCCCGGGAGCAGGACCGCCGCGTGCTCGACCGGCGCCGGCAGCGGCTCGAGCCGCTCGCCGACGCCCCGCACCAGGGCCAGGGCCGGGCGCAGCTGCGAGGGGACGTCGGCGCCGAGTTCCAGCGCCAGCTCGGGCAGGTCGGCGACCTCGCCCGCCGCCAGGCGCAGGACCGCGGCGGCGTCGCCGCTGCCGCCGCCGAGGCCGGCGGCGACCGGGACCTTCTTCTCGATCTCGATCCGCAGCGGCTCGCGTTCCCAGCCACGCTGGCGCAGCCCGGCCAGCGCCCTCGCCGCCAGGTTCTCGCCCTCGACGCCGGGGCACACGACTTCGTCGCGCTCGGCCGGCGTCACCGTCAGCAGGTCGGCGAGGGCGAGCGGCTCGAACAGCGAGCAGAGCTCGTGCAGCCCGTCCTCCCTGGCCCGCCCCAGGTAAAGGCAGAGGTTGAGCTTGGCCGGCGCGTGCAGCAGCATCAGCCGCGCAGCTTCGCGGAGAGGGCGGCGAACTGCTCCGGCGCCAGCGCCTCGGCGCGGGCGTCCTCGGGGAGGCCGAGCTCGGCGAGCGCCGCGCGCGCCGGCCCGAGGCTGCCGGGCTCGGCGTGCTCGAGCGAGCGCGCCAGGGACTTGCGCCGGTGGGCGAAGGCGGCGCGGATCAGCTTCCGGGTCTCGGCGTCGGCGCCCGGGCCGGTGCGGCGCAGGCGCAGGATCGCCGAGTCGACCCGCGGCCGGGGCTTGAAGACGGCCGGGTCGACCCCCCGCACCAGCTCCACCTCGCAGGCCAGCTGGGCGACCGCGCTCGGCGAGCCGTAGGTGCGGCTGCCGGGCCCGGCCCGCAGCCGGTCGGCGATCTCCCGCTGGACCATCACCGTCCAGCGCCGCAGCGTCGGCAGCTCCTCGATCGTCCGCAGGATCAGCGGCGTCGCCACCGAGTAGGGCAGATTGGCGACCATCGCCGTCGGCGCCGGATCGAACGACGCGAGGTCGAGCTTCATCGCGTCGCCCCAGTGCATCTCGACGTTCGGCAGCGCCGCGACCCGCTCCAGCGCCGGCTCCAGCCCGCGATCGATCTCGACCGTGTGCAGGTGGGTGGCCACGGCCGCCAGCCGCTCGCTCAGCACCCCTTCCCCCGCCCCGACCTCGAGCACGACGTCGCCCGGCCCGAGCTCGGCGTCGCGGACGATCGCGTCGAGCAGGTTGGGATCGGCGAGGAAGTTCTGCCCGAGGCGGACCACCGCTACCAGCCGAACAGCGCCGCGGCGTTGGCCTCGACCGTGCGCTCCAGCTCCTCGTAGGAGACGCCGCGCACGGCGGCGACCTCGCGCGCCGTCTCGACCACGAAGGCGGGCTGGTTGCGCTTGCCGCGCATCGGCTGCGGCGCCAGGTAGGGCGCGTCGGTCTCGACCAGGATGCGGTCCTCGGGCACCTTGGCGGCGGCGAACAGCAGCTCCTTGGCGCTCGGGTAGGTGGCGTTGCCGGCGAACGAGCAGTACCAGCCGCGCTCGGCCGCGTCGCCGACCCGGTGGGGGGCCGAGAAGCAGTGGAGGATCACCGGCGCCTCGCCGGCCTCGGCGTCGAGCGTGGCGAAGATCTCGTCGGTGGCGGCGGTCTCGCCCTCGGGGTCGCGGGCGTGGATCACGATCGGCAGGCCGAGCTCCCGGGCGATCCCGATCTGCGCCGCGAAGGCGCGGCGCTGGTCCTTGGGCGCGGCGGTGTCGCGGTAGAAGTCGAGGCCGGTCTCGCCGATCGCCCGCACCTTCTCGTGGGCGCCGAAGCGCCGGATTTCCTCCGCCGCGTCGTCGTCGAAGCCGGTCGCGTCGTTGGGGTGCCGCCCGACCGCGGCGAAGACCTCCTCATGCCGCTGCGCGCTCGCCACCGCAACCGGGTTCGACTCCGGCCCCATCCCAATCGTCAGCATCCGCTTGACGCCCGCCGCAAGCGCTGCAGCGACGAGCTCGCCCTCCTCGCCGTCGCAGAGCATCAGGTGGGTGTGGGAGTCGATCATCGGACGGGTCAGCCTATCCTTCCCCCGATGCCGGACCCCGCCGACTACTACCGCGAGATCTACGCCCGGGGCCTCGGCGGCGAGACGCCGGCGATCCCGGTCGCGGTCGCCGAGCTCGAGCAGCGGGCGAAAGAGGCGATGGACCCGAAAGCGGCCAACTACGTCTGGGCCGGAGCGGGGACCGAGGACACGATCGATGCCAACGCCGAGGCCTTCCGCCGGCGCCGGATCGTGCCGCGGATGCTGCGCGACGTCGCCGCGCGCGACCTCTCCACCACGCTGCTCGGAACGGCGATGCCGGCGCCGCTGCTGCTGGCGCCGATCGGCGTCCAGAAGGTCGTCCACGACGAGGGCGAGCTGGCGACCGCCCGCGCCGCCGCCGCGGTCGGCGTGCCGATGATCGCCTCGACCGCCGCCCACTTCTCGCTCGAGGAGATCGCCGCCGCCGGGGGCGACGCGCCGCGCTGGTTCCAGCTCTACTGGCCCAACGCTGGCCCGCAGCATGGTCGAGCGCGCCGAGCGGGCGGGATACGGCGCGATCGTCCTCACCGTCGACACCTTCATCCCCGGCTGGAAGCCGCGCGACCTGCAGCAGGCCTGGCTGCCGTTCCTCAATGGGATGGGCGTCGCCAACTACTTCCAGGACCCGGTCTTCCGCGCCGCACTCGAGAAGCCGCCGGAGGAGGACGTCGGCGCCGCGACCGGCCACTTCCTCGGCATCCAGGCCAACCCCTCGCTCAACTGGGACGACCTCGCCCAGCTGCGCGAGATGACCTCGCTGCCGATCGTAGTCAAGGGGATCCAGCACCCCGACGACGCCCGCGAGGCCGCGCGGCGCGGCATCGACGGCATCGTCGTCTCCAACCACGGCGGCCGCCAGGTCGACGGCGCGATCGCCTCCCTCGACGCCCTGTCCGCGATCGCCGCCGCGGCCGGCGATGAGCTCACGATCCTCTTCGACAGCGGCATCCGCGGCGGCGCCGACGTCCTCAAGGCGCTCGCCCTCGGCGCCGACGCCGTCTGCCTCGGCCGCCCCTACATCTGGGGCCTGGCGCTAGACGGCCAGGCCGGCGTCGAGACCGTGCTGAAGATGGTCCTCGCCGAGCTCGACCTGACGATGGCCCTCTGCGGCCTCACCCGGCCCGAGGAGATCGGGCCGGAGCTGCTCGCTTAGGACTCGATCTTCGGGAAGAGCGGCGGCACCCGTTCGACCTGCTGGCCGCCCGGGCGCGAGCCGAGCTCAGCCAGGGCGCGGCCCTCTTCGGCGAGCGCCGCGAGCAGCGTCTCGCTCGCCTGCGGCAGGTAGGGGACGAGCAGCAGGGTCACCACCCGCAGCCCCTCGGTCAGGTTGTAGAGGACTTCGTCGAGCCGCTCGGGGTCGGCCTCGTCCTTGGCCAGGACCCACGGCTGGGTTTCCTCGACGTAGCGGTTGAGGCGCCGGACCAGGACCCAGACGAGGTCGAGGGCCTGGGTCAGCTCGGCCCGGTCGAGCAGCTCGCTGAAGCGGCCGACCGCGCCATCGAAGTCCTCGGCGAGCGGCGCGTCGACCTGGGCGACCGGCACAGTGCCGTCGCGGTAGCGGTCGACCATCGCCAGCACCCGGCTGGCGAGGTTGCCGTAGTCGTTGGCGAGCTCGGTCTCATAACGGGACTCGAAGCCGGCGGTGGAGATCGAGCCGTCCTGGCCGAAGCTGACCTCGCGGAAAAGGTAGAAGCGCAGCGCGTCGGCGCCGAAGCGGTCGATCACCGCGAAGGGGTCGAGCACGTTGCCGAGGCTCTTCGACATCTTTTTCTCGCCCATCAGCAGGAAGCCGTGGATGACCATCCGCTTCGGAAGCGCGAGCTCGGCGGCCATCAACAGCGCCGGCCAGATCACGGCGTGGAACTTGAGGATGTCCTTCGCCATCACGTGCAGGTCGGCCGGCCAGTAGCGGTCGGTCAGGTCCTCGCCGGGGCGGGCGAAGGAGAGCGCGGTTACGTAGTTGAGGAGGGCGTC